>JAZDIP010000107.1:0-56857 GCA_043804925.1 bacterium | reverse complement strand
TAATTAATTAACAAAATTATTATATAAATATAACATAACAAAATTAATTCCTGTGGATAACTGTGGAACACTTTTTTCATAAACCTGATAATTTGCATTTTTCCTAAGTATTTTAAGGTATTGACATTGTTTGTTTCGTGTGATACAATAGAAGTGTAATAATATTAAACCTAAATATGACCAGACCTAAAACAATGGAAAATCCCAAGATTGAAATGATCAAAGTCCGTATGGATAGAAAGTTATTTGCTCAATTATGGCGATATTCCCAAAGTAAAAATCAAACCATTTCTGAATCAGCCCGTGAAGCTTTACAAATGTTTTTAGACGAACAAAATCAAAAATAAAAATATGTTAATGTTCCAATTAGAAAAACAAAACAGAGATCATCATAGAAACAAACTTTACGCAAGGATTTTAGTGGGTTTCTTTATCTCAATTATTCCGGTTTATTTAATCATGAGTTTTATTCAATAAAAATATAAAGGTCGATTAATATAATTAATAAATTAATCAAAAAATTATGAGGTTAATAAACACACAAACTCCTACATTTAAACCATCTGTTGTCATGTTAGTTTATGGTGAGGGTGGAGTAGGAAAAACATCATTTTCTTCAACAGCACCAAAGCCGATTTTAGCAGATTGTGAAAACGGCTCAAAATATTTCGGCATGAGAGGGATTAATATGGATGTTGCTCAAATTGAAAAATGGGGCGACATGAAAGAATTCCTTGACCTTGCTAAAAGCGAAAAATACGAAACCATTATTCTTGATCCAATCGGTGAATTAATGGACAAACTAAAAAGATACATGATTGCTATGAACGATAGTAAACTCGTTCAAAAAGACGGAAGTCCTACAATGGCAGGTTGGGGATGGCTTAAATCAAGATTAAGGGATTACATCAAGGTTTTGAGAGATACTGGAAAGCACATTATCATTGTTGCTCATATTGAAGAAAAGGACGATGAAGGACGACTTGTTAAGAGACCAAAGGTCGAAACTAAACTATCTGATGATTTAGTGAATATGGTTGACATTGTCGCTTACATGACTGTTGTTAATGACGGCGAAGAAAGCAGGCGAGTTTTACTTGTTGATCCAAGTAGCGACAAGTTTGTCGCAAAGGACCGAACAGGTCAGTTAGGCAAAGTAATCCCACCAAGATTTGGCGAAATTGTCAATGCTTGTCAAGGAACAGAAAAATATCAGTGGAGTAAAGAAAAACCGGTTATTTCCAGAACAGAAAAAGAAAGAAATGAAATTGAAAAAGAAATTTCCAAGGGAGCAGAATCAAAACAAGTACAAGCGAATTCAAAAGCTGAATTACAAAAAAAGCTAAATAAAGCTTCTAGTAAATAATTTTATGACTAATAAAGAAAGCCACCAATTATATAATGGTGCAATAGAAATTGATTTTTATCCCGATAGCCACCGCTTTAAATTAAGCGGACAAAGAAGTTATTTGCCTTCAGTCACCTCGATCACAGGAATTATTGATAAGAGCCGAGCCTTAATCCCTTGGGCAGTCAATACAGATATTGGCTTTATCCGGCAATATCTTGAAGAAAAATCCGGGCAACAGTTTACAGTAGAAGAATTAATACCAGTTTTAGAGGAAGCACAAAATCATCATAATGTTAAGAAAGATGAAGCAGCGAGTATTGGTAGCCAAGTTCACGAATTCGCTGAAAATTTTGGACAAGCTAAAATCAATGGAACTGAAATCCCTGATTTATCCTCTATTGAAGACGAAAGAGTGCTTAATGGAATTAACGGCTTTTTGGACTGGTATAATTCCAACAATGTTAAGTTTATTGAAGCAGAACGATTAGTCTATTCCAAAGAACATGAGTTTGTCGGTATTTTAGACGCTATTGTAGAAATTGATGGAAAACTTGTCTTACTTGATTACAAAACTTCCAAAGGTATTTATACTGATATGTATTATCAAATTAGTGCTTATCAGTTAGCTTACGAAGAAGAAACCGGAAAATCTTTTGATAAAGCGATGATCCTACACTTTAACAAAGAAACTGGCGACTTTGCTACAAAAGAGTTTAGCAAAGAGGATTACCTTAAAAATTATCCTATTTTCCTTTCATGCTTAAATATTAAGCTAAGGGAAAAGGAATTAACTAATTATTAATTTTAATTTTATGAGCAGAAAAATTGGAGCCCTCTGGTCTCGAAAGAGCAATGACGGTAAAACATTTCTTAGTGGAATGTTAAATGATTTGAGCGGTGATATTCAAATCGCTGTATTTAAAAATGACCGTAAAGAAAAAGATAATCAACCGGACTACAACATTGTTTTGAGTGAAAAGAGAGAACAAAAACAAAACACACAGCAAGATGATTTCTTTGGAGATCAAGAACCAGCTAATAATAGCGCTGAAGAAATTCAAGTTGACAATATTCCCTTTGATTAATAGTTGACTTTCCATGCTCTTGTATTCCATTAAAACGGATACGAGGGCATGAATAAGTTTATTATATGAAAAAATTAACTCCAAAATTTAAAGGGATAGTTAAAGACAAAAAACTACATATTTATAACAGCGAAATTTTTTATAAATATCTTGGATCTTTGGAGTGTAAAGAAATTCAAGTCATTATCAAAAAATGGCGTAAGAACAGAAGCACTAAACAAAACTCTTATTATTGGCTTTGTTTAACGCATATTGGAAACGAAATAGGCGAAGATCCTGAAACATTACACGACACATTTAAAGCAATGTTCTTAATTGATAGAAGTAAGCGAATCCCTATCGTAAGAAGCACCACAACCCTTAATACAGCCGAATTTTTTGACTATATGGAAAAGATAGCCCGGCGAGTTGCTGAGATTGATATTCAACTTCCAAACCCCGAAGATTACTATGTTAATTAATCACTATTTTATGAAATCAATTACCCGTCATTTTTATTTCTTTTATAAATCTTTTCGTTTGTGGTTACGAAAGCCACGCAAACCTCATTATGTTATCATTAATTCTGTCTTTACTGGTCCTGCTGACAAATTCAAAAGGTTTTGTAAAAATTTAAAGAGAGGAACTAATTTTAATAGCCGTAGATTTTATGCTAAGAATGTCCGCTAAAGAATACAACAAGAAATACGGTAGTCTTTTCAAAGAGCAGAGAGGTAATAAATATCACAACAAAAAGGTTGAAATAGATGATAAAGTTTTTGATAGTCAAAGCGAGGGACAATTCTATTACGAATTAAAATTACAGGAAAGGCAAGGATTAATTAAGGGATTTGATACGCAGGTAAAAGAAAGTTTTTACCTTAATGGAAGATTTATTTGTGATTATTTTGTTGATTTTAAAATCTATCATTTGGACGGACATACTGAATTTTTGGAACACAAAGGAAAAGCAACCGCTGACTGGCGAATTAAATTCAAACTGTTGCAAGCAAAATACGCTGACGATCCGAATGTTATCTGCACAGTCAATTATTATAAAGCTAAGTATAAATATAAATTAAAATAACCTATGAAATCTCTTTTTCTCTATTCACTTATCTTAATCATTATACTTCTTAATTTCATAGTAGTATTTGATTATATTCATATCGCAAAAGCAGATATAGTAATCCACGAATATCAATCTGCTGAAACTCTGGAAGAATACATTTTAAAAGAAGCCGGGCAAAAGGGTTTATATATAGCTTATTGTGAGAGCAGATTAAATCCATTAGCTACAAATTCTAACAGTACAGCAAAAGGTCTTTATCAATTTATTGATAAAACTTGGGGAAATTATTGTGAGGGAGAAGTTTTTAATCCTGTTGATAATTTGAATTGTTTTAAGAAATTATATCCTTTGCACCCGGAGTGGTGGCAATGTCAGTAATTTGTCTATTAATGACGGCGAAATCTATCAAGGTCTTGCATGGGGAACCGACCGGACAAAGCGGTCAAATTGATAGAGCTTCGTCATTAGTGGATAATATTATTTAATTATAATAATATGACACAGTATGAACTAATTGATCATTATCTTACCTTTCATTCTTTTATCATTCCTGCTAAAATGGTAGGTAGAGAGTATGTCAATAATGGAGTGAAGTTAGGCTTCTTCGGAAGCGAGATTACAAAGCGTTGTAGAGAGCTAAGAGCTATTGGAAAGCTTGAAAGCATAACCGAGGGGAAGTTTACTAAGTTTTTTAAGCCCTATAAGCAGGGCATTCTATTATGAAATTTAATAGATATGAGTATTGTTATTTGGTAGGTATTTTTTTTATTATTTCTTCTCTGATAATCCAAGTTTTATCTTTTCCAGGATTTGGAGTATTGCCTTTTTGGTTTATTTTTATTACTATTCCTTTTTGGCTTTTAGGTATTTTTCTAATTAGTGTATGGATGAATGAGTTATAGACCCGATGCCCTGTACCCTGATCTCCTCATTAGCACATCTTTCACTTACTTGTAAAGCCACTAAAGGGCTTGACAATCGTTCAATCTGTGCATTTCGGTGTTCTACGCCTCTATGTGATACTGTAAATATCTTATAAGTCTATAAATATCAACATTATTATTTTCTAAACTGTAAACTTTTTCATTATTTTATAATTGATTTCTTACAGTTTTTTTGTAATTTGTAAGAAATTTTTACAGGTTTTATATGTCTTTTGATATTAATTTATTAGACGAATATTTTTATCCAATTAAAAAGGGTTGTAGTAAACAAGATTTCTACAAGCTTTTTTATTATATTTCAATATTAAAATACTCAACACCAAAGCAATTACAATCTACAAATTTTACTTCTTGTATTAAATTGGCTTCTAAAAATAAATTAGAACATTTAAGTCATTTTGGATGTATGGATTTCAATAACAATATTTGTATAGCCAATCAAAATACCTATGATATTTTAAAAATTAAAAAAATCAAAAAAGATTTTATTGATATTTCTTTGCTGCCTGAAATACCAAAGGGTAAAGGTGATATTAACGAATTGAATAATACTGATGTTTTTATTCAGGCACTAAAACTTCCTGATTTTTATTTTCTATTATATCCCAATTTTGAATATCTGATACCTGACGCTCTTATGGTTTTAAAACAGAATTATCAATATAAACTTGTTTTCATAGAAGTTGAAGCACAAAAACCTAATTGGGATAGTTATTTAGAAAATAAACTCCAAAATTATATTAAATTATCACAGAATATAGATGTTTATAATTATTGGATTTCTGTTGCTCCAAAATTAAAATTAAGAATTCCTACTATAGATGAATTTAAGTTTACTGTTGCTATTATTGGCAATATTACTAAAGACTGGGGAGATTGTTTTATTTTTAGAAAGTCTTTGAATGAGTGAAGGATATGCTTTTGGCTGTATAACAGTTGCCCTTTTGATAGGATTTATAATACTTGTATTCTATATTATTATTGGTTATTGGGAAATGGTTCTTGCTATTTTCTTGAGTTTGGTTTTTATATATTTTCTTTTTCATCAACATCAATTTCAAAGGATATTAAACAGATTAAATATAAATAATAAGGGTAGCGGAATGGCAAATTATGATGATCTTGGCGGTATCTTTAATGACAGAGATTTGTCAAAGATGAATCTTCAAGAGGTATATGACAGATTAATGGATTATGTCACAGAACCCGAAGCTTTTACTATGTGGGGTCGTAGAAGACAAATTGAAAAAGTTAATTTGTATATTGAAAAAATTAATCGTCTAAAAGAATTAGGGATTGATATTGAAAAACTTAATGCTTCTTTTCTTACTCACAATGATCGAATGCAGCATTTTGTTGATTTAGAAAAGCACGAAATCAATATGGGTTATGGTAAAATGGAAGCTGATAAGAAACAGGGTGAATATAATATTTCATTGGCAGAAGAAGAGTTTAGAGAAAAAATCAGAGAAATTAACTTTACCAGAAAGAATAAAAAGCAAGACCTTAAGGATAGGATGACACAAGATGAAAAAGAGCATGTCTACATAGATGATATTCGAGCAAATACTTATAATAATCTTATGAGAGAAAAGTGTTTTAATAATCTTACTAATGCAAAAACAGCTAAGGAATATGCTTTTGCCAAGTTCATTGATAAGGTTTTGTCTAATCTATCCATTGTAGATTTTCCGCCTGCATATCAATCTTTTATTATTTCTTCTATTTTTAATCCCAACGGTAATCAATATAATAATTTAGATGAAATGGAAAAAATTAAAAACTTTGTTGAAAGAGATAGGGAGGCAAAAACAAAAACAGCCGAAGCTGAAGCCATGAGAAAGGAACATGAAGCTGAACAAGTTAGGATAAAAAAAGAAAAGGATGAAATTGAAAAGGAACAAATGGAAGAAAAATTAAAACGAGATAAAAATAAAAGAGAATCAAATGAGCAATTATGATTTTTCTTTCGGTTATATGTTGGATTATACTCAGTCTGATCCGGTAATAACCAATATCAAAGATAGATTTAAACACTCCTATATTCTTGGTAAGACTGGCATGGGTAAGTCTGCTCTTATGGAAAGAATGGTGCATTATGATTTATCTCAAGGATATTCAGTTATTTACCTTGACCCCAAGGGCGAAAGTGTAGATAAACTTTATAATTATCACAAAAACAATCCCAATATAAGATATGTTTCTTTTGATTATCCAATGGTTATTAATCCTCTGACAAGAAAAGGTTATGAAATTGATACAATCATTAAAGAGTTTGTTCAGGTTATGGATATTTTGATTACCGCTACTTCAATTAACCCGGAAAGCTCGATCCGAATGAAAGAAATAATCTCAAAGTCTTTGAAAGGTTTTAAACAGGATAAAGTTAATTTTCAATTGTTATTTGATTTTTTAAATTATCACGATATAAGAAAAAAATATGTTAACAATCCCGATGAGTTTGACCCTAAATATTCTCGGTGGTGGAAAGAAATCGATGATTTAAAAAATACCGGCTATCAGAAGTGGGCTGACTTCATAAGAACAATGAGTAGCATAACAAGCAGGATATCCCAATTCTTAGATAATGATCAGATGAAATACTTTATATCCGGTGAAAACGAATTATATATTGATAGCTTAGTGGATAATAACGAAAGTCTGTTAGTTAATCTTAAAACCGTTGATGAAGATAATATGATATTTATTGCCAACCTTATTGTCTATTCCGTTTATTCATATTTATTCCAAGAGACTAACAGAAAACCTTTGCTTATTTATATTGACGAGTTTCAATTAGTGTCAAGCAGTTTATTTCTTACTATGCTTCAATTAAGCCGTGGCTATCAAGTTGGTTTTACTATTGCTCATCAGGATTTTCAAGCTATTGACCCAAAAGTTTTAAGTGCTATATTTGGTAATGTTAATGTTTTCGTCGTTTTTAGATGTGGTGATTTTGAAGCCTTAAGATTTGCTAATTACTTTGATGTGAATGATAAAAAAATTTTTAATCTTGATGAATACAATGCTTATTTAAGAATTGGCAATAAGAATACACTTGTTGAAATGTATCCTCCTTTATTCAAACCTGCACCAAAAATTATATTAGACAAGCAACACAAGCCCATAACCACCTTTAAATTCCTTAATCAAGGCTGGATTATGTTATAATTATCTTATAACTATACGAAGTCAATCAACAATAGTTGAGACTTTTGCCTGCTCTGCTTTTTAGCCGATAGAACATTTCAGGTGTTATTCTTTAAGCGGAATGTTTATTTGACTTGTTCAACAACCAATGACAGGTTATTACGACTTTATGAGCCGAGGTTGAAACTCATTTAGAGTAATTGTTATAGTTAGGTTTACCTAGAGCCTGTGAAAAATTTACAGGCTTTTTGGTTTATGGTATAATTATCTTAATAGTTCATTAACAAATTAAGGAGTTTTCCATGTCTGATTACATTAATTTCCGTGAGATCAGCAATAAGATTAATTTTAATCAATTGCTTAATTGGCTGAATATTCCCTACACCGAAAAGAATGGTGAATTAAAAGGTGAAGTTAATGGTTTTAAGTTTATTATTAATACTTCTAAAAACTTATTCTTTTCGCCTGATAACGCCTCAATTAAAGGTTCAGTTATCAACTTCTATGCTACAATATCAAACAAATCTTTACGAGACACCGCTCTTGAACTTGCTAAACAATTTTTAGTTGAGCCTACTGCTCCTAAAAGAGAAATACCTAATCTTGAATTGCATTACACTTCTCTTTTAGAATCAATGTTTAAAATTCCTAAGGAATTTGTTGAACCTTTAGAAGTCGGCTTAGTTCATCAGAAAAGCATTATGTCCGGTCGCATAGCTTTTAAGTGTTATGATGAGAACAATAATCATGTAGGTTATGTTGGATGGCATCCAAAGAAAGAGGATTGGTATTATCCTGCTAACTTTATCAGACCTTTATACAACTTTCATAGATTGTTGAATAAAGAAAGGATAGTCTTAGTGGCTAATCCTTTTGACTGCCTTTATCTTATCTCTATTGGTTTAGTCAGTGTTGCTTTACTTGGTGACAGTATGAACGATAAACAAGAGGAGCTATTAAAGAATAATTGCAAGCAGGTTTGTGTTTTACACAGAAATCCTGATAATATAGTGCATAGACTATATAGCAAATGTTTTGTGAAAGCTCCTGTATTAACTAAGCCCATTAAAGATTATAGTGTGGAAGAAATTGTTGCTGCTTAAAGCAATGATTTCATCTCAAAGCCCTGTTGAAAAATGCAGGGCTTGTTTTTTTGGTTATTATTATTATTATTTATTTGCTAATTTTGTTTTCAATAAATAATGATTTGTTTAAAAATCTTTTTAGGTGAGATTATGAGACCTTTTCAAAAAGTCCTTACTATTTTAGCCACAATAATTGTTTTTCTTTTTATTCTTAATGTTTTAGATAAATATTATAATATTGGTTTAAGTAATATCGTAAACATTGCTGGTAACGAAATAAGCGATGATAGATTAAAAAATGATGTTCTGGATTATATTATTAACAGAACCGTAATTGGAGTGTGTGGAGCGGGTAGGAATAAAATAACTATCGTTGATTTAAAAGTTGTTGGGAGTGATATGAAAGATGAGACATTAAAAATCCAAGCAATAATTGAGTGGGATGAATCCTACGGTGAATATATTGTAAATCGTCCATGCCAAGGTTTAGGTAGACATAGAGCTGAAATCGAAGTTTATTATAGGAAATTTGGCAATGACTGGCGTATTGAGTTTTTAAGTAGATTTTCTGATGAAATTATAAATTAGTTTTATAATTGCTCTTTATTTATTTTATTATTTATGCTATAATAAAAGTGTAATAATAATTTTTATGAGCAAGGAGGCATATATTCAATACCTTAATGACCTGACTGATAGAGAGCGATCAGTATTCTTCTATTGCTTTATTTTTAAAATTCCACAAGTAGATACTTCAAAGTATTTAAAACTTTCAATACACAGGGTTAATTCCATTGTCCAAAATATTAATAAAGAAATCAAAGTGATGCCTCTAAAAAGAGAAATTTTAGAGGCTTTTGAAATTTCATTACCATAAGCAATGTTAAGTGTGCTATAATTAAGATATGAGTTTATCATCCTTTTTTAAAAAAGAAAGCAAGACCGATATTTTGGCAAATATAATGAGACGGCAGGGACACATCTTCAAGGAGTATTCCGAACTTTCATCTCTTGTCAGAGAATATTTAAAGGCATTTGATAATCTTGACAAAATGCACAGAACCTTGTTGATTAAGATTAAGGCAATGGCAGATTATCACGGACTTACTTTTGATAGTGATAATGGTAAATATGTCAGAAAAAACAAGAAAAACTAAATCATGTGATATTTGTCATTGGGCTCTTTTACCAACATTAAATAACGATGTTTATTACTGCCCTCATTGCAAAGCATTGAGAACGATATTAAAGCCGGTTAGAACTTAATAATAATTACTGTTTGGCATGTGATAAACCAACAGTATAAAATATACAGCAATATTAACAGTGATCACGATAATCTCAATTCTGACTTTAACTTCTTTGTTCATGTCTATATAATCAATATGTTGAGTTAAATCGTTAATCAACATTACCACCGCAATAGCAAATATCGTTGAGTTTAAAATCAAGACTATAAAAAATGTCAATGTTTCCGTTTCCATATTCTACCACTTTATTTAGTTAATAATAAGCAAAAATATCATTTTAATTTGAAATAAAAATGAAAGGTCAAAAAAGAAACAACGCAGTAGGCAAAAAAGGTCGTTCCGGTCGCAAGAGTGCCTTATCAGAAGAAACACGCAAGATGGTTATTGAAAAGTCTTGGGATATTCTTTTGGCATACTTAAATAAGGCAGATAAGAATGAAATGATCACGATTGAAAAAAGAAAAATTGCTTTAGAAATTGCTAAAAAGACAATACCACAGAATTTTGATTTAACTACAAAAGGCGAGAAACTAAATAATTACTCAGATGAGCAACTTAAACTTATCGCCCAAAGAATTCTCAATGATAGCGGAACAAAGAGCTAAAGAACATCTTATAGATTTTAGTATTCTGACTAATCCTAAGTATAAACCGAATTGGCATCATAATGTTATCGCAGAGGAACTTGAAACGATTGAAAAATTTGGGGACAAATTCTTTAAAATACTTCTGTTATTTGTGCCTCCCCGACATGGTAAATCACAAGAGGCAACAATCAATTTCCCTGCATGGTATTTAGGTAGAAATCCGGATAAAGAAATAATCACAGCTTGTTATTCGGCTGACTTAGCACTTGACTTTGGAAGTAAGACAAGGGCTCTTGTAGATGATGAAATATTCAGAAGAATATTTGACCTTAATTTAAAAGCTGACGAGAAAGCTAAAGCTAAATGGATCACCGAGAAAGGTGGCAGTTATACTTCTGTTGGTATTGGTGGAGCTATTACTGGTAGAGGAGCAAATATTTTAATCATTGACGATCCTTTAAAAAACAGAGAAGAAGCCAATAGTGAGCTAAACAGAAATAAGCAATGGAATTGGTTTTTATCAACTGCTTATACTCGGCTTGAACCTAACGGAGTAGTAATTGTTATTTTAACACGCTGGCAGTTGGATGATTTGGCAGGCAGAATATTGGCACATCCCGAACTTTCAAAACTTTGCAAGGTGATTAACTTCCCGGCTATTGCTTTGGAGGATGAAAAATATCGC
Source organism: bacterium (assembly GCA_043804925.1). Lineage (GTDB taxonomy): Bacteria > Bacteroidota > Ignavibacteria > Kapaibacteriales > UBA2268 > ChocPot-Mid. The sequence continues at coordinate 45,669 of JAZDIP010000107.1, read as the reverse complement.
AAGAAAGGTGAAGCATTATGGAATGAGAAGTATCCGATAGAAGTTTTAGAACAAATCAAAAGCACTCTTGGACCATATGAATGGTCTGCTCTCTATCAGCAAAGCCCGATATTAACAGAAAATCAGGAATTTAAGCAGGAGTGGTTTAAATATAGAACAAGAGAAGAAGTTGAGAAACTTAACACCCGAAATTATTTAACAATTGATACTGCCATGAGCGAAAAGACCAGTGCTGATTTTACTGGTTTTTGTGAGAATTATGTTGATCGTGAGAATAAGTGGAACTTATCCGGCTATCGAATGAGATTAAATCCGAAAGATTTGATTGATTATGTCTTTACTTTGCATGATAAAAGAAGTTTTGAAAAAATTGGAATTGAGAAAACAGCTTTTACAGTAGGTTTAAAAGCATTTTTGGATGAAGAAATGAGAAAGCGAAATAGATTTTTACCGATTGTTGAATTACAACATAATCAAACGCAAAAAGAAGTCAGAATAAGAGGTTTAATACCAAGATACAGTAGTTTATCAGTTTATCATATTAAAGATGAATGTAATGATTTGGAAAATGAACTTTTGACATTTCCAAGATCATTGAATGATGATACTTCAGATGCAACAGCTTATCAGTTGCAGTTAGCTGAAGAATACGGAACGGATTTTGATCAAATTGTAAAACAAAACGAAGAAGATTACATTGATAATCCATATAAATAATCAATAAAATATGCCTAAACAACCAAAAATTGAATCCAAAGACGAGAAGAACGGCGATATTCAGAATGAATATTCTCAGAAAGCCGTTAATCTTATCACTGAGGAAATACATAATTATGAAAATGGAACGATTAATCTTTCCGATAATGTTGAATTTAGTCAATATCAGACTGTTCAGAATATCATTACTCAACAGAATAAGGGATTTTTAACAGAGTTGGCTCCCGGTCAATCAGATGATAGGGAATATTATGACATTGTCAGCCCGATGATTGAAACCGCAGTATCAAACATTGATATTGACACAGACAATATCGAGCCATATACGGACAGCCCTGAATATCTTGCTCACGAATATGTTGCAAGAGTTAAGTTAAGAAACTTCCTACGACAGACCAATCACGGCACTGTCTTGAATGAGATTATTTATCAGTTTGTAGATGACGGAAACATTATCGTCAGAAAAGTTGATAATGACGGCGAGATTTACCGCCCTGTATTACCTGCTAACCTTTATGTTATTGACCAATCAGCAAGAACCTTGGAAGACACCGCTGTTATTGAGAAAGACACAATGAATCAGACAGAGGTCAGGGATATGAAAGAGTGGAATAACAAGGAAAAAGTTTATGAAATGTGTAATGTTGGAGATAGCGGATTAATCCCATATTATGAGATATTTTACAGGTATGGCGAGATTTCTAAAGAAACTTTAGGTAAGATTAAAGAGGAAGTTCATGGAACAAAGTATGATCCGCAAGATAATGATGCTAATGAATTTGTGCAGGCATTAATGGTAATGGCTAAAGCAAAGTCAGGCACTAAGGATGAAAACAATAATCAGATTGACGGAATTATAGTATTTGCCGAAGAATTAATACCTGAAGAAATTAAGATTACAAGACGATTAAAAGTAAAGCGATACAAACCATATGAATTTGCCAGATTAGGCAAGTTTAATGGCAGATTTTGGGGAGAGGGATACAGAGAAACTGCTATGCCATATCAGAATAGGGCTAATGAATTAGGTAATCAAATCCGTAAGGTAATGAAATTGGCAAGTAAAATGGTATTTTGGAGCTCAGATGATAAAATTGCAGGTAAAAACATTCTTTCTTCAATTAAAAATGGGCAAATTTTAAAAGCTAAAGATTTGCAATTACTCAATAATATATTTCCTAATCTTTCTTTATATGCAGAAGAATGGAACAGGAATATTGACGAATGCACTAAAGCCCTAAAAGCTTTTGAAGTAGCTACAGGTGAAAATATGCCATCCTCAACCTCAGCAACTGCTGTAGCCGTTCAAAATCAGGCTGTGGGTAAGTATTACAATTTTAAGCGTGAAAGATTTGGTTTATTCATTTCCTCTGTATTTAAGAGATGGGTATTGCCTGAATTAACAAAGATAACAGACGATGAAGATATTGAATTAACAGGCGATATTTCACAGGTTGAAGCAATCATTGAAGCATGTGCTAAGGGATGGGTAATAAAGAACTACATGAAAACAGTTGCTTTATCCGGTGGCATAGTTTCTAAGCAAGACTGGGAGCAATTAGTTGAAGTCAAGAAACAGGAATGGTTGAAAAATCCTAAGAATTACATTAAAGTATTCAAAGACTTTTTCAAAGATATTGAGTTGTATGTTGGAATCAACACCACAGGCGAGGCATTCAACAAGCAGGCAAGAATTAGTAATATGCTTCAACTCTTGCAATATGAGCTTAATCCTGCATTACAGGCTAATCCTGCGGTTATGGACACAATTAACGATATTAAGCAGATGTTGGGTTTAAAACCTACACAGCAGACACAGCCAGCCCCACAACAGCAACCGCAGGCAACACCTCAAAATCAAGGCAGAATGCCGATGAAAGAGAAGTCTTTACAGGAAAACGGCAGTGATGCAATGTCTAATATGGTATAATAAAACTATATGATAGATATTAACAACCCAAAATATATAGCTGATTTAAGAGACGCAGTTGCTTCTGATCAAGGGCAGTTGATTATTGAATATTTAAAAAACGAACAAAAGCAGTATGATTTTGAGAACATTATGGTTGAGAAAAGGAATAATGAAGAAATCGGAATGGACTTCAAATCATTTTTAGAAATAAATAAATATTTTAAGAGCATATTATCATTTTTTGATGAGTTGCTCAAAGATTAATAATTAAGGTTAATAACTAACCGAAACAAAAAACATATGGAAAATTCCAAAGAAATTAAGCCAAAGGGCGAGGACGAAATCCGTGAATTAGTCATTGAAGAATACGGTTTAGATGCTGATGATGAAGCAAACAAACCTTTCATTGATAAAGCAGTTGAAAAAGAACTTGCTTACCAAAACGAACGGATTGAAAACCAAAAGAAACTTAGCAAAGCCATTGAACAGAAGAAAAGTTGGAGGGATAAAGCCACACAGGTTTTAGCCGAAGAAGATGATGAAAATTTAGATGAAAATGGTAATCCTAAGCCTAAAAAGGACGATACTCCACAAGGTCAGGAAAATGAAAAATTGTCTAAGCTGGAAAAGGAAATGGAAGAATTAAAGACAGGACAGCATAGACAAAAGTATCCTAATCTGACTGATGAGGAGTATAATTCGATTAATGCTTTAGCTAAAGCCAACGGCAAGACTTTTGAGGACACAATGGAAAACAATCCCATTGCCAAGAATTATCTTGAAAATGCAGAAGTCAAGCAGAGGGTTAGCGGAGCAATCAAAGCTCCATCAAACAGAATGAAACCCGGACAAACAGAGACAGAGGATGATAAAATCGCAAATGAATTGGATAGTGATTTGCCAACCGGATTTAGTTCTAAAAAGGAGTAATTTAATTCATTAAAATCTAACCAATATGGATTTCAGATTAAAAGACGGAGAAAAAATCCGTACTATTAAGGCAGAGAAGGCATCCGCTACGGTCATTGAAGATGGAGACCTTGTTGCATTGGATAGCTCAGGATTGATCATCAAGGCAACTGCTACAGACATAGCACTTGCTTATGCCCCAAATGGAGCAGGTGATGGTGAGACCGAAATTGAAGTAACTATCGGTAATGACTTTACCTTGAAAGGTGCTGGCGATGCTGTATTTGCCGAAGCCTACCGAGGCATTAACTGCGACTTAGTTGTAGCTTCAACAGTTCAGAAAATTGATGTAGGCGAGAATACTACTGAAGTATTTAAGATTTCTTCAGGTGTTGACGCCGGTGTTGTTGGTTCTGCTTCTAACATTGAAGTCAGGATCAATTACCCTCTGTTTTAGAGGTATTATTTATTAACTAACACGCTATTTATGTTGTACGAATACGCATTACAGCGGGTAAAAGGCATTAAAAAGTCTTTCGACAATGCCATGTCCAATGCTATTAACCAATACATTGACAATAGAATTGTTGATATTTACCCGACTACAGAAGTGTTTGAAATATACACTTCCATCGAGGGCATGAGCGGAGCCAAGGAATTGAGCAACGCAGAAACTCCTCCGGTTCTTGATTTGAATGACGGCTATTCCGTCCAGATCGAGGAAAAACGCTTTGGCGGAGCAATTGAATTGCTTGAAAACGAATACCGCCGAGAGCAGGGCGATGCCACAACTAAAGTTAATACTGCCTTAAAACGCAAGAGAAACCAACTTTTAGTAACTAACCTACATTTGTTCCTTACTGAGATGTTTAAGTTTTTAAACTATGCTTTTGCCACTACTTATTTTGCTGCACCAGATGCAGTAGCTTTATGTGGTACTCATAGCTGGAAAACTTCAGGAGCTTCAACATTCTCTAATGCAGGCACATCCGCATTTAGTGAGAGCGCAGTTGACGATGTTGTGGAAATTGGAGCAGACTTCCAAGATGCTTCAGGAAGACCAATGGTTGTTAATTTTGACACTATTATAGTCAAGAAAGGCAGTCCTAATGCCCGAGAAGCTAAGAAACTGTTTGCAATGGGAATTAGTCCTATTGCAGTTGGTGATATTAACATCTATGAAGGAGAATTTACCATTATTGAAACTCCTTATATCACAGCAACAAATAAGGCTTATTGGTTTATGCGTGATAGTAAGGATTTGAATGGCAATCCTTTGAAGATAGGAATCGGCGAATATCCAACTTTGAGAGAGCCTATCAAACAGAATAATGAAGCTATCCGCTCAAATTGCACAGGTTTCTGGAAGCAGGGTATAATCAATATGCCATATTCATGGTATGGTTCAACTGGTGCTGCCTAAACTAAGCAGAGGTTTTGAGGGGGATTTCCCCATTTTAATAAATCCCCTAATTAATTAATTAACAATAAAATTGTATGCACTCAAATACATTTGTTAGCACTGGAAATGGCTTTAAAGTTAGACATTCAGGATCTACTGATGAAAGCACTATTATTGATGGTGATGGTATTATTGGTCTTTCTCCGAAGGCAACTGTTAAAGCCAATGCAGCAACAGCAACGGTTGCAGCAGCAGACTTTCCTAAAAACAACACTAACACAGGAGCTTCTGGTGCAATCGTATTGACTTTGCCAGCAGCTGCTGACGTTAAGGGTAAGTTTATGAGAGTCCAGTTAACAGTCGCTCAGACTGTTACTTTAACTCCAGCAACTGGTGAAAAGATTTATCTTGGTGGAAATGGTGTTGCAAGTAAATACTTGCTTATCGCAGGAGTAATCGGCAACTACGCTCTTGTTTATTCAGACGGTACTGATTATTTGGTTATGGGATACTCAGGTGTCCTCACAAAAGAGGCTTAACATTGAGCTTTTTTACTCTGCCTCTTTTATAGGGAGGCAGAAATAAAAGTTTAATTAAATAAAAATATTTATGATTGACCTAAAAACAGTCATCGTAAACTCTGATGGAGAACCGATGAAACAAAATTTTCGGACCAAAGAATTGGACGAAAATGGCAAGGAAAAAGAAACTTCCGAACGCAGGGAAGTAATCTTGAAAGACATTATCAAAGTTGCTTTATTAAATCAAAGCCAAACAGATGTAATTGATAATGAAAAGGGTAGGATTAATAAAAAAGTTATTAATCTACGTTATCAGCTATGGAAGAAAATCAGAGATGTAGAAAATATTAATTTTGACAAAAAAGAAAAAAAGTTGTTAATGAAACTTATTTATCAACATTACGAGCTTTTAATAGCCGGACAAGCTATTGAAATCTTATATAATAATTAATAATTTTAAAATTATGCCACAACTATTTAATGACGGGCACGGTTGGGAAACCTTAGAGCAAATGCAGGCTCGTAAAGCCCGTGATAAACAAACAACTGAACCTGTTGTAGAAGCACAGGTAGAGGAAGAACCTCAAGAAGAAGAAATCTCAGTTGAGGAAACTCCAAAAGCTAAACCAAAAGCCAAGACTGGCAGAAAGCCAAAAGCTAAATAATTAACATTTTTTCTATGGAACTTCTAAAAGACATAAGAACAAAAGCGGTTTTAACCGATGCTTATGTAGCCGGAACTTTAATTGAAGATGTAAAGCTATTTAGCGAACTTGTTATTTTAGCCGATTTTGTTGTTGGTTCATTAACAAACGCTGAAATCAAGGTAGAATACGCCGCTGAATTGTATTACGATCTTGCGTATGACGGACAATCAGCCAATTTTACAGTAGGGCAGACCCTCACAGGTGCTCAATCCGGTGCAAAGGGATTGATTATTGCCGATACAGACGGAGGAACGACAGGCACATTAACACTTCAAAAGTTGAATAACATTGACTTTATTGACAATGAAATCATCACTGATGATAATACAAGCCCTGGAAGTGCGACAGTAAACGGCACAGCTTCTGTTTCGTCATTTACTTTCTATCATGAAACTTCCACAGTAGAGGATTTGACCAATAATGATGTTAAAGAAGTAGCCAACACAAAGAAAATGACAGCAGACGGCAAATATCTCTTTACCGCTCCTGTTTATGGCAATTATATCCGTATTTCCGCTAAGGGAACTGGAACAGTCACCAATTCCTTATTGGGTATTAAAGCAATTCTTAATAAATAATTTTATGAAAGAAATTATGAAATCAGCAACAAGAATAGTCCTTTTGTTAATGGTATTATCACTTGTCATCTTTGTGGGTTTCAGTATTCAAATTCCTGAAATCTTTAACAATGCTTTGATGATGGTATTGGCATTTTACTTTGGACAGAAGATTAACTCACAACCAAATGCTCAATAATTGTTTGACCACACTTTTATTGGTTTTTGTTGTAATGCCGATGATCATTGTCTTACTATGGAAGACAGGCATATTAGCAGAAATGCGACCAGTTGTGTCAATGGTTATTGATGCAGTCCAGTCAATTCTAAGTTTATTTATCAGTTTTTTGATCGAGCCAAACCTTGATTTTTCCGAGCCGGAATTTAATGTTTGGACTTACTAATATGGCAAACAATGAATTACAAAAATTAGCGTTAAATATGGTAAAATTAGAAACAAATCTTAAAAATCTGACAACCGATGTAGGAGAAATTAAAACTACCTTAAAAGAATTCATTGAAAAAGCAGATGAACGTTATGCCGAAAAAAGAGTTGAGAAATTAGTTTATGGTGCTATCGGTTTATTATTAGTTGAAGTTTTTGGAGCAATAGTTTATTTAGTAATAAATTGAAATGGACAACTTTGGATTAATCCAACAGAATAAGGGAATAAATCAGTGGGAATATAAGGGCTGGACACCTTTAGGAGCAGATATAACCAATCCTCAATTTTGGGCAAGATTTTTACCCTTAGTTGAAAAGCAAATTATCAACGGAATTGAAACTTATTGGTGCGTTCCTTTTTCATGGTTAAATGCTATTGAGATTTTACTTAATCACAAAACAGGTATTCAAAGAAATTTCAATGATCAATACTCTGCTTTATTCGCAAATATCAGAAATGGAGTAGGAACAACTTATGAAGAATTTTATGAGGGCTTGAAGTATGCCGGATTGATTGACCAAAACAGACTTGAAACCAAAGGCAATTCATGGGAAGAATTAAATGACAAGAAAATCATCACACCGGAATTACTTAAAGAGGGACAAAAGTTTTTTGAAGAATGGGATATTGAAAGAGAATATGTTAATCCGAGTAATGCGAATGACATTTATGAGGCATTGGGAGGATCACCTTTAATCGTTACGGTAAAGTATGCTTCAGGTGATAGTATTTTAAATCCGGAGGGCAGACACAATCATTCAGTAATCATCTATGACGCAAAGTATGGCGAGTATTGGTTGATATTTGACCATTATACACAGTCAATCAAGAGATACGCATGGAAATATAAGTTTGGAGCCATAGTTAAACCATCATTAATTCAAAAAGATAAAATTATGTTTATACCAATTAACAATCTACTTTATCTTCTAGTAGAAGGTAAAGAGCAGAAACTTGCAATGGGAATAGACGGCAAACTGATGATATTTACAGATAAGGTTGATGCAATTATCAATTCTGCATCGAGGAGCAAACAATATCAAATCCCTAAACCGATCAACAGAGCAATGTGGGATAAGGTTGACAAGGTCAATGGCAAAGGTGAAATAATCGAAAAAGCTATATAATATGTCATTTAAACTACAAGATTTACAAGCTGATGCCCGGTATTATGTATTTGGAGACAGCACCAATACACAATATGGTAGCACAGACCTGAATAGGAATATTAATAGGAGATATGAAGAAGCTCTTGGAATTGTTTTAAAAGCCAATGGTGATTGGCAGATTAATGGTGAAATCTCTACTACCAATTTAGTTGCCGGACAAAGAGAATACATTTTGCCAAATGACATTTTGAAAATCAATGATATTTACATCAAATATGAAAGCACAGGTTATTATAAAAAAGCAGGTATAAGAGACCCTAATAATATCTATCAAGAACCCGACCAAGCTGATTATGGTTATTATCCCGAGATACCTGAAATTGACTTGATGGATAATTCTTTGTTTGTTTATTTGCCAGTTACAACAATCCCAGATATTACTGATGGACTTAAAATCCGTTATCAAACTGACCTTGTTGAATTATCAGGAGCAACAGACGTTCCTAACCTTGCCGAACCATTTAAGAGGTATATCAGCATTGGAGCAGCGATAGATTATTGTATTGCCAATGAAATGTGGAACAAAAAAAGAGAGCTTGACAAAGACTTAGAAAAGTACGAAGCCAAAATGCTTGAACATTATTCAAATAGAATAAATACTGGAGCCATTATAATGGAACCAGAAGAAGAAAATTTATATTAAATAATTTAAAACTTATGTTAAAAGAAGATGTTAAAATCTCTGGTTTAATTGAAATCGTCTTAAAAGATAAAGACGGTAAAATCAAGGAAATCAGAACAATCAAAAATACCATAACCAAAGCCGCTTTTGCGGTATTGTCAGGTTTGGCTGGAAATGTTGACTCCCAAGATGCTTTTACTTATCTTGAACTTGGTACTGGAACAACAGCTGCAACTGCTGATGACACTGCCTTGGAAACAGCTATTACTGACAGCGGACTTGAAAGAGCAGCTGCTTCAGTCTCAAGAGTAACCACCACAAACACGAATGACACATTACAGCTTACCAAGACTTGGACAGCAAGTGGTGCAAAAGCCGTTACCGAAGTCGGAGCATTTAATGCCGCTTCAAGCGGATCAATGTTTGGCAGACAGGTATTTGATGTTGTCAATGTACCTATCGGAGACCAATTCACAGTTACTTACAAGTTTAAGTTTAGTTAATATATGGCTAAGACTTTCAACGAAAGCGGAACAACTTTTAATGATAGTCAGACAACCTTTAACGGCTTTATAACAAAAATCTTAACCGAAACAATTGGAATTAGCGAAACAAGGATAAATCGGTTATCAAAAACCATTACTGAAACTTTGAGCTTAACTGGAAATTTGATTAAACAACCAATAAAAACCTTTGCTGACTATGTAGGAATTACTGAAACTTTTGCTAAGATTGCCAATAAAATATTGTCTGATAGTGTTGGTATTGATGAAAACTTATTAAAAACAACCAATAAATCCGTTAGTGAAACAATTAGTATTACAGAAAGTTTGCCTAAAAATGTTAATAAAATCGTTACTGACAATGTTAGTGTAAATGAAAGTATAGTGAAGATTATTAGCAAGTTTATTGATGAAATTGTTAATACATATGAATCAGTTATAAAGAAGCTTTCAAAGACCATTTCAGAGACCATAAACTCTGATGATAGCCTTATAAAGAGGGCAAATAAGATATTTTCTGAAACTTTAAGTGTTACTGAAAACTATACTAAAGCCTTCTTAAAGACAATTACCGAGAATCTTGAAATTACTGAATATATACGAAAATTTATTAACGGAGTAGAAGTTATTTGGACAAAAAGAATACCTCCAAGCTCTACATTATATACTAAAAGAACACCCCCAAGTACTACTGACTGGACAAAGCGAGATAAACCTTGGGATTAACAATAAAAATATGGCATTAGTATCACCACAATCAACTGACGACCTAAACACAAAAGATCACGCAAAACTGCATAGAGTTATTGATGTTGATTCAGCAGCCGCTGAGGGTAGTGCATATGTGGATAGTAATGGAGATTTTAATATTGCTTCAGGGAAAAAATACAAAATTAACGGTAGTAATTTAGCTGCTGCAGATGTAGGAGCAGAACCAGCAGATGCTGATTTATCTGTAATAGCAGGACTTTCACCCTCAGATGATGATATTATACAGAGAAAGACAGGAGCATGGGCTAATAGAACAATGGCACAATTGAAGACTGATCTTGCTTTAGCAAAGGGAGATGTTGGTTTAGGTAATGTCACTAATGATGCTCAGATACCAAAATCTCTTGGTACTAATCAAGCTGATATTATTTATTTTTCTGCAGCTTCCACACCAGCCCGATTAGCCAAAGGAACAGCAAATCAAGTTCTTGCGATGAACGCTGGAGCTACTGCACCTGAGTGGCAAGACGCAAGCGGAGGAGGTGGAGATAGCAAAGTATTCGTTATGCCTGGAACGGGTTATTTATCTGGTGCAAGTTTAACTACCAATAATAGGCTTCCAAATGTTCTTTTCGCCGATTCACAAAGTCAAACCTGGATTTTTGCAGTTAGAATACCGACTGGTTATAGCTCAATTTCTTCAATTCAAATTTTATATCGTAGAGGGAGCACAGGTAATCTGTACATAAATTTTGAAGTTGGTCAAACAAGATTTACTGCTGGTTTTCAAGCTACTCAAGATACAAGTCCTGGTGTAGCAACTTATGCTGGTGGTGGCTCTGATGATAAAATGGGGATTATTTCATTATCCAGTTCTTTTTGGGATGGATTATCTACTGCTGAGGGCGATGTTATTGGTTTATCAATTAACAGGGTAGGAAATGATGCAAACGATACATATAACACTGGCTGGTATGTCCATGGAGTTTTATTTACATTCTCTTAAATTATGGCAAAAATAACCTTAAAACCCGAACATTTCTTTTCAGGAATAGCGACCGGGCATTTCACGGAAGATGGACTTTTTCAGCGTGATTACACCAAAGGAATTGATTTGTTTAATACTGAAGCCAAATTCGGATTATTAAAAGCAGGAAACGCAGGAACTGATAAGACCGGAAGTGTTGTAAAAGACACCATTAAATATTTTGTGAAATATGGATCACGATATTACGGCTATGGTGATGACGGCTATCTTTATGAGGTTAATTCCGCTTTTGCGGTGAGTATTTTGGATAGCGGAAATGAAGGCACGAGAAATGGCTCACAGGGATTAGCTGTTTATAACCAAGGAGGCACAAATTATCTTTTTTACTTTCATGAAACAGACTTTGGCAGAGCAGACTGGGCAGGGCAACAAACACCTCAGACCTTTGATGATGATTATGGATCAACAGTTCCGTCCGGTGCAGGTGCTTTAACGAGTGCACTTCACCCGTCAGTAGAGTTTCAAGGAATACTTTATATTTGTAATGGTGGAACTATTGCAAGTCTAAATAATACTACTCTTAACCTTTCAGCTTTAACTTTACCAACTGGATATACAGCCCAAGATATAGATGTTTACGAAACTTATGTTGTTATCCTTGCTACCAAAGGAACTCAAAGCATTTTAATTTTTTGGAATACATTTTTACCTACACAATGGCAATATGAGTACTATATCAAAGAACTATGCTATTCCCTTGAAAAATACAATAATGACCTTGCTATATTCGGAACTCATGTAATGCTTTTTGAAGGTGGTGCTTTTAGAGTTATTGACAGGATTACCTCAACAACAGTCTATCCGGGACAAACTGCTTTTCATGACGGAATGCTTTGGTGGCAGGATTATGGTATAATAATGACATACGGATCTCCCTCAGATAGATTAAGTGCAGGAGTATTAGCACCATTAACAAATGCAGGAGAAAAAGGAGCAATCTTTCCTGCTTATTCTTATAGCTCAACTTTCTTAGTCAGTAGAAATGATGATAAATTACTTGTATATAGCGGTGGAGCCGGAGCCGGACAAGCCAAGACAAGAAATATCAGTTTGGATAGTTTAGCACATATCAGATATGTTCAGGTCATTACTACAAAATTGGCTACTAATGACGGAGTAGCTGTTCAAATTATCGGCGACAAATCAACCCTTCTTGAAACCACAATTACCTATACGAGCAACGGAGCAAGGACAGTCCACGAATTAAAGCCAAAGCCAGAACTTACAAACGATGTCGTATTGTATTTTGACTTTACTGATTATACCAGCGGAGTTTTATCAATTAAAAAAATAATTATAGATTATGAGCCTACAGAAGCCAAATCAGGATAACATCTCTTTGCTTGATTTATTAAGCAGAGTAAAAAGGCATGTAACCACAGCCCCGACTTATATTCCAAGAAACTTTTTTGAGCAGATAGTTTTATATTTCGATGGAACAAATTATAGGCTTTATTTATTTATCAATAGTGCATGGAAATACATTGATTTATTATAATAATATGATGATAAATATTAAAAAAAGGAAACCTTTTTCAGATCAACATAAAAAATTAATAAGTCTTCGTCAAATTGGGAGAAAGCTTAGTGAAGAAACGAAAAGAAAAATTGGTGAAAAAAGTAAAGGTAGATTCTGTTCTGAAGAAACAAGAAGAAAAATGAGTAAATCTCGCTTAGGGAAAAAATTACCACCATTTACAGATGAACATAGAAGAAAATTAAGTTTAGCACGTAAAGGTAAGCCGAATTTAAAATTAAGAGGTGTAAAAAGACCATATTTAAGTATATTTAACAAAACAAAAAGTATTACTCAATGTGGCGAAAATCATCCAAATTGGAGAGGTGGGAAATCATTTGAACCTTATTCTATTGATTGGACTGAGACTTTAAAAAGAAGTATTAGAGAGCGTGATAAATATATATGTCATGTTTGTGGTAAGGAGCCAGCTACACATTGCCATCATATTGATTATAATAAAAAGAATTGTAATCCTGATAATCTTATTACCCTATGTATCGGTTGCCACACGAAAACTAATTATAATAGAAAAATCTGGATAAAATATTTTTATAATTATTTGAATTTCCTTCATTCAAAATATAATCAATCATCTTGAATTAAAATTAACTTTATTATATGGCATTAACAGATTTTTATCGCAAAAAAATAGCAGGACAACCCGATCAACTTATTGAATTTGGAACTAATAGGGTTTTAGGACCAACAGAGTTTGGGAAAGGTGAAAATTTCAAAGAAGTATCTGCACCGACAGCGACACCGACAACTATGCCAACAGTCGGTAGGAATATTTATAAACCGCAAATTGACACTTCAGGACTTAATCTTGGTTTGAATTCTGATGTTTCTAGCCAATTACCGGATACTTCAGCCACGGACATGGCACAGGCAATATATGCTAAAAGGGCTCAATCCGATAGTGAATCCACGATAAAAGACCTGCAAAAACAGCTTGACCAGATAAAAGCACAGCAATTAAAAGACATTGAAACTCAAAAGGCACAGGAAGAAGCCAACCTCAAGAATATACAGGGCGAAAAACAGGCAGAAATTGACACCTACGACACAAAAACCAAAGAGATGGCAGATAATGCCTATAACATAGCAAACAGCATGCTGGGTGGCGTTTCTAGCGTATTTACACAGCAAGAAGTGGAACGTCAGCTTAAAGAAAGGATAGGATTAACAAACGACATTATCAGTTATTCAAAGTTGATGAATGACGAATTGGAAACCGAGGCAAGCAGACCGGCACTATTTTCAGTCTCGCAAGGCAGGCAAACAAGCATAAAACAAACATACACCTCAAAAATAGCCACAGCACAAGCGTCTATGCAAGCGATTGATGGAAACTTCAATCTTGCTTTTGATATTATGACAAAAGGAACGAGTGCTGTAAAAGCCGTAACCGAAGACAGAATATCCTTTTACAATATTGTGAGTGCCTTATATGACGCAAAGGAAGAAAAAACAGAACAAAGGATTTTGGACTTGTCTAATGATGAGAAAGACGCCATTGATGATTTAAAGGCAGACCTTGAAGCAGATATTGAAAATATTGAAGCAAACAAAGATACTATTCTAGAATTGATGAGTAATCCCGACACCGCTGTTGTAGCCCATAAAGCAGGTTTGACCTTAACAGACAGTCCTGATGAAATTGCACAAAAGCTAAATACTTTTTATGTTAATAATCCACAATATGATCCTGAAAACAGAGGTATTCTAAAAGACCTCATCACTAAATATCCTGATGCCGGAATTACTATGAACGATAGTATGGAAGAAGCTGTAAACAAACTAAAGACCAGTGCTATTTATAAAAAGGCGACAGGTTTGGACCCTCAATCTTTATTTGATTTAAAACAACAGGGCTTAACTCTTGATCAAAATGGAAATATTGTATTTGATTTGAGTAATGCCACAGTATCTGACATCGCAGACACCATTAAACAGATTGAGAGTAATGGAAATTATACATCAAAGGGAGCAAGCGGAGAATATGGAGCTTATCAATTTATGCCTAAAACATGGCAATCTTGGAGCCAGCAATTTGTTTCAGAAACATTAGGTATTCCAATAAAAGAACAAACTGGAATATTAGATGCAACTCCTGAAAATCAGGATGCTGTTGCAGAATGGAAGATCCAACAATGGGTAGAGCAGGGCTATACTCCTGAACAGATAGCTTCAATGTGGAATAGCGGAACTCCTAACTGGGAAGGCAAAGTTGGAACAAATAATCAAGGAGTAAAATATGATGTACCTGCTTATGTAGATAGATTTAAAAATACTCTAAGTAAAAACCTTGGAGGAGCAACCAATAATGATTTGGTAATTGCTCAACAGCTTGTTAATGGTGAATTATTAATCAATGACCTATCTTCAAGACTAGGTAAAAACCTCTCTGAAAGCGAAAGATTGAAGTATATCAAATTAGCAACTCAAATTGACCCAAACTTTAATCCTAACTTAAACAAGAATAGAGCTACATTCAGGAAAAACTGGGAAACAGGAACATTGATGAATAACAGAATTGCTATCAACACCTCTATGGGACACTTAGCAAGTCTTAAATTAATCGCTGACAATCTTGAGAATACAAAACTTGTGAAATACAACACTATCAAGAATATGTTAAAGAAAGAAGTCGGTAATCCTGAAATCGCTGAATTTGAATTTAACTTAAATTTACTTGCTTCCGAAATGGCTAAAATTTACAAAGGTGGAAACGCCGCTCCTACAGAAAAAGAAATTGAAGAAATGAGAACTGTTATGATTTCCAATTACTCACCGCAACAGTTTGATGCTGTATTTAACAAAGCCGCTGAATTGCTTGGCTCTAAAATTACCTCTACACTTTACGAATACAAAAATGTTATGGGTAAAGATCCTGAAAATCCGGTAATTGACCCTACAAAATTACAGGAGTTAATTGACGCAGGCATTGATATAAGTAAGATTGATATTGAAAATCAGACTTCTTCCAGTAGTTTTACAAACGGGACAACATCAAGTGGAATTAATTATACAATAGAATAATTATATGTCTAAAATTAGATTTGAGGATGGAACAGTTGTCAATTTTGATGGAACACCAACTCAAAAAGATATTGAAGAAGTTGCACAGAAATTAAAAGTGCAGAAAAAACAAATTGTTATCCCTACTAAACAGAAAGAGGGATTATTAGGTAAAGTTGCAAATATAGCTGACAAAACAATTGGAAAAGCGGCTAATTTTATGTTTGGTAAAACAGCCGAAACAGTTGGGAGTGTTATCGGGGCAGGAGCCGAGAGTGCCAAAGAATTGATTACAAATAAACCTACTAAAAGAATATTCACAAACAAAGCTGACGCACTATTAGGAACACCCGGACAAGCCGCTAAAAATATCGCATTAACAGCCCTTGAATTAACACCAACAGGTTTGGGTTCTAAGACGACAGCTAAATTAGCATTGAAAGCTAAAAAGCCAATTACCCTTATCGCAGAAAAGTTATATCAGTCTGCCTTGAAGCCCAAAAATATCACAAAAGCAGGCAAGATAATTACAAAGGCGGAAGATATTACTAAAATCGGGTTAAATGAGAGGATTTGGCTGACAAGAGGAGGAGTTGAAAAAGTAGCAACCAAGATTGACGATTTTGAAAACTTACTTGGTGAAGCTATTGAGCAAGCACAAAAATCTAAAAAGGTAATCAAGATAGAAAACCTAAAACCTTTTGTTGATGAAGCGAAAAAGTTTTTCAAAGACCAAGTTAATATAAGTGAGGCAAAAAGGGCAATGAAAGAGATTGATAATATTTACAAAGCATTTGCTAAAAAATACGGCAAAGGAATTACCATTCAGACAGCACAGGAAATTAAGGTTAAGACCGGACAGGCATTGAGGAAATATTACAACACGATGAGTAGTGCAAGGATCGAGGGTGAGAAGCAAATGGTAAGGGGATTAAAAGAAGAAATAGTCAAGAAAGCACCTATTGTTAAAAACATCAACGAAAGACTAAGTAATCTCTATAAATTTGACAATGCTCTACAAAAGGCACAAACTAGATTTAGCAATTATAATTTAATGGGTATTGCCAGTAAAGTTGGAGCCGGAGTTGGTGGAACAAAAGGTTTTGCCGTTACCAAACTTCTTGAAATCTTAGACGCACCCGCCATTAAGTCAGGAGCCGCAATATCCCTTGATGTTCTATCAAAGGGAGCGGAAAAAGTAGCCGAGAAAGGCAGAATCCCTGTATCACTTTTGATAGCCAATTTAGCTAAGTATTTAGAGGAAGAATAATGAAAACCTTATTCGTTTATGTAATTATTTTATTAGTGATAATCTTTGCTTTTAAGATTAATTTTATACTTGGTTTATTTTCTTTATTACTACTTTTTTAATGAGTAAAATTTTACTTAATTTATTCATTTATTATGTTAATAATTTGTGGGAAAGTAATATCAATATGGTAAAATAATAATAATTTCAATCGTTTAGAATATTAGCACTCTATAAATAAGAGTGCTAATTTTAATAATTTTTTATAATAATAGAGGATATGCCGATGGGCAAAAGATACCACATAGTGCCACATGAAAATGATTGGCAGGTTAAAGGCGAAAATTCCGAAAAGGCAATTAAAACTTTTGGGAATAAGAGCGAAGCACTATATGCTGGAAAGCAAATTGCAATAAACCAGCAAGCAGAATTAATTATCCATGGTAGAGATGGTAAAATCCAAAACTCTAATAGTTATGGTAATGATCCATTTCCTCCAAGGGATATGAAGCACTAATCAATAAACCCGATCTTTAATGGTCGGGTTTATATTTATTAATTTTTTAAGGACAATTTTATGACAGAAATTTTATTTTATCAGTCAAATTTTATTAGAGGAATGGGGCAAGCAAATGTTATAATATCTCATTTTTCAGATGAAGCTAGAAGATTAGCAGATGTTTATATTATATTTGAGCATCTTTCAAAAGAACCAGAATTAATTCATTTTAGGTATTTCATACCTCTCAATGAATACCACAATAGTCATTATAAGGAAATTGTAATAAATAATTGCATTGCTGAAATATTTGAATTAATAATTCTCAAATATTTTAAAGAAAGTCCAACAACTCAAGATTATTATTCTGGCTTGGAATTAAGAGAGAAAGATAAATATATTTTATATCCTATAGCAAATAAATATCCTGAATTATTACAAAGGATATACAATACAGCTAAGCTTGAAAATGATGTATTAAAAAATATAGTTTATGAATTTTCAGATTATAATTTTATCAAAAAAATTCAATAATATTTAACTTTAATATAAAACCTCGCATTACACGAGGTTTTTAATTTAAAACGCAATATCATCATCAACCTCAACTTTTTTCTTTTTGCCGTTCTTTTTTGCTGGCTGGCTTACTTCTTCTTTCTTTCCATTCTTTTCATAGCCCCAGCTAACGACAATGTTGAAGTCAGGTTGATTTTCTTCTGTTTTCCTATTATTAGGAAAAGCGGCGATATTTATATCTCCGTGAAGATCCCTAATGACACCGGAGTAATACTCCTTTCCGTCTTTTTCTCTTTTCCAAAGAGCACCGATAATTTGGTTCATTTCTGACCTTTCAAAATAGTGGATGATATTATCATTATAGCATTAAACTTGTAAATGTCAAATATTTTTTATTTGCCCAATAAATATCTTTTTTGTAAATTTATTATGGGTTATTATACTTTGATGAAAATAACTGATGAATGGCTTCTATATTTCGTAAATATT
Organism: bacterium; assembly: GCA_043804925.1. Lineage (GTDB taxonomy): Bacteria > Bacteroidota > Ignavibacteria > Kapaibacteriales > UBA2268 > ChocPot-Mid. Next base: position 27,152 of record JAZDIP010000107.1, on the reverse strand, counting down.
AATTAGTAAATAATTTTATTAATATAAATTTTCTCTAATATTTGAATGGAGTTCGTTATGAAAACTAAAACATTTTTTACACTCACTTTTTTACTTGTTTTAATAATACAATTAAAAGCACAAGAGCCGCTGCCCGACACGGTCTGGACTAAAAAAATTGCTAACATAAAAGCTGTTAATTTTAGTCTTGATAGTGAGTATTTGTTTGCTGGAGGTAGAAAAGAATTTTATCAATTAGAAATAACTACAGGTGAAATCTTTAAAACATTTTTGGTGAATACAGGGTATGTAAATAAAATAGGATTTTCAATATCTGGAGATACTATAATAACATCTGGAACGGATGCAACAATAAGATTATGGGATTATCTGACTGGTGATTCTATTTTTACATTTTATACAATAAAAGAATTTGGGATAATAAGTTATGGTGGTTCAGATGCGTTAATAACACCTGATGGAAAGAGGATAATCACATTGACTGGTTTTATTGGACTTGACGAGCCGCAGATACTTGTTATAGATATTGCAACAAAAGAGATAATTAAAACTTTTGTTGGGAGGTATTATTATGCAAGCAATCCGCAGATTTCTTCCGATGGAAAATATTTCAGTTTTCAGGATTTTCGAGGTACTTATTCAACAGTTATCTTAATAAATTTGAATACTTATGAAGAAATAAAAATTTTTGAAAATCCTAATGGTTCCTTAAATCAAAATATTTTTTCTCCTGACTGTAATCATCTTACTGCTAATTCAGCGGGTGTTGGTAAAGATATTTTTATTTGGGATTTGAAAACATTAAAATTATTTAAACAATTTCAATACGAAGAAAAAGATGTCATTGAACCCATATTATATAATGAAAAATACACTAATGATTCAAAATATCTTATAATGTCATTTCACGATCATCAAGATTATCAACCTGATAAAATAATCGTGTGGAATATTGATGGAGATTCTTTGGAATATGAATATCCTTTTTCAGGACAAACGGCAATAGATGTTTCAAAGGATGATTATATTGCTGCCTATAGTCAGAACTCCGGATATTTAACTTTGCTTAGACCAAAATGGAACGGAACGGATGTTAAAGATATAAAGGAAGATGATTTTAATTACACATTGAAAGATGGTATTCTGAAAATTAAGTTTAAAGAAGAATTTACAGAAATACCGTTAGTTAATATCTATGACATATCCGGCAAATTAATTAAATCTATATCCGATTTTGAAATTCAATCAGATTACAAAGAGCTTACATTGAATATCGGTTTTTTAATTCCGGGAGTATATTTGTTTGAAATTAAATTTTCAGATAAAAATTATTCATTTAAACTTTTAAAAAATTAATTAGGAGTTTAAAATGAAAACAATAAAATACTTTTTAGCTATAATATTGCTTTTTTGCAATTTAACATTACAATCAAACACTCTGTATGACCAAGCAAAAGAGTTACTCGATAATCAGACACCGAGCAATACATTACGTTTTGCCGTTCTTTCCGACACTCATTATGGATATACTTATAATGACAACCATGCTATGATAAATGCAATACTTGACACTTTATCAAATATGACACCCAAACCGGATTTCATAATAATTTGCGGCGATGCTTATGAAGATGGTAATTGGATAGATGATTTTTATGATTATTTAATTGATGTTCCTGGATGGATGGTTATTACAGAAATACCAGTTTTCATAGTAGTTGGCAATCATGATTTTACAGAGTATCATCCAGATAACGATTATGATTCGGTTTATCATCTTTATAAAGAGCTAATCAATCCCTTCTGGAATGAGGATTTAGACAGCAATGGTGCCGATACTGCATGGGATTATTATTTTGATTATGGGGACAGCAATAGATTTGTTATAACGAATAATACATTTCACCCAATAAGCGGTCATTTAGATGAACCTTCAAATAAAATTTATAAAATCACTGATGCTCAGTTTGACAATTTATCAAATGAGTTAAATGTTAATAAGGAAAACAAATTCTGCTTTGCCCACGCTCCTACAATGTTTGAACTTGTTGATTATAAATTTGCCTATCGTGATTCGCTAAATAAATACGGAGTTAAAGCAAACTTTAGTGGGCACATGCATTATTATATTCGTTACAGTGAACCGGACTTTATGGATATAACGGTTGGTCAGTCGGGAAGTAAAGGTGCTTTTGACACATCAAATATGAAACCACCTTTCAAAAACGACTTGCCAAATTGGGTTATGGTTACGATTGTCAAAAAAGATGGAGACGATGAGATAAATATGGAATTGCACGAAGTTGAAACCGTTAGTCCATATTCATCAGAAATACAGCCGTCATATCAATGCTATGCTCCTTATATAAGAGAAGTCCTAAATGAACCGATTCAAAAGCAATTCATTATAGGAGCAATACCGGACACTACATTAATAAATTCCGAGCATCCTGATTTTGATATTGAAGGAATGGTATTCGGGTGGCAATGGGGTGGTAATATTCATTTGACGAGAGCAATGAATATGAACCAGACGCATTATTCCGATGCAACGATTGATTTGGACGAAATACCTGACAGTTCTTATGTTATCAGGGGTACGGATGGTATTTGGGCTAATGCCGGAAATGGAACAAATGCTATGCAAGCGATGGGGATTCAGTACGAACCGGCATTAAAAATTACAAATCCGGGTAGCTTCAAAACAAGGGAAGCAGATTCCGCAGACCCGGTTTTTGGATTTAGGTACATTCATGATGATGTTGGTTTTACAGACACCACGATTATTTTAATAGATTCAATTTGTTCAGGAGAAGTTGTTTTAAAAAATATCTGGCCGGGTGACACAAAGGAAACTATACATAGAGGAAGTTCGCATAATACCAATCCAGAATCAAATGGAAAGAAATTTTATATTGATATGCAAGTAAAGAAACACGATATATTTAACAATACTGCTGATGGTGATAGTGTATTACAGGTAAAAGTTAAATACAAGAAAAATGGAAGCTCTACATGGAATGATATAAAATTCTCGCAAATCCCTTATGGTGGTAATCTTGAATGGGGAACATTTCTCAGATATGACGAAAAATATACTTCTCTCGATGAATATAGGGGGAAATTTAGGAATTTGATCCATTCTGATTCTATTCCCCATACGGATATTGACTCTATAGCTAAATTCGATACAACACTCCAAGATACTGTAATGTATTATGATACAACACAATACCATACACATATTGATTCAAGTCTTTATGTTGAAGATAAAATGTTACCATTTATGTGTGAGCCAATAATGTTATCAGGATATTTTGTTTGTGATGGACTTAAAAATCCAATAATAATTGATTCAAAAAATGATTCTTTAGATATAGAAGTAACTTATTTAGGAAATACTGATATAGAAATAGACTGGATAAGACTTGTTACTCCTCACGCTCGAAGGTTGTTATTAGGTGAATTTGACAGTTTAATTGTAGCAAATACACAAAGAGATTTGGATTCCTTAACCAAAAATGATAAGGGATTAAAAGCAATAAGGTTTTATACACGAGACGAAATTGGTACTTCTTTTTGGCTTGCTTGCAGGTATTATAACCGATTGGTCGGAAATTTAGGAACAACCGAGGAAGATGGTGCTTACGATTCATTGTTTAGGTATTATGTTGGAGCTAAAGAAAGATGGATAAATATGGGTTCTCCCGGTCGTAGAGTAGCTGCTCCTTTTCTTTATACAACCGACGATGATAATATTACATTTCCGAAGTATGCTTATGGTTTGGGTTTGGGTCCCGGATATAATGGAATTAACAGAAATGACGTTTTAACTTCCGGTTATGAAACTTTTATTTGTAGAAATGGTGATAGCACAGCAAGTTATGCTTATACTATGAAGTTTCTCGATACCATTCAAAACCTTATTGAATATAGGAAGAAAATAGAATATATGTATATGAAATCATCTTTTCAAGGTTATTTAGAAAGTGTTGCTTACAGAGATTTTGTTCAGGATAAAAAATTTCTTTATTCAGGAGATATTTGGTGGCACCATGAACTTTTAGGATGTAATTTTGATACCGTACAAGATGTAACTGTTGAAAATGGTCTTTATATTAAAGCTGGTGATGCCAATAGACAAAAGACCGGGGAGGAGTTTAGGTCATTAATTATGAGCCATATACTGAAAGGAGCTAAAGGTTTATTATTTGACCGTGATAGAGCTCACGATTCTTTTATTGATGATTATAAATGTTGGACAGGACTTATGGCTTATGGTAAAGAAGATATAATCGATAGTGTAACTGACAATGGAATCATTTATTCCGACAGTATTGGTGGTGATTTTGTAATAAACAATGACCCGAATGGATTAGATAAGCATATACCTTTATCTACAATTGCCGACAGCCAGCATGTTAGCATTGATAGAATATATGTAGGTCAAAAATCAACAAGAGTTGAATTAAAGCACATAATAGATTATTGTAAAGAGAACGAAAATACTTTAATGAATCTTCAATTACAAGCATGGTTTGGTAAGGGATACAAAACATGGTACAATCAGCATGGAGATTATAATGATTCAATATTGAAAAATTTTGTTTCACTTGATACAGCTGATTGGAAATTACGCAGAACCGCAGTTTATGATTCCACATTATTTTTAACTGAGGAACCATGGGATTCAGCATTTTTTGATGTTACACTTCTTAGAGACAAACGACAAAGTATGGACACTGTGTTTTATATTGGGATCCAAAACAGAAGAACAGACCCTCTGATTTTATATCCGGGACTTGATATAGAACCAATGATCGAAAATAATTACATGAGATTTTTGACGACAGCTGAATTTTATGATAGTTGTAATGAATCAAAAAATCTCGAAAGTTATGCAAGGATGAGGGAATTATATTTGAGACGATTAGGTTGTAGAGAGATAACAATACCTTTTAACTTTTTAAATACTATTAAAACACAAAATAAATGCATGTTGCAAATTGCTGAATTAGGTGGAGATTTATATTTACAAGACACGTCGAAATGGTTTTGGAGATCACCAGTATATTACAAATATATTGATACAACGATATGGGAAGATAAAGATTTAGTTGTTAGACTTCTGCCGGGGGAAGGTAAATTTCTTAAGGTTACGGTTTTAAGAGGTGATAATAATATCTCAGGCTATCTTGAACATTCCAATCAAACCAAAATTGTAGCTCATCCAATTTTGGATGGGGAAAGAGAAACCGATTCAATTAGATATCATTCAGTATATTTCAAGAAAGTAAACGATTCATGTGCGTTAAGCCCATATGGTATTTTTTATAGAAGGAGTTCAATTTTAGATGGCGGATGTTCTCCAAATGAATTAATAAATTGGGAAAATGAGATATATTTATCATATAATATAAATGGAGAATGTATTTTCCCATGGAGTTATGATACTCTGTCTTGTGATCATCCATCAATTATTGTGAGGAAAAAAGATGACAGCACTTTATATGCTTATATTGTATATGATTGCCTACCTTATAAAACACCTTCCATATGTGGCTATATAGTTGAATCTATATTAGAAGTTAATGGTGGAACAGCTTCTTTAATTTCAACCCATGCCATTGGTAGCTATGACGGAGCTGAAAATGATAGTTCTGAAAGAAAAATTGAATGGGGGACACCTGTTGTTAATGCCTCAGCTAATGGGAATTATTATGCATGGTCTGATTCTATTAAATTTAGTCAAGATAATCCAAATGATTTTGAAGGAATAGTTATTGGATATAGGTCTTTAAATAGTCCAAATTATTGTTTAGAAGATAGCGCTATATCATGGAATGGAGGAAAGCCAAGACATCCGTCAGTTAATCCATATTCACTAATTGATGAAGGTGAAAATGAATGTGCTTTGGTATGGCAGGAAGAATTTGATAATAGAGATAATATATTTTGTACCAGATTAAAATATGATGAGAATAATAATAAAATAACATATTATTTCCCAAAGAACAGATATTATACAAGTACATATTTAAATTTTAACCAAGATAGTACAATTATCCATATTAACAACCTATATAATAATAACAATACATATCCAGTTATATATCGAAGTTTGGATTTTCTTGATTATTACTCGATATATTGGCAAAGCGATCCGGATAAAGTTGGGTGGAATATGAGAATTGGTAATGGGCAAATTTACTTTAAGGGAAATAGTCAAAACCAAATGTATAATGCAAGAGTACCAAATTTGATATGGTCCCCAATTTATAATTTATCTCAACCTAATGTATCTCAAGGATTTGATGATACACTATCGCAGGGTGAACATATTTATTATCATATGTTAGGTTTCTTGAATAATAATAATATTTTTGAAGTAGGAAGAGTACCACAGATGATATCATTTGATAATTCGTTTTCAAAAACATCTTTTGAAAGTTTATGGCAAGTTTCTGATATATCATCTGGTTACCAGCCTCATCTTTCCTCCAATAAGGATTATTTGTCTTTTAATGAAAAATGGAAAAATAGAAGGATTTTTAATACTGACTCACAAAGCAATGTAAATATAGAAACCTCAAATAGAGATTTGTATAGGAGAACAGAAAATGAAGTAAATTATGAAGGTTATGCAGGTTTTGCCAGTAATACTTTTTATTATTATGTTGGCTATGCATCCATTGATGGTGAAGACTTGTCATGGAATTTACCATATTATGAAGTAATAGATTCATTAAATAGAAAATATTATGAACCGTATAATGGTGATTCAATTTATACTGATTATTTCAACGTTGCACCCCTGACAACAGCAGACATAGATTTTATGGTATATGCTAACAATGCTACCTCAACGACAATTGGATTAGAAGGACATCCGAGTTATACTTTTACAGTTCTCCCTATTCCACAAAATACAACAGATAGTACAGGAACACTTTTACAATATACATTTGTAAATATGTTGAATACGGAATATAGGTTAATATTCATTAATCATGATTCAACAGCAGAATATAATGAGGAATTAGTTATTGGAGGATTGCCGGTTGGTGATACTATTTTAGCAAAACGTGGAGAAAACTATGGTGGTAGAATAATAATTGACTTGGAAACAGGGCAAACACGAAAACTAACCGAAGCGGGTAAAATGGAGTTAAAAGTCTTTCCCAATCCTGCCAAAGACGAAGTCTTCGTTACTGTTAATTATCCTGTTAAATATATGTTGGAAAACAGCGATAATATAAACAAAGCTAAGGTTAGATTATTCTCAATTACCGGAGAAAAACTATATGAATTTTTAGTACGACCCGGTGAAACAATCAGAATTCCGACAACTGAATTTACACAAGGACTATATTTCATTCAAGCTGAAGAAAAAATTGACAAATGGCAATTGGATTATCTTGCTCCGACAGTTGAAAGAGTTATGATAGAGAGGTAATTATTTTTATGGAATTTTAGGGAGTTGGTTTTAACATCAACTCCCTTATTAATTTATATAGATTTTTTTTAATTCAAGAAGTAATGATTAAAAATGGGAAAAGACAAAAACAATAATGATGATGATTTGAATGATTTAGACGACCTTTTTAATTCCTATAAAGAAACCAAGGAAAAGGAAGATACTCAAAAGAACATTCCAAATATTTCACCAAAAAAAAGCAAGAAAACCAATCCCACGATTATCATTGTGCTTTTCATTATTGTTATGATTTTTCTTATTAATGAATCTACAAAAAAATGTGAAAGAAAAGAAAAACAAGAAAAATTAGAAAAACAAAAACCAAAGAAACCCATTTTTCTTAGCGACGAGTGGGTTAAAGACCTACAATTAAAACAACAACGTGAATTAGAGATTACACAAGAAATTAGAATGGCTAAGATGTTCTTAAGTACTGATCAAAGGAGACATATTGATTCTATTAAAACTATCAATTTGAATTATGATCCTTATTTCCCCGGATTATATCTATTAGATGCAGGCTTTGGCTTGGATATTTTTAATGTTAGTAGCGGAAATAAACATACTGTTTTTTTATCCTCTTTTAAAAAGTTTTGCTATTTTCACAAAGGGACAAAAAAGCCTTTTTATTTAACCTATAATGACACTAAATATTCCTATGACCCCAACCAAAATATGAGTGAGAATGGAAGATATGACAGCACATTCTTAGTAAGGAATATTTGGAAGCAAATAATCTTTGAATTCCCAGCCAATGAAAATATTACTAATGAAATCTATTTTTATTATAAATGATTACTTTGGTTTTTCCCATATTTTTCTAAAGTTAAATTACATACAATTTTTGCCATTGATATTTTTTGTTTACTTTTTTGCAACCTTAAAATTTTATACACTTCTTTTGTAATGTAAATTTTTTTTTCCAATTTTAATTTCTCTTCATTCTTATATCTCATATATAGCCATATATAGCTACTTAAACCCCACCCACGATATTAACCAACCTCCGAAGCATGTAAATAATTCCTTTTTAAAATCTTCAGTAATAACCAATTTAATTAATTCTTAGAAGATAGTTTTTATTATCAAAAAGAATATTATAAATTTTTGCAAACTTGACAATTTTTAAAGAACATTTTAATGCTTACGGAGTATAGGTCAATTATGTGGTCGCAATCATTTATTTATAGTCGCCATTGCTCTATGGGGGACGACTTTATTGTTTCAGGGATGGGACTTGCACCCATGATCTCCACGTTATGAGCGTGGCGAGATAGCTACTTCTCTACCCTGATATAAAAAAAAGTGAAGGACCAAAAGTTTGGCTAATGCCAGTAATAATCCGTGAGGGGAGGTTACGACCAGCAATAAACCAAATTTCTGATCCCTCACTATTTTTGTTTTTATTTTAAAATCTAGTATAATCCCCCCGTCAATAGATCGACGTCCGACCTTTGGGGATATACACACTTTTATTATAAAATCATTTAACTTTTTATTCAATACTGTTTTTTAAGGAATTATTTACAGTTGATTTAGTTGTCCACAACTGATATAATAAAAGTATGAACTTTAATATTTACCTGTGGATAAGTATTATTTAGAAAATATAGAAATTTAAGTATTATTGTCTAAAATTGGCTATCAGACACAATCTCCATAAATCTTATTTTTGTGATGTAGTAAATATGTATAATTTTTTATGGAGTTTTAAATGTTAGCAGAAATATTAATTGGATGGGCTATACAAAATCAATTTGGTAGTTCATCAAAATCTTCAAAATCGGCTGACCACAGCAAGGAAATTGCAAGAATAAAAGCGATAGAAGAAGATAATAAGCGATTAGCAAAGTTAGAAAGCGAAAGACTTGAAATGATCAAGAAAAGAGAAAAAGCTTTCGCTGATGCAGCTGCAGCTGCACGTAGGTAAATAAAAAACCCGTCCTAGCTAAGCCGGGACGGGTAATTTTATGGAAAGTCCGAAGGACTATCCTTGTTTCATTGAGACACACCTTTTCAGTTCTTTGAAAAATATCTCTTTATCAAATAAGATTGCACCTGCAATCTTGAAGTACCCGGGTATTTCATCTTTATGACGATATACCCATTTATTGGACATTCCAAGTAGCGAAGCCACTTGTTTTACTGTTAGAGATAAACATTCGTAAGGCATAAGAAACTCCTTTCAGAGCTCCCGTAGCCTCCTTGTCTTTAATATTCTTTAAGACCTCAAAGAACCACGCACCTCTCATATGAAACCAAACACTATTATCCCTCTAGATAATAGCAAACATTATTCTGAAATTTAATAAATATTATTCATAAAAACAAGAGGTATTTCATGCCACAGTATAAAAGATTTTTGAGTAAGGGAATTAGATGGTATTATAAGTTTGACTATGAAGGACAAACCTACCATTCTAAAGCCCGTTATCTTTCAAAGCAAGACGCTAAGAAATCTGAATCAGACAAATATAGAGAATTACTTAAAAGTCTAACACCGGACAGGGACATTAAACTTTTTCCTTTAATAGATGACAGGTTAATCTCTATCAAGTCTGCTCGATCCAAGATCTACTATAATAACTCTAAAAGCTATCTTGAAACCGCTAAACATTGGTTCGGTAATATCAAGGTTAGCAAGATTAGAAAGGTAGATGTTCATAAGCTGTTAATTAGCTATTCCAATAAAATGCAGAATAGAGGAAATGATAATTACTCGGTTAATGAATTATTGAAAGCCATAAAAGCATTATTTAATTATGGAATCAATTATCATGACTTATCTGTGAAAAACCCTTGTATTGGCATTCAGTTCTTTCCAATTAAAGTAAAGATGAAGTATATTCCAACTGATGATGAAATTAAGGAAGTTTTAGAGCTATGCGATGAAAATCAAAAAATGCTATTAGAGTTTGTTAGAGATACAGGTTGCCGGATTTCAGAGGCATTATATCTTAGACATCAAGATATATATGATGAATATGTGATTTTACACACAAGAAAATCTAAATATTCTAATTTAATGCCGAGAAAAGTTCCGAGACCTACCTGTATTAAACAATGGAATAAAGACAGCACTAAAAGATATTTTGCTAGTTGGGAAAAAGAGCCAAAGTTCTTACCTAGAAAAACCAAAGGAAAATGGAGTTGGCATAATTTGCGTCATAGATATGCTTCTCTATTGTCAAAAAATAATATTCCGATTTTTGAAGTGATGTCATTAATGGGACATTCAAACCTTGAAACCACTCAGAGATATTTACAGCTATTGGTTTAAAATAAATCGTAGCCAAATCGTAGCGGACAAAAAAATAAGACTTGGAAAATAATTTCTAAGTCTTTTTATTTCAATCAGAGCCAACAGGCAGACTCGAACTGCCGACCTATTCATTACGAGTGAATTGCTCTACCACCTGAGCTATGTTGGCTTTTCAAATAGCTTTGACGATTTTCTTTAATTAATCTTTGACTTCCACGAAAAGATTTTTTGCTACTTCATGCCCAATGATTTTTTCTTTGCCGTTCAAGATAATAGTAATAGGTCCGTTGAAAGGTGCTTTTTCGACAACTTTTAAAATCACTCCGGGCAACAATCCCGATTTTTCCAGATACTCTAATAGTTTTGGGTCGGAATCACCAAGGCGTCTAATCATAACACGAGTATTTTCGTTTGCTTCTGTTAGCATAAGTTCTTCATAAAATGGAAGTTTCCCGTCCTTTGTAGGAATAGGATGTCCATGGGGGTCAAATTTTGGGTCACCCATAATATCGGTAATTTTTTCTGCAAATTCTTCAGAGATAAAATGTTCCAGACGGCAAGCTTCGTCATGAACTTTATCGAGTGAAAATCCTAATTCTTCCCTTAAATATAATTCAAGTAAACGATGGTGCCTGATAATTTCGAGGGCAATTTTATCTCCTGCTTCGGTTAATTTAACACCTTTATACGAACTATAATGAACAAGCTTCATCTCTGCCAGGCGTTTAATCATTCCCGTAACCGAAGCACCAGATACTTTCATTTCCCGGGAAATATCGGTCGTTGAAACCAAGCCATCCGCTTGTAGCTTATATATAGTTTTAACGTAATCCTGTACAGATTGACTTAGCATAATTTTTCTTTACAATCATATAAAACATAATAATTTGCAAGTTAATCATTTTTTTTAGTATTCTAAAATAAAATTTTAATATTAACTAAAATTATGTTGTTTATTAATTTCTGTATTGTAAGATTTTTTCGGTTTATTTATTGTTCTTTTAAAAAAATAAATGTATATTAATTATTATTAAGGTTGAAAAGTTCAATTTTTGTTATGGGACATTTATGAACAATGCATTAACTGTTGTTGAAGAGAAGCTGCGAAGTCTGCGTCAGGATAAGTACCGCAAAGATTATTTCATTCCGGCTCTATGGCTTTGTGAAGGTGCAATCCTTGAAAAACAAAAAGTCAATCCTTATAAATTCTTCATTGATAACATCAAAAAAGTGCATGCCATTTCCAAAACAAATTGTATCACATTTCCCAATAGTGATTGGACCAAACATTCTATTATTTATAACATGTTTGTCAGATATACAACTGCCTACGACCATGATAACAATCAAAAAGTTGACATTATATCTGATGAAAAAACATTTCGTGAAACAGGTACTTTCTTAAAATCAATTGCAATTTTGCCATATTTACAGTCTTTGGGAATTAATACAATTTATTTGTTACCCGTAACTTCAATTGGGATTAACGGTAGAAAAGGAAATCTTGGGTCTCCTTATGCTATCAGAAATCCTTATAAGCTTGATGAGAATTTATCAGAACCGATTCTCGGATTGGATATCGAAACACAGTTTAATGCATTTGTCGAAGCGGCTCATATGCTTGGTATGAAGATTGTATTGGAGTTTGTTTTCAGGACAGCAAGCAAGGACAGCGATTTGGCTTTGGAGCATCCCGAATGGTTCTACTGGATAAAAGAAAAAATTAAGGACAGGGAGCCGGGTTCATCAGATGAAAAAAAGTATGGTTCGCCCATATTTTCTGAAAAGGACTTAAAGGAAATCAAGGAAAAAGTGCTTAGCAATGATTTAATCAAACTACCTGTCCCAAATACTGAATACAGGAAAATGTTTACAGATGTTCCTAAAAAAGTTGCGAGGGTTGAGGAAAGGATAATCGGAGTTATGGGTGAACTTGAAAAGAAAACCTGCAGAATCCCGGGTGCTTTTGCCGATTGGCCCCCCGACGATGTGCAACCTGCATGGTCTGACGTTACATACCTGCGGTTATACGGCCATCCGAATTTCAATTACATTGCATACAATACTGTACGGATGTACGAGCAAAAACTTGAACAAAACCAATATAGGGTCCGTTCCTTGTGGGATAATATTTGCAATATCATTCCATACTATCAGCAAAACTTCAATATTGACGGTGTTATGGTAGACATGGGACACGCTTTGCCTCATGAGTTACGTTCAACTTTAGTAGAAACAGCCAGAAAAGAAAATCCTAATTTCGTGTTTTGGGAGGAAAATTTTGAATTAACAAAAAAGTCTGTGAAAGACGGCTACAATGCCACTCTCGGTTATTTACCGTTTGACTTACATTTACCATATAAAGTTCATTCATTAATAAAAATGCTGTCTGAGACAGGTTCACCTATTCCATTTTTCGGTACTGCTGAAACCCACAATACACATAGAACAGCAGCGAGGAATGGAGAAATACAATTCTCAAAATTCACATGGGTATTGGTAAATTTCATGCCGTCTGTTCCATTTATATTAAACGGATTTGAACTTGGTACAAAAGAACCGACTAACACAGGATTGTGCTTTGAACCTGAGGAAATAGAGCAATATCCTGCATCACAATTACCATTGTTTTCGGTTGGGTCTTTGAACTGGGAGTCTGAAATTGAATTTTCAAAATATATCAAAGAAGTTGTTGATTTAAGAAAAAGGATTATTGAACCGGATTCCAATTTTGACTCGAGAACTACAAAATACATTGAAACATCGAATGAGAATATCATTTCTTTCACAAGGAAATTTTCAGGTAAAGAGTATCTTTTTATCGGGAATATGAGCAGAGATTGTGAATTGTTTTTCAGCTTAAAAGTCAAAGAAAAGTACAGGAAATTAAAAGATTATTTTTCCGAAAAGATTATATTCACTGCAAACGGATGGGTGATTTATAATCTCAAACCATTAGAATTTGTATTTGGAGAATTATTCGCAGATGAATGAAAACAAAAATCCACTGATTATATTTGACGGATACTGCAATCTTTGCAGTTCCACAGTTCAATTTGTTATTAAAGAGGACAAGAAGAAAATTTTCAATTTCTTGCCTTCAGAATTTGCATCAGTGAATTTAATCCTTACCAAATTCCATTTAACTGAAATCAAAGATAAATCAATTATCTTATGTGATAAAGAAAAGGTATATCTCGGCTCGACTGCAATATTAAAAATTCTAATCAGGTTCGGGGGCTACTACAAATTCTTTGCATACCTGATGTTCATCATTCCAAAACCAATAAGGGATTTCGTCTATTATTTCATTTCAAGAAACAGGTATAAATGGTTTGGGAAGAGGGAGAGTTGCTTTTTGGTGGAGGAAAAAGATTAGAAGTTTTGTAACCTTTTCCTTTTCTAATTACACTTATACATAAATACGTATGGTGATGGAAAAAAAAGATGAATATTTTGAGCAATTGCTTAGCATAAAGTTCGAACTGGAGAAATTTGCTCTATTCTTAACCCGCAACAGAGATTCGGCAAAAGAATTAGTGAGTGAGGTTATTGTTTTAGGGTATGATGCTTTTGAGAAATTGAAAAGAACAAGCTCATTTAAAAGTTTCTTGTTCACGATTTGTTATAGGACTTTTTATAAAAATAAGAGACGAAATTCGAATTTTGATTCATTTGATGAAAATGAGTTATTATCCCATTACCAAGGTTTCAATGCAGATGATTTGCATGATATCAGTTTGCTTTATTTTTCTATTGATAAGCTAAGCAAGAAAGAAAGAGATGTTCTGATTTTTGCTGAACTAATGGGTTTGAAATACAAAGAAATATCTGATATTCTAAAAATTAGTGAATCAAATATAAAAGTAATTGTTTTCAGGGCGAAAAAGAAATTGAAAGAATTTTTGGTTGATTAAAAATGAGAAATATAGATAAAATATTACAAAATGCTAATAAATTAAAAATTAATAAGGAATTATTATCGGAAGAAGAAATCCGGAGAATTGTTAACAATATTCCCGATAATCGTCCTAAATTTGTTAAACTAATTAGAAAGATAATAATCATGACAGTACCCATATTTATTGTATTTATAGGACTATTTCTGTCAGGAATAGAGCATTCAACAAACCAGATGGAAAAAGCAAATCCTCAAATTCAAAAAAATAATCAAATAATTCCAAGTAGAGAATTTAATGATTCAAAATCCGAATCTATTGATGAACGCTTTGATAAAATGAATAAGCGTATCAGCAATGAGGAAAAAGAAACAGAAAAATCGAAAAAAGTGCAAGTTGAGTTTAAGATAGTTTCAGATACAACAAAGAATGCAGGCAAAGAAAATAAGGCACTCGAATCTTTGCCATGGAAAATTGAAGGAATGACAATACTCGAGCTTAGCTACGAAGAATTTGAAAAGTTAGTACCAAATTCGAGATATGATGATACTACTTTTTATGTTTATACTGAGCATTTAGTTTCAAATGAAAAGTATTTTCAGATTTTTACCGATAAGGATAATGTTACTATAACCGATTCTTTGGCTAACAAATTCAAAACATCTGATTTACCATTACTCTTTTTGAAAAAAACCACACTCAGACCTTCTATATGGCGACATGGTAACGAAGTAGCGTCTATAACAAAATTAAATGAATATAAGAAAACATTATATGTAGCATATTCCACAACTGACCACATAATGGGTAAAGGGCATGCAATGTATAACACTTCTGAGCCTCTATTATTAGACAATTCAAAAGATTCATTCATGATAGAATATGTCGATTTTAATAGGAATCTTTCCAAAAATCTATATAATGCAAAAAAAGAACAAGATACAACAAAATATCTCCAATTACATCAAAAATCTAAGGTTATGACAAATACTCTTTTCCAAAATTTAGTCCCGGTAAAAATGGAGATTTACCTGGGTACAAATTTCATCTTTTGGTTTTATCCAAACGAAGAATTTTTATCTGCAATTCCGGAACGATATTCAGAAAATTTAAAAAAAGAGCTTGAGATTAAAAGATTGGTCGAATCAGGAGTGCTTGATATTGAAGAGGCATGTAAAGGACTGGATTCAGAAGGTTCGATATTTGGTTTATGTAGAATGATGAATGGAGCAATAAAATTTGATAATCTATTTCCAAATCCCGATAGGGAATTAACTAAACTGTCATTTACACTTACTGAAGATAGAAAGTTAAACATTAGAATTTATGATTTGAATGGGAAAGTAATTGAAGAATTGGTTAATAATAAGTTATATGAAACCGGTTCACATGAAATTGATATTTTGATGGATAAACTATCAGTTGGCATCAATTATTTAATTATTAAGACAGATGCTAATGAAACAATTGTCAAGCGGCTTATAAAATTATAATACTGATTGGATGGGATAAAAAGAATTTGTTTAAGCATTTTTGAAAATAGTTTTCTCAAATAATTTTGTGGAGGAATTATGTTAAAGATAATTACTGCTTTTATATCATTTATTTTATCTTCCTTATTATCCTACAGCATTGAAGGCTGGGAAGAGCAAGAATCCGGCACAAACGTTGATTTGGTAAAAATTCAATTTGTTGATATGAACAATGGATGGATTGTAGGTGATAGTGGAACGATACTACATACAACTAATGGGGGGCAAATCTGGATTAAACAAAATTCAGGTACAGAATTCATGCTTGATAACCTGTTCTTTGCCAATGAGAATATAGGGTGGGCTGTTGGTGATAGTGGAATTGTTTTAAAAACAACGGATGGAGGTGATGAATGGGTAAAACAAAGTTTGAAACCTAAAAAACAAATAATGAGTATATACTTTTTGAATATTACCGAAGGATGGGCTGTTGGTGAAGACGGAATAATAATTAAAACTACAGATGGAGGAGAAGTGTGGACTCTATTAGATTTAACTACCGGAAATCATTTATGGAGTGTCTACTTCCATGACAAAGATAATGGTTGGGCGGTTGGTGAATTCGGGAGACTTATACATACTAATGATGGAGGAGTAACTTGGTCTATTAAAAACAGTCCAATACCTTACAGGATATTGAAAATAAATTTTCTGAATAATGTTTTCGGATGGATGAGCGGTTTCGGTTATATAGCAGTAACTACCAACGGTGGAGATAGTTGGGAAAGTGTATATACAAGTAATTTGATTGTTATAGACTCAAAATACACAGATGAAAATAATTGTTGGGCCGTTTCCTATGAAGGTAATATTCTTCATAAAGATGCTTTTAATAACGAATGGCAATCTACGAAATTGAATTCAATTAGCGGTTATCACGGACTTTGGAGTCAGGATTCTAACAATGTTTGGATAGTAACCACGAGTGGAAAAATTTTACACACTAAAACGGGAGGTGTTACAAATATTGAGGATGTTGTTGTTGATGATTTCAATATATCTACTTACCCAAATCCTTCCCAAAACACAACAAAAATCGAATATACAATTAATAATTTCTCGAATGTTAATTTGGTTATTACTAATGTTACTGGTAGTATAGTCAAAGAATTTAATTTGGGTGAGCAAGCTCCCGGAGAACATATTTTCAATATTGATACAAAGTATTTACCTCAAGGAATATATTTTATCAAACTCAAAGCAGGAGAGCTGGTAGAAACAGGAAAGATGGTAGTAATTGAGTGAAAAACTATTAGTGAAAATATATTTTAACAATAAATTATCCATAATTATCGTTAATTTAAAGTAAAACTTTAAAGGATTGATTAAATGAAAAGAAATTTTACTTTGGAATATTGGTTGGATGAAGGCTGGTATGTCGGCAAACTAAAAGAAATTCCTGGTGTCTTCAGTCAGGGAGAAACAATCGATGAATTAATAACAAATATCGATGAAGTATATCAGCTTATGATTGAAGAAGATGAAGAAAACACTATTGCAGAAAAGATGGACATGGAAATTGAGGTTGGTGTTTGAAAAGGAAAGACCTTATAAAGTTGTTATCTGAGCATGAATGTTATTTTCTGCGACATGGAAGTAACCACGATATATATATTAATTCGGTAAATAACAAAAAGTCTCCGGTACCGCGACATAATGAAATAAAAGATTCCCTTGTTAGATTGATTAAAAAGCAATTGGGAATTGAAACTTATAAATAGTGATCAACCAGCGAAGTTTAATTGTTCGAGTTCGATTTTATCAAAAATCTGACGGTTGCCAAATCTCTTGATTGCATCGAGAATTTCGATAGCTGCTATATGTCCATCACTGTCGTAGTCAACCGCAATACCTTCAGTAACATGTTGTGTTGTTATTGTAGTTTTAGTGAAAATAATACTTAAGGCATCTATTTCAGCATCATATTGGATTTTCATTTATTACCTTATTAATGTTATTTTAACCGGTAATTCAAGTTTTGCCCAGATTCTATCAGCTGTTACAATACCCATATTCATATATATACCAGTAGCTATACATGCCCTATCAGCTAATGATAATCCATATTTTTTGGAAATAATCTTAAGATTTGCAGTTTTTACAGCTAATTCCCTATCAAATTTAACAATTTTAATATCAAGTTGATCAAAGATCTCTAATATTTCAGATACGCCCAATTCCAATTCCTTGAGTTTTTCTATAACTTCAGCTAAATTGATTGCATTTATATAAGCACCTGAAATAATATTAAAAACATTTTCCCAACCCTTTTCATTATTAACGAAGGCGATGATAGCAGAAGAATCAAATATTAATCTATTCATTCATAGCTTCCCTTCTACGTTCCTGAATTAATTCAGTGCTCAATTCTCTGTTATCAGGATTGTGTTTTCTAACAAGTTCCTGTATTTCGGCAACTACCTGGTCAAAACTTTTTTTTCTTTTTTTACGAATTTTTTTAACCACTATTTCTACTTCTTCCCCTATGAAATTACTTAATTCAGGAGAACTAAAAGTGTTGTCGTTCAACACTGTCCTTAACGTTAAAGTTGTCATATCTGATACCAAATAAATAAAATAATCCAAATATATCAAAAAAACGTGAAAATGTGATAATTATTATTTAATAGTTCTTAACATTAATAGATTTTAAAAAAATTTACTTTTTTTGAGACGTTTTCCTGTTTCATGTGTCTTTATATATTATGATGTGACAATTTTGTCAAAGGTATAGAAAAATGAGAAAGATTGTACTGATTTTTGTGTTAATTCATATTTTGATTTTAAGTCTTAATAGTCAGGGCTGGGTTGAGATATTTAAAAATGGAGATTCCACATTTGTAAATCCTGAGTATATGCTACAATTAGCAGTAAATTCAAAAAATGAAATTTATGTGTTGGGATTTTTTACAAATGATTTTACAACAATTTTGCATAAGACAACCGATGAATGTAAATCATGGATTAAGCTAAATCTTCCATTTCATACTATTATTGATATGAGATACTTTCAGAACATCAAAATTAATTCAAAAGATGAAATATTTATTACTTTTGATTCGATTGTAGTTCGTTCTTTAGATGACGGAATGAGTTTTGATACGATTTTAAACCGACAGAAATTGGAATACCTAATAGGTAGTTCAACAAATAATTTATGGTTTCGTTGCTTCAATTTCGCACCGAATAATGATTTATTTTTAAATCTTGATACAGATCATTACACATATATCATTAAATCTACTGACAATGGTGATACATGGGAAGTTATTAATCAATCTGGACCGGACTGCGAAATTTACTTTAATGATGATTGGATTGTATGGAGTGTTTGCGGTTGGACGATTTATAAATCGTTAGATACATGCAAATCTTTTTCTTACATTTCATCGGATTTAATTCAAAGCGAAGTCTATGCTTGGCCATTAGCTTTAGCATTAGGAAAGTATGGTTATGTTTTCGCAATGGATGAATATGGTAGAATTATTAAATCGACAGACAAAGGACAATCTTTCACCTTATCATATTCTTATGTACCCCATGGAGCAACAGATTGGTATAAAAAAATTTCGGGTTCAAAAAATGGAATAATTGTAACTTCCGGTGTGTATTCACTTGACAATGGAGATACATGGAAAAGTAATTCTGTTGGATTGGGTTATGCATGTATATTGGATTCAGCAATTTATGCTTTATCATATGGGCATTATAAAATTTACAAGTTTGACTTTTTATTATCTGCAGAAGATAAATATAAAATATATTCAAAATTTATAATATCTCCAAACCCAACACAATCCACATCAAAAATCGAATACACAGTCAATAATTTCTCTTATGTTCATTTGGTTATGACTAATATTACAGGTGATATAATTAAAGAATTTAATTTGGGGGAACAAGCTCCCGGAGAACATATTTTCAATATTGACACAAAGGATTTACCACAGGGAATGTATTTTATTAAACTCATTGCTGGAGAGCAGGTTGAGACAGGTAAGTTGGTTGTTGTTGAGTGAAAAACTAATAGTGAATAGTGAATAATGAAAAATGAAAAATTTAATAAACCTGTTCGTGAGTTCCTATTGATAAAAGCAATATTTCTTGTTCGTGATTATAAGGATTTTCTTCTATCTCAAAAACAATTCTAACATCGTACTCTACTGAACAAGTCCAGCATCCTGTTAATGGTCCCTTGAGTTTGTGAGTATATAATTTTGGGTGGAAAATATCATCCTGAAGTAACTTGATTGCTCCAATTATTTCGGATTTTAGATAAGGTTTTTGTTTAATAATCTTTTTAAACGCTCTGACAAATCGCGATGACCAAACAATATTAATCATTTTCAATGTCTTTCAATAGGTCATCAATTGTGCCTCTTTTCACTTTCCCCGATTGATATTCCTGTCTGCCTTCCTTGACATCTTTCACTATCTCATCCCGTTTATACTCATTAATCCTATTTTGAATAATATCCAATACTCTTTCCTGTTCGGGTATAGGCAGACTTTCGATATTTTCTATAACTTCATTAAATGTTATTTCCATTATAATACCTCGTTAATATTGTCATTTTAATTTCTTTGTCATTTTTTTTTTAAATATATAAAGAAAACGGAAAAAAATGATAAATATTATTTTTCTTAAATGATAGATTACATAAATTATTGCTAAGACGATTTTCTATTTAATGTGTCATCAAATAATACTCATTGCCGGAGAGCAGGTTGATACAGGTAAGTTGGTTGTTGTTGAGTGAAAAACTAGTAGTGAAAATATATTTTAACAATAAATTATCCATATTTATCGTTTAATCAATATAGCAACTTTGAAGGAATAATTATATGAAAAGAAATTTTACAATGGAATATTGGCTCGACGATGGAAAGTACGTTGGAAAACTCAAGGAAGTACCGGGAGTCTTCAGCCAAGGAGAAACGTTAGAAGAACTTAAAGCTAATATTGATGAAGTCTATCAGCTTATGCTCGAAGATGAGGATGAAACCTCATTTGTTGATAAAATGAACATGGAAATTGAGGTCGGTGTTTGAAAAGGAAAGACCTTATTTAATTTCTAAATGAAAATGATTGCTATTTATTTAGACATGGTGGTAATCATGATATCTACCGTAATCCAAGAAACTATAAGAAATCTCCTGTCCCAAGACATAACGAAATTAAGGAGTCCATAGTAAAACTAATAAAAAAGCAATTAGGAATTTGAATCATATATAAAAAATAATGCGACCTTAATAACACCAATCGTATGGGAACTTTTTATGTGTATATCATTAACCGGCGAAGTTTAATTGTTCGGGATTATTCCTTCTCCAACTCTATCAACAACTCCCAACCAACTCGGTTCCCTCCGAGAAATACTGATGCGACTTTTGAAATCCATTGGAAAAATTTGTTGAATCTCTCCAATCTGTCATAATACGATAAAACAGGATAATTCCTTAGTATTTTAACCGGTTGGCCTTTTAGCATTGCTTCTACTTCTTTTCGTGTGAAAGCTTTTGTCCCAATGCTTTCCATGTGATTCCACAATATCCAAGATAGGGATTTCCACGGTCTTAGTTTAAGCAATGCATGCTTGAGCCAAAAGAAATAAGCAAGCAAAGAGTGGCGGTGGTAAATCATTATTCGCATTTTTCCACCCGGTTTGCAAACCCGAATTATCTCTTTAAAAGCTCTTTCTGTATCAGGTGTATGATGTATAACCCCCCAGCTATAAATTAAGTCAAAAGTATTATCTTCAAAAGGAAGATTTTCCGAATCCGCAACAACATATCCTTCTGCTTCCAAATTGTAAAGATTCAGTCTGTGCTTTACATGTTCAATTGCTTCTTCAGTCAAGTCAATGCCATAAGCTTTGGCTCCTTGACGCACCCATTGCAGAAAATCGGTACCGGCACCAACACCAACTTCGAGAAAAGTTTTGTCTTTTCCTTCATGGAACTTAGCGAATTCTGGAATTTCCGGCTGCATGGAGTAACGAAGTTTTTCCAACTCTTCAAAATATTCGAGAGTATATTTTTCTTTATCAACCAGAAAAGTTCCACACGCTGATTTATTCCAAAAGTCGTGTACCTGAGATTTTAAATCTTTTTCATCAATCATGTTTTTATTTATCTATTTCTGAGCGTTTAATAATTCTAACAACTCTTTGAAGTCCTTGTTTAATGTCATTTTCAGTATATGTTTGTTGTCTTAAAATTTCAAGTGCCATTAATCTTTCCTCAGGGCTTTTATTTAACCAATAATCCCGTTCTTTCGGCTCCTCGCCAAGCTTGTATTTATGTATTACTTTTTCCATATAGTTTCTTCGTTAATTATTATTACAAATTTAACTCTTAATCCTTATATAGTCAAATAATTAAACTCCCTTGTCTTATTCGATTAAATATCGCTATCTACACAATTTTTCTTATTTTTGAGAATTATTATCGTCCCCTCTTGAGAGGGGTGTCCCGAATGGACGGGCTGTGTTTTTAAATCTCCCCTCTATCAAGAGGGGACTAAGGGGTGTGTAGATTTAAATGAAACTGATATTTTTATTAGATGCTAAAAAAGAAAAGCTGTGTTTAGCTCACGAAATTGATGTTGATGATGTTGAAGTTGTCAAGATTGATGACAAGTGGCTTGCTAAACGCAAATCTATTCTTGGCAGGTTTAAAGAAAAGAAATACGATAATGTCTATTTCGGCTGTATCAAACTTGACTTTCAGCGATTTCAGTTTTTTATGAAGATTTACTTCTTACTATCCGGTTTCACAAATGGAGCAATAATTGATGAAGAGGGGAGAGCTAATAAATTCAGTTTCCTGAAATTAATTTTTATTGAAATCCCGATGATATTAATCGAAGCAATTGCATCAGTACTTGTTATAATTTATTCTTACATTAAATTCCCGGTAATGAAATGGTATCTGACGAAAAAGTAAAAGTGATGTTCTGGCGAACAGAGTTTTACGGTGCTTTGACCGAGGGAGGCACTGTGTCATTGCATGTTGGTAAAATCCGGGGTTTCCAAAAGTTGGGACATGAGGTATTTTATGTTTCGAGCGGACCAATGAAATTACCTGAAGGAGTCAAGCTTTATCAAATACCATATTCAAAACTGTATCGAAATTTTCCTGAAGTACTTCATCCAAATTACAACCGGCGTTCCATAAATGCAATAACAAAAATAATCGAGAAGGAACAACCGGACTTCCTGCACAAGCATCATCACGACTTTCATTATGGCGGGGCATGGCTGAAAAAGCATTTAGGACTGCCGTTTATTCTGCATGTTGACGGGATTGAATATTGGGTAAAGAAGAATTGGGGTAAGCTATATTTCAGTCATTTGCTCAGATGGGCAGAAGATACAGAACTCGAAGCATCTGATGCTATAATAGTCATTTCCGATTCTTTGAAAAGACAATTGGTTGAGTATGGTGTCAATGGAGATAAAATTCATGTCGTTCCGAATGGTGTTCACCCCGACCAGTTCTATCCGGAAATCGGAGATAACGGCTTTAGAAAGAAATTAAATTTAGAGGATAAATTTATTATTGGTTACACAGGTACATTCGGCAGGTGGCACGGAGTAGAGGTACTTGCAGAATCAGTCAAGCACATAGTAAAGCGAATCCCAAATGCAGTAGTAATGTTTGTTGGTGATGGCGACCTGCGTCCCAAAATTGAGGAAATCACAAAACGCGATGGAGTGTTTGATAAAATAATGATTACAGGATTTGTACCATTTACTGATATTCCTCATTATTTATCAATGTTCGATGTTGCTGTTTCGCCCTGCATAAACAACGAAGACAATGAATTTTTCAACTCACCTGTTAAATTGTTCGAATACATGGCAATGGGCAAACCAATTGTTGCAAGCAATGTCGGTCAGCAAGGAGTCGTGATTGAACACGGAATTAACGGCTTGCTCCACGAAGAAAAGCAATCCGAAGAACTTGCAGAGAGAATATTTGAGATATATTCTGACAAAGATTTAGCTGACAGAATGGGCAAAGAAGCCCGACGCAGGGCAATAGAAAAGCACGACTGGAAATTCAACGCCCAAGCAATTTTGGATGCGTATAGGAGGGTTATTAAAAATAAATAAATAAAATCATGAAAGGAAAATATCACATGAATTTCAAATGTTTTTTTAATCATCCGATAATATTCGGTTTTTTATTATTTGTATTACTATCATTGTGGCATTGCTTTGATTCTGAAGAAATTAGTATTGAGGCTATAATTTATGCATTAACTGGATTTATTATTTTATACTATACTTATTACACAAAAAAGCAAGCCAAATCGAATAAAGATTTGGCAAAATTGAATGTAATACCATCAGCAAATATGTTATGCGTAAATACATTCAGTAGACCAGCATTTACAATGAAATATATAATAAAAAATTTGTCTAAATTTCCTATTCAATTTACTTATGAAATCAATGTTATTATCTTTAGAGAAGACACTAAATCAAAGTTTGAAAAAAAATTACATGGAGGGAACATTCTTTTAGATCCTGATGAACAATTTGTAAATATTATTGATTCTACTTATTGTTTTGATTTATCAATTAAGGATAATCTATTTCAAAATTTAGATGAAGTATATAAATACATTAATAATTTTGAAAGTAACAACTTTAATTATAGCAATTTTTTTCAAATAAAAAGAAATTATCAATATTCTGATTTAAAAGGGTTACAAAAAATTACCCATCCTAATCGAATTGAATTTTTAGATTTTAAAAATGGAATTGTAAGTCAATCTTGGATAGACCAAGAATCATTGATAAATTTTAGAAAGGATGATAACTTAAAAAAAGAATAATCAATTAAAAAAAATATTTATCCCAATCCCGCAAGCGAATATATCGAAATATCGAATTTCAACCATACGGTTAACCGTATGGTTGATGAATTATTGGATATTCAAATCTATAATATTTATGGTGAATGTATTACCAACCTCACCCCCTGCCCCTCTCCGAGGGAGAGGGGAGTAAGAATAAATGTTTCCGGTTATCCTAATGGAATTTATTTCATCCGTATTGGCAATGAAATTCAAAAATTTGTGGTTTTGAAGTGATATAAAAAATCAATGTAAATCCACCCTGTTCAAACCATTCAATGCGGCAACACGGTATGCTTCAGCCATTGTGGGATAATTGAATGTTGTGTTTACAAAATAAAGCAAAGAATTTGCATCACCTTTTTGTGACATTATCGCCTGACCAATGTGAATAATTTCAGCGGCTTCAGGTCCGAAACAATGCACACCAAGGATTTCCAGAGTATCTCTATGAAAGAGGATTTTCAAAACACCTGTTGTATTTCCGGTTATCTGTGAACGGGCAAGGTGTTTGAAAAATGAATGTCCTATTTCATAAGGAATTTTTTCTTCGGTCAATTCTCTTTCTGTTTTCCCGACACAACTTATTTCGGGAATGGTATAAATACCCGTAGGCATGTTTAAAAGCAATTTATAGTCGCTGATACCATGAACAATGTGATAAGCTACAAAACGTCCCTGGTCATACGATGCACTTGCAAGTCCCGGAGGTCCGACAACATCCCCAACTGCATAAATGTGTTTTAAATTTGTTTGATAAAACTCATTTACTTTGAGCAATTTTCTACCGTCCGTTTCAAGACCGAGGTTTTCAATACCCATATTAGTTGTGTTTCCGACACGTCCTAAAGTATAAACTAAAATATCAGATTTTATTACTTTATTGGATTTGAAATTCAGCGAAACGCCATCATCATTTGCATCAACTGAATCGAGAAATTCGTTATGCCTGACAGTAACGCCACATTCACGGAGGTGATAGCTTAAAGCATCTATAATTTCATCATCGAGAAAACTCAAAAGTTTTTCACCGGTATTGATTAAATTTACTTTCATGCTCATTCTTCTTAGGATTGTAGCATACTCGCAGCCAATCACTCCGGCTCCATAAATAGTAATCGTTTTTGGGTCCCCCTGATAATCGAGAATTGAGTTGTAATCGAGAATTCTCGGGTGTGAAAAATCTATATTTTCAGGATGGTAAGGGCTTGTTCCTGTTGCTATAACAAATGTTTCAGCTTCGAATTTTTCAACTACGCCTGTAGGTGACCTAACTTCTATCGAGTGCGGATTTACGAACCTTGCCCATCCGTGAATGACATCTACGTCATTACGAATATAAAAACTTTTCCGAAGCTTGACCTGTTCGGTAATTATGAAATCTGCTTTCTTGACCAAATCCTGATAACTGATAGCAGCCATTTCGGAATCGCTCAATCTTTGGCTCAAATGCCTTAGAGCTTTGCTTGGTATTGTTCCTTTGTGTGTACAGGAACCACCGACTTCGGGGAAATCTTCGACAACGGCAACTGTCTTGCCTTCTTTGGAAAGACGCATCGAGCATCCTTCGCCGGCAGGACCAGTTCCTATTATAATTACATCATATTTTTTCATATTTAAATTTTCCAATTTTTCTATAATAGTAATATATGAAAAATCACCAAACCAGAGAAAAAATTTTGAAATATTAATACAATATTTTAGTAAAATAGCACACTAATATAAAAAATTAATCAAAATAGAGGTGTTCGGCTAAACAAACAATAAATAATATTTATCCGGCTCATGAAATATCACAATTTTTTTATTGTGCATTTTGAAACATGGATTATTTAAATGAACAGAACAGTTCAATATTAAATAATAACTTAATATTTTTCATAAAAGAATCATTGGCATTTAATTAAGAAATTTAGGCATGACTAATTTCTAAAAAAAAAAATCTCTTTTTGCACCCTTTTTTCTCTTATTTTTGTAAAAATTTTTTATACTTTTTATTTATTGATAAAAAAAGTTTTTGAAAATATATTAATTGGTTCATATATAAGAACTTAAAATTGATTAATACTTGAAATTAATGCACAAAAAAGGAAATTTTTAACTATTTTATATA
>JAZDIP010000106.1:0-65760 GCA_043804925.1 bacterium | reverse complement strand
TTTTTATTCATTTTTTAATTTATTTTTGCTTAAATGATTTTATTTATTTCGATAACATTGCTTTTAGTGTAGAATTACTTTTTGGAAATTTTGAAAGATATTTAATAATTTTATTCTACACAAAATTACTTTGAATTTAATGATTTGATATAAATTCTCAAGGTGTGCAATGAAAACAATTTGCTTAAAAAAAAGTATTATTAACATTATAATACTTTTTTATCTTATACTATTCGTTAAATGTGATACGGGTAATCCTGTTTCGGTGAATATTAACGACCCCAAAATGGTGTATGGGACAACAAAATCTTATCAAATATCATCAAATCAAAATTATGAATTAATTGAAGATATCACTGGCTATAAATTCACTTTCCCTAACGGAGGAAGTGGAGAATTAATTGTCAAGGAAATATTGCAAGGACCTGAACCGACAATAAAACCAATTAAATGGTTTTCAGTCTCCTATGGAGGCGATGATACACTATTAATCACTGTTCCTCATAATAAAAGTGACTATGATTTTCTTTGTTCGTACAGCAATATTAGAGGAGCTTCCCTGACCGGTATCTCACCAAATAAAAAAATATGGCATTCGATATCAAACTTTATCGAAAGTGATAGTGAAATTACTTATATCATACCACATAGTATAACAAAGGGAGTGATAAATAAAAAAGAATGTCTGCAAACAATACCTGAGACAGATTTTGCATTCGTTCAAATGAGGCCTAATAGCAATAGGGCTGAAGTCATAGAGTTAGTAAAACAAACAGTGAAGCAGGATGTTGATTATATTGGAACTTTTTTATCTGATGAAGTTAAACAAACTTACAACAATCGCTATAAATTATTGAAGTTAACATGGACTTATGTTTCAGATAAGGTGGGTTCCTATTTTGCTTTCAGTAATGGCTGGTTTGGGTATTATGGCGACTTTGGATTTGAATTTTCTTATCCAATGAAAACAGCAGTAATCCATCATGAAGCCGGACATATGATAAATTATTTGCTTTGGGGAGTTGTGAATTATGAAGCACTCTGGTCAAGATTCGGTGATATCGAGCATATTGCATTTACTCCTTTAACAAATGGAAGGGAGCAGGGTCTTCAGGAAGATATGGCTTATATTATCGAAAATTATATTGCCGATGAAAATTCATTATATACGGATTTGACAGCAAAAACAACAGGGATATGGGATAAAGTAAAAGCCCGGCAAAATGATTCAAAAGTTAAATATACTGCTCATCCTCAATATATTGATTTCCCGGCGATAGAGGGTTTTGCTGCTGCATTAGTCCATCAGCTTACTGCGAACAATACTCAAATGTACACCTTTGATTGTGTTAATGCTGCTGTATATTATAAACGTATTTTGAGAACTCCTGCACCAGTGTTAAATATCAGTACCCAGGATGTATTCTGTAATATTTTATTAAGAAATCCACTAACAGTTAATGACATAATGAAATATACACTTGATTATTTTTCTACGCATAGTCCTGATAAGCTACCGAAATTCTTAGTCAGGGCTGAAGCGATTGGATGGTCTTATTATGGTAAAGTTAAAATTGTTGACAGTAAAGGAAATCTTGTCCCAAATGCCGAGGTATTGCCTGTAATGCAGACAGGAAGCAGTACACGGGATTTTTGGACAGTATCAAGCTTCAAAACAGACAGCAAAGGAGAATGCATTGTCCCAAGGATATACCCCGGTTCACAAATTCTAAGGGTATTTTATAATTATCAATCGGGGAAATTTTTGGATTCAGCAGATTTCCCATTAACGGTAGATTGGACAAAACCGACAAATGTTCAATTGGATTTGGGAACACTTAAAATTGGTAAAAAAGGAAATCAAATTGTTAATTTAAACAATGATTTAGAAGCAAGTAATTCAATATATGGCTCAATTGATAAAGATACTGTTAAATCGAAAATTTGTTTAGCTGGAAAATTGGATTGCTCAATAAATAATACATGTGAATTCTTTAATAATGGTGATGGAAATATAGGGCTGAACATTAATATAAAGTCCAATGATAACTATTCGGATACTTTATTTCTTGATCTGGTTTTAACATCTATTTTAAACAAATATTCTATACAAATAAAGTATGATAGTTATACTTACTATATAAACACTTTCGAGAAAAATCCAATCTATTTAATTTCGGAGAATAATTCTTTTAATAAAAACTATTCAATTAAGGATAATAACGATGGTACTTTGTCAATAAAAATACCTTTTCTTCCATTTGATTTTGATTTTAGGAATAAAAAAATTTGGAAAATATCAATAGATACAAAGTATAAATGTAAAATAAAAAATTATACTGATGGGGGAGAATTAATTGAGGAAGATAACGAAGAACACCATTTTAGTAATTTTGAAATCAACTTCAAATTAATTGAATAGTATTATTTAAAAGATTTTTATGATAGATATTTTGAAAAATATCAATTTTGAAATAATTAAAGCTGCTCATTATAGAATTTCAGAAGAAGTAGTCTATTAAATTTTGGTAATTAAATATAAGAAACTTAGAGGTGCTATTATGAAATCAAATAATCTAATTCAATCAATCTTTAACAAAAAGATATTGATTCTCATCGCTTTTGTCTTATTTGCATCCTGTGCCGACGATAATCCGGTGAAACCCGATGGTGGTGCTGTTTGGAAAATTGGTGAAAAAAAGGAATATAATGTTTCAGGAGGAGAAAAAGTTGAAATCGAAGATGAGGTTTCAGGTTTAACATTTATTTTTCCTGATGGTGGCGAAGGAAAACTGACTATTGCTAAAATAACAACTTCACCTGAAATGTGCCTGCCATCTGAACAGTTTTATATGGAATATAGTGGACAACAAGATGTTGAGGTCTTGCTTCCTCATAATGATAATGAGTATAATATGCTATATTCATATCGAGCGGTAGAACATGAAATCGAGATTAATAAGAAAAGTACCGACTGGTGGCCCGTTAGTGAATACACTATCGAAGATAATAAAAAAGTTTTTACTGTTAATGCCGGGAAACATATTCAATCCAAAAATAAAATCCAGGTTAATAGACCACCTGCATCGAATTACTTTGCCATTGTTAATTTACCTGAAAATTCTCCAAATCGTACAATATTGGATTCTATAAGAAAGAATTTAACTCAGGTGATTGACCTTTGGCTTCAATATCTTCCTGAAGATGTTGCTCAAACTGCGAGAAACAATATTAAGAGTACTTTATCTTATACAATCAGTTTATCAGGTTCGTGTGCTTACAATGGGAATAATAGTATTCTTTGGAGTAATGCAAATTTTTATTTCAGAAACAATGTTGAATTGAATGTAATAGCCCACGAAGTCGGACATTATATGACTCATGTATTGTTGGGTTTTAACAGATATGATGAACTGCAAACACTTTTTAGAACAGGCAGAGACCATGAGCCGGGTTTATACGGAACAAGAAATGACGGTTTGCTTGAAGATTATGCATATTTTTCGGAATACTTAGTTACTGGTTATTTCAATGGTTACCCAAATGGCTATGATTTGTCTAATGTTAGAGCAATTAACAATATGTGTGATATTATTGGCTCTGAGCCAAGTGCAAATGACTTTCCTTCATACGAAAGTTTTCCGACAGCCCTTTGGGTCGCTCTAATAAGAAGCGCAAATGAGATTCATAATTTTGAGTCAAAACAAGGTGCGAGAACAAAAAGCAAAGTTCCGGTTATAAATGCAACCGTTAATAACATAATGAATTTGATTTTGAGAGGCCCAAGAACGGTTGACGAAGCAAGAACTCATATCCAGGATTACTTGGATGAATTAGGCAATGAACATAAATTCAAATTACCGGCTATGCTCGAGCCAATAGGATGGTCATACAATGGGAGGGGTAAAGTAGTAGATTCCAAAGGTAATCCTTTAGAAGGCGCAGTAGTTCACAATATTTCACAAACCGGAGAAGATGAATATGGCTACCGGCTTATTCAATCTTTTAAAACAGGTAAGGATGGTGAATTCAAAATTTATCGTTTATTCCCCGGTGAATCTATACTTAGGGTATTTTATAATGATTATAAAGATTCAATGGATTTTCCTCTATCAATAGATTGGAACGAACCGACTAATAACGAAATAAAAATTGAAGACCTTGTAATAGATACTGATAAATATATACAAAATTATAGTTCTAATTGGGAAACTCAAATTTATAATAAGGGTGTAAATGCAAACTTGGCATTTTTAATGAATTCAACTAATGGATTTAAAATTACTCAGGATGTTAATCCCTTTGGCGAATTGCGAATGATAAGATTCACTATGCAGGAAATTCCTGAAGGAGTTACTCATTCTTATAATTTATCTCTTGATATATCATCTCTTTCTTTTAACAGGTCAGTTATGAATCCTGAACCAAGATGGCAACCTCAAATAGATTCTATCTGGGTAGATATCACAGATGCTAATGGAAAAAATCCAAGAAAAGTTATTTATGGACCTTCTGCTTCAATGAACCCAACATGGACTTTCTCTATAAAAAATAAAAGTAAAATGAATTTTGTATCTGCACAGGTATCAATTTTTCTGGGAATGGTTGATAAGGAATCAGATCCTCCACAATCGGGATATATTGGTTCAGGAATAATATTAACTATGGAGGGTAGCTGGCCCTGATGAATATTATTTTCATAACATAAAAACCGCATCCTGAATGATACGGTTTTTTTTACCATAGCAATATTTTGTGATTTTTGATACTTGTGTTTGATTTTATCTGCACAAAATAAATTCCTGTCGGTAAAGCGTTAAAGCTGATTTCATAATAATTTCTTGCTTCGATAATGTTATTTTGGAAATATACTCGTTCGCCAAAGATATTATATATGGTTATATCAAATATCTGAGATTTGTTGGAAAAAACAGATATTGTCTTATTATCATAATCAGGGATTATGGTAAAATAATTTTCATCGGATTCATTTAATATTTTCTGTGGCTCGCCACAGCCGATTCTGTCTGTTGAAACGATTACCTCATCAAGCATAATCCCTTCGACACTGTGCTCCCCATGATGAAATAAGCTAAGCCAAAGAATGTTAATTTTCAATTCAGCAGTTGTTCGCAACCAAAGATGACGAAATGGACCGTATTCAATCCCGTCAATCCAAAAGTTTGCCACACCGTCTGCTTTTGCATCACTTTGAACGGGAGTACCTGCATCCAACATTATTTCAATGCAATACCATCTGCCGGTTTCCATCATTGGCGGCATAATTGTTTCCCTATGCTCCGGCTTGTCGCAAATATGCTCACCTTCGTCGAACCAGCATGGAAAATGGTCACCCCAGCATTGTCCTTGGGGATTTGCACAATCCATGTACATTCCCCGATAGTAAGTGTAAAGATTCAGGTGGGTGTCTGCAGGTTCAATCCACGTAGAAAACCAGTCGTTACCGATTGGTCGGTTACCGGACCTCCCAAGATTGTTCCGGTTACCTGCATGAAGACCACCTCCGTGGTTTCGTGCCGAGAAATCATATCCCGGTTCCCACATCATGTACCATCTTGCATAGAGCTTATCGTAAGTTCCGGGTAATATCTTAACCAAATCTGCTCCTCCTCTTCCGGGAGGAACACGCAATCGCATTACATGATTTCCTGCTTTGTTGAATGGTCCGGGGTCTTCCATAAGAAGATTTGTTGAATCAGGATTCGGGTCCCTGTCATCCCAGATTGATTTATTGCCTTCTTCAAATCCGCTGGTGAAGACAATGGGACTCTCTTGTGAATGTAATATCGCAGACGGCAGACAGGAAAATGGTGAAACGTGAAACGTGAAATGTGAAACGAAAGAATGAAGGAATAAATAAAGCAGGAGACGGCAGACAGCAGACGGCAGACAGGATTTTTCTAAATTTGATACAAGAAAGAATATTTAGAAAATCAGATGTCAGGAATTGATTACTCATGTCATTATCTTTCAAAATTTGTTACAGCAATCCACTTAATTACAAATATAAAATATATAATCTAAAATCAAACAAGAATATATGTCAAAATTTCGATGCTATTTTTTCTTTTTTTCTGATACCTGCACTCTTCGGATTCTCTTTTGAGAAATCACTGACCATGTATGAGATATATGCAAAGGCATCAACCTGGTCGTCGTGGGTGGCATTCGGGAACATCAGAAGTTCTTCTTCAAAGTCATGAAGCCAGCTTGCTTTTAAAGGGAAGAATACCGTTCCTGCTTCCAATCTTGCCTGCATGGGTAATGCACGAATCTTTTTTTCCTTATCAGCTCTTAATGATTTGATGGAAAATCCTTCTTTTTGCAATTCCTGAATTAATGCAGTCTGATACTGATTGGACTCAATACCTATCATTAAAGGTGTCCACTTATCATTCATTCTTTTGATAATATTTTTGTGGTTTGCTCCTTCGCATTTCTGCCGTTCAATATCAACAACCAATATATCGTTTTGCGGTGTTGTTTTAAAAACAAGAAGTACTGTGAAATCTGAAGACTGCTTTAGTGTAACTGCGAGGTCAACAACAATAAATGTGGAACAGTATTGTTTTGCTATAGTCTTTTTAGTGTCATAATCCTGCCCCATTGCTTCGAGAAAATAGAACTCATCATTTTCGGTGAAGTACCTGAAATGTTTTCGTTGATAAATATTTCCACTTGCCGGAGAAGGTGATTGCTGGTAAAGAGCCGAGAACAAATAAGAGCCCATTCTTTTCTCTGCATTTTTTAAATTTTTAATTGGAAATCTACTACTCCACAAAGCTTCACCCGGGCTTCTGCCAATACAATCACCTTCAGTAGCTATAGCCGGTAGCTTTGCTAATATCCATGAATCATCTAAAAGCGAAATATTTTTCTTAAAATAATCATCGGGAGTGATAATTGTATTATTTGCGATAATTCTACCGCACAAATCATCTTCATGCCAACGTGTCATAACAACCACAACGACACCATCGGATTCAAGCCGGGTCATTGCGGTAGAATTAAACCAATCCCAAAGAACTTCCCTCATATTTAAAGAAGCGGCTTCAGCACTGTTTTTTATCGGGTCGTCTATTATCAGCAGGTCCGCACCTTTTCCGGTAATGGCACCTCCTGCACCGACAAAATCCATCCCGCCTGAATTACCTTCTATATCAAAACGTTTTGCTGATTTTGAATGAGGACTTAAGCATAAATTGAAAAAGTTATTTCCAAATTCGGAAATGATATTTTTAACTTTTCTTCCAAATGATTCTGCCAGTGACGAACCGTAACAGGTCAATATAATTCTGTGAGAAGGGTAAGTGCCCAAATACCAACAGGGAAAATATCTCGAAATAAGTTCGGATTTGCCATGTCTCGGTGGCATATTGATTATTAGTTTATTGAATTCTCTACGGGATAATTTAACGAGCAAATTGTCTAACAGTTTGATATGGTCAGGAAATTCAAACCTGCCTTTACTTATAATATAAGCCAAGGATGCGGGAGAGGCATTTCTGAAGTTTGTTATATTTATGTCATTATCTAAAAGAATTTTATTCATTTTTATCGTTTTTTATCTTTTTTATCGTTTTTTATCTTTTTTATCGTTTTTTATCTTTTTTATCGTTTTTTATCTTTTTTATCGTTTTTTATCTTTTTTATCGTTTTTTATCTTTTTTATCGTTTTTTATCTTTTTTATTTTTTTTTATCCTAATAATTTTTCTATATTCGATTAAATAAAGGAGCATCATTAGTTTCCGCATTGATTATTTTGCCAAGTAAGTCGTTAACATCATCAATCAATTCTGGGTGTTTATCGTAAATAGTCATAAAATCCAAAGGAGTTTCTTCTTCCTGCCACAGAGGTTTGGACTGACTCAAATTGGCAGAAGCGATATCCGAAAGGGAAGGCAGGATATTAGTTAATAATTTAAGGGCTTTATAAAAATCCGTAAGCTCCATATCCGACATTTTGTTAAGCTCAGAGCGGGTTTTTTTATTGATTAAATCAATGAGTTTGTAGATAAGAAGCGACATATTATTCATACTTTTTGAGTGAATATTTTTAACTTTTTCGTATTGCTCCCTTTTTTCCTTTTTATTCATTTCTATAGAATGCCTGTCGAAAGCCGAAGCTCTTTCTTCCCAATTCCATTTTTGAGCCCAATTGTGAATACAACCCGGAGATACATTGGTATAGGATGCGATATTGCTGAATTTACGCCTGTTGCCAAGCTCGAGGTATTGGCAAAAAGCTAAAAATTGCCTGGATTTTTCGCCTTTGAGCTGTTCCCAGGGTTTTTTTTCTGTGGTTGTGATTTCGTTGTTCATTAAGCACCTTCGCATTGATTCATAAAAATAATTTTAAACTCAATGCGAATATATATCGCCGAAAACTAAATGCAAGAAAACTATTATAAAACTAATATAAAACTAATAGTTTTATATTAGTTTCGAAATGATTTTGAAATGGTTTTCACCATACTCTTATTGACTATGAAAGGAAGAAACTATCTTAATTTTTTGTCCATAATATTGGGGGAACTCCAAATTTAAGTTCATGATATAATGGCTAAGAGAGTAGATAATCAATAAGACATACTTAAGAAAACCTTAGTTTACACCCTCAAAAATTATTCATCGATAATACTTCTTCTTTCAACTTTGTCTTGAATTCTTGTAAAATGAATTGATAATTTAAATATGAACAAGTACGATCCATAATCACTTAAAGTAAATAATCTCTGAGTTTTTAAATTTTCTCTATCAATAAATCCATTATCGCAGCTACAGATAAAATCAAAAAATATTATAGATTCATCAATTTTTTCATTTAATTTTGGTAAATAAAATATCTGTGATACTTCCTGTCTTTTTACAGATTTAATAAAGGAAAGTATGCCTTCTTTATCCTTTGATTCTGATTTTAACTTTTTATAAAATTTTTCAAGATTAAATATAGGGGTATAAACTATTTTTGTTGGTAATTTTCGTTTATTATGCAAATCAATATCACATGTATTTGACAATATCATACATGGAACTTTATTAATTTCGCTTTTAGGTAGATTAATTACTAATAAGTCTTGAATTCCATCTCCTTGATAAATTAAATTTTTTTGATTTAAATAGGTAGTATATAACCTTGTATCAATATTTTCAGGAAAGTCATTAAGTCCTTTTATTAATATTCTATAGGATTCCGCTGACAGAAATTTTGGTAAATAAAGATCAATATCTTCAATTTTCATATTAATTCCCAAAAATGCTTATTTAATATATCAGAATATTCAGGTTCAATATCAACTAAGTGATGTAATATTTTATTTGAGAAATTCGATAAAACATTAAATATTTCATTTTCATTAGTAATCAACATGTAACTTTTTGATTCATCAAATTCTATATTTTTCAAATAAACTAAATCTTTATTGACACGATAAGAATGATTTTTTAAAGGAATCAAATTATCAGTAGAGTAATAAGGATTACTATACATTGTCGGATTAATTGATGTTAATGCGAAAAATAAAATTGCGGTTGAAGTTGTTGTATTTGTTACAGTAGACATTTCTAATACTCCGGATTAAAATTTTGCAAAAATTCATCTTTTAATAAACTAAAAAATAAGTGTTTTTCTTGTAAATGTACAAATTCTATCAACTTTTCTTGATTATTAAAAAAATCTTCTAATTCAATATCTTTAAAAGTATCAATATCAATTATTGAACCAAATTTTTCACCACTTTGTGCATGATTTGAAATTTGTAATGTTTGCTTAAAATCATCACCATTTATTTCAGTTTTTATTATAATATTTTTTTCTGTAATAGAATTTCCAGTCATATGAACATCTAAATTTATATGGTCGAAAATATTCAATTCAAAAAAATTAACATATCTCAAACCAAGCCTTGAAATTCTATCAATTATATCAGAAGTTTTCACTTTTTTTAATATTTCATAAATCATTTCAGAGAAATTATTCCATCCAATATATTCTGGAAAAGAACTAATCGTTAAAACATCTGAACCAATTTGTAGAATAAACCCATCCTTTTCAAGTCGATAATGAGGTTTGAATTGAAAATTCGGGTCAACTTTTCTTATATATTCAGGTACTTGTAAAATTGGTAAAGATTCTGGCTTTGAAAATGATTCTTTGAAATATGAATATAATTGTCCAAATACAGCATTTGGATCAGTATTAATTGAAAACCTAATCTCCAACAACGCATCTATAATTGGACACGGTGTTATTTTTTTAGGTAATTTTATTTCAGTACTTTTCATATATTTAACATGACTGTTTTGTGTTAACAATATTTTTAAAAACAATTTACAAAAAAAATTGTTATAATTATTATGAATTATTGATTTTAAATATAATAATCAGATATAATGCTCTTTGTTATTTATTCAAAAAAAAGTTCAATGCAAACTCTACGAATAAATCAGATACTGTAACCGTAAAAATTACCCTAATCCCTTTTACACTTTTACACTTCAAATATTTGTGGTTAATTATATTTAAACAAAGATAATTATTTCCTATTTTTGTATTATGTAAGTATTTAATCATTATCAGGTTGTTTTATGTTTCAGGAATACTTTAACAGCATTCAAAAAGATTACCATCACCAATTTGGGAGGCGGCTATCAGGTATTGGACAAATGGCTGAAAGAACGCAAAAAGCATGAAATAGCATTATCAACTTTTGATGTTAACCATTTTATTAATGTTGTTAATGTTTTGGATTATACAATCAAGACAATGGAAAAAATAGATGAGTTGACGAGGGAGTGGGTTTAAAACAATTACTAATTACTAATTATGAATTACGAATTATGAATAATTATTGATATTATCATTCGTTAATTAATTGATAAATAATTAAAAGAGTAATATATTTGAAACATGGAATCAAAAATCGATAAAATAAATAGATTGAAAAAAGAGAAGAATGCTATAATTCTTGCTCATTATTATCAGGAATCGGAAATACAGGACATAGCGGATTTTTTGGGTGATTCACTTGCTCTTGCACAAGCGGCTAAAAAGACAGAAGCAGATGTCATTGTTTTTGCGGGTGTACATTTTATGGCTGAGACTGCAAAGATTTTAAATCCTACAAAAGTAGTTTTGCTGCCTGATATGAATGCCGGATGTTCGCTTGCTGACAATACTCCTGCCGACAAATTTAAAGAATGGATTGATGCACATCCCGGTCATACTGTCATATCATACATTAACTGCTCCACACAGGTCAAGGCGATGTCTGATATTATCTGTACTTCTTCCAATGCTGAAAAAATAGTAAATTCTCTCCCAAAAGACGAAAAGATTTTATTTGCTCCTGACAAATATTTAGGGAAACATGTAATTAAAAAAACCGGAAGGGATATGGTTTTGTGGGATGGGTCATGCGAAGTTCATACTGTTTTTTCGGAACTTGAACTGATTAATCTGATGAACAAATATCCTGATGCAAAAGTCCTTGCACATCCTGAATGTCCCGAAAATATTTTGGCGTATGCAGATTTTATTGGTTCAACTTCAGGAATAATAAAACAAGCAGTTAATTCAAATTCTAAGGAATTTATCATACTAACTGAACCCGGAATAATTCATCAATTAGAGTTAAAGACAGAAGGCAAATCTTTTTATACAGTACCAAATCTCGATGGATGCAGTTGTAATAACTGCCCTTATATGAAGCTGAATACAGTTGATAAAATTATATCTGCACTTGAGAAAATGGAACCGCAAATTCATATTGAAGAAAATTTGAGATTAAGAGCATTAAAACCAATTGAGAGGATGCTGGAGCTTTCATGATAGAATATGAACAAATAAAGAAACTGCCTGAGGAATACATTATCAAAAAGATTAATGAATTTCTTGCCGAGGATATGCCCGATGGTGATGCAACAACTAATGCGATTTTTTCAAATACATTAAACAACCCTCAACCCACAACTCATAACTCCATAACTGCTTTTTTGCAGGCAGAAGAAGATTTAATTTTTGCAGGAGAGCAAACATTAGAGTATTTCTTTGACGGGAATAGTCAAATTGACCTGAAATTCAAAGACGGGGACAAGGTTAAAAATGGTGAAATAATTGCAGTGATAAAAGGCAGAACAGATATTATCCTCTCTCACGAAAGGGTAATGCTTAATTTACTGCAACGGCTTTGCGGAATAGCGACATTGACAAATAAATATGCTGAGATAGCAAAGCCCTATAATGTCAAGATTCTTGATACGAGGAAAACCACTCCCGGACTGAGATTATTTGAAAAGTATGCCGTAACTGTCGGAGGTGGTTTCAATCACCGTCTGGATTTGTCTTCCGGTATATTAATTAAGGATAATCATATTAAAGCGGCAGGTGGTATAAAACAAGCAATTGAGATGCTTAGAAATAATAATCCAAAAAATTTAAAAATCGAAATTGAAGTTGAAAATAAAGAAGAAATTAATGAAGCATTGGAAATAGGAGTAGATGGCTTTTTACTCGACAATATGAGTCCTTCAACTATATCTAAGATGGTAGAATACATTAGAGATAATGCAGGAGAAGATGTTTTTATCGAAGCATCAGGAGGAATAAATCTGAGTAATCTCGGAGAATACGTTAAAACAGGGGTAAATGCTATTTCATCAGGAGCTTTAACTCACAGCGTAAAGGGATCGAATATTCATTTGGAGTTTAGCCGTTTTTAATGT
Organism: bacterium; assembly: GCA_043804925.1. GTDB lineage: Bacteria > Bacteroidota > Ignavibacteria > Kapaibacteriales > UBA2268 > ChocPot-Mid. The sequence goes on along the minus strand of JAZDIP010000106.1, from coordinate 53,015 downwards.
AGAATGTAAAATGTAAAATGAAGAATGTAAAATGAAGAATGTATTATTGTAGATAATCCAACTTCTTATCTTTAAAACAAATAAATGAATCATTAATTTGCTTTAAAATATTTTATTTATTAAGTTACAAAATAATATAAACTTAATAATGATTTTATTTGTTTAAATGAGGAGATGATTATGAAAAACATTTCGATAATTGTTCTTGCACTAATTTTCACAATGCTTGGTTGTGGGAAAAATTCAGATGATAACAAGCTGAAAGACACTAATAACGGGGACATCATTCCTTTAGACGTAGGAAATACCTGGAATTACAAAGTAAAAAATGACAGCGGTGATTTCCGTTGGGACTTGTTAATAACCCAAAAAAAATCAATACCCGTGCTTTTTCCGGATTCTTCTGTTAAAATTTCTGATGTTTTTATTACGCGGGCTATAGCAACCTCAACTGATGGCACTTATATTGATACTACCTTTCATGGTTATATCAAAGAGAAGGATGGGATTGTTTTGGTTGCACAGTGTGAAAATGATTCCGGTATTTACATCCGTAAATATTCAAATTATTTCAAGATTGGCTGGGTTGACACTAGTACATATGACCAACTGATTTGCTCAGGCAGTAAAACAATAAAAACATCAGCCGGAACTTTCGCATGTATCAGATATTCAAATATGCCGGAAAATTATTATTCTGACAGTTATTACTGTAAAGGAGTTGGTTTGGTTTCTGGTATTCTTGGTCCTCGTAAGAATTGGACTTGTACTCTTGTCTCGTACAAATTAAAGTGATAAAAAATATTCCAATTTGGATTGATTGTTTGTAAAAATTTTACCTCGAATGATTCTATCTTAACATGTGCTGAATATTAAGCATAAAGATTTTTATAGCAAAGTATTTTTAATTTATTAAATTTGCTTTTGACGATAAAACTTAATGTTTAGAATAAAATTTTTTAAATTGAGAGTAATAGTGAATTTTTTAATTGAAAGGAAGCAAAATGACGATAAGTGAAATTTTTGAAAAGTACAAGACAATTGCAGTTTTTGGGATGTCAACCAATGATGTAAAGCCATCACATTATGTGCCTGCCTTTCTGTTAAGCCAAGGATACAATATCATTCCTGTTAATCCCGGAGCAAAAGAGATAGCCGGACAGAAATCATATAAAAATATTTTAGATATAGAAGATGATATAGATATTTTAAATGTATTCAGACCATCGGGTCAGGTTCTGGAAATAGTAGAAGAAGCAGTAGAAAGAAAAAAGCAAAGAGGGGATATTGACCTTATTTGGCTTCAGGAAGGCATAATGAATGATGAAGCAAAAAAGCTTGCAGAATCCCATGGAATAGAATTTATTCAGGATAAATGCATGTTTAAAGAATATAAAAATCTTTAAATTTATATTAAATAACCCTGTTTTAATTTCAGCTAAAAATTAAAGACGGCACTATATTTATCAAAAAAATCAAGAAACTTAGCGGCAGGTAAATTATTTTAAAAATTATATGAAATTTAACATTCCAAATATAATTAGCTGGATTAGAATATTAATTGTACCTTTTTTTTTCTATCTGTTGGTATGGGGTGATAAGGGTTCAGTTGAAATTGCATGTATTCTTTACTTTTTTGCCTCTGCATCTGATTTTTTTGACGGTTGGGTTGCAAGAAAATATGGAGAAGTGAGCAATTTTGGAAAGTTTTTAGACCCTTTGGCTGACAAGATTTTGACAACTGCCGCATTCATAGCTTTCGTACTTTTGGGAATTGTAGAACTTTGGATGGTTTTAATAATAGTATTCCGTGATTTCGGTACGACATTATTAAGGATTTATTTTGATAATAAGGGTAAAACGTTTAAAACTTCTTTAGCTGCAAAATGGAAAACGACATTACAAATGATATTTATTGCTTTCATTCTTCTGTTGCTTTTACTGAAAGAAACAGTAACATTCACTGAAAAGGTTTTGGGAACGACAGCAGACAAAATTGAAACTTTACTTTTTTCGGACATAATATATTTCGCTATGTTATTAATAGTAATTTTATCGGTATGGACAGGAATAGAATACTTTTTACCAAATAACTCACCAAAAGAAGAATTAAAAACTTAAAATCCTGATTATTACTTGCTAAAATAAACTTTTCATAAATCTGAAAAAATATGGTAATTATTTGAAAATCACTGAAAACCCTGATGAATAGGGCAAAAGTTGTAATATTTACAAATAAATTATTAAAAAAGTAGTAAAAATCAGTATTTTTTAAAAAAAAAAACTTGCAAAGCTTGATTAAATGCTATAGTTTTGCACTGTAGTTAATTTTTTTTTCTTCCAATTAATTTATTTTACTACAAAATAAAAAGGGGGTTTAAATGGGCTTAAACAAAGCACAACTGATTGCTGAAGTTGCAAAAGAAACCGGTCTAACCAAGGTTGATGCAGACAAGGCAGTAAGAAGTACTTTTGATGCGATTTCAAAATCGTTGAAAAAAGGAACAAATGTAACATTAATCGGTTTCGGAACATTTTCTGTTTATAACAGAAAAGCTAGGAAAGGTAAAAATCCAAGAACCGGGGAAACACTGAAAATTGCCGCTAAGAAAGTTCCAAAATTCAAAGCAGGCAAAGCTCTTACAGATGCTGTTGGCAAAAAAGCAGCTAAGAAGTAATTCGCATTTTTTGCACAAATCAAAAAAGCCATTCATTATGAATGGCTTTTTTTTTAATTTGCATTAATTAATTTGTATTATATGTGAATAGTGATTTAAATGACTGATAGATTAACTCATCCTTATCTTTTACAAGTCGAAGATTTGACTTATGGTGATATTTATAAAATATACGACAGAGCTAAATATTTTTTGGAAAATTTCAAACCCGGAATGAAATTTGACGACTTAAAAGGTATTACAGTTGCTCTTGCCTTTTTCGAAAACTCAACCAGAACAAAATTATCTTTTGACTTAGCGGCGAAAAGGTTGTCTGCCGAGATAATAAATTTTCAAACCTCGACAAGCAGTTTGTCAAAAGGGGAATCACTTATTGATACATTGCGTACAATAGAAGCCATGGGAGTGGATATTTATGTCGTCAGGCATAACTGTTCGGGTGCATCTCAGTTTTTGCAGGCAAATACCAATGGCATTATTGTCAATGCAGGCGATGGCAAGCATGAACACCCGACACAGGCACTTTTAGATACATTTACGCTTTACCGGCATTTCGGAAAACTCGAAGGTTTGAAAGTATGTATTATCGGCGATATTTTGCACAGCAGAGTCGCAAGGTCAAATGTTGCTATGTTAAAGATATTAGGAGCTGAAGTGGGATTTTGCAGTCCCGGAACTTTAGTGCCAAGAGCCAGGGACATCTGGGACGTGAAACTTTTCGACACTATCGAAGAATCCGTTGAGTGGGCAGATACTGTTATCTTGCTTCGTTTACAAAGGGAGAGAATGGAATCGGGTATTCTTCCTTCGATTAGGGAATATACCAAATATTATGGCGTTACTTTCCAGCTTTTCAGCAGTAAACCCGGTTTGGTGCTTATGCATCCGGGTCCGGTCAATTACGGTATCGAACTCGATTATGAATTGAGTTCTTATCCGAATGTCTTAATTCAAACTCAAGTAACTCATGGCGTTTTTATCCGGATGGCTTTGTTGTCTTTGTTAGCCAATAGTCTAAAGCACTAAGATAATCATGAATCAGGCGGTTCATGGTGGAATAAAATTATCTGAGAAAAGAAAACTAATTCAATGGTATTGTATTGGAAAAAAAGAATTGGACTATTATAGATGTCCTGAAATGGACAAGCGGATATTTTACAGAAAAGGGTATTGAATCTGCGAGATTGAATATTGAGTTGATACTTTGTTCAGTTCTTAATATTTCAAGAATTGATATTTATACTAAGCATGACAAACCATTGAACGATTTGGAACTGAAAAACATCCGCAATATGGTTTTAAAAAGAGTATCAGGTGAACCATTGCAATATGTTCTCGGAAAAACTACTTTCCTCGATACAGAAATAATGGTAAACGATACTGTAATGATACCAAGGCCTGAAACCGAATTGTTGGTGAATTGTGTTTTGAATGATTATCCAAATAAGTACAAAAAAATAAAAATTTTGGATATTGGTACCGGTTCAGGTTGTATAGCTTTGAATCTGGCAAAAAATTTTCAACAGTCTGATGTTTTAGCTATTGACAGTTCTTATTTTGCTTTATTGACAGCGAAAAATAATGGGACTAATCTTGCTATCAGGAATATCAGTTTCAATCAATGTGATATTTTAAAAGAAATTCCGACTAATGAAAAATTTGATATTATAGTATCAAATCCGCCATATATCCCTCTCGATGAATATAATCAACTTGATGATGAAATAAAAAATCACGAACCGAAAGAAGCTTTGACAGATGGTTCCGATGGCTTAACATATTATAGGCGGTTCAGCCGCATATTTCCGGAATTACTCAAAAAAGAAGGCAGATTCTATTGCGAAATGGGTTATAATCAAAGACAACACATTGAAAATATTTTTTCAGGACAAGTTGTTACCTTAACGTTTTTCAATGATTTTAACAATATCCCAAGAGTTGTCAGAGGGTGTCATTAAATAACTGAAAGAAAAAATTATTTTAAAGGAAGGCACTAAATTTATTTATTTTCTGAGAATAGCTCTCGAATTCAAAAAAAACTGATAATATTTATATGGGTTATACCAATTTAGCCACTCCTAAACAACTTTTTAAAAACAACATATTGTTTATAAATTAAAAAAATATTTTTGTATTTAAAATTTTTTGTGCTATTTAAACTTCAATTTTTTTGCAAATAAAAAATAATAATAAAAATTTATTTTGTAATTAATAGGAATATTGTATGGCGAATGTTAATGTTGATTCTATAATCAAAAACCATAAAAATAATGGCAACGGCATTATTTCTATCCTTCAGGACATTCAATCAAAATACAGCTATCTACCACAGGAAGCACTCATGCAGGTTGCGAAGGAAACAAATAAATCACTTGTTGATATTTATGGAGTTGCTACTTTTTACAAATCTTTCACATTTGAACCTAAGGGAAAGCATCACATAACGGTATGCCTTGGTACTGCCTGTCATGTTAGAGGTGGTCAAACCATAGCAGAACATGTCCAAAAGCACCTTGGAATAGCTCCGGGAAAAACTACTCCCGACAAGAAATTTTCTTATGAGACAGTTACTTGTCTTGGAGCATGTGCATTAGGTCCTGTTGTTGTTTGCGACGGGCATTATATTTCAAAGGTTAAAACTACTGACATTAAAAAAATACTGTATGATGCTGAGATTGGATTTACTAAAGATACGACAATATCTCAGGAATCATTTTCTCTAAATGTTAGCTGTAAAGCATGTAACCATGATTTGATGGATCCGGAAGTTTTGATAGATGGTCAACCTTCTATCAGACTCACAGCTTCTTTCAAACGAAGGCACGGTTCACTTTGGCTTTCTCCCATCTACGGAAGCCATAATATTAAATCAGAACATAAGATTCCCGAGGATTATATAGTAAATATATTCTGTCCTCATTGTCATGTTGAATTAACCCATGGATTAAATTGTCCTGATTGCGGAGAAACAATGGTACCGATGAAAGTAAAAGACGGTGGTATTATTCAGATTTGTCCCAAAAAAGGGTGTCCCGGACATTTGCTGGATTTAGAATTTAATAAATGAATAATCTAAAAAATTAACAAATCTATTCAAGGAGTTGCTAAATGCCAAATTCATTATATTTTAAAGAGCTTAAACCTTTAAATTCTATTGCTGAACTGACAGAACTACAAGAAGAAATTGTAAAAAATTCAAATGGTAAAGTACCTCAAATTGTCATTTGTGCAGGTACTGCATGTCATGCAAGCAAATCAAAAGATATCATTAGAAGTATTAAGAAATATATCTTCAATAAACAACTACAGAATAAAATAGCTTTAAAAATAACCGGATGCCATGGCTTTTGTGAAATGGGTCCGTTTATTTTAACAAGACCACAAGGTGCTTTTTATCACAAAGTTACTACCGACAATGTATCAAAAATTATTGATGCTGTTATTGGAAATTACTATGAAGAATCTCTACTATACAGAGACCCGAAAACTGATGAAGTATTCCATAGACAAGACGAGATACCTTTCTTTAAAAATCAAAGACGTGATATTCTTAGTAAAAATGAAAGAATAGACCCTATCAGGATTTATGACTATTTTGCAAATTCAGGTTATTTGGCTTTAGCAAATGTTTTAACTAAAATGAAACCTGCTGATGTAATTAAAGAAGTTCAAGAATCCAAAATTCGAGGTAGAGGTGGAGCTGGATTCCCAACAGGGAAAAAATGGGAATTATTAGCAAAACAACCAAACAAAAAGGGAAAATATCTTGTTTGTAACGCCGATGAAGGAGACCCCGGGGCTTATATGGATAGAAGCGTTCTTGAAGGAAATCCACATAGTATTATCGAGGGAATGATTATTGGTGCTTATGCTACAGGTGCAACTGAAGGTATTGTTTATGTTAGAGATGAATATCCTCTTGCGATAAAACACTTAATCATTGCTCTAAGGCAAGCAGAAGATTTAGGATTGTTAGGTAAAAAAATATTAGGAACGAAATTTTCTTTTAATATCCGCATTGTCCGTGGAGCCGGTGCATTTGTTTGCGGTGAAGAAACTGCATTAATGAAATCGGTTGAAGGTCACATGGGTGAACCCCGACAAAGACCCCCATTCCCTGTTGAAAAGGGAATATTTGGAAAACCTACAGCTATCAACAATGTAGAAACATGGGCAAATATACCTTCTATTATATTAAAAGGTGGAAGTGAATATGCTAAAGTCGGAACAGAAAAGAGTACCGGCACAAAAATATTTAGTCTGGTAGGAAAAATCAAGAATACCGGACTTGTTGAAGTTCCAATGGGAATAACAATAAAAGAGATTGTTTATGATATTGGAGGAGGTTCATCTGCTGACACCAAAATCAAAGCCGTTCAAACAGGCGGTCCATCAGGCGGTTGCATTCCGGTGAGCAAATTCAATATACCCATTGATTATGATTCTCTTGCTGAAGCCGGTTCAATGATGGGTTCCGGTGGTATGATTGTTATGGATGAACGGACATGTATGGTTGATGTAGCAAAATTCTTTATGAATTTTCTCAAGGATGAATCCTGTGGAAAATGCTTTACATGCCGTAAGGGAACTCAACGTATGTGGGAATTGCTCGATGACATTACAAAAGGTCACGGGAGCATGGAAAAACTCCAATTGCTTGAAGACCTCGCTTATGTTGTGAAAGACACTACAATGTGCGGTCTTGGACAAACTGCGGCTAATCCGGTTCTATCAACTTTGAAATACTTCAGACATGAATATATTGACCATATTAAAAATAAACGTTGCAAGGCGGGAGTATGTAAAGAGCTTGTTGGCGCACCGTGCCATGCAACCTGTCCGATAGGAACCGAAGCATGGAAGTACATTGCACATATTGCCAGAGGGGAGTACGAACAAGCATATCTTACAATCCGTGAAGCAAATCCATTCCCTTCGGTTTGTGCAAGAGTATGCAACCATCCTTGTGAAAAAATGTGCCGAGCAGGTGACTACACAGGTCAGCCAATAGCAATTCGTGCATTAAAACGATTTATTACGGATAGAATTGACCCGGCAATATATAAGCCAAAGAGAAACGGCACTAATAGCAACAGAAAATCGCAAATTGCAATTATTGGTTCCGGACCCGCCGGTTTAACAGCCGCTCATAAATTGTCCCTGCAAGGATATAAAGTTACTGTATTTGAAAAGGATTCTGAAGCGGGAGGTATGTTAATTAGCGGTATCCCTGCTTACAGATTACCAAGAGACGTAATAAGAAAAGAAATAGATTGCTTAATTGACGACAATATCGAGTTGGTTTGCAATACTGCATTAGGCAGGGATATAACAATAGATTATTTGTTAAATAGCGGTTACAAAGCAGTATTTTTAGCAATGGGGGCACATAAGAGCAAACTTTTAAATATCGAAGGTGAAGAACTCGAAGGCGTATACCCTGCAATTCAGTTTTTGAAATCATTTAATCTGGAAGGTAAAAATTTAGCCAAGGGTAAAGTTGGTGTTATCGGTGGCGGCGACTCTGCTATTGATGCGGCGAGAGTGTCGCTTCGCCAGAAGGGTGTAGAAAGTGTTACGGTTCTTTACCGGCGGACACGTCAGGAAATGCCTGCCTTATCTCATGAAGTTGATGCCGCAATAGAAGAAGGTGTCCGGCTCGAAACATTAATGACTCCTTTAAGCATTAAGTCGGAAAAGGGGAAAATAGCAGGTGTGGAATTTATCAGAAATAAATTAGGTGAAGTTGACGAAAGCGGTAGAAGAACACCTGTACCGGTTCCGGATTCCGAAGAAGTATTTCAATTCGATACTTTGATAATTACAATTGGGGATACTCCTGATGTCGGATATATTTCATATATGGGAATTGAAACAAATAAATGGGGTAGTCTTGTTGTAAATGAAGATACCTTAACAACAAACAGGATGGGTGTCTTTGCCGGTGGCGATGTCGTAACAGGACCTAACACAGTCGTTGATGCAATTGCGGCAGGTAAAAGAGTTGCGATTATGATTGACAGGTATATCAACGGACAGGATTTGAATCAACCCGTTCCAAAGCAATTCCCTAAGGATTATATTCCTCCTATTGAAACCGGAGAGGAAACGGATTTGGAGGCACAAAGAATCAAACTGCCGGTTATACCTGTTAAGCAACGTATCACTACTCTGGATGAGGTTGAAACAACATTGACCGAAGCCGATGCAAAGAAAGAGGCACTGCGTTGTTTGAGATGCGACTTGGATTTTACCTATAAATTACAGGAAAGAGTAAAAGAAATTGAGATTGAATTTTCTGAAAAGGAAGGAGCGGTCGTTAATGGTTAATTGTCAATGGTTAATGGTTAATGAAATCCTTCGACAGTCTCAGGATGATGGATTTCAGGGGGTTCAGTGTCAAGCAACCCATCAGGGTAACTCATTTATTAGACAAATATTGTTTGAAAGCGAGGTAGTTTATGATTAACATTATTATAAATGGTATCCAATTACAAGTAGATGAAGGTACAACTCTGCTGGAAGCGGCACAGTTTTTAGGATTTCCCATACCTACATTATGCCACATGGAAGGGCTTAGCCCTTATGGTGCCTGCCGGCTCTGTGTCGTTGAAATTGGTGAGGGTGCTAATGCCAAGTTAGTAACTTCTTGTACTTATCCTGCACAGGAGGGCTTAAAAGTTCGTACAGGTTCCGAAAGGGTAATGAAAGCAAGAAAGATGATTTTGGAATTGCTTCTGGCAACATGTCCTCAATCTAAAACCATTCAGGATTTGGCATCAAAGTTTGATGTACACCGGCAAAGATTCAAACAGGAATGGGAAGATTGCATTCTTTGCGGTCTTTGTGTAAGGATGTGCGAGGAGCAAATGATGGCAAAGGCAATCGGATTCAGGGGACGAGGTGAGAACCGAAGTATCGGTACTCCATTCGATATTAAATCCGAAGTATGCCGGCTTTGTGGAGGGTGTATTTATATTTGTCCTGCATGCCAGTTGCGTTGTACATATACAGACAAAGATAATGCTATATGTAACGGCTGTGTAAATATTAGCGCTCCATGTGTTGATAAAGACCAGTTTCATGATTTAATGTGCTACATGGACCCATGTGTTGCTTGTGAGATTGTGGATAGGTAATTGTTAATTGTTAATGACATCCTTCGACAAGCTCAGGATGACCGGAGAAGGGAGAAGGGATAAAATGAAAAATATAAATTAAATTTAATAATAATATAAGGAGATTTTACGTGAATATGTTTTCAAGAGTTAATTCATCAGCCGCAACACTGACGAAGAATCGTACCGAAGATTCTATTAATCCTGCCTCCGGTATGTGCGTTACATGTGTTGACGGTTGTGTTGGTATGTGCGAAATTGGTAAGTCCGCTTACAGGGGACATGAGGTAATTTATCCGCAACCATTCGGAGTGATAACAGCTGCATCAGAGAAAAAATATCCTGTTGATTATTCCGATTTCAACATCATGGGTGGTGTCGAAGGTGCTCAGGGTATTGAACCCGACAGCGACAAAGCATTATTTCCTAATGTCAATTTAGAGGTTAGATTAGGACATGACAAAGGGCTAAAATTTAAATTGCCGTGGATTATTCCAGGTATCGGTTCAACAAATGTGGCTAAAAATAATTGGGAAGGTCTTGCCATTGGTTCTGCTTTGGCAGGTACCGGTCTTACGATTGGTGAAAATGTCGGTGCTATGGATATGGAAGCTGCAATCGAGAACGGCAAAATTGTTGATACAGTAGATTTGAAAAGAAGAGTTAAACTTTATCAGGATTATCAGAGGGACGGATACGGTGCAATCATTGTACAGGCAAATGTGGAAGATACCAGATTAGGTGTTCAGGAATATGCCATTGACAAGCTTGGTGTAGAGGTTTGCGAGTTGAAATGGGGACAAGGTGCAAAGAACATAGGCGGTGAAGTAAAAATCACCGACCTGAAAAAAGCCCAAAAACTTTTCGAACGTGGATATATTGTTCTGCCAAACCCAACCGACCCTCATATCATCAAAGCTTATGAGCATGGTGCATTCAAAGAATTTGAAAGACATTCGAGAATCGGGATGGTTACCGAAGAGGGCTTTGCTCAAAGAGTTGATGAGTTGAGGAAAGCAGGGGCAAAATATGTTACACTGAAAACAGGTGCTTATGTTCCTTCCGATATGGCAAGGGCAATCATTTATGCATCTAAATATAAAATTGATTATCTGACAATTGACGGAGCAGGTGGCGGAACAGGTATGAGTCCATGGAGAATGATGAACGAGTGGGGAGTTCCTCCTGTTGAGTTACATTCAATGGCTTACAATTACGCCAAACGATTGGAAAATGAAGGTAAATATGTTCCACCGCTGATTTTTGCAGGTGGTTTCACATTCGAAGACCAGATATTCAAGGGCTTGGCTATCGGAGCTCCTTATGTCAAGATGATTGGTATGGCTCGTTCTCCAATTGCCGCCGCTATGGTCGGCAAAACAATCGGAAGAACAATCGAAGACAATCAACTACCTGTTTATGTCGAAAGATTTGGTAATACTATTGATGAAGTATTCGTTACATCTAAAGACTTACGCAAGGAATTAGGCGATAAGGAATTCGAAAAAATTCCGACAGGTGCAATAGGTCTTTATACTTATTACGAGAGATTGGCTCAGGGATTGCGTCAGCTTATGACAGGTGCAAGGAAGTTCAATCTTGAATACATATCAAGAAATGACATTGCGGCTCTGACAAGAGATGCGGCAGACAGAAGCGGAATTCAATTCATAACTGAATATGAAAGTGAAAAAGTTGAGGAGATGTTCAAGAATTATTAGCCAGTAGAAAGTTTATAAAGTTTATAAAGTAGAAAGTTCAGAAAAGGGCTGTCTCATAATGAGGCAGTCCTTTTTTTAATGAAAATGAGGTTTTTTTGGATGAAAGAAAATTTATTTTATTTATTTTCAAAAAAAAGTGTAACATTTCGGTATTTTTTGTGTCTTATAATAAAGATTGTTGCAATTCTTAAAAAAGGTGTTGTTATGAAAAAAATATTACAAATTTTGGCGCTGATTTGTGCGATTTCATTTACTGCTTTATCTCAAACAAAAGTAGATAAATACTGGGAATTTATCGAAAATAATCCCAATTATAATATTAATCAGCTTTTCAATGAGCATCCTGTCGGTATGTACAAAGGACTTGTGTCCCCAACTCAAGACTCCATTTTATATTTAGATAATATAAAAAAAGCATACGGCTTAACTTCATACGAAGCCGAACTAATTGATAAGCATGGGTTTATGGTAACAGAAAGAAATTCCTATTATACTTTTTGGAGAGCATTAGGAGATATCTACAATAAAGATTTGCCTGTTATGATAACGACGGATTTTATACTTGATGCTTTTCATATTTCATACGATGCAATTTTGAGGACAATAGAGGAGGAAATTTTAATTTCAAATCTATCCAAATTATTAGGCAGAATGCAAAATAGTTTGGAAAAGATACCGGGATTGGAACAAAACGTTAATGATATAGATATCTACTTAACAGTTGCAAAAGCTTGTTTGTCCGGTTCGTCTTCGCCAAAATTTTCTGAAAATCAAAATGAAATAAACAAAATTATTGGTATGATAAATTCGGAGCAATTTCAAACTTATCCTTTATTTTCAAGTACATCGAGAAAAATTGATTTCAGCCAATTTACTGTCAGAGGTCACTATACTTTATCAGATGGATTGATGGGATATTTTAAATGTATGATGTGGTTGGGAAGAACTGAGTTTTATCTTATTCCACCTTTAGAAAGTGATAATGAACCAAAGCAAACAGAAGAAGATATTCAAAGACAAATAATTGATGCATTTTTATTACATAAACTTATTAATGATTCAGAACAGCTCGAAAATTTTAATTCAGTTGATGATATTATAGAATCAATGGTAGGAATATCTGATAATGTTCAATTGGAACATTTAACAGAACTGTTGCAAGAAATGAATATAAGTGATATAAATGAATTCAAAAATCTTGATAAAGTACATGAATTTCAAAATTTATTATCAACCAAGGAATATGCAGAGCAAAGGATTTTATCACAAATATTAATGTCCCCATTCAGCAAAGAGCAAATTAAACCTGCTTCTGCATTTTTACTTTTAGGGCAAAGATTTTTAGCGGATTCGTATATTTGCGGTAATCTTGTTTATGACAAAATTGTTGTTGATGGACAAAAAATCAAACGAATGCTGCCGTCTGTTAATGATGTATTATTTTCACTCGGAAACAATTCTTCTTTGGAATTTCTACAAACTGAATTAGAAAGATATTCTTACCAGAAACAACTTGCGGCATTAAGACTGCTGTTTGATTCTTACGATGAATCCTACTGGGATAATTCAATTTATAATTCGTGGTTGAAAGTTATAAGAACTTTAAATGCACCGGATGACGCAACAAGAAAAACTCTTCCCGGATTTATGCAAACAGCAGCATGGTGGCAGGAAAAAATGAATACCCAGCTATCTTCATGGGCACAATTACGGCATGATAATATATTATATGGGAAACAATCTTATACAGGTGGACCAAGTTGTGCATATCCTTATGTTTATATAGAACCAATACCCGACTTTTATAAAGCAATGTCAAATTTAGCAAAGAAATCAAAGGAAATTTGTTCGAAATTTAATGATTTCTACATTGACAAATATTTAAATAACCTTGATTCCATATCAGAAAAGTTATACACAATAGCTTCAAAAGAAGCCGGAAATATTAAACTCGATGAAAATGATTTAAATTTTCTTTGTGGAGCATTTGATTGGGGTGGTGGCTGTGGGGCTGTTTTTCCAAGAGGATGGATTGGGCAATTATATATTGGTGAAAGGTTAATACCGGACGTTCAAAAAATGTATTGGAATTTGATAGCGGATATACATACATCACCTTTTGATGCAGGAGGTAATCAAGTAGGTTGGGTAAAACATGTTGCTACAGGATTAGTTGACCTCGGTGTTTTCATAGCTGAAAATTACGAAGGTCATGCAACAGCTTTCGTAGGACCGGTTATGAGTTTTCATGAATATACAACAAACGATTTTAAAAGAATGAATGATTACGAGTGGATAAGTTTTTATAATAATGAAGTCATTAAAGGGAATCAATCTTTCAGACCTGAATTTGTTGATTTATATTTAGCTGATAAAAACGGGAATCCGAGAAATGATAATCCTATGTCTCTTCCGGTTGAAGTAGTTTCCGTAAAAGAACAAAAATATCGGGAAACAGTAAAATTATCTGCATATCCTAATCCTTTTTCGGAAATTGTATATATCAGTTTCAATATTCCGGCAAATTTGACAGGAGAAATCTTAAAAGCATCAATATATAATACTGAAGGGACTATAATCAAGACTATTATTGAAAATCCGGTTCAGTCAGGTAATTTCACAATAAAATGGGAAGGTATTGACGAAAAATCACAATTAGTCAGTTCCGGTTTATATGTATGTCAAATACAAATAGGCAACAGAACGGAAACCACAAAGGTGGTTTTGCAAAGAAAATAATTGGATGCAAATTATTTTATTTCAACTTATATCTTTTAAGCAAACTCTCAAATCCTTTGACATATTCAACTTTTTCGAATGTTGATGAGGGTTCGGTCATTGTGTTGATAGTATAGGAATCTCTTTGTAATTTGAATAATCCTATTCCTTCAACCAACTGGTATTTGTCGTAATACTTCATCAGCCGGTTAACCAAAAGAGTGTCATAGCTGGTTTCAGTTAGTTTCCTGACTTTTTTGTATTCCAGCTTACTGTCATATTTGTTTGAGAATTTCTTAGTAGCCAGCTTGCTGTTTTCAAAATCAATAGAATCATTATAAGTGTATTCTCCGTTGATTGTATGCCAGTAGTTAGCTGTATATACTATATTATCTTCAAAATAGAGGTAATTATTTATCAGTTTTTTATAGACATTGTATGTTATGTTTTTAGCGGTTTGAAAATTTATTACCGGAAACCATGTACGAATCATATTTGGTATTGGTATCGAGTTTGAATCGAATAACCGGTAAATATTCTGCCCGCTGTATGCAAAAATCAATGTGTCGTTGACTTTTCCGTTCCTGTATTTGACAAAGTAGAAAGCAATCTCACCAAGGATATTTTCGGAAAATTCTATTACAACAGAATCTTCAGTTTGAGTGGAACTGATTATATTATTATTAAAGTCTTTTTCATAGCTGTTGTATATCCAATAGTTGCCAATTTTGAGGGGGAAAAACTTATTTTCCGAATCATCAATCGGTTCGCTGTTGTTTTCACAACTTATTAAAAAGTTGAGAATTAATAAATATATAAAAATTAAAATTCGATACATACTATCAGAAAATAAATATCACTTATCTTTCTACAAAATTAAGAATAAAATTTTAAAGTATAAAGGACTTGGCTGACAACTATCGAATAACCAATCTAAAGTATTAAAAAAAATACAAATAATTAAAAACCTCAGCTTTAAACCTTTTATTTCCAGCACTAATCAGATAGAAAATAATAGGTATATTTGTAGTTTATTGTTTTGTGAAAATTAAATTTGAAATACAATGAGTGTAAATATTACTGAAAATACAAAGAAATTATTCGAGCAAATTCACCATGTTGTTGATGAAGCGAAACGAATAACAATAACGACACATGTAAATCCTGACGGCGATGCAATTGGTTCTACCCTGGCATTTTATCACTATCTTTGTTCGCTTGGCAAAGAATGCCGGATTATTATTCATAGTTCTGTACCATATAATTTTCAGTTTCTATCTAATGCGGATAATATTCAAACATTTGATAATAATCAGAATTTATCAGAAGATTATATTTTAGCATCTGATGCAATTTTTGTTATTGATTTGAATGATATTGACAGAACTAAAAGCCCGGCTGAGATTATTAAGAAATCAAAAGCCAGGAAGATTGTTATTGACCATCATATTAATCCCAAAGAATTTGCAGATATTTATTTGGTTGATGATAACGCTACTTCTGCCGGTGAACTTGTATATTATCTTATAAAATCCAATAATGAATTTCAATTAGATAAAACGATTTCCGAATGTTTGTATTCGGCAATAATGACAGATACCGGGACATTCAGATTTCCGAGAACGGATGGAAATATTCATCGTATAATTGCCGATTTGATTGATTGCGGAGCCGACCCGGTAATGCTTTTCGAAAAGATTTACAGCACTCGTCCGCCAAGAGTAATAAAACTATTAGGTGAAGCATTTGCCGGGCTTGAAATGTTACTTGATGGTAAATTGTGTGTTATGACTTTGACAAAAGAGCATTTTAACAGAGCAGGTGCATCTAACGAAGATGTTGAAGATATTGTGGAACAATCATTAACTATTCAGGGTACCCAAGTTGGTATTTTGTTTTCACAAATGCTCGAAAGTGAGGAAATCCGTATATCCTTCCGTTCAAAAGGAGATATCAATATAAGAGATGTAGCTGTCAAATTTAATGGCGGAGGTCACCAGCATGCGGCAGGTGCCAGACTGTTTAATATGCCAATGGAAGAAGCAAAGGCAATGGTTATTGAAGAAGTAGAGAAGATGCTGGGTAATTGTTAATTGTTTTATAATGAACCAGATAGAACCGGAAAAAATAATGATTAATTTAAATTATTTTGAAGGTTTACAAATAATGAGAAAAAAGAGATATTCGTTTTAGGAAAAAACTATTATTCTACGGGAACATTTAGAGAATCATCAATCAGTAGGCGACTTGCTGAAAAGTATAGCATACATCCTAACGCTATATATCAATGTAAGATGCAAATGTTCAAAACTGCACCACTAACTTATCAAAAAAAAAAGCAATCTATATTTAGTTACCAAATCCAAAATTCTAAGTCAAAATAGTATGTAGTACATAACTTGAAGAAAATATAATATTTTTTTTAATAAATTTTGTAATTTGCCAAACAAAATAATGACAAATAAGAATATTTACAAAATAAATAAATTTTTTTCATTGTTTCAAAAAGGAGTTTTATGAAATATTTATATTTTCTTTTCACTTTAGTGTTTATCTTTTCGTGTAATGAAGACACTACAAATAATAATACAAATGGTAAATCACAGCCTCGCCAGCTTACTGTAGGGAATGGCTATATTTCCAGTCAGTATTATGATGACATTCTATTGTCTCAATCAATAGATACAGTCATAAATATTGGAACAACGATTGAACCTATTCCAATATTAGTCAATAAATCGTTTAAAGTATACAGCGATGAAATTGAAGAAATTGAATATGCTAAAGAAAATGATGTTAGATCATTTCTTCAGGAAACGTGGGATTCATATATTGATGGTGTCGAAGAGGAAGGAGTTAATGGTAAAGAATATATTTATATTTTAGATAAATATGGTATAAACGCACATATTTTTCTTCAACTTTTCCAACAATCAAATATGACTATTTCCGAGTTTATGGAATTTATTGAATTAATCAGAGTCTCTGTTGATAATGTAATCGAGGATAATCAAGAAGTATATGAGTTTTATCATTTCCTGGAAAAAATAGAAATGAATTTTGATGAGTTTCTTATTGCCTTAGATAACTCGGGTATTACAAGATATACTTACTTCACTAATATTGGCAAAAACAATATAAGCTTTAAAGATCTATATGAGTTATATTATCAAATTGTTGAAATGGATGGTTTGACTATTAATGATTTCTTCATTCAAACCGGTGGAGTAATAAATAAGAAAAATAATGAAAAAATCCAGGCTAATCCCTTATTGTATCTAACTAGAGCTGTATGGGCTATATTGTCGTTTAATAAACCGGAAACAAAAACAAAAAATACATCTACAAGTGTTCTCCTTAAAACTGATAAAGACTGGGCTAATTATTACTCATGTAAAAGTTTTTCTACAAAAAAATATAGATGGCTCCTGACGGATATATATACTATACATCTAGTCGATATTTCTTTTAAAATTGAAGGCCATCATAACTGTAAACATGATGATCCGAAAGGAGATTTCATTTCAGAAGCAGGGGTAACATTTTTAAATGTATATACTCTTTGGCCCTGGTCAGCAAATGGTCATGTTGATATTAGTAAAGTTTCAAATATTGGAACATTAGATGACATAAATCCTTCAATTAGATTTTCTGTTACATTAGATGCAAGTTGCTTGCAAGCAGTCAGTAAAACATGGAATAAAACTATTACCGGAAGGTAATCATTATATTAAAAGTTATATTGTTATTAAAATCTTGCATTTCATAATTGATATGGGATGTGAGTTTTTTAAATTTATTAATTTACAAATTAATTTCTATTGAATATTTTGTAAATTAACATGAAAGATATTATTATCTAAAGAACTTCATATTATTATGTATTTTAATATTTTGATTTGAAGATTTTTATTTAAAAATAAAGGGATATATCATGAAAACTAAAAAATTCTTATCTGTTTTATTGCTACTATCAGCCCTTTTGTTGATTATCAATGTTGAAGTTAAGAGTTGTATGTCGTTCAGAATAGCTGCAGAAGATGGTTGTATAATCGTTGGACGAACCATGGAATTCCGTCTCGATTTAGACTTTAATATCGTTTATATCCCACGGAACTATGAAATCATTAGTTATAAATCCGATAATACCGAAAGTCTAAAATGGAAAACAAAATATTGCTATGTTGGTGTTAATTCATTCAACCAGTTTGAAGCATTAAATGAGGGGATGAACGAAGCCGGACTTGCAGTCAGTGCCTTATGGTTTGAAAAAAACAACAAGTACCAATTAGTTGAAAAAAACGATACTCCCAAATCAATTGGACATGCTTACTTAGTAAGCTGGCTACTAGGAAATTTTTCCAACGTAGAAGAGGTCAAAAATGCAATAAAAAACATGACCATATATGGTGATTTTATACCCGAATTAGGTTTCGTTCCACCATTTCATTACATTGTTTATGACAAAAAAGGAGGTTGTATTGTCATAGAAGTTGAAAATGGAATTAAAAATATATATGATAATCCACTTGGAGTTTTTACAAACTCACCGAATTTCCCATGGCATATAACTAACCTACGACAGTATATTGGAATAAGTCCAAATAAATTAGATGAGAAAAAATTCAGTGGAATTGACTTTGGGACAACCGGTAATGGTTCCGGAATGTTCGGATTACCGGGAGATTTTTCTCCTCCAAGTAGATTTGTAAGACTTGTTTTTTTTACTCAATACGCTCATAAGCCAAAAAATGCAAAAGCTGCATTGAATCTTGCCTTACATATTACTAATGATTTCGATATATTTAAAGGTATGATAACTGATTCTAAACCTGAAGGTGCCGGAGAATCCGCGGATGAGACAACACAATGGTCTACTTTTAAAGATTTGACAAATAGTATATTCTATTATCGAACTTATGATAATTTAGATATCAGGTATATTGACCTAAAAGAACTAAATCCTAATGATAAATCTCCAAGAATGTTTGATTTTAACGAAGACGAACAAATATTTTATAATATGACAAGAAAACTGAAATAAATATTGCTATAATAAGAGAGAGTTCAAAAAGTGCCGAACCGGGAGTTCCGTAGAATCAGTCAAAGGCGGTTTTCTTCATTTCGAGATTTAGCTTTTAATCAAATATATAGTGAAGCCCATTCTGCAATAACTCTGCCTGCATATTTTGAATCATCCGGATTAAGCAATAAGTGGTCTGCTTTGTTCAGCGATATAAAACTTTTTGGATGTTTTGCGGTAACGAAGATTTTTGTTGCATGCTCTATCCCAACAATTTCATCGAGAGGTGAGTGCAAAATACAAAGCGGTTTGTTTAAATTTTGTATTTTTTGCTTCATTGTTTTTTCATCCAAATCATGATAAAATTCATTTGAAATTTCGAATTGTCTTCCTGCTATAGTGACCTTAACTTTTTCGTTTCCTTTGGATTTTCTTTTAGATATATTTATAATATTTTCCAGATGTTCAGGATAATACGGAGCCGCAATAGTTGCTACAGCTTTTACTGAAGAAATTTTATCTGCTACTTGAATTACTGCCGCACCACCAAGGGAATGACCGATTAGCAGTTCCGTTGCTTGGTAGTTTTCCTCAAGAAATTTTGATGCATGGATTAAATCCTCAATATTAGTTGCGAAACTTGATTTTGAAAAATCGCCTGTACTACCTCCCAGTCCTGTGAAATCGAACCTTAAAACTGCAATCCTTCCTGAGTTTAATCCTTCACTTATATTGGTTATTGATTTTAAATCCTTTGTACAGGTAAAGCAATGTGCAAATATGGCTGTTGATTCGAATTCCATTGAATCAGGAACATCAAGTTGTGCCGCTAAGTCTCTGTCTATTCCTTTAATTTTAATCTTAATTTTTTTCATATACTTTTCCGCAATAATTTGTTATCATTAAAAATAGATGTGAGAATATTATATGCTTCTTCGAGAGATTGTCCAAACACAAGAATTCCATCACGATGGCCTCCAAGAATAATTATTCCTTTTTTCGATGCTGTTTCGTTTGACAATATTTTTTTGATTTCAATCGCTATTTTGACAGTGCCATAAGCTGCATTATCGGCTGTTGTAGGAAGTAAATGACGGTATTTTTCCCATATTAAATTGTCGTGTAAATGAATTACGGCATTAATAAAATCCAGTTTTTCGTAGATAGCCGCATGAGATAATGTTTCAGAAGAAGCAGGAATTAAACCCGTACATGCAACAAAATTTTCTAAGATATTCCAGCCCCTAACTTTAGAATAATGTTCCTTATTCGTAATTCTTGGTTTTCCAGTATTGGTACCGCTTATGATGAATTCCCGTTCACTTATTCTTTTACTAATATTCCCAAATGATATATTATCTTTTCCCATGCCGATAAAACCATGAACATGGAGCTTTTTCCTCCAATAAATCAATTCTTCAATTTCCGCATTATCAATGCAATCTCTTTCAATGAAATGGCAACTGAATTTTGTATATCCTTCGGCGGGATTACATCCATCGACAAGCTCAGGATGACTGACTTCTTCAGGAACAGGATTACTATTTTTATTTCTGCTCATTTTTTTCTTTCAGGAAATAAATTCAGGATACTCTTTTTGTCTGCTTTGCAAATTCCTCTTTCGGTAATCAAACCTGTAACGAGACGTGCCGGTGTTATGTCAAAAGCAAAGTTCGAAGCTTTGCTGTCAACGGGTGGAATTAAAACATTCTTAATTTCTCCATCACACAAACCGTCAATAAAAAGAACTTCATCAGGATTTCTCTCCTCTATTAATATTTCGTTTATACCATTCTCGATTTCAAAATCAATCGTTGAAGAAGGTAATGCCACATAAAAAGGAACATTATTATCTTTTGCTGCAAGTGCCTTTAGATAAGTACCAATTTTATTTGCAACATCTCCTGTAAAAGTTGTTCGGTCACTACCTACAATGACCAAGTCAACAAGACCCTTCTGCATAAGGTGCCCGCCGGCATTATCAACAATAATGGTATTTGGAATTCCTTCGTTGTTTAACTCCCATGATGTAAGCTTAGCCCCCTGATTTCTCGGTCGTGTTTCGTCCACCCAAACATGAATTTTAATTCCTTCTTTGTGAGCAAAATAGATTGGAGCTGTTGCTGTTCCCCAATCAACCGTTGCCAGCCATCCGGCATTGCAATGAGTAAGAATATTGACTGTTTTGTCTTCTTCACTCTTAGCTTTTTTGTCTGCAATTTCTTTGATTATTTGAAAACCAAATTCCCCAATTTTCCTGCAATTATGAACATCATCTTCAGCGATTTTTCTTGCTGAGATTAATAACTGTTTACTGCATTCATCGGTGTCTATGTGTTTTTCAATGATATTCATTTGTATGTTAACTGCCCATTCGAGATTAACAGCAGTTGGTCTTGCGTTTTTTAGTTTTTGTGCAAACCCAAGAATATAATTTCTGAAGTCCTTAACATTTGGAGTTTCAATAGATGCCTGATACATAGCGTAAGCAGCTGTTACACCAATAAGGGGAGCACCTCTTACCCACATATCTTTAATTGCAGTAATAAACATTTCGGGATTTGATAGCAAAACCGTTTCAAATTTGTGAGGTAGTAGTCTCTGGTCAATAATGCGAAGCTCAAGTTGATTATTGTCTTCTTCCCAAATTGTCCTGTAATGATGTCCGTTTACGTTCATAGTAAAAATTTTTAATATTTTTCATAATTTTAAAAAACAAATTAAAAAATTAAAATTTAATAAATAAAATGATTTTAGAAATATTAAAAATTGACAAAACGAATATCTTTTCAGTATATAGCTTATTTAAAATGAATTGTTAAAATTATTTTTCTTTTTAAACAATAAATTATAAAAAATAATACAAAAACTAAAGGAAACTTTTTTAAATGGAAAAACTTCATTAAATTAGTTATTGTTCGGATAATCTATTTGCTAATAATTTGAATAATATAAATTAAGGAGTTTAAAAATGGCTAAGAATTTACTTTTAGGAATTGTTTTCTTGAGTGCATTTTTTTGTTCAGCTAATTTGTGGTCGCAATTGCCAACGGCACCAATAAACCTGAATACTGTTATCAACTATGATGGCAGTAACTATGTTCTTCTTCTTACATGGCAAAATGATTCTGACTTCGCTTTGACCGACAAGTTTAATATCTATCTTGCTACCGGAAATACCGAAGACACCGGAGATTTTTCTTTGAGCAGTACCATAACTCGTGATGGTGACGAAATGACTGTTTACAGTTATTCTCACACATTTACAGTTGTTGATAATTATTCTGTTTACGTTACCGGGCAAAATATAATAGGAGAGGGACCTGCTTCGGAATACATGCATTTTCTCGCAGGACCGACGATAACTTTTACAACCACTCCCGGTGAAACAGAATTAAATGGTATAGTTTCCGCATTATACAGCTATGACGTTGATGCTGTTGCCTCAGATGCAGGTTCAGTTACTTTTTCATTAATGGAACCTTCTGTCCCGGGTATGTCAATCGAAGCAAGCAGCGGGACACTTACATGGACACCGGCAAATATAGGATTATATAACGTAACTGTAATTGCCCGGCATGTTGATTATCCTATTGTACAGGAAACTCAAAACTGGGAGATTCTTGTTAGAAGTTGTGAACAGCTTACATATTTAAACGGTTATGTTAATAATCAAAATGATGAACCTGTTTCCGGTGCAAATATCACAGTTAAATCTTTGTTTCCAATAGATACAACTGTTTATTATTATGCGACAACTGATGAAACAGGATATTTTAGTATTGAAGTTCTTGAAGGGGCTTATGTAGTTTATGTATCAGGAGATAACTTAATTTCTGAATGGTATGCCAATCAGGATTTCGAATTTGACGCAAATATAGTTGAGATAGCTTGCGGACAAACTCAAAATATCGAAATTGATGTTGAAACATATGAACTTCATACTGTCAGTGGTTATATAAGTGAAGAAAGCACAGGTTATCCTGTGTATCCTGGTACTGTTGAAGTTATTGAACTATATTTGAATAAAATTAATAACATTTATACGGTTTCAACTGCAAATGATGGTTTTTATTCGATTGAATTAAATAATCGTTATCATTATAAAATAATCGCTTATGATGATTATAATCCCAAAAAATTTATTCCAATGTATTATAATAATTCATACGATTATCTTGAATCAGAATATTTAGTTATTGAAAATGAAGATATCGAAAATCTTAATTTTGTACTCAAAGAATATCCGGTATCATTAAATGCTATAAACGGAAAGGTCAGGGATAATATGGGTACCGGAGTTAAGGCAATGCTAATTCTATACAAGCATCAGGAAACATCCGGTGTAAGAACTATTGAAAGCGATGATAATGGGAATTTTACTTTCAGGAATCTTGAATCCGGGAAATATATCGTTAGAGCCATTCCTTATGGTAACTATACATCCGGTTTCTATCATATAACTGAAGAAGTTGTACCGCATTGGTTTGATGCAACATTAATTAATGTTGATGAGAACACTGAGTTTATTAATCATCTGATGGTTGTGAGAGCAACAACATATCCTGACGGTGAGTACAATATTTACGGTGGAGTTTTTATTAATAATAATGTTATTGATTTGAAAAATGAAAAGACTCAGGCAGATGAAAGTATTCAGGGAGCGGTTGTTTATCTTTTAAATAGTAAAAATGCAATTGTTTCAATACAAACGACGAACCAACACGGCGGTTTTAGTTTTCGTGATATAGCATCCGACCATTATACAATAAAGGTTGATAAAATCGGATATCAGTATTATACTTCCGACGATGTTTATGTGAATGAAATAGATAGGACAAAAGTAGTTGCGATATATCTTGATAGACATTCACACACTAATCCTACAATCAGCTTTAAATCAACTCCAACAACCAAAGCAAATGTTGGACAACTTTATTCTTATGATGCAGAAGCCATCACAAATAGCATAGATACTGTATTGTTCGAATTAGCAGAAGCACCTGTTGGTATGATAGTTGGCAAATCATCGGGATTGATAAATTGGACTCCCGAAAGTTCAGGGACTTTTTCAGTAACACTGGAAGCATACTTAAAAAATAATCCGGCTGTTAATATACAGCAGTCATGGAAAATAGATGTCTTGGAAGGTTCCGGTACTGCGTATTTATCGGTTCTGGTTAAGCAAGGTTCAGTAATTTATCCTGATGCAACCTTAAACTTATACCCCACGGATTTCAGTTCGACATTTACTTTGTCAACTGATGCCGAAGCTAAAGCTCTGTTTGCAGTCCCGGGCGGAGATTATTATTTGCACCTAATGGGAGAATTATTTCAGGATTGCTGGTACAATAACAAAACTGATTTTGCCGATGCCGAGAAGCTTTCATTAACTGCAGGAGATACTTTGGATATTACGGCAATGGTTACTGATAAAATCATTAAATATAAAATCAGTGGTGTGGTTACAAATGACAATTCTGCTACAATAGAAGATGCAAGTGTCCATTTCATTTTGGAAACAGGTGAAATCAGGACGGTATTTACGGATGCAGATGGTAATTTCTCTTTCGAGATAGGAAAAGATACTGCTTTCAGGGCATTCGCAGTAAAAGATGGTCAATACTCTGCACAGTTCTATCCTTCTTTATATGATTTTGCCGAAGCACCTCTAATGAAAAACATCAACAAAAATGACTTTGATTTTGAATTGGAACAACTGCCAAAAAGTACCGTTAATATAGAGGGGGCAATATTAGACGAAAGTGCCTTGCCAATTCCTGCTGTTGTTGTTGCATACAAAATTGAAGAAGCCGAAGGTTCGGATGCATTGAAATATTCTGTTGATTATGTAAATTCGACTGTAGCAACAGATGGAAATTATAATCTTGTTGTACCGATTAGTAGTAATTATATTGTCAGGGCATATCCTGCAGATTTGAATTATTATCCTGCATATTATTCAGAAGAAGCTGAACCTGTTTATTCATGGCGTAAAACTAATATTATTGAAGCTTCCGGCGGTTTGATAGAAGATATATATATTAAAACTGAAAAAGTCACTCCTACCAGTGGTGCCGGGAAAATTAGCGGTACTGTGGAAATGATTATTTTTAATATGATGAGTGTTTCATATACACAAATGTTACCTCTTGGTGTTACTGTATTTGCTTCCGACCAGGCAGGCAAAATTTGTAAATATACATATACTTACGATTCTCAAAATGGATATTATTCTTTATCCAATTTAGGATTGAACCAATGGAAAATAGCCGCAGAAAAAGTCGGTTTGGCTGATATTAATGCAGAAAGAACAATTACATTAACTCAAAGTGAACCATCATACGTTGATATAATGTTATATTATTCCTTCGGCAGTTCGGTTGATGAGGATGCAGAAAAGATTATATCTTTATATCCGAATCCAGTCGGAAGTATAATTAATATTTCATTTAAACAGGCAAATATTTTCAATAGTACGATTACAATTTTGGATAATCTCGGATATGAAAGAATGTCATTTGATAGCAATGCGGAAAATGTATCTTTTGAAGTATCATCACTGACATCGGGAGCATATTACATTCGAATCACAAGCGGTATGAAGACTTATACGATGCCGTTTATTAAGGTTAGGTAGTTAGGGGATTAGGCAATTAGGTTTTTAGGTTATGAGGAATTCGTATGATATTTAAACGGATTCCTCATTTTTTTAAATTAAAATGATTATGGATATTAACTGGTTGTCGCTTTTCACGTTTGTGATTATTACAACTTTTACACCGGGACCCAATAATTTAACAAGTGCTGCTATTGGGATTCAAGACGGGTATAAAAGAGCAATTGGTTTTACATTTGGTGTTGCTACAGGTTTCCTTATTATTCAGCTTATCTCTGCAGGGCTGTCATCATCGCTTAATAATTTTTTTCAATTATATCATTCGACTTTCAGATGTATTGGAGCCATATATATTCTATGGCTGGCAATAGGTTTATTCAGGGCAAAATATGATATGGAAGATGAAAGTTCAGCATCGAAATCATTTTTTAAAGGAATTATTCTTCAGTTTGTAAATCCAAAAGGTATAATCTTCGGATTAACATTGTATTCCACATTTTTGTTGCCAATAACACAAGATTTATTGCTGTTAATTGGTTTTTCAATATTGTTTTCTTTCATTGCTCTGATTTCAGTAACACTATGGGCATTGTTCGGAGCAGGATTAAAAAAGCATTTGCGAAATGAAAGAATTATAAATATAATAAATTTTATACTATGCTTATTGCTTGTTTATTCAGCAGTGGACTTGTCAGGAGTTTTTAAGTGATGTGTTAAAAACATCTTAACAATAATTAAATTTTTTCATGAAAAGTTTGTACGTCTTTAATTATAAACTGATATGTATTATAAGGTTTTAATCTTTTATCTTCAAAAATTACGTAATTATTTCCATCTGAAATAGAGCTTCTATATATTATTCCGTGGAAACCAATATGTTTAAATAATTCAGAAAGGTATTGGCTCGGAAGATATTCTAAATTTGCCTCCCTTGGCATAACGGGTTTTGATAGTTCATTACCGAGTAAAATCAGAAAAGGCATATTTTTATATATCAATTCTAATTCATCATTAGAGTTAAAATCAAATGGGCTAATTGTTTTAATAGGATCTCGTAAATCTGCTAATTCCAAATTTTTTTTTAATTCGAATTCAGCAACAGTAATTAATTCACCTTTTTGTCCTCTAATTTCTGCAATTGCAGTATCAATGGTAGATGCAACATATAAATAAGAAATTCCAAGTGGATTAGCCCTCCCATTTGAAACAATATTATTAGGTGGTTTACCCATTTTCGATAATACAATAGGTTTGCCTGTTGTATTCAATCTAGCTCGGTAGAACTTTTGTGAACCTGGCTTAAGTATTAATCCGAGATATTTGCCAAATGGCTCCAATTGATTAAGATTGATTGCGTTTTTCGGGAAAAATCTGTTATGATGCTTCAACTCTTCTCTAAAACTTTCCCATTGCTCAATATTTTTGCGTTCCTTTGATAAAATTGGTCTATATTTTTTACTATAATCAGTAAAATCATCCGAAAGTGCATTTAATAATTTTTTTTGGCTTGATGAGTTTTTGAATTGAAAAACCTTCCAGTCAGATTGTATTAATTCGTTGAGATATAATCCATTATTATCTTTTTCATATAGATTTAACAAAGGCTCAAATCGATCAATTAATTCTATTGGTTTAATTAATTTGGTATTTTTTGTTTTACAAAATGAGCAATTACCCTGTTTCTTACTAAGAGCTCGTATTTGATTTTGTAAAAAAATATCTGTAAAACAATTTGGGCAGCAATAAAGCATAATATTATTTCTTTTATTTTAAAAAATCAGCCATTAGTTCGATATGATGTTGCATTGACAATTTTTTAATAAATCCAAGTCCAGGATAATGCTTTCTTTTAAATAGATTCAAATATTCATGGCAAGCTTTTGACCTAAAAATAAGTGAATTTGGTTTATTTACCTCTGAGACAAGTTTTTCTAGTGCTTCAAAAAATTTACCTCCAGGATCAGTTGGGGAGTCAGTTCTATCAGAGATAAAATGATAAATAAACATATCTTCATTATCAATATATGTTAAATGAATAGCAACTGCATAAGCTGGTCCCCCTGTTTCTGAATAATCATCTCCAACGATTAAAAAATCTCCAAATCCTTCCATTCCTTCATCGTCATATGTAACATGTAAATCAGAGAAATGCTCATTATAGGGGTAATCTGAATTTTTCTTTTTTGCTTTAAACCCATTTCTAATTAAAGCTCTGGCTATTCCATCACCCTTGAATTGTCTTTGATATAATTTTCCAGCAAAACCATCAATAAAAATATGTCTATTAATGTTTTTTTGTTCTTTTAAAATATTTATTATTTCTTTATCAAATGAACTTCCATAATGAATGATTGAAAAACTGTTATGTATATATTTGTTAAATAGAAATTCAATCTCTTTTATTTTTGATTTTGAATTGAGAATATATCCTATTGATAATTTTGAGTTTTTTAGAAAATTCCCTGATTCAAGAGTTTGTAAAAAATTTTTAAAATCAATAGGTTTTTCACCAACTTGTGGATTAACAACTAAAACAAAATCTACGTTATTTTCATTTAATATTTTTATAGCACGCAGTAGTGCATTATAATCAGTTTTCACTGGTTCTATAATCGGATATATATTATTCTTTGAAATAAATTCGGCGTTATCTCTCAGTAAAATTAATTCAAATTGTTTTCCCCTTAAATATGGATAATACATATTTTAACCTCTAATTTACTTTTGAAAAACTCTTATACTCAATCTTTGAATCAAATATCTCAATAAGTCTTTCTAACTTCTTTTTTTTATCACCAATACTTAAAGCATAGGCAAAAGTAGATTTAGGTGCTTTGTTGATAAATTCTTTGAGTATATTTGAATGATTTCTTTCTTTTAATACATTAATAACCAAATCATGTGCTTCATTTGGAGGTATTTTTGAAAATAATTCTTTACAGTATTTATTTATTTTTGTATTTGGTACATCTGGAATATATCTATAATATTTATTGATTATATTTAAATATTCGTCTTTTCTAAGAGAATCAAATAAAACCAAAGGATTAATATTTTTTCTATTTGATTTTGGTCGGCGAATTGTTGATATGGTATTTTTATTCGTCAAAACTAAAACACCAATTTTATCTGAAATAACTGGTAGAATCTTGTTAACTAAGGATGGATATGTAATAACATTTATAAAATCAAAAGCATCTAAATAAGAACGCAATTGAATTTCCAACCGTTTTAAGGAGTCATACTCGGATTTAATTTCGTAAACATAGGAAGTACCGTTTAATAATATTACATCTGCTTTATTTTTTCCTATTCTAAACTCTGTCAATAGTTGTGTTGTATTAAGCGAGTGTTTACCAAGAAGTAATTTTTGAACAATAATATTTTTATATATATACTCATTTCTATAATCTTTAATGATTAAGTTATAAACAAGATCAAACACTTGAGATATCTTTATTGAAGGATCAAGATACTTATCCATTCCACTATTTTTACAAACTTCTATCATATATTTAGAAGTTCCTTTTTGTTCAATACTATTCATCACAATTGCCGAAAAGAGCTTACTTAAGGCTGGCAAATATTTTCTTTCAACAATCATATTTTTCATTTTTTCCATACTACAAATTTAGCTAAATTATTAATGTTAAATATAAATAAATAGTTAATTTAATTACAACTAAATTTATTTATTATCCATTAACATATTTTTTATTCACTCATTCCAATCTCTCAATATAACAAATAATCGTTTCTCAAGTATTTAATATCTCTTATTCCTTTGTGTCACCGCAAGTAAAATATTTGTCTAAAAGTTGTGCACTTGTATTTAATCTATTTTATTTAGCCAGTTAATAAATAACATGAAAATTAATATTCCATGTTTTCAAATTCAAAATATCATCACAGCCAACACAATCAAAATCACAATGAAAATTGCGAGTTTGATGAATTTCTTTGTGATAGAAATAATTAACATCAAAAGAAGTATCACAACCGCTATTTGTGCATAAAGCGGCAATCCATTAAAGAAATTTATTATTGATTCAAACATATTTAACTCAACCTGAAAGTGAAAGTAATTATTCCGTACATAGTTTTATCATCCTTTAAAGGATTGAATCGCCATTGCTTCAAAGCTTTCATTGCCGCCTGCTCGAGAGCGGGGTCTCCCTTTTGCAAAGGAACCATGCTAATCACTATTCCATCACGAGAAACTGTAAACCTGATTTTTATTTCTGCGGAAGTATTTACTCCGCTGGGATATTGTGGAAGTTTTTTGTACAGTACTGTTCTATTTCCTCCACCACCCCAGTCAATAGGTCCGATGCCCGGACCTAAGCCGGGTCCAAAACCTTTTTCGCCAAGTCCGGTTCCATCGGCAGTTCCATCTTTTGTTCCTACATCACGAGTACCCGAACCGGCATCCTTTTCATTTTTCCTGTCTGAAGATAATTCGCTTTTTGGAACAAAATCACTTGCATCTTCAGGATTGGCAGAGACAGCATTCTGATTGTATTTTGTTTTAGCGGCAACTTCGGCATCATGCATATCAGACATGGGTTCCTGCCCTTTATGAGCCCTTCCTTCGTCAGCAAGATTACCTTTACTTAGTCCTGTTCCGTCTCCTTCACCGAAGTTAATTAACTCAAGTGGAATTGTATTAATTTGGTTTGTTACAGGAATTGGGGGAGATAAGTAATCCCAAATTGGAGATGCCCAAAGCAAAATAAAAGTAATAACCAAAGCTGCAAAAAAACCACGGGCAGTATTTTTATCCCATGGGATTTTTATCTGCAATGGCTGGCTTTCATCTCTTAACGGAACATACATATTAAATTTTCAATTTTCAATTTTACAATTTTCAATCAAATCACAATTTTCAATTTTACAATTTTCAATCAAATCACAATTTTCAATTTTACAATTTTCAATCAATTCGTATTTCATAATTCATAATTAGTAATTACTTTACCCTGTCTACCCATGCATTAGCAAAACCGGATTTAATTGCTGCTTTTCGGGCTTCGCCGGCAGAATTAAAAGTTCCGAATCTGACTCTGAACCAATCTCTATTCTTGATTTTCTGTGTTGTAATGCTAACGTCACTAATATTTTGTTTCAACAGCTTTTCTTTCCATGCTTCAGCATCATCCTGAGAAGGAGAAGCATAAACCTGCACGGTAAAAAGATAGTCTGCTTCTTTTACAGGAGATTTTCGAATTCTGTTATTTACATTGTCAGGATAAGGAACATCTTCCAAATCTACCTTTGAATCCTGAGTCTGTTTTGCAGTCGCAGGCTTAGTAACTTTTGGCTTTTGTCTATCAGGATTGCTGAGCATATTATCCGGTATTTCGAATGCTTCAGGTTGCTCAACAGTTTCTTCCTCATATACTTCATTACCTTCTTCCATTTCAGATTTCTTTGATTCCATATACTCTTCATACTCCGGCAAGTCTTTTTCGACAATGACTTCTTTGCCTTTAACGATTTCCTTTTTTTCAGAACCGAATATGTTTGCAATATCATCAAAGCCACCACGATTTACTCCCCAATCATAAATCAAAGCACAAAACATAATAATCAAAGCAAGTCCTGCAATGAATAGCAACGCTAAAAGTAGTCCTTTTCCACTTCTTACGGATTGTTGTCTGCTGTCAATTGACTGTTGACTGTTGACTGTTGACTGTCGACTGCTAGCTGACGACGGTTGACTATCACCCGGGATTTCTCCGGGATATTCATCCATATCATCGAGACGAAACGATTCATCTTCGAATTCAGGTATTTTGCTGTTTTTAATATCATTATCCATAGACCTAAGAAACTATAAAATTAACAAAATTTTTTCTATAATTGATTTACTCCATCATCCTTCGACAAATAGATATTTGAAGTTAGAAAATAGAAGATAGTAAAACCAAACTAAAAATATTTTAAAGAAATAAATAAAGAGCTTAAAACTTAAAACTGATAATAAGCTCCTAATCCAAAGAACAATCCTCTTTCCTTGTAATCCTGCCAGATATAAATATCCGAGTTCAATAAATTTTCCAATCTCAACTGAATATTAAAATCTTCCAACAATTTATATGCAAATTTTAATCTTAAATCAATATAACCATCTAAAGCAATTTCGTTGTTAAAGTCTGCATACCTTTTGCCAATATAATTAAATCCTACAACAATATCAAGTTTATCCTCAAGCAACTTTCTGTTGTAATCAATTGATAATTTTAGTAACGGATTGTACGGTGCAATATTTCCATTATTTGATAATGTTGAATAATCAAATGCTCCATAATATGTAATATTATCCTTAGCTGTTATTTTATAAAAGCCCTCACTAAAAAGGTCAATTTTATTTACTCTTTCGTATTTCAAAGTAAATGCATCCACTGTCAACGTATCGAAGACGGGAGTTCTGTCGGAAGAAGAAACAGTCAGACCTGCAGACAAGCCGATATTTTCCAAAGGATGATAATACAGCATCCCTTTTAACATGGGAGTATCATAAATATAATCAACACCGGCTGACCTTTGGGTAAAGGGATTTATTTCGATTATATCAAAATACATGACTTTTCTTAATCCGGTAAATACACTTGCCTTAATAGTGAATTTTTCATTTAATTGATAATCTGCGATAGCTTTAATCAGTAAACCCCCACGGCTTACATCATTAGAAGTACCGCCAAACTGTAGCCCGCTTTCGAGATTAATAGTAATTTTTCCGATTTTAAAGCTACCAAATAATCCGGCTTCGAAGTAATGAACACCGTTACCGCATACTGACTCCAAATCTGCTTTAACTTTGCCACCCAGTTCATAATCGTGTCCGAGATTTTTTACCATTATGTAGCCGCTTAAAAGATTATCGAATGCTTTCGAATCAATCGAATCAGTCAAGAAATCAGATAGTTGTAATGTCCGGAAATTGGCACCGGTTGAGAAACTGAAATTGGAATAATTCCCATCGGATTCAATTCCAAGATTCAAATTAAAAATACTTCGTTCAACGGGATTTTCAACTGCATAAAGATTATAATTTGTCTGGTTGATTTTAAGGGTGGAGCGAGTTTTACTGCCTCCAAAAATGAAGAATTTATCGGGAGCTATGTAATCGGTAAATAAATTCAAATGGAACTTATTGTACCCTGAATTTGCTACATGCTCACCACTATAGTCAAGTCCTGCATTAGCAAAAAAACTGTATTCCTTATAATCATATTCGTAACCTGCTTCTACATTTGCAAAAGCAAATCTTCCGATTCCAACCATTGCATAACCTTTCTTATAATCGGAATTCAAAATTTTATTGGGCAAAGGTTGTGGAGGTAATAGCAAGGATTGTTGTTTTTCGAGTGAATTCAATGAATCTAAATTGTCTTGAGACATTGCCAAAGGTTTTTCAGGAAATTGCTTTATCCCTGAGCGAACATCCACTTGCTCTTTTCCTTCAATAATAAAGTTAGGTAATTCCAATGGCTTCGAGGAAGTACCCGGTGTCGGCTGATTTTGCTGGGCATTCAGCAAATTCACCATAAAAAATAATATCACATAAAATTTCATCATCATTTTTTAATTTAAAATTTTCAATTTAAAATTTAAAATCAATTTTTTAATATATTAATTTTCAAACATTAACCATTAACAATTGTCCATTAACGATTATCCATTAAAAACCTATTTCTTTTCCAATCTTTTTAACCTCAACTTAACTGTCTTACCATATTCATCATCAGGTCTTTGTGTCAATAATGCCTGATAGATTTCTTTTGCTTTGCCAATCTCTCCGAGTTTTTCGTATACTTCACCGAGATTTAATAAAGATAACGGATACCATGTTTCCACACCTGGAAACTTATCCCTGACTATATTGAGAGCTTCTGCGGCATTTACCCAGCTTGTGTCCCTCATCCACATCTCGCCAATCCTGAATTGTGATTCTGCCGCTAATGCAATATCAGACATGCTGGATGCTATTTTACCATATTCAATTCTTGCTGAATCATACATACCTTTTGAACGGTAATAGCCGGCAATCCTGTACCTGCTTTGGTCGGCGTATTCCATACCTTTGTAACGTTCAGCCACTTCTCGATATAGTTTCATAGCTGTTAATGTGTCCCCCAACTCATGCTTTATAACAGCTCTTTCAAAACCTGCCTGAGCGGAATTTTGGTCTTCAGGATACTTTTTCTCGAGATTTTTAAATATGGAATCAGCTTTATTTATATCGTTCAATTTTTTCATTAACAAACCATGCTCTAACATTCCCATAGGAGCAAACTCGCTGTCGGGATATTTTTTCTCCAGGGTGTTGAAAGCATCAATAGCATTTTCGTTGTCATTCAAATTAATATAACTCTTTCCCATCCAGTAGAGTGCTTCACTATTTCGTTTGCTGTCAGGATAAGCTTTAATAAAGTTCTGGTATTCGTCAACAGCATCCTTGAATCTCATACCCGAGAAAAACATATCTGCTTTTTTAATGAATAATTCCTGCGCAAAAGGAGTGTTCGGGTGACTGCTAATAACAGAATCGGCAATTAATATGGCTTCCTGCTCTCTGCCTAATGCCATATAGCAAAACTGCAGACTTCTCCATGCTTCAGGTGCGAGTGCATCACTGGGGAATTGCCTGACTACATTGTTGTAAGACTCGATAGCAGCTTCATAATTTCCTGAATTATAATGGGCATCTCCAATTGCATAATATGCCCGAACTACTAAGTCATGTTGTGAATATGCCTGGATTAAAAATCTAAAGTTATCAATGGCTTCTTTATAATCTTTTTGCTGAAAACGTATCCACCCAATCAAATATAATGAATACGGAGCATAAGCGGAGCGTGGATAATTCCTCACAAAATTCAACAATGACGAGATTGCCGGTTCAAATTCACCCAACCTGTATAATGCATGGCTAAGTTGATATGCACAATATTGTCCTTCGTCTGATTTTGGAGAAAAATTCATCGCCTTGCGGTATGACTCTGAAGCATTTTTATAATCTTTCATTATATAATATCCGTCTGCCTGCCGGGCTAATACTTCCATAGCATATTTAGAGCGAGGATAATCTTTTGCCATTTTGTTGAAAATCTCCGAGGATTTTTTGAATTGCTGTAACCTAAAGTATGACCAGCCCTGACCGTAGAGAGCTTCTTCCTTTCTGGGACTTGCCGGGTATTGTTGCAAAAGGTTTGTGTAGGTTTCAGCCGAATTTTTAAGCAAATCGGAGCGGTAATATGCCTCTGCCAGCCAAAACAATGCCTCATCCAGGCGTTTGTCATTCTTGTTGTTGCCGATGAAAGTATTTAGAACCGTAATTGCCTCAGCATTCCGGTGGCTTAAAACAAGTGCTATACCTCTCTTCAATCTAGATTCGGCAAGATACCAGTCCTTCTGTGGCATAAAATTCGGAGAACTTCTCAAAGCAATTTGCTCTGCTTTGCTATACTCGATAACAGATTTTTCCCAGTTTCTTTGTTCAATAAAAGTAGCACCAAGAAGCAAAGCAATTCTTACTGAAACGATACCTTCAGTAGCTTCTCTTTGAGCTCTTTCAAGAGTTCTGCGGCAATCATCGAATTTTCCTGATTCATAATAAATCTGCCCTAATTCCATAAGGACCTGCCCCAAAAACGGGTATGCAGGTTGAATCGAAAGTGCAGATATTTCCTTGGCTGCCTGTTCGGTATTCCCGCTTCGCTTCAAGGCAATTGTCCTATACATCTGAGCTGCAGCTTTATTTTTCTGGTTGA
The DNA here is from genome assembly GCA_043804925.1 of bacterium. GTDB lineage: Bacteria > Bacteroidota > Ignavibacteria > Kapaibacteriales > UBA2268 > ChocPot-Mid. Next base: position 17,362 of record JAZDIP010000106.1, on the reverse strand, counting down.
ATGGTTTTTCCGTATTGATAATAATATCGTAAAATTCGATTGCTTCCTTGTTCCTTCCCAAATTCAGTAATGCCCAACCCGAACCGAGACGGACATATTCATCGAGTTCCGGATTTGAATAATTATCTAAAAATGTTTTGAACTCAATCAATGCCTGTTCGTATTTGCCGGCAATGTTCAATGCTTCACCGCTCAAATATTGCAAATCAGCTTCTGCGTTGTTGATATGGCTTTGAGGTTCATAAAGTTTCCCAATAGAGTTCTGCATGGAAATTTTTATAGCCGTATTTTTCACGTTTTCTAAAATATCCAAAGCAGTAAATGGTTCTCTCAAAATCAGTTTATTGTTAATCTCACGGATTCTCGAAGCCATGTATGTATTTCTGTAAGGATATTTTTTTGCGATAGTATTATAATAGCTGATAGCAATTTCAAAATTGCGGTTAATTTCTTCACTTACCCCTAAAAGATACAAGGCATCATCGGCATATTCCTGCTCGGGATAAAACCTGAAGCATTCTTCAAAAAGCGGTTTTGCCTCCTGGTATTTTCCCTGATGGCAAAGTGAAACAGCACCCCAAAATAAGCTATTGTGAGTAATATTTCGGTAAATACTGTCTGAACGAAGGTTAAAATCTGTTTCTGCTATTTTTTTGGATTCGGCAAAATATTCTGTCGCTTTATTGTATTTTTTCTGCTCAAATGCTATGTATCCCCTCAATACTGCGGCAAGCGTTTTCAAAGGTGAATTACTTCTTTGCTTAATAAATTCATTCAGCTTTGAATCTGCTAATTTATAATTTTTTGTGAGATAATCAAGGTTAGCAGATAGTATGACTGCTTTATCGGATGATGAATTATCAGGATTTGATTTTATGGTTTCTATAAGTTTTTGTTCTGCCTTTCGAATCAGCAGTTTGTCAAAAAGCTGAGATACATCATTAATTTGCTCACTGCAGTACTCATAAGGATTTTCGTTCAATTGCGGAAACACTTCCTCAAGTTGTAATAAAATCAGTACAAGGCAAATGCTTAAAAATTCAGTTATTGACTGTTTCGTTCTATTTCTCATAAATATCGAATTCCTAATTTTCAATAGTAAGCATTTTTTTAAATCAGTTCTTGTTTTTATACGGTTTTGTCCTTATAATATTTGGACATTAAGCTCCATTTCCGGTAAGTTATGCTAAAAAAATAAAGAAAACCCACACATAACTACCCGAAATAATTCAAATATCATAAAGACAATTTTCCCGGAAAACTGCCAATTATCAAATATTTCAGACTGATTAAACTATGCTGCATTATAAAATTAAGGAAATTTTTGATTATTTACTAATAATTTATATTAATATTATGAATAAAGAAAAAAAGAAAAATACGATATGGCTTCTTACAATTATCTTTTAATAATTTATAACTTAATATCTAATCAATAAATCTATGAACATAACCTATCTGAAAAGCAAAGAATGGAAACCAATTATCAGCAATTCCATTGTTGTTTTTGGTATACCAAAAATTCATTCCCGGACCAATTTCAAGCCAAAACCCATTGTAATTTAGATTGTAAGTTATACAATATACTTGCATATCTGAAATATCTTCATCTATATAATAAGGAGCTTTCGGCTGAGTGTTTGGAATACTTCTGTATGTTTTATATAATAAAAATGAAATTGAATGACACCTGTTATAATTGTCTGAAATTTTAATTTTTAAATTTCCCTGTATTCCGTATCTGTCATTCCCCAAATACATTCCGCTTATACCAATTCCCAAAAACTGATACCAACCTGCTGCATTTAAATTAAAACCTGCCGGGGTACCAAAAGAGCCGCCCAATTCAAAGTAATTTTTCCTGTATAAACTAATATCAGCAAGGTCATAAGTTTTAATTGATAAAACATCTTCAAATTTTATTTTATGGATTTCATTTTTGAAATCACGTATTGTTAAAGATTCATTAGGTATCTGTTCGATAATTGTTCCTTTTATTATTGTGCTGTCTTTTAAATAAATTATATCAATTATTTCATTAGCTTCAACAGAACAACTTATTATGAAAAAAACTGCGATACTTAGAATTATTTTCATTTTTTCGTTCCTTATAAATTTATAAGAATTAATCTCCTTTTGGATTAACCGTATTCCCCTCGACCATTATCACTATTGTTTTTTCATAAGCTCTGGTTCGGTGTTCAATTCCCCGTGGAACAGTAAAGCCCTGTCCGGGTAATAATTCATAAGTTTTGTCTTCAACATCGAGTATCAGTTTTCCGCTTAGGACATGAAAATATTCGTCTTCATTGTCGTGATGGTGCCAGTGGAATTCCCCTTCAAAAATACCCAATCTGACCAGTGAATTATTTACTTCCGTCAATGTGAAATTTATCCACTTTTCTCTATTACCGGCAACTATTTTATTGATGTCAATTATTTGATTATGTCCGGTCTTTTCTGTTTTCATAATATATAGCAATAAAATTAATATTCTTCTTCCTTTTTGATTTCAGGTTTATCAGTAACAATAATTATTCCATTATTTTGGATAGTACCTTTTTTGTCACCTTCTTCTTCAAGCATTATCAGGTGGCATTGTAAGGAATCGGTTTCATTAATAATCAATAAGCCGTCAAAATTAATATGCATGGAATCGGCAAATGCGGGACAATTGACAAAAACCTTCCCGTTTATAGTAACATTGTCATTGCTGCCGGGTATTTCACCGCTTATCCAAGTGCTGTTTTTGCACCACTCACCACCTTCTTTTGTTGAGTGAATATCCTTTGCGAAAACATAGTTAATCAATACGAACATAAAGGTTAGCGATAATACGGCTACGCAAATACTTTTGTTTTGTTGATATTTTTTCATATTAATACTCCTTCATTAGTTATAAAGTTTAAAAGTTTAAAAGTCATAAAGTCTAAAAGTTATAAATTTAAGTCTGTGCTATTTTCATCAGCCATGGAGTCAGATAGAAAAACAAGCCCATACCAATCAAGAAGAGATGTACTCCCCAAATTGAATTTTCCTGTTTGAGCATAGCTTCTTCGGGATTCAATTCGTTGTATATAACTGAAACCTTTTGTCCGACTGTGAATGCTTCATCATCGTATTGGGCACCCCAGAGTTCGAGGAATTCATATTTCTTGCCTTCTTCGGATGAAAATTCTACAATAGGATTGACTGAATGATAATCCTTCCTCAAGGGATTCCGGTTGTCCCTTTTTGTTTCGTGCAAGCGGATGATTGTACCGTCTGCCTGTTTCGGATTCATAATGTTGCTTCCGGAATAGTCAAAATAAAGATAGATTCCTAAAGCAATGAATCCTGTCCCGATAATGATGCATATTATCGTTGCCGCTACCAGATTTGTTTTTTTCTTTGCCATAATTTCCATCCTTTTTCAATAAATTACAACAGAAAATAATTGTCAATTATCAATTGTCAGTTTTTCTAACAGTCCTCTTCTTTCGATTTCGGATAATAATGTTTTATAACCGCCGAACCATTTAAACAACCATGTTCCGGGGAAAACAACAATAAAGGCTATCCCCATTTTTTGGAGGTAATTCAAGATTGAAAAATCTTCAGGTTTACCCTTAGTTATTATTATTCCGGTAACAATAGCCATAATAAATAAAGTTACAGATATTTGATTAATATATTTGATTCTCTGAAATATTTTGTATCTACCAATTGTTGATAATCTTCTCAAAAATATTCTCTCTGTAAAAAATATTAAAATCCCTGCAATTAGCAATAAAATAAATGGGACAAAAACCAAATGAACATATTGGTAGGGCATGAGATTCTGTCCTTTTATCATGCTATAAGTGATATTGAATAACGGTAGAAAAATCATTCCAAAGAAAAGCTCTCTTTTCCACAATATCTGATAGCAGAAATATCTGAAATTCAATTCTTCAGTTAACATTGCTTCAATATTCGAGTATTTTAAATTCATTTTAAATCCTAATTATCAATTGTCAATTTCTCAAACAGTCCTTTTCTTTCGATTTCAGCTTTCAGCTTTTTGAAGTTACTTTTATAAACAATAAAACCGATTATTACAGAGAACAAAATCATGATTAATGAAGAAAAAATTATGATGAACATATTTGTTCCTTCTGTGTACATTCTCTTAAATGTATTGTATGTTTGAATGGCAATAACAAATCCAAAAATGTAAAATGATTCATTGAGAAACAATATTATTTTAAGCTTCGAAAACTTTTTCTCTTGACTTTGATTTTTAAATTCCTGTAATATTTTCTTTTCTACCGAAAACATTATGACGGATACAGCGATACCAACGGTGAAAACTACCAAAAACATATAAGCATAGTAGATAAAAGGTAACAGAGGGTCTCCTAAAAAATAATTTACCAAACTGAATACTAAAACCATAATAACAGGTGATATAATGAAACCCCTGCCAACAAGGAAATCGGCAATGATATACTTCTTGCGATTTTTTTCAGTAAGCATTGTTTCAATATTTTGATAATTAAAAAACATGATTCCTCCTAATTAAAAAGCTGTTACAATTCCCAGACTGAACTGAGTATATGGATCGTCGGCATCTGAGAAATTATATGTTCCTTCCAAAGCCAGCCTCAAATTTCTTTTCAGTAAATATCCAAAATGCAATGTTGCCGTTTTGTAATTTAAAGATTTGTCATCAGATTCAATCCAATTGAAAACCGAAGCGGCATACCATTTGCTTTGGTCTCCCTGTGGAGTAAAGATTAATTCAGCCATTGCACCCTTCGTATTTAAATCAACTACCCACTGAGTGGTTCCTACTGAGTCAGTAGTGGAAAAAACAAAATTATCATTTCTCATAACATATTGGAGATTTAATTCAATCATTTCCCCGAACGACAAAGTCATATCCGGTCCATATGATTGAACATTGTTAGTAACATAGTCGGAAATAATGTTGTCCATATCTTCTTTTCCGGTCAGGAAAAACCCGCCGATTCTTAAGAAATCTCCTATATCTTGAGATACCCTACCGACTAATGTTTTGTGTCCGTCAATATCAAAAAGTTTGTTCGCATCAGCTTTGGGTAAACCGCATCCGTTCACAACTTCGAGAATAACATCCGTTCCCCAATCCATCCCGTATGTCAGCATTATCCCTCTGTCATAAGCGAGATTCATTTTTGAAAAATCCGGCTTCATTTTATATGGCTGATAATCTTCAAGCGTTAATCTCAGTTCCCTTTTGAAAAGCGGGTCGGAAACCTGAAACTGACCAAAATATAAATCCAGGTCAATATTAAAAAGGTCATTGAACATTATATAGCAATCTTCAACACCTACCAACTCTCCTCTTTCACTTAAATAAAAATAAAAGTAATATGCAAAGTCTTTGGCAATTTCTCCACCACTCAAAAGCTTTAAAATGTAGGGTACACCAAAATCACTGTTCTCCTGATTAGCATTATTATATGTTGCATGAGCATCAAATCGTGCGGCAATTGGGAAGTCTCGTATTAATGATAAATCGGCATCACCTGTTTCGACAGTATATCGTGGTGCATCTTTATCAGAAAGCCGAAACCCGTTCCCGGCAAAATCATCGCCATATGCCTTAAGTCTTGGTGCCGGTGAATGACAGGTCTGGCAAGACATGTTGTACTTTCTTGCGAATGCCGGAATTGCCTGCAAGGTTTCACTCATCAGCATTGCTAATAATACAAATGTAATAATTAGTGTAAAAATTTTTTTCATAATAACTCCCCTTGAAATTTATTTATTAACTTAATATTTCTTTCAAACTTGCTTTACTATTCCAATATAATAACCTCAGTACTATGCTCATTTACTTTAATAATTTCTTCCTCATCGTCAGGTACATTGAGAAAATCAGCAACAGGTTTAATCAGCTTCTGATAATTCAAAACTGCTGTTACTTTCATTTTTCCGGGAGCAACATCATTCGGTAATGTAAAAGTGCATGTTTCTATTTTAGTTTCCTTTGGTCCAATTCTGTAATCAACTCCAAGTTTTGAAGTATTCCATTGCTGTATCGTCATCCTGCCCTGTGGATCAAAGTACGGCATACGGAAAATTCTGTCACCTATTGGTATTCCGTCACGCTGGACTCCTTTGAAATCAGGAATGTTTTTAGCAATACCCATATCCTGATAAGCAAGAACATCAGAAGCAATAGTGTATTCCTCTCCATCGAATCCTTTTTTATCAACTTTTAAATGATATTTATTACCCTTAGCATCTGTCGCTTCTACATGCATCCAAACAATTCTGTCTTCAACTGAACCGGTCGGGAACTTATGTCCGGTTTTCTGGTTGAATAATGCAATTGTAAACTTAACAGGTTCACCGGGTTCTGCTTCAATAATATCAGGATGAATTCTAAGTTCGATTGTCCCTTTTACTTTTCCCGGGTCATGCGCACCGTGAAACAAATGCTGTCTGGAATTATCGTAGAGTTTACCCATAGAAGCCGTATAGCTTTTTCCTTTTGGCATGTGACAATCCTGACATTGAACGCCTTCTTTATAATATGGTCCTTCCTTCCATTCGAGATGTGTTGATTTAACCCAAATCCCAAACGGACTTTTTTCATTGTGACAAATACCGCAAAAATCTCCGCTACGATGCAAATCGCTTACAACAATGTTGTGATTAGGAGATTGATTGCCGCCGCCTCGTGAACTGAATTTATCTTTTCCGGGTTTCATTATATAATTGAAATTGTAAGGAATATCCCCTTCAAATCCGGTTATACTGTGACAAATATCACATGCAACAGCTTCGTTTGCTCTGTCTCCTTTTTCAGGTCTTGGGGGAGGTGTGTTTCCTGCAAGATAAGCCATAGGAGCATGACATCCATTGCATCCATCCTTAACTTCAGCAACCTTTGGGTCTTTTTCTGCATGTGGAACAGCAAGTTCGAAATACTCAATTTCGTCCCAATGATGAATGTACGCCTGAGACATCATTGATTGTTTCCATTGACGGTAAAAATCTACATGGCAGGAAGCACCGCAGTACTCGGGTGTTTGGAAATCTTCGTATTTGTATTTTCCGAAACGAGGGTCGCTGTTTTCAGGAAAACTTGTTAAACTCACAGTAACAAGAATGGTTATTGCAGACAATATTAATATATTTTTTTTCATTACACCTCCATTTATCATAATCTAATTTTTTAAATTAACTAAATCGGGATAATAATGCAATAAGAAATTGAATTTTTGTATTTAAGCCATTATTATTTTAAAATATTTTAAATGGAACCAGAAAATTATTAAATTGCAAAGTTCTTTTAATATCTATTAAAATGAAAGGAGAAAACAATGGCAAAGTATTTTACATTATCGGTACAGGGAATAGACGAAAACCTGACAACTGCAAGCGGAAGTTTTGATACTATTGACTTTGAAAATTTATCAGATTATAAAACTTTGGAATTATTGGAAAAGCTAAAAGGAATAAGGGATAATCTCGATTATTCTTCAGGGGATTTGTGTCCTCCTAGTTTTGTTATCAGATATGGAAGAGAAGATGTCGAAGCTTTCTTCATTGAAAACAATTCTATTAAATATTCCGAAACAGGCAAAGAAATAACAAATGATGAAGTATTGAAAATCGCAAGGAAGGAAATTACTTTTGACAAACGGGAAATCCGTGCTGAATACTTTGCTTCACAGGGGACATTCCCAATAAGAAAACGGCATGTTTTGCCAACAGATATCGATAATATCAAAGAGGAATTGATTGACACATCCGAAAAATCCCCACAATTTGAACAGACAGTCTGGCGAAGCAGAGGATGGCTGGAGGCATCACATACAGCACCCTTTGCAGTCGGCGGATTTTTTGCTTTTATAGGGTTGATAATATTGGGTGAAAAGCGTGATGCTGATATGGCACCTATTATGTTTCTCATTTCTGTCATTTGTTTTCTCACTTTTTTCCCATGGAGAACTTTGGCTAAAACGAAGATTAAATGCGGAATTGACTGGACAACAAACACGCTTTGGGTGAAACGAAAGAAATCTGTTGCAGGTTTTCAACCGGATGCCAATTATATCGAAGAAGTCGTCTTTATGAAAAATGACAGTGTCAAAGGAAACCCAATGTGGCTGGTCGAACCGAGCATGCCTGTTGTATTCAGGAAAAAACAGTGGATTTTGATGACAAAACACGTAAATGGAGACCATTATTGGATGTTCAACGGAGCAGTATTCTCGACAAAAAATGAAGCCAAAGCAATAGCAGAAAAATTCAATCAGCTTTTGAAATCTCAGATTTAAATTTTTACATTATCTGAAAATTGATTTAAAGAGAAATCTTAAGTCAGAATGACCGAAAAGCGGAAACACAGAAAGACAGAAGGTTTATGCCATTCCTGCGATTGTTATATAAGAAGTTGTCATTCCTGCGAAAAAATTTAAAACGCTGTCATTCCAGCGAAAAAAATAAAAACACTGTCATTCCTGCGAAAAAATTTAAAACGCTGTCATTCCTACGAAAAAAATTAAAACACTGTCTTTCCTGCGAATGCAGGAATCTATTTCAATCATCTATTTTCTAAAGTCCCCGCTCCTTTTCCCTTCTCCCGACTTTTTCATTTTTCACTATTCGTTTTTCACTTAATCAAAACCAGCTTCCCTGTTTCTACTTTTCCGTCTGCCTGCAAAACGTAATAATACGTCCCGCTGGCTAAAGCAGAGCCGTCGAATGTAAATTCGTGCAGTCCTTCGCTGAGATATTCATCTGTTAAAACATCAATTACAAATCCCAGAGAATTGTAAACAATAATTTTTGTATAAGCCGAATTTTCGAGATTAAACGAAATTCTTGTTTTTTCGGAGAAGGGATTGGGAGATACGAATAATTCATCTTTGGCGATTTCGTCAACTTTTGTTGTGGATTTCAAGCTTTTGTAAATGCCCTGTCCGTTTGTTCCGGCATATATATAACCATCCAAATCACATATTAAAGCTGTTATTTCGCAACTGTCCAAGCCGTCGTACATTTCTTGCCAATCAGTACCATTGTCGCTTGTCCATAAGACACCCCTGCCTCTGATACTTGACGAAACAAAAACATCATCATTCCTGTTGATCGCCACTGCTGATAGTGGCAAAACATCATCGAATATTTTTACATTGTTTTTGTATAGACCGCTTTTTTCAGCAGTACCGGAAACTATAAAATATAAATCATTCTTTGTATTCAAAACGAATTTGTCAACTTCGAGACCATTAAAAAATGAGACCGGTAGCCATATCTCACCATCATTTGTTGAATAGTACAGCCCATTACTCAGAGCAACAAACAATGTATCGTTTTTGTTAATAATGTCTAATGCTTTTATACTGTCATTTTCTACTGGTAAACCATTATTTAAAGGCCGCCAGCCACTATCCTCAGAAAAATCCATTATATTAACTCCTCCTTTTATTGAATCTCCAATAACAGAAATAAAAGGATAATATTTATTATATGCTACAAGTGATGTAATAATTGATTTTAAACTCCTTCCAAATATTTGATAACCATTTCCGAAATATTCATAAATAAAACTGTTATCATCTATTATATTGTTATATATTATATAACATAAATATAATCCTGAGTTTTCAAATCTCAAAACTTTAATATTATTTACTAGTAATGAATCATCTCTGTCTTTTCTCCATTTATTAGAAAAACTATATGACCCGATTGATGAACCTACACGTATATGATTTGAACTATCTATACCTATACATGTAATTTCAATATTGTAATTGAAATTAGTATTTTCCCAGTATGTAGAAGATATCAAATAATTCTCATTAGTTAAAAAAATGAGACAAAAAAATATTAATATTAAAAAATAAATTTTTTTCATAAATTTTAAAAAAATATCTAATAAATTTAAATATCAATATTTAATAGAAGAATGTATTGACCAAATAGATTAGCAAGAAACACAATCTTTAGTAAATTCCTCTGAACCGCTTTCCCCATCTAAAATTATATCCAAATTTAGGAAATGTTCCCTTTCATATTTATTCTTTTTTATCCATTCTTGATAATTGAAGTTTTTCAGTTCAAATTGTATATCTCGCCTTCGATTTGTTTTCTCCCAAATTGGTGGATCTTCAGATATTTTAATATTACAACACCAATTACAAGGGAAGCTTAAAACTAATAAAATATCACATTCTTCATCAATTGGAACTTCTAAAGGTAACTTTCTTTGATCATTGTATTCATCGCAATATTCTAAATCATTGAAATTATATTTTCCAAATGCCCTTCCATAAGAAGTTAAACCTAATACATGGTAAGTAATTGAAGATAATCTATCAATTTCTTCACTATTAATATCTTCTTCTTTATAGATTTCATAGCCACATTTTTCTTGGCTTGAATCAGACTTACTCCAAATTTTTAAGACACTTGGTAATGGCAAATCAATTTTGCAAAAATCACATAAATTCCTAATCTCTCCGTTACAATAACAAAGTTCAGGATTTTTTTCAGGCTCACAACAATATGTTGGATAAGGTCCACCACAAAGACAATTTCTGTCATGAATTCCATTTAGATTTAAAAATCTATCAGGTATTCCCTGAATTAAGGGAGCACCATCTCCTTGTGCTAATGAGCCATCATATAAAATTTTTTCGACTATTTCTTCTTCTATTATTTTATGATAATATTCAACTTCATCAAAAGTGGCATTTTCTAATAAAAATTTTTCAATTGAATCCTTTATTAATGTTAAAAAAAAGTTCCAGTATAGAAATCCTGTAGATTCTCTGCTTTTTCTGCAAAATATTTCTTTTATTAGTTTGTATGTAATATCTTTAATGTTTAATGATAATGTTCTATTTGGAAATTTTAAAAATAAATTTCCTTCAGAATCAAGATTAAAAACATCCTGCCGCCTAAAAAACCAAAAAATATGGTCAATATAATCATCTTCCCAACAAGGTAGATCAATTGGCACATCAGTTCCAAACTTTTCAGAACTGGGTTGTTCTGGAATCCCTTGTGGCTTGTCAGAATCATCAATAATTCTTCCGTGTGGAAAAAATCCATATAACTCCCCAATTACATCATCCGGATTATAATCCGGCATCTTCCTCCCATACAACCTGTCAATCGCATTTTCAAGATGCCTGTTGTCAGTGTTGTTGTGGTATGGATAACACAACTCCTCTACTGTCTTAAAGTATCCCGGCAATGGTTCATTTGTTGGCAAATACTGGGAACCACCGGTTACCATATTGAAAGTATCCTGTGCAATTTTTAATCTGCAGGGTGTACATTCGCCGCTGTTTTTGCTCTCAGTGCCTTCTTTGGTAACTTTCAATCTTGCTTTATATTCTTCGTATGGAGTCATAATTTTTCATTTTTCACTATTCAATATTCACTTAATCAAAATCAGTTTACCTGATTCTACTTTCCCATTTGCTTGAAGTACATAGTAATACGTACCACTGGCTAAAGCAGAGCCGTCGAATGTGAATTCATGGTTACCTTCACTCAGATATTCGTCTGCTAAAACAGCTAATTTATATCCAAGCAAATTATATATTGTTAGATTTATTTTTTCGGGATGATAAAGATAGAATTGAATTGTTGTTTTTTGAATGAAGGGATTGGGATATATGGAAAAAGTTGTTCTAATCGTATCTTTATTATTAAAAATCACAGGAGCTTGAATTTTATAAATCATATGAGTTCTCCAATCAGATACCCACAAATATGGACCTCCGGGTGAACCATCGTCCCAGCATATTCCTGAATTAGATGGTTGATAATTTAAAAATTTTTGAATTATATTTCCAGTTGGTGGATCGACAACATAAACAGTATCTACATCAGAAAAATAATCATCACTACATATCCAAAGTAATGATTTTCCATTTCCATATTTAGAAATAGTAATTTGATAAGCATATTCTATCCAACCTGACTTGGAATACAAAGATTTAAGTTCTCTCGTATAAGGATTAAGTGTCATAATAGCATCTTTGAAATTTGCACTGATCCATAGTATATTTCCGTCCCATTCAATACCATCCGGATGTTTATCCGTATTATTAAATACATCTTCTACACTAAAATCCTTGATTCTTATTTTTACTATTTCTCCCGGTTCTTCAGGTTTATCATAATGTGCATCTGATGAACACCATAAAAAGGGACCACCAGGGGAATCCGGGTCCCATGCCAACCCTTGGGAATATCTCATGGAATCAATATCTATTTTAAATGAATCTAAAACAGTACCGTTTGAAGGATCTACTTTAAATATCGAGTCAGGGTCTTCCGGGAAACTCACGATTATCCACAAATTTTTACCGTCCCATGCCAAATCATGAAGATGTATTCTACCAATACTTATGGAATCGACAACAACAAGTTCTTGCAAATTATTAGCAACATCATGTTTACCGGATGTAACACATTCATTTTTATTAATAATATCATAATCTTTTAAATCATTGTAATCTTGAACGATATAATTTAACTGATCAGCTTTACTAAAGGAATAAATTGATAGTAACAAAAATGTGATTATCACAAAATACCTTTGTTTTGACATATTCATTTCTTTTTGCATTGTATAAAATCAGAAAAAAATCACTAAATATAACTTGGTGGTATCGGGAGTGGCTCAAAGGGATCCTGACATAGCTCAAGGCAGCCAATAACTTCTTTGAAGTAAACAGCTTCATGCTCTATTACTTTTTCAGCCCAATTATTAAACTGTTCGAGATATTTATAATCGTACTTAAACCAGAAATCAAATTCCCTTTTCAATACTATTCTTTTCTCATGTGGTGGTGAACCTTTGCAACATAAACCACATGGCAGATATATCCAAACAATAACCCTCACAGGGTAGTCTTTTGGAAGTACCATAGTGAAGCTTCTTCGTGCACCAGTTTTAATATCAGAAGGATTTTTCTGTTCTGTCATATCCCAAATATCTAATACATCGGATGTGTATTTTAAGAGTTTATTTTCTCTGCTATATATTGCATATTGTAGAAACCCTTCATTGCTACCTTTAATGCCAACACCACCGCATCCTTTTGTATCAGGATGACCGGACATAGATGGGTAATATTGAGTTTCAACCCAAATTTCTGCTGGAATAGTATTTCCTTCATCACAAGGTTTACACAAATTTTTTAGTGAATAGTCAGGACAAAAGCATTCAGGACGTGGTTTTTGATTCGTATCATACGGATAACAGCAATAAACAGGTTCTTCACCGTAACAAAAGCAACTTTGATCTCGGTTACCATTTAAATTTATTAGTTTATCTAATGGTTCATTGTTTAGTGCATAATCGTAATCAAAAATCAAATCAGATAGAAAATTATCTTTCCATTCTTTAATTCTTTTTTCATTTTCTTCAATATCATCATCTGTCATTCCTTTATAAAAATTTATTAATTGAATATTAATATTATTACTAATGCAATTTAATAATTGATTATAACAATTTTTAGCTGCTTGATAACTCTTTGAACACCAAATTTTCTTTTGAAATTCGAATAAGCAATCTTCTATATTTATTGATTTGTTATAAAAACGACCGTGCTTAACCAATTTTAATGTTATGCTTTTATTATTAATTTTTAAAAAAGATTTAAATAATAAATGTTCAAGATAATATTGATTAGGAAAATTATGATTATTGTCTTTATCATCACATAAATAATTCCAGTGCAAGAATTTTTCTTTTTTTTCTCCATACAACTCACCAATAGCATCCACACGCTTAGTCTCAGGTAATTTGAAACCATAGAGTTGGTCAATGGCATTATCCAAATGCTGTGTAGTAATGTTCGATCGTTTTTGATAACACAACTCCTCAACAGTTTTGAAATATCCCGGTTGTGGTTCATTTGTAGGTAAATATTGAGAGCCACCGGCTACCATATCGAAAGTATCCTGAGCGATTTTCTTACGGCAGGACGTGCATCCGGTACTACTTTTTTCCTGAACAGGTTCTTCAGTTATCTTCAATCTTACTTTGTATTCTTCGTACACATACATAAGAACGCCAACATATAGTGTGAAAAAGTATAAACATATTTAATAATTATATTAAATTATTTTATTATTTCCAAATCTTTTTTTCGAAACAATGAAAAATGGTATTTAGTACTACAAAGACTTAGTATTTCTTACTAATATCTTATTATTATTTATTTAAAAAAAATGCCGGTTCTTTTTAATACTGATACTTTCTTCATCAAAAAAATGATAAAAGATAAATGATTTTATACGTCTATAATCTGATATATAAAATTGAAATTAATTATTATTAAAAAACAAAGTGGAAAATAGAAGAGCTTTATTAATAATACTCGATGGCTGGGGTCTTGGAGATAAATCCGTGTCTGATGCTATATACAATGCCAACACAGCATATATGGATTCTCTATTTGAAAGATATCCTCACTCATGGTTGTTCGCACATGGGAATTATGTCGGTTTACCTGAAGGGCAAATGGGAAATTCCGAAGTCGGGCATTTGAATATCGGTTCTGGACGTGTAGTCAACCAAGACCTTGTAAAGATAAATTTGGATGTTGAAGATGGCAGTCTTGCGAGAAAAAAAGTACTTGTCGATGCTTTCAATTATGCCAAAAAAAATGATAAAAATGTTCATTTTATCGGTCTTCTTTCTGATGGCGGTGTCCACTCATCACATATTCACTTGTATAAACTTTGCGAAATAGCAAAAGATTTCGGTTTGAAGAAAGTCTTTGTCCATGCTTTAATGGATGGCAGGGATACAGACCCTAGAAGCGGTTATGGATTTTTAAGGGACCTTATCGAGCATCTTAAAAATACCACAGGGCAAGTTGCCACAGTTAGCGGCAGATATTATTCAATGGACAGGGATAAACGATGGAAACGTGTGAAGAAAGGTTATGACTTGTTGGTCAAAGGTAAAGGAAAACCTACTTCTGACATTTTGAAGGCAGTTCAGGATTCTTATGATGAAAATATTACCGATGAATTTATAAAACCCATTATTGCCGTTGACGAAAACGGAGAACCTTTGGCTAAGCTGGAAGAAGGAGATGTTTTCATCTGTTTCAATTTCAGGACAGACCGGCTGAGGGAAATCACTTATGCTTTAACGCAAAAAGACTTACCTGAACACGGCATGAAAAAAATGAATCTATATTATGTTACGATTACCCGCTATGATGATTCATTCGAACATGTTCATATTATTTACGACAAAGAGCATGTATCGAATACAATCGGGGAATATCTTTCCCACTTAAAAAAGAGACAGCTACGCATTGCCGAAACCGAAAAGTATGCTCATGTTACTTTCTTTTTTTCCGGTGGTCGTGAAACCCCATTTAAACGTGAAGAAAGGATTTTGATTGATTCTCCTCATGTTGCTACTTATGACCTTCAGCCGGAAATGAGTGCTTATAAAATCAAGGATGCTTTATTGACGGAATTGGACAGTCAGAGGTTTGACTTTATTGTTTTGAATTTTGCAAATGCCGACATGGTAGGACATACCGGAGTATATCCGGCTATTTTGAAAGCTGTGGAAGCAGTAGATAATTGTGTTCGTGAAGTGGTTGAAACTGCAAAGAAAAATAATTATACCGTAATGATAATTGCCGACCATGGCAATGCCGATTTTGCAAAAAATGAGGATGGTTCACCTAATACGGCTCATTCGATGAATCCTGTTCCCTGCATTTTGGTCAGCGATGAATACAGCGAAATTAATAATGGCATTTTAGCGGATGTTGCTCCTACAATACTCAAAATAATGGGTGAGGAAAAACCTGTTGAAATGACGGGGATGGCCTTAGTATAAAGGTTAAAAAGTATTTCAACTCAAGTTGAACAAAATGTTATTTGTTTTCATCAAAATAAATAGTAAGATTTAATTGGTGATTGATTTTATTAATTTCATTATTAATTTCATTTAAAAGTTTTAAAACTTTAGTAAACCTTTCTTCTATATGTGGTTGTTTAACAAAATCAAAAACATGAATGAAGTCCCCCTGACCTAACAAGAGCCAAATTGGATTAATATGATAAGTATTACAAATTTTTATCATTAAGTCAACATCAATTTTGGAGACTTTCTTATTTTCAATTCTTGAGATTACGGAAATATTTGTATTCAACTTTTTGGAGAAAACCTCCAAGGTTTCAGCGTAAAACTCCCTTATGTATTTTATCCTATCATTTAAATCTACCGGAGATTCCATATTAATTTATTGTCATAATTTTTGCATTTATGAAAATTTTATCTATATTTAAAATAGTAATTTGTTCTTTAAACAAAAATAAATAATTATGTTCGTTTTACAATAGTTTTTAGGTATATTATACGGCATTGGACATAATCGGATTTGGAATAATTTTTGAGTTATTTTATCCTTAAATACACTTTCTTTAGTTCCAAAAATTAAAGAAATATAGCAGGAAAATTTTAAAAAATTATTTTTGTTTATCATTCTCACGATTTTTGTATATTGTTTTTTTTGCCTGAAAGCAAAAAATTTATTTTCTCACTGACTTTGATAATTGGTATTTTTTTAAAATAAATTGGTATTTTTTTTTAGTCGCCTTTAAGTTCTTTACTAAAAAAGTCTGTTCCAAAATGTTTCAATGGAAAATAATTATGTCATGACATAAATGAAAATAAATTTTTTAATTTTATATAGGAGTAACCGGCATTTCAAAACGAACAAAAACAAAAAAGGGCAAATGAAGAAATTCACCTGCCCTTAAGACATCCTTAGCTGGTTGTCGTATTCTAAACAGTGAAACGTTAACAAATCGCTGAAAAGAATACAGAGTTTGAGCTAATTCATAACTGAAATATACGGTTTTAGTTTGAATTATGCAAGTAGTAATTCCTTGTCCAAATTGAACTATAAATAATTGAATATTCAATAAGGGCTGACTAAAAACAAAAATATATTTTAGAATTAATTTAAAGGAGATTAAAATGAAGAAGATTATAGTATTTATACTTTTAGTCTTTTGTGCGACAGTTTACAATTCGTCATCGCAGGTTAATTGTGATCCTCCTGACGGTTGTGATGATTGGTCCGGACCATCATCGGTTGAATTGTATGATTGTTTAACAGTCGAATATTATTATGTTATTTGCAATGGCAAAGCATATTTTAAATTAGGAGATATTACTGCAGAACTACCTTGCGTTCTTTATGGTCCTCAACAAGTTATTAACGATGCAGGTGAAGCGATTCTTAAAGAATCCTGGTGTGATGTTATAAGGGATGGACTTATTAATGTGAACGATTGTAGTTACGATAATTCACAATACTCGAGAGAA
>JAZDIP010000105.1:0-10354 GCA_043804925.1 bacterium | reverse complement strand
AACATCAAACTGAATATTATTTTCCGAAATACTTTTAACATTCAATTGTATTTTATTTCCATAAATCGAATAAATTTTGATATTTGATATATCAATGTTTGAGATATTATCAAAATGAAAATTCAAAATGTTTGATGTTGGGTTTGGGAAAATCACAACTGAATTGTTCTTAATGTTATCTTCAACTCCAATCGGCTGGTTGTAAATATTCAAATCGTCAATATACCAGCCGTCATCAGAAGCACCAAGCTTTGTAACAAGACTGAATCTGAATATCACAGTATCTTCTTTTTCTGAAGGAATGATAATTTTCTCGTATTTCCAGTCCTCCTGATTACGAGTTCCATCCGCCCAAAAAGAATAATCCAATTGATTGAATCCTGCAATCCTTTTCCAAGTCAGACCATTATCATCAGAAACTTCAATTTTTGCAGTATCCCTTTTAGTTATCAAAGCGGCATGCCAAAACTCAAGGACTGTTTCTTCATCTTTGTTCTGTTTAATGGGGAAGATGTCAATATGATTTTCCATCATTTTTTTATAATTGCCATCAGGAGAATCTGTCAGTGAAGCCGGAGCAGTTTTGTAAAAATCAGTTGAAGTATTCCATGTTTCAGTAAATCTATATTTTCTGAAACCTGAATCGAAGTTATCGGAATAATCATTACCTATAGCTCCGAAAAATAGTTCAACTTCGTTGCTTTTTGCACTTTCATTTGAAGGCACGCTACTGTCATAAGCTTTTACGTAAAGATTATAATAACCGGGTTCTTCAGGAATATAAGCAAAATCCAAGGTCTTGCCTGCATCAGTTGGAGATACCTGAAACTCCTGCAATAACTGGTCTTTTGAATTGAATAATCCAATATAGGATAAATTAATTAATTGTGTTGTCTTATCTGCCCGGTATTGCGGTAATTGTATTTTAAGGCTGATTTCATTATTTGTATTTCCAGTTGCAGACAAAATTTCAGCAATATCCAATTCCTTGGCACCACCGGCATAAGCAGAGTCATAGCGGACAATACTTGTATCGGTTCCGGAAACAACTGAAATTTCGTAATAATATTTTTGATATTGAGTTAAACCTTCGTCCATAAATTCAGTCTGAGTTGAAATCAATTCGATTGAACTATCCTTCGACGAACTCAGGATGACAAAATGAAAATCCTCTTGAGATAGTTCTTGTCCGAAAGCACGCTGTGTGGGAGCTTCCCATGTAATCTTAAGTTTATTTGGTTCTTCAGGAATTGTAATCGCTTTGAAATTCTCTACAGGAGCCGGAGCTTGAACGTTAATCAGTGAAGTATAAACATCGCTGTCAAAAATGTTTTTCAGTGCATTTCTCATATCAACCCATGAAGGATAAATTTTTCCATAATAAAATGCCATACCGCTGTAATCACCGGCAAAGTGATTTGAAAACGGATTCCTTCGTATATCGCTGTTGAAGTCGGAAACTTTCCTGTCAGTCCATGTTTCTCCTGCATCTGTCGAAAAGCTGACATAAGATTCGACCATCAGGTTATTTTCATCATCTCTACTGTCCAAATACATTACGGCAAGGTCTCCGTTCATAGGGTCAACAGCCATCCATTGCCAGAACTGGTCATTTTTTGTTTCCGAGTGAATTATTTTAGGAGTACTCCAAGACTCACCCTCATCTGTTGATTTTGAAAAATATATATTTGGAACGCTATCTGCCGCCCATGTTAAATAAATTGTGCCTTTTCTCGATGAATTAGTATCAACAACGATTACAGGGTAAGCTTCTGCACGAACGACTTCTTTTAGAGCATGTCTCCAAATTGGTTCAGGGTCGTTATTTGTTGCAAGGTCTCTTGTCAGACCAAAAATACTATAATTTTGAATTAGTCTTGGTTCTGAAAATGATTGACCTCCGTCAGATGATTTAGCAAAACCGACTCCATGAACAATACCGTCATTCCATACTAAATATACTTCTCCGTTTGGTCCCGTTGCAACGAGAGGGAAACTTTGACCGTAAGTCGTATCTTGTGAAGTACCTGTTTTTCTTGGACTGACTTCGAGCGGCATACTCCATGAACGTCCTTTGTCGGTGGATTTCGATATAACAATTTGAGTAGCAGAATCCCTTGGTGTAACCCTTTTCCAAGGGATGTATAATTGATTATGGTAAGGAGAAGAAGATGAGTTATCAACGGATATATAGTATTTGTCTTCAAATAAGGAATCCATTGTCATTTGTCCTTTGTGAATAATTACGGGAATGTGTCTGTTAGTTGAATCCCAAGTTTTACCTCCATCTGTACTTATAGAAATAAATACTCCGTTTTCACCAAAATTTTCTCCATGTGAAGTATCGTCAATTATTCCAAAACCTCCATAGACAAGGTAAGCATATCCATCTGCATCATAAGCTACCGATGGGTCATTGGAACAACGCCATGTCGAGTCATGTTTGCCAAGATTGTAGTTCACCCAGGTTTTTCCTGCATCTTCGGAAAAGTATACCCATGTAGAAGATTCAGCTCTATAGTCAACTGCAGAGCCAATAAGCTGTCTTGGATTCATTGGATTAACGGCTATTGAGGATTCGTTTTGCATCCTGTATTCTTCGGTTTCGGTATCAATCATGTTTGCATTTAAAAACAAAGGTATACCTGAATATTCAGCCAATAGATAAGGTGCTTGTTTTTTGTTAGCGTTTTTATCCGGTAATGGATGTGCAGACAGCATAAGTTTTTTAAAAGCATTATTTACTTTATTTTGTTCATCGGTGTATAAATGGCTAGTAGCAATTACTAACATTATTAAAGTTATTAATAAACAAGCTTTCTTTTCCGATTTAATGGCAAATGTTTTCATTTTCAAATTCTTCATTTTTGATAAAATTTCTTTCATATAATTCATTGAGTTTCAGTAAAATTTTTAACTAAAACTGAAAAATAGTATTTTGCAGGTTCAAAAACAAGTATTTTTTTTAAAAAATGAATAAATTAGATGACTATAATAGATGAAGTTTTGGTTGAAGATGAGATTTTAACAAAGAAATTTTGCTGTGATTTGAAAAAATGTAAGGGTGCTTGTTGTACTTTTTATGGTGAGAACGGGGCTCCTGTGCTTGACGATGAAGTGAAAATAATTACTGATTGTAAGCCGGTTGCAGAAAAATATTTATCGGAAAAATCAAAAAAATATATAAGTAAGTATGGTTTTATCGAGGGAGGTCCCGGTAATTACTCAACAGTGTGCATTGAAAACAAGGATTGCGTTTTCGTATATTATGAAGGCAAGATTGCCTTTTGCTCGCTCGAAAAGGCGTTTCTGTCAGGAGAAACCAATTTCAGGAAACCATTGTCCTGTCATTTATTTCCTATCAGGGTAGCATACTGGAACAATGGCATGCTTTATTTTTCAGAAATTTCAGAATGTTTACCGGCAATTCAAAAAGGAAAAAAGGAAAATATTCATTTGGCCGAGTCACTAAAAGAAGCATTGATAAGAAAATTTGGTGAATCATGGTATAAAAATTTTGTAAATTACATTAAATTTAAAAGCAGGAATTTTGAAAATGATAAATAAGAACAGGGTATTGATTAGGATATGAAATTATCTCTTGACTTAAGAACGGCACTAACACAAACACTGACTCCTCAGCAGATTCAGTATCTGAAGCTGTTGCAATTGCCTCTTATTCAAATGGAACAACAGGTCATTAGGGAGTTAGAACAAAATCCTATGCTGGAAGAGATAGAAACCGATGTTCCGCTCGATTACGAAGAAGGTTACGACAGCGATTTCACAAGATTGGAAGATTTTTCAGAACATGCAACAACAGTTGAATATGAAAGTGAATACTCTGTAAAAGCTGAATTGGAAGCACAGAAAGACCCCTTTGAATTTTATAAAATGCTTTGGAATGATGGTGATTCTTTGGGCTCACAAACAAAGTCTTATAGTGACGAAGACGATGACAGTGAGTTCTTTCAAATTAAAAATGTAGTTACAATAAGCGAAGAAATTCTCCAGCAGCTTCGAATGACTAATTTAACAAACGAAGAAATTTATTTAGGCGAACAAATTATTGGTAACGTTGATAACGACGGCTATTTCCGCAGGGATTTAGCAGAAATCGTAAGGGAAACCAACGATAATATTGCAGAATTGAATTATCAGATAAAAACTAAATATGACAAAGAGCAAAAGCTGATTGAAGAGAACAACAAAATTGAAAATCCAGCCCGAAAGTATGCCGTTTCCAAGGAAGCATTGGAAATCATTGATAATGGAAAATGGAGAATGGATGATGATGAATTAGATATTGAAGAATTAGGAATAGATGACGAAACTGATAATATTGGTGTTTCGGATAACGGACATCGGAAAACAGGTAACGATGAACTTAAGTTGATACAAACAGTTGATATTGAACAGGCGGAAAAAGTTTTAAAATTAATACAATCTCTTGACCCGCCGGGTTTCTCGTCGAGAAATTTGCAGGAATGTCTTATTTCACAATGCAAAGCCATACCTAAGAAAAGTCCCGCTCAAAAACTTGCATTGGATATTTTGGAAAAATCCTATGATGCCTTTGCCATGAAGCATTATCATGTTATCAAGCGCCAGTTATCTGTTGCCGATGACAAGTTGAAAGAAGCAATTGAGGTTATAAAAAGGTTGAATCCAAAACCCGGAGGTGTAGAAACAGAAGCAGTTTTGAATACTGTTATTCCTGATTTCACTGTTTTTAGGAGTGAAGAAACAAACGAACTTATGATTAATGTTAATGACAGCCGGATTCCTGTTCTTCGATTGAACCAAGCGTATGAAAAACTTAAAAAGGAAGCTCGTCTGAAAGTCTTCAACAAAGAAACGCGTGAATGGATTAGAAATAAATATGAAGATGCAAAGTTTTTAATTCAGGCAATACGGCAAAGAAAGAATACAATGCTAAAAATAATGACGGCTATTACTTACAGGCAAAAAGATTTTTTCTACTATGGACCGACATCGTTAAAACCTTTAATTTACAAAGATATCTCCAATGAATCTGGTTTGGATATTTCAACTGTCTGTAGAATTGTTAACGGCAAATATGTGCAAACCGAATTTGGGACCTTCGAACTGAAATATTTCTTTAGTGAATCTTTACCAAATGAGGATGGGGAAGAAATTTCTACTACCGTTATTAAGCAAATTATTAAAGACATTATTGCATCAGAGTCAAAGAACAAACCTTTTAGTGATGATAAAATCGGAAAAGAATTACAGAAGAAAGGGTATCAGATAGCCCGAAGAACTGTTGCCAAGTATAGGGAACAGTTAAAAATACCTGTGGCACGTTTGAGAAAAGAGCTTTAAATAGAATTAGGAATTTGGAATTTAATATTAGGACTAGTTCGAGAATAAAACGGGATATGAGGAATAATGACAATATCGGAATTTATAGCAAAAATTGATAATCAACTAAGACCTTTTATTCTTATGATGAATCCTTGGTTTTCCACATTTGTTTATTCATACGGGAGAAAATTATTTTTGAATTTAATCTCAAATGAAATCCCAAAAACAAAATTTGTTCCGTCACCCGAATTTAGTAGAAAGCTTTGGGATATTGATTTTCAAATACCATTATTCAATTCAGCCGGTATGTTTAAAAAAGCTGAAGGTTATTATACTGTAGCAGCACAGGGAGCCGGTGCTTATTTGGCTGGTACGGCAACTTATCATCCAAGGAAAGGGAATATCAAAAATGGAATTGTACATCCTTTTTTACCTTATCACTCCTCATCATCGGCAAGCAATTGGATGGGATTGCCAAATGAAGGATTTGAAATTTTGGCAAAACGACTTTCTAAAATTGAAAAAATAAAAGGATGTCCCGTAGGTATCAGTTTAAGTTTAAGTCCCGATAAAAATTTTGATATTGCTATAAAAGAAATAATTGAAGGAATGATGATATTTGAGAAAGCCAACGTTGATTTCATTGAACTTAACGAAAGTTGTCCAAACGTTTCTCATGATAATAATATTGATGATGGTGAAAAGTATTTATGGCCGAGAATGGAACAAATATCGGAAAGGTTTTTATCAAAAAGAAAGAGAAACCTTCCTGTTATAATTAAATTTCCAAATGATTCCCTGCTTGAAAAGGTTCCTATATTGTTAGACAAAATGATTGATTTTGGTTTCGACGGTGTGAACTTTGGCAATACTTCAACGGAATATCAACATCATATTGAAAATATTGACAGGTTCGATGTAAAAAACTTTCAATACTTCGTAAGTCATTTCAATGGAGGATTGAGCGGAAAAATCCTCAAGCACAAATCTTTAAATTTATGTTCTTCCGCAGTTGAACATATAAAAGAGAAAAACCTTATGAAAGAGTTCCATATAATAAGAACCGGTGGAATCGAGAAATTTGAAGATATAATGCAATCAGATTTATCTAATATTTCGATAAATCAATGGTTTACCGGATACTTCCAAGCTTTTTCAACTTATGGTCATAAACTATATCATAACATGTTCTTTAGGTAATGTTCATTTGTTCTAATTATTTATACATAATAAATATTACCGAATAATTTGTAATTATCAAAGATTTTCCTTAAATTTTATTTCAGGTTAAATTTTATTATTGATAATATATTTAAAATTGTAATGTTACTTGATTTGATAATTATTTTTTCTATTTAATAAAAATTTAATTTTGTTTCACTTTTTACGGGGATTCCTATGAAAAGAATATGTTCTTTACTAATTTTCCTACTCATGCCATATATTATGTTAAGTCAGGGTGATTTTGGTGATGCTCCTGACGGTACAATGTGGTGGGGTGGTACGGCTAATTTTCCTACACTCAATGCAAGTATGGGACCCAAACATACATCCGGCAATATGAGTACTTTTTGGTTGGGAGGAATGGGAACAAGTGGTACAAACACTACTACTCTCGAGAATGATGCTTTAGTAGTGAATCAGGATGTTGATGATGGTTTGCCAAGGGTTTCTATACTATTAATTGGTATACCTGCTCCTGCTAATATTACTATTCCAATTTCTACGAGTGCATCACATAATCCTTCAACCGACATATATATAAATGTTGCGATTGATGTAGATAACGACCTGGATTTCAATGATAATCCTGACTTGAATTGGGTAGTACGTAATAAAGTAGTGCAAGTACCTGCAGATTCTACTTTAGGATTCGATTTTGGTCCCTTTGATTTTGGAAGTGATTTGGTATTATTACCTGCATGGATTAGAGTTACTGTTACAACCGAACCTGTTGATTCACCATGGAACGGACTGGGAAAATCAGGTGGTTGGACTGACGGAGAAACTGAAGATTGGTGGTTTGGTATCGGGAATTCGAGAGGTCAAAGAGTAAGAGGAACAGCTGCTATACCTCCACCGGGAGGACCATTTCCATTACCTCCATCTCCAAATCCTAAACCTGCAAGCAGTGTGCAGTTGATACAACCGCAAATAGTTTACGTGAAATGCGACGAAGCAAAGTGTTTCCGTATTGGTGTAAAAGATTCCGGGGTATTACCTGTTACCAATATTAATGTTGATTTTGAAGGATTAAGAGGTTTAGCTCTTGAAAGTGAACCAACTGTAACCGGAAGTCCTACTAAAATTGGAAATACAACATGGTTTAATATCTGTGTAACCGGATGGGATTGTATGTTGCCATTGCAAACAAGATATGCCGATTATTTGGTAAATGTTTCTTATATTTCCGATGGATTAAATGTTATCAAACAATTTGAATTAGCTTTTGGTAATGATGAGAATTCTCAAGGTTTGGATGACAATAATAATCCTCATGATTGGGTTTCAGCCGAACCTTTGGATACTACGGGGAAATCACCTTGGTTTGTTGACCAAAGTACGGAAATAATTAAAAGATTGGTAACTTGGGAAGGAAAATATCCGGGCGATATCGAATGGTTGACCGGGGACCCTCAACTAAATGTTATTTCTCTGCCTTCATGGGCTTCATTCAATGAAACAACCAGAGCCGGTGACGGAACCTCAGCTACTTATACATTTCAAGGGGCACCTACTGACGATGATAATGGTCTTCAGTACCTTGAATTAGAGGTCTCAAGTACAGAGCCGTCCGATGGATTTGACCCGTGGACTTGGAAAATTCCCATTTATGTGAACAATGTTAATCAAGTACCACAACTATCTAAAGAATTTGGAGCAGGATACAACCTGAATGTATTCCAAAATAATTCACTCAATGCTTCAATGCGCGGTACTGATTATGATCTAACTGCCGGTAAGGTTGATTCTTTGTTCTATGATTTTTACCTTTGGGATACTGATGATGATGTTTTCCATGATATACCAAGTGCAACATTTACAAGAGCCGGTGATTCCGCAACACTATATTGGATTCCGACAATGGACGACATAGGAAATTATAATCTTGTCGGACAGGTTTGGGATTATTATCTAAAGATGGATACTTCAAGTAGTGAACTTAATGTTTATTATCTGAAACCGGAATTTACATCTACATGTCCTGTTGGTTTCGCTCCTCATACTGTAACGTTTACTGATTTGTCAGTTGCTGAAAATACTACTATTACACGATACACATGGGATTTTGATGACGGTAACTATAGCTCTCAAAAAAATCCGGTTCATACATTCAACTCATCGGGTACTTATACAGTGAGTTTGGAAGTATATAACGGAATTCATCGAGTCGAAGAGAAAAAATTCTTCTATGTTGTTATTAATGATGTAGATTTTAAAGCCGATTCAACCGAAGGTGATGTTCCGTTCAAAGCTTCATTCGATAATTTATCCGAGATGGAATTACCTTTGTCAATCACCAGCACTACGACAACTGATGCCGTATTCGATTGGATTTGGGATTTTGGTGACGGAAAAACCGGTACCGAAGAAAATCCACAGCATGAGTATATTGACCCGGGTACTTTTGATGTATCATTAACGGGTGTGATATATTATTACAATTATGATATAGATCCTGTTAAACCTGTGGATACTGTTTATTCGGCAAAAGTTACAAAACCGAATTATATAACTGCTATCGGTGATTTAATGTCCAATTTCGAGGCAAATGTAACGGATGGTTATACACCTCTTTCTGTAACATTTACAGATTTATCAACAGGTGACCCAACTGCATGGCTTTGGACTTTTGGAGATGGAACTCCCGATGCAACAACACAAAATGTCATTCATGTATATACGGTTCCGGGCTTGTATAATGTAAGTCTTACTGTTTACCGGGGTGAATTACAGAACAAGAAACAGGTTTCCCAGATGATTAATGCAAGACAAGCAGTCGTTGCTGCATTTTCTGCAAGTCCGACAACAGGTTCCGCACCTCTGTCGGTTACATTTACAAATGAATCTCTCGGGGACCCTGCACCAACTGCATGGTATTGGGATTTCGGCGATGGAACTACCAGTGTTGAAAAAGACGAGGTTCATCTTTACAGAAATCCGGGAACTTATGATGTTTCTTTGATTGTTGATAATGGTGACCGTAGAGATACTTTGATTAAGGAAGGATATATTGTAATTGAAGGTGAAGTATTTACAGCCGATTTTACTGCAGTACCTACTACAGGTCCTGAGCCCTTAGCTGTCCAATTTACTGACCAATCAACAGGAACTCCAACGGAATGGCTTTGGAACTTTGGTCCTTCAAGTGCTACAAGCACAGAGCAAAATCCGGTTTATGTTTATGAAGAATCAGGAACATATACAGTATCATTATATATATCGGATGGTACTAATGAAGATACCGAAGTTAAAGAGAACTATATAATTGTCGGTGGAACAGGAATTAACGAGATAATGCAAGGCAGCTTTGAATTGTTCCAAAATTATCCTAATCCATTGATGAATACAACAACAATAAACTACTCATTGAAATATTCATCACATGTAACATTAAAAATTTATAATGTTCTTGGTGATGAAGTAAAGACCTTTGCTAGCCGGGATTATATTGAACCCGGTTTGTATTCCCTCAATTGGGACAGCAGGGACAACACCGGAAAACTCTTACCTGCAGGTGTATATTATTATGAATTAACACTTGAGGGTACTGAATACAAAGTTGGTAAAACCAGGGAAATGATTATTGTAAGATAAAGATGATTCAGATTTTAAAATCTGAAAGATATATTAAGCAGCGGCAGGGATACCTGTCGTTGCTTTTTAATTAGTTAACGGTGAAAAAGTCCGTAAGTATCAGCAATGGTAATAAGTTGTGGATAAATTATACTTGATAAAATTGCAAGGTTTTCGTAATTTTGTATAAAATTCTTGCAATATTTGTATGGTATAATTATGTTAAAAC
>JAZDIP010000104.1:0-167812 GCA_043804925.1 bacterium | reverse complement strand
CCGTAATTCATCTATTGAATGAATGTCTACAACTTTTAAGGTACGCATTGTAATTCTCCTTATTATTTGATAAAATGTTCTTTTACAAATATAAGGAAAATTTATTTATTTTACTACTCTTGTTATCAATTTAGTATAAATTACTAAATGGAGATTACATTACCGGGGATAAATTATTAGATTCCATAAATAACCAGTTTGATATAGTAAATGTTACAGATTTCTATGGTTCATTATTAATCGAGTTTGATGATACTTTAAACATTGAAAATCTTGCTCAATTATACGAAACTCATCCCGATGTTGTTTATGCTGAGCCAGACCATTTAATTCCGATAGACGCACATCCAGATATTTACTATTTACCATATTGTGGTAGCAACAAGCTCATTTTTGCTCCCAGTTTAGATTATAGTAATATTATAAGTTATATCATTGTAGATTCTTCAAACGATGGTTACAAATCGAACATTGTTAAAAAAGATACATTTGATTTAAATTTGTTTCCAGAAATTTATCTTTGGAATTTTCCAGAAGGATATGCTGTGAGTGTATTTCATTCTGCAGATGACATAATAGACTCTGTTACAATATCACAAAATTGGTGGGTCCGAAGACATTCTATTGAGGTTATCATGCAACTTTTTACAAAAGATACTCCGTCATTAAGTTGGGATGATGTATTTACGTTCAATAAGTTGAAAGCAGAGGTTCAACCAAGATGGAGTGAATTTATTACAATCCTTCAAAATATTTCCGAAAATGATGATTGCATTTATGTTAGAGAATCTGCAGAAAACATTTACAAAAGTATTAAAATGCCTGATATTGTGAAATGCGTTTCATCTGAAATAATTGATTCATCGGGAATAATTAATGTAAAGTTATTTTGGAATAATCAAAATAAAGATATTACTAATTATTGGTTAAAGGTTTATAAAATTGGAAATTTTGATGCCATTCTGGTTATTTCAGACTCAACAATTACTGATACTTCTTATACAACAAGTTATCTTGGAAATGGTCACTACGAATGGTTGGTTTCTGCAGAAAACCAATTTGGTCGGTCAGAATGGGATGAGAGAGGTTGTGAATTCTCAATTACAACTTCGGATATTCAAAAAAATAATCAACCCCCAAATTTCAATATTACTATTACACCGAATATCATTGAAACTAATGCTAAGATTGATTTCTTTTTACCTCAAAATTCAAATATGGAAATTTCGGTTATGGATATTTTTGGAAATGTAGTAATCGAGATAACAAATAAATTTTATTTATCCGGTGAAAATCAGGAAATGTTAAATGTCGAAAATTTTGCATCAGGATATTATTTATTAGTGTTAAAAGTTAATAGCAACTATCATACAAAACCTTTTATTTTGATGAAGTGAATAAAATTTGAAATCTTCAAACATCAATCAGAAATTTTAAAACTTTTGGAAAGTTATCATGTTTACTTTATCGTTTCGGTCCAGTAATGTACAAATACATGGTTCGATAACACATAACCCAAAATTACATTTATAATTACACCGGCAGTAAATGCCGCCAATGGTTTCCAGCCAAATTTAGTGAGTTCCTTAAATCTTGTAGTCATACCAATACAAAGAAATGTAAAAATAAATGTCCATGTTCTAAGAGTTTTAATTGGTTCTATCAGGTTAGGTTCCAATACGGTATTGAATGTATCATTGTTTAAATAGCTTGCTGAAATCAAAGTAATACCTATAGAAGCAACAAAAAAGCCAAGAACGAATTTTGGGAAACGCCACCAAATTTCCATGGCTGAAACCTTACTGGCAGAAGCTTCTTTTTTCTCCCACTTAACTACAGCAATTATTGCTAAAATAAATGACCAAATTCCTATCCAAATATCCCTGCCGATGACTTTCATCAAAGTGAAAGCCCTAATCGCTTTTTCATCTCCTATTGCTTGGGCGGCGGCAAATCCTGCGGCATCGGCAAATTCGGAATTACCAATCCATGCTCCTGCAACACCTGCATCCAATCCCATGATTTTTGAAATTATAGGTAAAAAGAAAATCATAATAATTGCCCAAATAGTAACCAAAGAAATGCTTATTGATATAGCTTCTTTCTTTGCATTTACAGCACCACCAACAGCTATCGAGGCGGAAACACCACAGACGGAACCGCCTGCTCCCATAACGGAGCAAAATTTATTTTCCAATTTAAAATATCTCGTTCCAATCCAGTAAATTGTCATGAAAGTAGAAACTGAAACAATGGTTGCCTGAAGAAATGCAATTGGTCCTGCTTTGATTATCAATGTGAAAGGCAAGGTAGCACCAAGTAAAATTATTCCTGTCTTAATATAATATTCTGTTCTTAATGAGGTATCCAGCCATTTGGGAAGTTTAATAAAGTTACCCGCAAATAATCCGACCAACAATGCAACAAGCGGAGCTTCCAAGTTGTAGTCCTTTGCATATCTCCATGATGAGAAAAATAAAATTAAAACTGATAATAAAAATACAATTAAGAATCCGGGTATATATTCTACTACCTTAAAACCCATAATTCTAACGCTAATGGAAAAAATGATAAGCCACATAGCAAACTGTGCTATGTACCAATACCAATTTTCAGATATGTGGCTGATAAGAATGTTGAAAGAATCCCATTTGGGAGGTTTTACGGCAATAGGTTCAATAGTGCTTCCGGAGAAGAAGAACAACATACCTACAATAATTATACCTAATGCGAGCCAAATAGCCCACCAGTCCTCTTTAAGCCAAAGGTCACTAATTCTTTTTTCAGACATTTCAAACTCCCATAATTTGAACAATCTTATATTTTATGTAAAATTAACAAATTGATTTATTTTTTGAAAATTTTTTTATCAAACCTTTTAAATTTAATGAAACATTCTGAGAATTATATTTAAAATACTTATTTTTGTTAGTTATATTATTTTATAAAATAAAATTGATGAAAAAGTTTTTCATAGTTGCCGGTGACCCTTCGGGTGATATGCATGCATCAAGATTGATGCAAGCTATTTACAATATATCACCGGATACGGAATTCATCGGTATTGGAGGCAGGGAAATGACAAAAGCCGGCTTGAAATCCATTGCAGCTATAGAAGAAATGTCTGTGGTCGGTTTTTGGGAAGTTGCCAAAAAATATGGATATTTTAAAAAAGTTTTAGAGCAATGTTCAAATTTATTAAAAAATGAAATCATAGATGCATTTATTCCTGTGGATTATCCCGGATTTAATATCAGGTTATCACGAATTGCAAAAGAAAATAAAATACCTGTAATTTACTATATTGCTCCACAACTTTGGGCATGGGGAAAAAACAGGGCAAAGAAAATTGCCACCAATACTGATTTGTTATTAACCGTGTTTCCATTCGAGCAAGAATTTTTTTCCGGTTATGGTATAAAAACGGTTTTTACCGGACATCCTTTGCTGGATAATCCGGTTTTTGAAGGTAGCTTTCCTAACTACAAAGCCCGTGAAAATATTATTGCATTGCTCCCCGGTAGCAGGGAACAAGAAATATCACAGCATCTCCCTGTTATGGAAAAAATTGCAGAAGAATTTTCAAAAAACAATCCTGACTACAAAATTGTTATCGCAGGTTCCAAAAGTGTTGGATATGATTTATACAAGTCTTTCTTGTCCCGGCATCCTGATTGGGACTTACAAAATGATTCCATTGAATTAATGATGAAAGCCAAAGCCGGACTCGTCAAGACAGGTACATCCAATCTTGAAGCGGCTCTCTGCGGAATGCCATTTATAATGATTTATAAAACCTCACCGGTTTCGTATTTTTTAGGAAAAAGATTAATTAATTTAGAATATATTTCCCTCGTTAATATTCTTTTGAAAAAAAGGCTAATAAGCGAGTACATACAAAGTGATATTGACTTTAATAATATTTATATTGAATTGAATTCATTACTCCTTAATCAGGAAAGATATACCGAGGTACAAGAACAATTTAAAAAAATTAGGTTCATGTTGGGAGAAACAGGTGCTTCAAAAAAGGCAGCAGAAATAATTGTTGATTTTCTTAGCAAAAAATGAAACTTAGTATTAAATATGGAATAGCTTTAAATTTGTTGAAAATAATCAGCAAGACTTGGAGGTTTCAAATTACCGGAACAAATCCTGGATCACCGGGAATTCTTGCTTTTTGGCATGGAGATATGTTAGCGGTTTGGAAATATTTTTCGGACGTGAATCCTGTTGCTGTCATTAGCCAAAGCAGGGACGGTGAGATTTTGTCCGGTTTATTATCTAAATGGAATTACTCTTTAATAAGAGGTTCTTCTTCCAAAGGAAGCAAAGAAGCATTAACTGAAATAGTTGAAAAAGCGTCGAATAATCTTGTTTTAATTAC
This sequence comes from bacterium, assembly GCA_043804925.1. Taxonomy (GTDB): domain Bacteria; phylum Bacteroidota; class Ignavibacteria; order Kapaibacteriales; family UBA2268; genus ChocPot-Mid. The sequence continues at coordinate 163,425 of JAZDIP010000104.1, read as the reverse complement.
ACCTGACGGACCACGCGGACCTTACCATGAATTTAAACCCGGGGCTGTTGTTGCGGCTCAAAGAAGTGGCACAAAATTATATCTTTGTAATGTTAAAATGAGCAGTAAATTTAGATTTAAAAAAAGTTGGGATAAGTTCTCTTTGCCACTACCATTTTCTAAAATTTCGTTGAATATAACTGAAATAAGCAGCATTTCTCAAAATGCAGGAAGAGATAAGATTGATGAGATAATCCGACAATGTTCGAATATTTTAAACTCTTAATATTATTTAATTCACCATGAAAAAAATATTATCAAAAATATTCAAAATCGCAGTTGATAGAAGAAATAAGAATTTCGACAGCGGAAAAGCAAAAATCCACAAATGTGTTTCTCCGGTTATTAGTGTTGGAAACTTGTCAATAGGTGGTTCCGGTAAAACACCTTTTGTTCTTACACTGACTAAAATGATAAAAGAGTTAGGTTTTCATCCTGCAATTGTCGGTAGAGGGTATAAAAGAAAAAGTAAAGGAGAGGTTATCGTATGTGACGGAAATTCAATATTGACTGATGCAAAAACCGGTGGTGATGAAATGCTATTACTTGCAGAATCGCTAAATGTTCCGGTACTGGCTCATGATATGAAATATATAGGTGCTTTAAGAACAGAAAGCATGTTTGATATTGATTGCATTATTGTTGACGATGGATATCAACACAGGCAATTATTTCGGGATTTGGATATATTATTAATGGATTCGGATACTGTTTCCAATCCTTATCTTATTCCAAAAGGTAGGTTACGAGAGCCGCTTGAATCAATCCAAAGAGCTGATATAATCGGTTTAATTGGGAATATTGACATAAATAATCATCAAATTGAGAAATTTATAGAAAATAAATTGCTACTTAACTTAAAAGTTGTTCATGGAGAGCAGTATTTGATTTCCGACAATAAATTAAAAGATTCACCCATCTTATCTTCCAATATTAAAAATATCATTACTGTGTGTGGAATTGCCAAACCAAAAAATTTCAGGATTATGCTTGAAGCAATGGGGTACAAACTGGTAGAGAAAATTGTATATGATGACCATCATTACTATAAAAATTCAGATATTGAGTATATTTTAAACAAATGTAGAAAAGCAAATATCAATTGTTTGGCAACAACAGAAAAGGATGCAGTTAAATTGAAGGAATTTGGCAATATTTTTGCTTCAAATAATATTTATTTATTGGTATTCCCGATATTTATAAAAATTGTAGAAGGAGAAAATGAACTGAAAGAGATATTAAAAGGTAAAATAAGGAAGAATCATGATAAAAAATAATAATGAAAAGAAAATAACTCTTATTTTCTTAACAATTGGTATTTTATTAAGTTGCCTATTGACTTCATGTTTTAAACCGGATATCAAAGTCGCCTTATCGAAAGGTAAAGGTTCGGAACATTATGAAAATTACGAAAAATGGCTAATGGAACTCAATTCGGATATAGAATATATTGATTTGTATCATATTGACAGGGATGAAGCACTAAAAATTTTAAGAGATTGTTCCGGCATTGTACTTACCGGTGGTCCGGATGTTCATCCTGAAAAATACGGAAAGGGATACGACACCGCAAGATGCGAAATTGATTTGAAACGTGATTCTCTGGAATTTGAAATCATTAAGCTGGCAAGGGAGCTAAATTTGCCCATGTTGGCTATTTGCAGAGGTGAACAAATATTGAATGTTGCTTATGGTGGTTCTTTGATTGTTGATATTCCTTCTGATTTTGATTCTCTGGTTACGCATAGATGTGAAGACCCAAAAAATTGCTTTCATAAGGTTATGGTAGTTGGAAACACATTATTATCGGAATTATGCGGCATTAGTTACGGAGAAGTTAATTCAAACCACCATCAGGGAGTAAATCGCTTAGCGGAAGTGTTTGTTGCCTCAGCTTATGCCCGGGATGGATTAATTGAAGCTTATGAATGGAAAGACAAAAAAAATAATCCTTTTTTACTTGCTGTTCAGTGGCATCCCGAACGTATGGACACCGCTAATCAATTGTCTAATCCAATAGGTAAAAAATTTATTCAGGAGGTTTATAAATTTTACAAATTTAGATGATTTTTTGTAGTAGTAATTAGGACAACCTTTTAGTTACAAATACTACTTTTCGAGGGATTATAAAACTACTGAAAAAATCATTGTTCTTGAGTAATTTTGATTAATGTAAAAGTTATTTTTAATATTAATGAAACAAATTCAGTTTTATTGTGTTAATATATAGATATAATGTTTTAATATTCAGATTTTATTAAATAATAAAGATAAATGAAGGTTTGGCCTGTACCAAATAGTTTTAAAAAAACAATACCTCGCAATGGAGAGCCGGGTTCCTTTTGGGAGGACAGGGGCGATAGATTTCATTGTGGTGTTGATATATTAGCACCCGAAGGTTCTGAAGTTGTTGCAACGGAAGGTGGATATATCATTGATAAAGGTTTGTTTACAACACCTGAGAAAAATTCTTACTGGGACAAAACATATTATGTAATCCTTAAAACAAATCAGAAAGTACTTGTAAAATATGCTGAATTAGCTGAAATTTTTGTTCATACAGGTGATTTTGTTGATGCAGGTCATATTATTGGTACAGTAGGGAAGGTAATAAACAAGGAAGCAGTTTCCTACCAGGACCCATATTATATCCAGGAAATGGCAGAAAAAGACCAGATTTCAATGCTGCACCTGGAACTTTACAAAGCTCCTGTTACTATCGTCCAACCCTACCAGGCAGGTAATTTTTTCGGAGAAAGAAGACCCGAATCACTTATTGACCCTGCCTTATACTTAAATGGGCTCGTAAAAAAAATGCGGGATAAATCACAACCTGCAATCTAACTGAATGATTATTCTCTCATCCTTTTTTCCAAATATTTCAAGATAGCCACTTCCTATACTTGACACATTATTCTTCTTCGTTATGGAATATCTTAACCATATATCAATATTTGGTACGGGTGAGATTTTTATAAAAGTTAAAGCCCTATAGCCATCTCCGTACAAAGGAACTGATGTCATATATCCGGGTACTGCCATTTCATATTGATATACTACCGATTCAAAGCTGTTTGTCGAAAATGCCGAGAACCTGCATCCTGTTTGCATAAATTCAAAGGGCAACCATTTTAACTCCAAAAAACCTGCAATACCTCTTTCGTTTTCAATAATATTTTTGAAGCTTACATAATCAGCTTCGGTTCTGAAGCGAACGGATAAGGACTTCAGTAATTGAGCGTTTAGTTCAACACGTAATCTGTAGATAGCTTTCTGATAAACTTCTTTAAAACTATCGGAAATATTTATGGCATCAGTTTTATTTTCTGCACTAAAGCGAAGCATGGTGCTTACATCATCGCTCATCTTCCAATCAGTTTGAAAAAACAAGTCATCTCCATGAATTGGTTCAGGAACATAGTACGTTCTTTCGTATGAAGCATAAAAATCAGCATAAGTTGAAAATATAAAATCTTCAATTCCTTTGTATCTTAAACCTGTGTAAAGTCCATATTCATTATTTGGTGCTGTACTTTCCCCGAAGCTGTACCCATATTGGGAACGGAAATCAGGTGTGAAACTACGAAAATTCATTGCCAATTCAAAATCACCAAATTCAATTTGAGAACCTGTTTTAATACCTGCATTTCCATTTGCATCACTGCTTAATTCAGCACCAATCGAAAAATTAGAATAATTAAAAAAAGAATATACGGAAAGCATATTACCCTCTTTTCCATAAAAAGCATATTTGGATTCGGATAAAATCGGTTTATCATATCTCAAGTGCATCGCTGTAAAACCGGCACTAAGAAAATCGTTTTTCCACTCCAAATTACTCCCAAGCAAAACTTCATTAAAAGCATTTTTTTTAGATATTTCACTTTCAGTTCTGTAATATCCGGCTCTGTAAACCGCTTCAATAGCCCTACCGCTATCTTCAATTGTCCCTGTCCTGTTTACATTGGAGTACCACACCAATACATTAATGTTATTACCAAATACAATCAAACTTTTTTCTAATGCAAAGCCACGAAAATTTCGGTAATCAATTGATGAGCGGTACTCTCTTATGCCGCTTCCTCTTTGAAGCGATGGATAAATCACCTCTGCACCCTTACCTACAGCAAAGGGCTTCCACAGGATATTTCCCATACCGGTTTCGATATAATAGTCACCGACAAGAAACTTAAAACCTGACAATTCACCGGAAAAATATCCCGAATAATTATCAGCAAGATATAACTCACCTGCGTCCTTATCCGTCAAAATTCCTAATGAAAAACCATCGCAATATCCTGTAAAACGATTATACAAATCAAGTGCATCACCTTTAAATTTATTTTGTGTAAAGCCGCGTGGCTCAATTAAATAATCCTTGACTCTTGTTCTCCAATAAAATTTATTTTTCTCAGCGAGGTATAACGGTTTTTCCAAAGAAGTACAGATTTGTAGCAGGTATTTCTGCTCATCACTTAATTTAATAATTATAAACAATTGTTGATAATTTGTAATTGTATCAAGCCCGGTTATTTCTAAAATAGCTTTTGCTTCAGAAGTAGTAAAACCGGGAATTTGTAAAAACTCCTGAATTGAAGTTTGTTTTAGATAAATTGGATATTCGATTAATTGTTCAATAGCATCAAATTCAGGAGAAGAACCGGTTTCATCTGAAATTTTTTCAAGGATATTTTCAAGTAAATCATAATCCAAATCCTGCGCAGGGCAGGTATAAGGTAATGAAAATAACAAACCAATTAAAATTATTATTTTTCTCAATATCTATTAAGAATTTTATTTCCAATTAAACAATTTATCAATAAATTTAAACATATCAAAATAATAATTGGATTGAATCCTTTTCTATCCACTTAGCTTTCCCTTGGCAACCTTATCGAAAAAGTTGTCCCTTTTTTATCAGAACTTGAAACATCGATACTGCCTTTATGTAGATTTACAATATGTTTGACAATCGAAAGACCTAAACCTGTACCGCTGCTCTTTTTCGAGCGGGATTTATCAACCGTATAAAATCTCTCAAATATCCTTTCCAAATCCTGTGCTTCAATACCGATACCGGTATCGGAAACCTGAATCAATACTTTATCTTCTTCATCATCAATTCTAATTTTTATTTCACCTGATTGAGTATATTTAATGGCATTATCAATCAAATTAATAAACAACTGTTCAATTTTAAAGAAATCACCTTTAAATGTTTTCGTTTCCTTAGAAATATTATATGAAATCTTTAATTTTTTTTCTTTAATTCTATCATAAAAAATTGTCAAAATATCTTCAATCAATTTCTTAAAATCAATATCGGAAATCTGTGTTTTTAGTCTATCATCCTCCAGCTTAGAAACTGTCAGCATATCCTCCACTATAGCAATCAATCTTGTAGTATGGCGTTTGATAACATCGAGATACTTGCTGTAACTGCCTTTTGTTTCTTCCTCTAAAGTTTCAACAAAACCATGAATAGCTGTCAAAGGAGTTCTCAATTCGTGTGAAGCATTAACAATAAAATCCCGCTTCATATCCTCCAATTGTTTTCTTTCGGAAATATCAAAAAGGACTAATACGATTTCGTCTTTAGTTTGTATATAATTAGCACTACACATGTAAGATATATTATTTAGTTCTATTTCAGTTGTCTTTCTTGACCTTTTTTTTCTAACCCGGTCAACCAGCTTCTGAACTTCTGAATCTCTCAAAACTTCCCAGTAGAACCTGTAATTAATATCGTCTGAATTTACAGTTTTACGGAAACTCTTGTTATGCATTACTATTTTATTATCTTTGTCGAGGAGTACCAAACCTTCCTGCATTGAACCCAGTATTCTCTGAAGCTCCTCTTGATACATAGATTGATTTCCAAAAAGCTCTTTAATTTTATCAGTCATTAAATTGAAACTATCAGCCAGTTCTTTCAATTCATCATTATTATTGATAAAAACTTTGGCGTTAAAATCACCCATAGCAAACCTGGAAGAAGCTGCCGCTAATTCTTTAATAGGATCGGTAATATTTTTTGAAAAGAAAAACAAAACAACGATTGATATAAAAATTACGATTATTGTAATCAGTAAAATTTTATTTCTTAACTCACTATATAATGTATCAATACGGTCAACATAAAGACTAACCCTAACCACAGCTATAATATTATCGGCATGTTTCAATGGAAGAGCTACATAAAGCATATCCTTTTTAACTGTAACACTATGTCTCAGCGAACTGCCCATTTTACCGGACATCGCTTTTGCAATTTCAATTCTTCCTGCATGGTTCTCCATTTTTTTAGGATTCTCATCAGAGTCTGCGAGTACAACTCCTTTTAAATCAATAATTGTAATTCGTGCTTTTATTTTTTTATTTATATTAATAATTTTTTGCTGAAGTTCCTGAGAGTTGGCTTCGAGAACATATGGTCTTACCTGGTCCTGAATTGAATAGTTCAGCCGTTTTAAATCTCTTGTGATAGTTATTAAATAATGCTCATGAACGATGTTGAAAATCAATAATAAAATAATACCTGTCAACGGTATTATAACTGCCAGGTAAATCCCAAAAATTTTATTAAATATTTTATTCATAATCTCACATCTATTTTTAGTACAACATTCACTATTCACTGTTCACTATCGACTGACGACTATCGACTGACGACTATCAATGCTTAATAACCTTACCCTCAAAGGCAAAAACCACATCTTCCGCTATATTGGTTGACAGGTCCGCGATTCTTTCAAGATTATTAACTATATTAATAAAAAACAAAGAACATTCAACCATATCAGATTTCTTTTTCATTTTTTGTATGAAGTATTTAGTCAAATCAGACTGATACTTATTAACCTTTTCATCTCTTTTACGGACACTTTTAGCTAATTCAATATCCTCTTCAACAAAAGATTCTATACTGTGTTTCAGCATAACCTTTACCTCATCAGCCATTTGCTCAATCATCTGAAAGAATTTCTGCTTATGGCTGTCCCGTTTTATTATATCTCTGCCATTATAAGATATATTAGCACAATGGTCTGCCATCCGTTCAATATCTTTATTCATCTTCATAATCATAAGAAGAGTTCTCAAATTCATCGCTTTGGGAGAAAACTGAGCTATTGCCGCAATACATTGTTTTTCAATACTGTTATCAAGTTTATTCGCTTCCTTTTCCTCTATTTCGATAACATCCGTTAATATCTTTTTATCAAGTTCAATTAATCCCTGAATGCTTTTCTTAAGCATATTTTCAACATGATAAGTGAAGCTGACAATTCTGCCTTTCAATTTATTTATTTGTTCTTCAATCATATTCACACCTATTTAATATTTTTTTACACGTCCTTTTTTACATGCTTTTTTAACAAATTTTCTACTCACAAGAAGTATTATTAATTTATAATTCTCAATTTAAAATTCATAACTCATAACTTCTTATTATCCAAACTTCCCCGTCAAATACTCTTCAGTTCTCTTATCCTTTGGCGTTGTCATCATTTTATTTGTCTTATCGTATTCCACCAATTCCCCAAGATACAAAAAAACCGTATAATTTGAAATTCTTGCCGCCTGGGCAATATTGTGAGTAACCATTATCATCGTTACATAATTTTTTAATTCGGAAATTAATTCTTCGATATGAGCAGTTGCTTTCGGGTCCAAAGCAGAAGTCGGCTCATCGAGAAGGAGTATTTCCGGTTTCATAGCCAAAGCTCGTGCTATGCATAGTCTTTGTTGCTGGCCTCCGGAAAGAAATGAACCCTTTTTATGGAGATTGTCCTTTACCTCGTCCCACATCGCAGCTTTTCTTAAAGAATCCTCAACAATAAAATTTTTCTCGTCTTTGCTTAACTTAAATCCGTTTAACTTATACCCTGCAATAACATTATCAAAGATGCTCATCGTAGGAAATGGATTAGGTCTCTGGAAAACCATTCCGATTTTTCTTCTTACAATAATAGGTTCCATTTCATAAATATCTTCATCATTAAGCAAAATTGTTCCTTCCACTCTTGCACTGGGGGTAAAATCGTGCATTCTGTTAATAGCCCTTATCAATGTAGTTTTTCCGCAACCTGAAGGTCCCATAATAGCTGTAACATTATTCTTCAGAATACTCATATTAATATCTTTCAGAACATGAGATTCATCATAATAAGCATTAAAATCGTTAATTTTTAAAACTTTACTTTCCATCTTTTTGCTATAAATTTAGAAATAATATTTAACAATAAAACCATAAACACTAATACAAATGATGCTCCCCAAGCTAATGTATGCCATTCCTCGTAAGGACTGCCGGCATAATTAAATATCAATAAGGGCAGGGAGTTCATTGGTCCTGTAACATCCACTGTCATAAAATGATTACCGAAAGCAGTAAACAACAAAGGAGCAGTCTCTCCTGCTACCCTTGCCACCGCAATCAAAATACCTGTAATAATTCCACTTAGTCCTGCAGGTAAAACAACTTTCAAAATAGTCTTATAATACGGTACACCCAAAGCCATTGAAGATTCCTTTAAAGATAACGGAATCATCTTCAGTGTTTCTTCAGTTGACTTAGCTACAAATGGTATCATCATCATTGCCAATGCAACAGCACCGGATATGGCACTAAAACCTCCTGTAGGTCTTACTACCCAAACATAAGCGATTATACCAATAACAATCGAAGGTATTCCCTGCAAAATTTCAACACCGCTTCCTATCCATTTACTAATTTTTTTTGTACTGTTTTCTGACATATAAATTCCCAAACCAATAGCAGGAGGTATCGAAATTATGGATGACAAAAGTATTAATATTAAAGTACCAACTAAAGCATTTGAAATCCCCCCGCCAACTTCACCTGGAGGTTTCGGCAGATTTATAAAAAATTCCCAGCTAATTGAAGAAAAACCCATCTTTGTAATATAGTATAAAATGAAAATCAATGGAATTGTCGCAAGTGTGGAGATGGTAATAACTAAAATTTTAAATAATCTGTCTTTGAATAAGCGATAAGACAAACTTTTCATTTTATATTTGCTTTGAGATATATCTTCGATTTTAGTTTTCATTATTGATTTGCAATTATGCCACACTTACCGAAAATTTCTTTATAATATACTTACCTATCACGTTTATCAAAGCAGTTACAACCATGAGCAACAATCCAATTTCAATCAAAGCAGAAAGATAAATATCACTTGTAGCTTCTGTAAATTCATTTGCAATAACACTTGCCATTGTGTTTCCGGGAGAGAAAATATTATCCGGAAGAATATGCGAATTTCCTATAACCATTGTTACAGCCATAGTCTCCCCTAATGCCCTGCCAAGGGATAGTAAAATACCTGCAACAATACCGGAACTCGAATATGGTATCACGACTTTGCGGATTACTTCAAAATGAGTTGCCCCAAGTGAATACGCCGCCTCCTTTATATCTGACGGAGTCATTGAAATTACTTCATTGGCAATAGATGCAGAGTAAGGTATTATCATTATTGATAAAATAAACGAAGATGTCAAAATTCCAACACCATAAGGCGGTACTTCAAAAAAGATTTGTGCCTCTCTCATAAGAGGTACAAAAATAAATAATCCCCAAAAACCATATATTATTGATGGAATTCCGGCTAAAAGCTCCACTGAAGATTTAAAATAATTATATATTAGTCCGGATTGTAAATATTCACTCAACAAAATTGAGATAGTAATAGAAATCGGGAATGATACTATTAAAGCTATGAATGAAGTTAATAAAGTGCCAATTAAAAATGGATAAGCTCCAAATTCACTTGCAACAGGGTCCCAGGTTTTACCGCTTATAAACTTAAACCCAAACTCAGCAATTGTGGGATAAGAATAAACCAGCAAGGAAACAAAAATCCCCACAATAAGCAAAGCTAACACGATTACAGATGAGTTAATAAGCCATCTGAAAAATGTATCACCATTTAATTTTATATTTTTAAAAATTTTTTTCATTATTTAAATACCAGTAGTAACGGTCATTCGCTTTAATAATATTATACTTAATTATTCATTTACTACCTAAAAAGTTATAATATTATTATCCCAAAACATCAACTATTGTCATTGCGAGGAACGGAGTGACGAAGCAATCTAAAAATTACTAAAGATTACTTTGTCGTTTCACTCCTCCCAATGACTGTTTCAGTCATGTTTCTCACAATATTTTACTTTTCTAATGAATATTTAATGAATATTTGGGGATTATAAAATATTTTTCCCTTTGAATTTTACCGATTTTAAAAGATTCTCAGCTTTTTTAACAGCCGCCGGGCTAAGAGGTGCATATTGCAACGGTTCAACCAATTTCTGACCGTCATGAATCATCCACCAAAGAAGTTTCATCATAGCTTTTGCTTCTTCTTCTTTAAGGTTTACAACATTCAATTCATCATAAACCAAAAGCCATGTAAAACTGCTGATAGGATACCCGTTATAGGCAGAAGTATTCGTTATTGAAACTTCAGTATCGTCGGGTAAATTAATATTGGCAGATTCACTTACTGATTTAATTGAAGGATAAATAAAATTGCCGGAAGAATTTTTAATGCTTGCAACAGGCATTTTATTTCCCGTAGCGTAAATCAACTCAGTATATCCAATCGAACCCGGAGTCTGCTTAATTAAACCTGATACTCCCTCGTTACCTTTTCCACCCAATCCAACAGGCCAGTTCAATGATTTGCCGCGTCCGACTTTTTTCTCCCATTCAGATGATACTTTACACAGGTAATCACTAAAAATGTAAGTGGTCCCGCTTCCGTCCGAACGATGAATTACAACAATACCTTGTTTTGGCAATTTTGCTTTTGGATTTAATTTTTTAATCTTTGAATCATTCCAATTGGTTATTTTACCAAGGAAAATACCGGCAATAACTTCAGGTGTCAATTTTAATTTTGGATTTCCCGGTAAATTATAAGTAATAACATCAGCTCCAAGACATGTAGGAATATGATGAATTGCAACCGGTGCCTTTGCTTTTTCCGCATCTTCCATAACGGCATCCGATGCTCCAAAATTAACTGTTTTACTAAGTAACTGCTTAATCCCGCCACCGGAACCAATAGACTGATAGTTAACCTTTACTTTATTTAATTGATAATAAGTGTCAAACATTTTTGAATATAATGGATAAGGAAATGTAGCTCCCGCACCTATAAGTTCGACCGCCTTTAACGATACAACCTGACTTGTAATAAAAATAAAAGTCAATATTGATAATAATGTTGTTTTCATAGTGAAATTCTCCTCTTTTGTTTGTCATTCCTGCGACAGCAGGAATCTATTTAATAATAATTGTTAAAAATTTATTTGCATGGTCAGTTTAATCATGTTCTTATCTAAAATGGTTTCATCTTCGTACATAGTTTTGTCGAAATCAAGTATCAGTATGTTTTCATGCCCGAAGTCGTAACCGACACCTGCGATGATTCTGCTTTCTTTGTTATTGTCAATATCAATATCCTTATCGAAATCATCATAACGTGCAATTACTCGCCAGTTTTCATCAATTTTGCCTTCTGCAAATACTGAATAACCGGATACATTTGTTCCGTTAAAATTATCATCAACAAATTTTCCTTTCTGGTTGCCTTCTCCCATCACGAATTGACCCGTTAGAGTAAAATACTGATGTTCATAAGAAAGCAATGCTGCATTTAAATTCCAATTAGGAATAGTATCTGTTCCATAAGTAGTGTTTCCCTTTCCAAAAACACCAAAATAAGAAACTTGAAAACCCGGAATAATATCCGGCAATGGCCTTAAAGTCAATCTGGCTTCAAATGTTTTATTTTGGGTAAGTTCCTTAGCATGATATCCACCTCCGTTATAAACTCCAAAAGCGAAGCTACCGTATCTTCCTGCATATTTACTGTTGACTGTCTTTTTATAATTGTCGTCCAACTCTCCTCCTAAATATCCTGCGGCAGTGATACCAAAATCCGAAGAATTGAACAATTCCGACCTTTCCATAAACATCGTACCCTGCATTCTATAGTAGTTAACATGTTCTTCATAATCGAGCCAAGGGGTATGTACCTGCCCAAATTCTATATTAGGTTTAGTTACGAATGCCAAATCATCGAATAGATAGTTAGCATAAACATATTTTAAACGGACTTTCATATCGCCTGTTTCATCCTGAGTTGCATCCAAAGTCATTCTGAAACCCAAATTTTTATAAAGCGATTTTTTAACTGTTAAGTATGACCTGTTTATTTTAAAAGCACCACCCTGAAGACCGTCAGCATCCGTGATTTCCGTTTGGTAGGATAAATACGATAATGAACCAATTGATAAATCACCTGTTTTGCTTTCAGAAGCATACGCTTTTATTGCGAAAAACATAATAATGGTAAAAGCTATTATTCTTGCAGTCATCCTTATTGTCCAAATTTTCCCCATTTTTTACTCCAATTGTATTATTTCAAAAATTTATATCAACATATTAAGCAAAATTATCCAAGTAGTGTTAATATAATATTAAGAAATTGTTAAGATTGTGTTAAGATGAAAAATATTTTGAAAATTCATTTTTGAACGATTTGTTTGGTTACGTAAAGAAAATATATAGATAAAAATAAACACATTTAGATTATAGTTAAACTTTTTTCACAAATGATTCTTAGTCTTCCAGAAAAATATTATTACCTTAACAAAAATAATAGTTTTTCTTTGTTAAAATTTTATTTATATTGCTGTAGAGTTATATAGTATCAATTATAAATAATTTGTAGGACAAAGTTATATGAAATCAAAATTAAAATATCTATTGTTGGCAACAATTCTTTTCGCCTGCAATACGACAACTGATATAAATTATATTGTTGAAATTAATACTTTAAACAACATGGGTATTAAAGAAGCAATTTCCAAAGCCAATGAATGGAGAGTTTCACTGCCAAAAATCAAGAGCTATGTAACCACTGAGGAATTAGTTGTTGAATTTCCTGACGGTAGGGAAGTTCACAAGAATTTACCTGACAATGAAATGTATATTGCTATTGCTCCGTATGTCAATTTTACTCATAGTTGTTCAACTCATTACATATCTACTTGCAAAGCTGAACTTTCAAATAAAGTTCTTCAAGTCATTGCAACAGGAGCAAATGAAAATATAATTATAAATGATAAATACACAGCTATGGATAATGGATTTATCGAACTTTGGCTTCCTCGCAACCGGACAATTAATATTAACATCATTTATGGTTCATTAAGTTCAAGTGAAACCATTATTACAAATAAGGACAGCAGAACATGTCTCACAACTTTTAAGTTGGATGAATAATTAATTTAACTCGGTTTTCCAATTAAATAATAGCCCTAAAAGAAACACTCAAATTCGGTATCAATATAATCGGATGAAAAAGGAATTTTGCTTCAATTTTAGCAAATATTTGTTTATTTTAGTGTTTTTAAAAAAAGAAGGAGAACTGATATGAATATTAAATCCTTAAAACGAATAAATTCCTTATTGGTAATTTTAATATTAATTTTGGGATGTGATTCAGGAAATCCTATTTCAATTAATAATAATTCAAAATTTGAAACAGGCAAACAAACTGAACTTGGAGAGTTCACGGTTGGGCCTCAATCAACAATTTTAGAAATTAAAAGCACGGGAACAAAATTAGACGGAATGAAATTGGAAGTTCCTGAAAATTCTTTTCCAACAACAACAAATTTTACATTCAAATTTTCTGAGATTAAAAACCACAAGTTTGGTACTTATTTTAATCCAATTACTCCAATGATACACATAAGTACGACCGGAGGATTTACTGATTCAGTAATGAAGTTGACTATCCCAATTAACCTCATAGAAGGTCAATTTGCAATGGCTTTCATGTATGATGAAAAAACCGGTAAATTAGAAGGATTACCGATTTATGAACTTAATTCAAATTCAATTTCTGTGGTTACATCTCACTTTAACGGTTCCCAAAGTGAACAAAGTGCTTTGGGTAAACTCGTTCCAAAAATACAATTCGAACTAAATACAGCAAACATTATTGTAACTGCAATTGATATTGCATTATTGGAAAGCACAGGACTTGTTTCTACAAAGTTCAAACCCGGTGTTGATGACTGGGAATTTGTGAACGATGGTTCATATGTTGCTCCGGGAGGACATTGTGCAGGTCAGTCAATAACAGCAATGTGGTATTTTTATGAGAAGAAATTGTATGGAAGCCCTAGTTTATTTGGTCATTACGACTTACTAAATAATGTAAACTTTGATAATGCTAAAGGTTATAAATTTGCATCTGTAATTCAAGAAGATATGGACTGGGATTCTTGGTTGTTAAAAAAATGGATAAGCAATATTGATTTGAATCAGGATATTGATGATCTAAAGATACTTTCGTTTGCTTACTCTTTTGTTCTAACTAAAGAACCTCAATACGTAGCGGTTCGGAGAGAGGATGGCAAATACACGAACGGTAAAACAAAGTACGCAGGTCATGCACTTATTGCTTATGGAATTAATTTTAATAAAGGTGAATTATATATTGCCGACCCAAACTATCCGGGAGAAGAAAAAATAATAACTTTCACCGATAACGGATTTAATCCTTATATCGCAAAATTAAATGCGAAAGACACATCAAAGCCATACCCCTATATTTCCTATCGTGCAAAGAGTGCGTTAATCAATTGGGATAAAATTGGCAAACGCTGGAAAGAATTTGAAAATGGCACTATTGGTAATGTTAACCCAAATACGTTTCCACAATACCAAATACAAATCAATAAGACTTCTAATACTTTGAAAGATGGTTTTGTGTCCTGCTCAGACACTCTTTATCTTAATGCCAATTGCCCTGCTTCTGCAATGGGTTATGACTCTACCTCAAATGTTATGCTTCAGGTTTATGACGTTAACGGTAATGTGTTGGCAGATAATTCAATAGCAAAAGACCATTTACCCAATGGAGTTTTAAGATTGATTTTGAAAGAGGGTAATAATACTCTAGGAATGGCAATCTATGGGTGGAAAACTGGCGTAGTTGATAGAGACGGATACGAAAGAGATCTGTTTATAGATTTTAAATGGTTCAACGTTCAGTATAAAAAACCTGAACCCGGAACTCCTGTTATTTCTTCTGTATCACCAAGTTCAGGGCAAAAAGGAGATAAAATTACAATTTTCGGGAAAGACTTTGGCAGTTGGGGAAAAGTTTCTATTGGAAATGAACTGTGTCTTATAAACTCATGGACTCCAACTGAAATCGAATGCGAGGTGCCTGACCTTGCAAACGGTACATACCAGCTTAATCTTAAATCGAATAATAAAACAAGTAACTCTATTGAGTTTATTATTCAGGAAAGTATTCTTGGAAAAGTACAGATGATGACAAGGATGGATTTTAAGTGCTACATTTGGGTTGAAATAACAAATGACCTCAAGAAAGAAAACCAAAGTGAACTACTAATTTTTATTTCTGATAAGGTCAATTGGAATGGTACTTCATTTAATGCACCATTTAATTCTTCAACTGGTGGCGATATATTTTGGGATTCAACAACGACAACAGGTTCTATAAGTGGTTCATTATCAAGTGACGGTAAAACAGTTGTGTCCTGTTCCGGAAATATGACCCGTATAGTATGGTTAAAAGGTAAAAAAATGCAGGAACGGAAAGAGTCTTTTTCTGCTTCAAGCTTACCTTTTACAAGCCAATACAATTACTATACTTATAGAGTTGAAGGTAGTTCCGTATCAAGTCATCTGTCTGGAGTTACAATGTCGCATGAAAGTTTTGACGAAGATGGGAAAGTAACTTCTGGGTCTTATATTAGTCAGATAATTTGGGAAGATTCATTCACTCCCAGTGTGCAGTGTTCGTTTAGTAAGTAGAATATGTATTAATAATAATAAATTTAAAATATTAATGTTAATTTTACAGAAAAAATTATACATTAATTTATAAAGTAAATATTCAGATGAATAATCAGCTTTTAACCAAAAAAAGGATTCACAATGCAATGTCAACATAAGACTTGTCATCATGAGCTTGTCGAAGCACTGCCGTATTCCGTCTGCCGTCTGCTTTTGATTTGTACCCTAATATTAAATATTTCTCCTTCAGTAAATTCACAAGTGCTTTTTAAGTTACCAAAAAAAGATACATTAAAAGCCGTATCTCCAATCAAGGAGTTGCAAAATGATTTGGAATCATTGGTTAATAATAAAAATTTTGAGAATTCTTTTATAGGTGTTTCCGTTATTTCACCTGAGACAAACGAAATTTTATATGAAAAAAATGAAGATAAAAATTTCATACCGGCATCAAATCAAAAAATTTTAACAACTGCTACTGCTCTCAGATACCTTGGTGCCGATTACAAATTCCAAACAAGAATGTACCTTGATGGAGATTTAGAAAAGAACGGGGAATTTATTGGTGATATTTATATTCGTGGTTATGGCGACCCATCTTTGTCTGACTATTTTACCGGCAATCCTTTTCAGATTTTTAACTATTTTATGAAAATTCTTGACTCCCTCGGTATAAAATCCATTAAAGGAGATATTATCGGTGATGATAATTTTTTTGATGACGCTTTCTATGCACCCGGCTGGCAAATTGATGATATTATTTATACATACTCTGCACAAATCAATGCTCTTTCGATTCTTGACAACAAAATTGACATTACTATTGAAAGCGGCAATAGTGCCGGAAAACCGACAACAGTGTTGTTATTCCCAAATATAAGTTATGTTCATGTTACCAACAATGTTGTTACATCGGAATCCGAAAAAGCTACAAATATTTATGCTATCAAAGAAGCGTGCTCGAACAATATTCAGATTTATGGGAATATATCTTACGATTCAACATCACTGTCAACTTACAAATTATCAGTTACAATCGACAATCCTACATTGTATTTTCTATATCTCTTTAAAGATTATTTAGAAAAAAACAGTATTTCACAAAAGGGGATTGTTGCAGATATAGATGATTTGGAGTATTTACCTGATTATACTTTTTTGGAAAAAGATTTTATTTATTTTTCTCCAAAATTATCCGAAATTATCAAAATTATAAACAGGGAAAGTCATAATCTTGCTGCTGAAATGTTATTAAAAACTATAGCAAGAGAAATAACCGGATTTGGCTCCACAGAAAATGGAATTGAACAGGTAAAGAAATATTTGGGAAGAATTGGACAATCTACCGATAAGATTTTCATCGCTGATGGTTCCGGTCTGTCCAGGTTAAATATGCTAACACCTAATTTATTAATAACTATTTTAAATAATATTTATAAATCCGAACATCGAAATTTATTTTGGTTATCCTTAGCAGCACCGTCAGAAAACGGAACCATGAAAAGGCGGCTAACTAAAACCGCCGCTGAAAAAAGAGTGCGTGCAAAAACAGGAACGATGAATAATGTTTCAACTATATGCGGCTATATCAAGTCAAGAGATGACGAAACAATTATCTTCTCGGTTATGTTCAATAATTTTACCGGACCTTTGAGCAAAGTACACAATCTTCAGGATTTAATTTGTATGCGATTGGCTGGATTTACAAGGTATCCCGAAAGATATGAAGATAAGTAAAAAGCATTCTAATATCATTAATTTATTACAATTTCATAACCTTCATACTTTGCCGCATCTATCAATGGAGAGAAGGCGGTATTAAAAGCTTTTTCACTAATCAAATATGGCTCAATGCGGTTTTCAGTCCTTATTTTAGACAGCCAAACTATTGGATAATATTTCTTTTTATCATCATCAAACAGTTTAGAAACAAGCATTATATCAATATCACTATCAGTTTTTGCTGTTCCTTTTGCATGGCTTCCGTATAAAATTACTTTTTTGAAATACAATCCTTTTTCTTGTAATTCAAGTATATATTTTTTAACTATATTTATAACTGATTCTTCAACCATAACATAAGTTCTTTTGTTTTCAATAATATTTCTTAGCTTTCTGATGTGAGTGGTATAGAAACTTCATAGTCGGGATATCTACCTTCCAATTGATACCTTTGAATTTCAATCAAGAAATTAACAGATTCATTGGATAAAGACAAATTGGATTTGTTTACCAAATAAATTAAATCATGTATTTTAGGTGCAACTGCACCTGTATTTTTAATAAAATGAGCCTTCAGGATTTTTTCAAGGATTAAATGACAAAAAAACAATCCATGTTTTATTTTATTTTTGGAAATTAATATATCTGCAATTTCAATATCTGATTCTGCAGTTTTTACCCAATAATCAATATGTTTCTGAATATCTATCATTTACTAATTTATTTTTCGACAATATAGCAATTTTTTAAGACATAACAAATTTTTCAATTCCATTAAATGAAAGAAAATAGAGTCTAAGAATAACATTATAGTAAAAAAAAGCTGTTCACGTCACAGAACAGCTTTTATACAAATTTATTTTCTAACTACATCTATGCCTCGGCAGGAGGAGCAGTTTCAGCTTCAGCTTGTTTCGCTTTTTCTGCGGCTTCAGCTTGTTTCGCTTTTTCTGCAGCTTCAGCTTCTGACTTTTTAGTATCTTCCTCTGCTTTCAACTTAGCTTCTTTTCTATTCTTTCTATCAGCTTTCTCTTTGTGATATCTTTCGAGAGCTTTCTCTTTGTGAAGTTTTACTGCTTCTTCGATTTCAACCTGATTCTTTTCTTTAAATCCCATTGCCCTTCTAAGCAATATACCTTCATACTTTAAAAGGTTGTTTACTATCGGTGTAGGTTGTGCTCCGACATTCAGCCAATATATGGCTCTGTCAGGGTCAATTGAAATTGTCGAAGGTTTAGTATTCGGGTCGTAAAAACCCAATCTTTCCAAATATGCGCCGTCGCGCCTTTTGCGGCCATCGATTGCTACTACATCATAGACTGCGAAGTGCCGTCTTCCCTTACGTCTTAAACGTAATTTTACCATGTTATTATTCCTTTAAAAAATTTAAAAAATATTATTTATAAATCACAATGAAACAAATTCATCATCAAACTTTTTCCCTTCTCCCGTCATCCTGAGCTTGTCGAAGGACAACTTTCCACTTTCCACTTTTCACTTTCCACTTTTCACTTTCCACTTTTCACTAATTCCCCATTCCTGATGGCATTTTGAAATTCTGCAACATCTTGTATTTCCCTCCGCGTGAGAGGTTTTTCATCATTTTGCCCATTTCATCGAATTGCTTCAACAGACGGTTAACATCCTGTATAGTTGTTCCGCTACCTGTAGCAATTCTTTTTCTCCTTGAACCATTCAGTATTTTAGGATTCTGCCGCTCGTCTCTGGTCATTGACCTGATGATTGCTTCAATTTTAGCAAAACCATTTTCGTCAATATTTACATTTCTTAATTGCTTGTCCATACCGGGAATCATGCCTAGCAAATCCCTGATAGAACCCATCTTTTTAATTGTAGCAAGCTGGTCAAGAAAATCATCAAATGTAAACTGATTCTTCCTGAGCTTTTGTTCAAGTTTTTCAGCTTGCTGAGTGTCGAACTGTACTTCCGCTTTTTCGACAAGAGTTAGAATATCACCCATCCCAAGGATTCGCGAAGCAATTCTGTCCGGATGAAATGGCTCAATTGCATCAAGTTTTTCACCTGTACTAACGTACTTTATCGGTTTACCGACAACCTCAAGTACTGATAAAGCCGCACCACCTCTTGTATCACCATCGAGTTTGGTAAGAACAATTCCTGTTAAATTCAATTTCTCGTGAAATGCTCTTGCAGTTGTTACTGCATCCTGCCCAATCATTGCATCACAGACAAAAAGAGTTTCAGTAGGTTTCACAGCATTTGCTATATTCTCAACCTCTTTCATCATTTGTTCGTCAATAGTCAATCTGCCTGCAGTATCAATAATCACCACATCACGGGCAAAGCGTTTGGAATAACTAACAGCTTCTTTTGCTATTGTTACAGGTTCCATGGAATCATGAGTAAATACAGGTAAATTTGCCTGTTTACCTAATGACTGCAACTGGTCAATAGCAGCTGGACGGTAAACGTCGGCGGCAACTAATAATGGTTGTCTGCCTTTCTTTCTTAAACTCTTAGCTAATTTGGCGCAAAATGTTGTTTTACCTGAACCTTGTAAACCCGCAACCATAATGACTGTAGGCGGAGTCGGAGAAAAGATTAAGTCGCTTCTGTTCTTGCCCATAATTTCGACAAGCTCATCGCGAACAAGTTTTACGATAAGCTGCTCGGGGAGTAAATTGCCTTTTACTTCCGTACCGACCGCTTTCGTCTTAACTTCTTCAACAAACTTTTTAGCAACTTCAAGGTTAACATCCGCTTCAAGTAATGCACGGCGAATCTCACGCATCGCTTCAGAAATATTTTCTTCCGAAATAGTTGCCTGTCCACGAAACCGCTTTAACGCTAATTCTAATTTTTCTTGTAAATTCTCAAACATTTGCTTAATCCAAAAAATACGAACTACAAAATTAGGTATTTATTGATATAACTCCAAATTTCACTGGAAATTAATAAGATCGTTAAGTAGTGTTCGGGATGATGTATTCTTAAAAACAAGAATTTTTTACTAATTAAAGTACTAAACAGCAGCTAATCGTTGATAGGATAAATCATTAATATTGGCATAATTTTTGGCATGCTCAAGTGTCATGCTGACAATATTCCCTTTTTTATCAAGTTCAACAAGTAAATTTTCATTAATATCCTTTGTTTCATAAATTTCATTATCATTAAAATTCAAAAATAATGTATCAGTATCCTGAAAATATTTTATATTCATATTTAGTACTCCTTAAATGAACAATACTAAGCAATAATTAAATGGTTACACCAAATAATAATTTCAATAATATTGTAGGATTGGTTGGCTTCTTAATAAGATTATTTTCCGAACCGAAAACCTGACTATTAAACTCACAACAACCATCATTCTCAACAAATATTTTTGCGTTTTTATAATATAAAACTCCAAATTGAAATCTTAGTAAAT
The DNA here is from genome assembly GCA_043804925.1 of bacterium. Classification (GTDB taxonomy): domain Bacteria; phylum Bacteroidota; class Ignavibacteria; order Kapaibacteriales; family UBA2268; genus ChocPot-Mid. The sequence continues at coordinate 142,366 of JAZDIP010000104.1, read as the reverse complement.
AAGTATATTCTTCTAAACCTCTATATCTGTTAGTATATGCAAAATACCATCCGTATTTATCCATATGAGTATTCATAATAAATCCTAAATCATAAATATCATGCGGGTCATAACCTTTACCAATAGTTTCGTAGCTTAACTTTGGAATATAATATTTGTCACTCCCTTTTTTCCAACATCGGCAGTCAGATTCATCCAATAAACCACCAAAAGCAGATGTTACTAAAAAATCAAATTTAAAGTTCAGTCTTTTAAAAGCATTGTACCCTACTTGAGTTGAATGTACTTTTTTATTTTTTCCTAATCCATCACTAGTTATTGATTGTCTTTCCAATTTAGGTCCGAATAGTCTATTTTCAGCAAATGCATTCCATTGTGAAATACAATATCCTCCAGAGAATTTATTTGATAAACCAGTACCATAAAACTGAGAACTATTTATTGTTTTGTCTAAACCAAAGAAATCCAAACCAAATAAGTATGATAGCTCGTAACTAAAGGAGAATCTTGGTAAAAAGTTATCTACAACAACTTCAAAACCGGCCTCAGCGATAGGATTTGATAATCCAATAAAAGCATTAACATAAAATTTTGCTTTTTTACCAATATAGTCATTTAGGTGCTTATCATGATCTGTGCTATCAGTCGTACTGATTTCATCACTTGACATAACCTGTATATTTGACAAAAGAATAAATATTAAGCACAACCAACTTTTCGTAATTATCATTTTGAAAATTTTCATACTAATTCAATAATATTTGACAATTAAGTAAAGTTTGTTTTAAGATGCTCTCCCAATATTAATACTTATTATTCAAATCTTTCAAAAATCACATAAACGCAGAAATTCCCGTAATATCCTGACCCAAAATCAATGTCTGAATATCATAAGTCCCTTCGTAAGTATTGACAGATTCAAGATTAGCCGAATGTCTCATAACGGGATATTCACCTAAAATACCATTGGCACCATGTATCTCTCTCGACAATCTTGCACATTGCAAAGCCATGTGAACATTATTCCTCTTAGCAAGAGATACTTGCTGGTTTCTTGCTTTCCCTTCATCTTTTAACCTGCCGAGACGATAATTTAATAGCTGCGCTTTGGTTATTTCTTCCAACATCCATACGAGTTTACTTTGTACAATCTGGAAGGAAGCTATCGGTTTGTTGAACTGAATTCTTGTCTTTGCATACTTCAAAGCTGAGTCATAACAATCCATTGCCGCACCAACAGCACCCCAGGCAATCCCATAGCGTGCCTGAGTCAGACAGCTTAAAGGTCCTTTAAGCCCTTCCACATTTAAAATATTTCCTTCAGGTATCTCGACATCATCAAAAATCAGTTCTGATGTAATTGAAGCTCTCAAGGATAATTTTCCCCTCGTTTCTTTAGTACTAAAACCTTTCATTCCCTTTTCGACTATAAAGCCATGAACTTCCCCATCTAACTTAGCCCAAACAATAGCAATATCCGCTATTGAACCGCTTGTAATCCACATCTTAGCACCATTGAGCAAGTAGCCGCCGTCAATCTTTCTGGCAGTGGTAATCATACCTGCCGGATTTGAACCAAAGTCCGGTTCAGTCAATCCAAAGCATCCTATTGATTCACCCTTTGCCAGTTTAGGCAGCCATTTTTGTTTTTGCTGTTTTGTTCCATATTTATTTATGGGATACATCACCAAAGAATTTTGAACCGAAGCGAATGACCTTATTCCCGAATCTCCCCTTTCAAGTTCCTGCATTGCAATTCCGTATACTGTGTGATTAGCTCCTACACCACTATATTCAGGGTCAATATTTATACCAAATAATCCAATGTCAGCCATCTTGGGGACTAAATCCAAAGGAAACATTCCTTTTAGAAAACATTCCTGAATAATTGGATTTATCTCGGTTTCAACAAAATCACGTACTGTGCTTCTCACCAATTTTTCTTCATTGGTAAAAAGCTCATCTATATTGTAATAATCTACTTGTTCAAAATTCATAATTCATCCCCTTTTATTTTATTATTATTCATCCTACATTCTACATTCTACATTCTACATTCTACATTCTACATTATTCATTATTCGTTATTAAGTTAACTTTATTGCTTTTTTTCATCTAAAATATATATGTCGGGTAAATGTCTCCCCTGCTCGGCATAGTCAAGACCATAGCCGATAACAAATGCAGGCGGTATTTCCATGCCGACATATTTGAGTTTAACATCATGTTCCCTTTTGTCGGGTTTAGACAAGAAGGTAACTACCTCGAGTGATTTCGGATTTTCTTCCTTTAACCTCCTCATCAATTCTGATAATGTGTTGCCCGTATCAATAATATCTTCAATAATAATAATATTTTTTCCGCTTATCTCAACATTTTCAATTGAGAGTCTCAACCTTGAATTTTTCATTTCGCTCCCGTAACTGCTTGCACGAACGGTTTCAATTTCACAGTCCAAATCAATGTTCCTTAATAAGTCGGAAGCGAAGAAAATGGAACCCTTGAGAACAACAATAAAAAGTACTTTTTGTCCTTTGTAGTCATTGTTGATTCTGTCGGCAAGTTTTTTTACTTCAGTTTCAATCCTGCTACGTAAAATGTACTTTTTAAACCTAATATTATGAATAATAAATATTTCTTTGTTGCTTCCTTCTTCGTAAGCCATTTCATTTTCCTTATCGCATCGTCAAAAAATACAATTTACGAATTTCGATTATATTTTTGATTTAATTTGTTTATTTTCTATATTAAGAATTTGAGATTGCTTCCTCACTGCGTTCCTCGCAATGACGGGTTCAGCGACTCCTGCTTTTGCAGGAAAGAAAAGATAAAAAAAAAGCCGGCATATTTTAATATGCCAGCCAATTTTTTGTCAAATTAATTTTTTAATTATTTAAGAATTACAACAGGTGTTGAGTGAACACCTTCTGCATTCTTAAGTACTAAATAATATGTTCCGTCAGTTAAACCGGATACATTGTGTTTGATTGAATGATTACCCGGGTTTATGTTTTCATTAAGTATAGTTGCGATTTCCTGACCTAAAGTATTAACCAGAGTCAAATTACAGTATTGAGGTTTATTGCCTTTCAATGAAAAGCCAGCCAGTAAATATTGCCCGACAGGATTTGGCGATACAATAACTGAGATTTCTGAAGTTGAAATCTCATTTTCTTCCACATCTGTCGTATCCAGTGGAAACTTAAAGAAATCACCTTCATACCGGAAAATCCCTACACCCCAAGTTCCAATAAGCGGCGTGCGTCCAGCCCAGCAAACAAGCATTTTCGCCGCATTATCTATTTCATTAGGTAATTCTTCATAAATCCATGTATTGCCTCCGTCGTTTGTCATGGCTATTTTTCCGAAATAACCAACTGCCATTCCATTTTTATCGTCATAGAAAGAAATATTGTTATAAAAACCCTTATAAGGATATATATATTCTTTATGGATTAATTCCCAATTATTACCACCATCTTTTGTCTTATATATAATATCATAATATCTGCCATCCGGCAAAGCAGTATCACTTCTATAACCACAACTAAAACCTAATGTATCATCTAAAAAATATATACTTTTTATTAGATCAAAATATGCACTTGGATCCCTTTCAAAATAAAATAATGTATCCCATTTATGCATGTCTATATGATATTTTACAAAAGCAACACCCTTACCGTCATTCCAACCAAGTCGGGCATGGTAGGTCATAACAACTGTATTTGAATCTAAAAATACAGGTGAATAATATGTCTGGTCAGTATTTAGTTTTGGATGTTTCTCAAATGTTTCCCAACCATCTTTGGTAGTAAAATAATTTTTTGAATTTGTTGCAAAGCCATAAAGTGTGTCCCACATAGCCAAATCTTCTAAATAATCTGAATCGCCATTCACTAATATCTTTCTAAATGTAGAACCCTCGTCCGTGCTTTTAATTATGATATCGCCATCGTCTGAAGCAATAAAGTAATAATCAGGATGGAGAGAAACACATTCATTTACATTGAAGATTTGCGGGTCTTCCTGTTCGTAGATATTTTTTGCACTGTATTTTAATACCCATGTAATACCTTGGTTGGTAGATTTATACAATCTCCAACCGAAATCTTTAAGTTCTGACCCATAATTACCAAGAGCAAAACAATTATTACTATCTGAACAATTTATTGATTGTACTGCAAAATATTCTTGACTTTTAACTTGCACCCAATCGCTAGAAATTATATCATGAGCAATTAAAAAAAGTAATATCATTATTATTAATTTCATAAATTATTCTAATTAATTATAAATCTGATACCCCATACTCATTTTTGAGGATGAGTATCTTGAATTACCTTACAATTGAAATTTTCGCATTTTTTATATTTATACCATCTATTGAAATATTATACAGATACACACCCGATAATAAACTTGATATATCAATAAATATAGAATTTAATCCTTTGTTTAAATTTTCTGATTTAGCAAATAACAATTCACCTTGTAAGTTATAAATTTTTATATCAATGTTTGAACCATTAGTTTCTTTAACATAGATTTTTAAGATATTATTGTCATAATAATCGTACAGTATTCCAAATACTGAATTACCTTTTTGCTGAAAATCATTTTCTTCTTCTGTTTCAGGTGTTGCTATTTCAGGAATATTTCCTTGATTAATTTCCTGGATATCTTTTAAAAAGTCGCAGGTAAAATAGCAAGGTAATGAATCCGGGTCATTTTCCGTAAATGCCCATGGATTAGGAGATAATAATCCCTCGCAACTGTCACCTTCTGAATATGGTCCTAAATCTGTCATTGTAATTTCTTTCTCTCCTTGCCTGCAAACCTGGAATAATCTTGCACAACAACTTGCACTGCAAGAATCATAGATATCAACATTTATCCATTTTTCTTGACTAATTGAACCGTTAGGTGTAACTCGAGGTGGAATGTAATCAAAATAAATCCAATGAAACCAGCAGGAATATTGAGAAACTCTCCATATATTACTGCATGAATCAGCGGTAGAATCTTTTGGCCATTTTGGTTCAAAATCCATATCGTTTTGAGCAGCTACTTTTTTTACGGCCAATTTATATAATGAATCATTTGATAACTCACAACCTAAGGTATCACATATTTTCTCGATTTTCGTAATCTGCAAATCCTGAAAAGCCGAATCACATGCCTGTCGGTATTTGTAATTAACAAAAATTTTACAATTTACACAATCACCAGCATCTATTGTATCTAATAAAGTAAGTTCATTCCAATCTTCTTCACAAGAATCCGGATTGCAGTTACCTCTTATATCTGCTACGGGACAGTAATCTTCTTTTTCAATAACACAACTATTAGGGTCACCGGTAAACCTGAACAATTCAATTTTTATTTTAAATTTTTCACCTTTTTCTCTGCAAGGAAGAATATCCAGTTCTGGCGGAGTTTCCCATGAAAAAGGTTTGTAATTACCATCATCTTGTTTATAAAAATGGAAGCAATCATTACTATCAGGTATATTCCAATCATACGTTACTGCGCATTGATTTGGCTCACATCCTTCTCCCGGTTTTATAACATCAATATTCAGCCAATCATTTAAATCGTCAGGGCAATGACAGCCGCAACTCAATTCACCATTGATTATTTCACAAGTTTGCTGAGGTCCATTATTATGAACTAATGATAAATCATAAATAACAGGTTTAATTTCGTTTTTATCAATACATATAGTCCCGACTATAACCTCTACTGAAGTATGATTTATAAAACCATCTTGTTTAATAAAATGGATTTCATTCCCATCGAAATTTAATTCCCATCCTGGTTCAGGTATAAAATGAATTGATTCTGAATTAGGACCATACAAAGACGGATCTAATCCATATGGGTCAATACTGAAGCCGACAAATGGTGCATTAAGGTCACAATCATATAAATTATTATTTAACTTAATTTCCCAACAACATTGTTCTGATGTTTCTGAGTAATCAAGCGATAAGTCGAATGAGCTTGTTGGGCATTTACATGGGCATTTCAACGAATCCTGAATGATTTCATCACATGCCCACTTATTTTCTCCATAAATTCTCGATTGAATATGAATATTAAATGGAGAGCCAATTGGAACATCATTTTGATTGAGACAATACGAACCAACATAAATAAAATCACCGTTCAGTGGAATTGTTCCCGATGGATATATAGTATCCACCCAATCATCGTTACCGGCACGGAATCTTAACCCGTCAATTTGACATATATCACCGCTACCAATAGGTCTAATCCAAATATCACCACAGCAAACATCTTCATTAGAATCTAACGGTCTGATTGGTGGGAAAATATTAATCTCATAATTGGGACACACACATGACGGCTGATATTTTGATACAACTGAAACACTGTCTATAAAATAATAAATCCTAATGTCACTCCATTCATTAGAATCAAGAGTTCTATGTTTAATGTCGTCCTCTAACCAAATCTCTTTGAAATTTCCAATTGTGATAAAATCCAATTCTTCATTGCCGGTAACTGTTAAAGTTCCTTCAACGAGCATCCAATTGTTACCTGTGGGTCCCCCACCGTCATAAAGCGGAAACTCACTTAGTACAAGATGTGGGTCATTTATACTAATATTTATTGGATAATCGGATTCGGTATCTATTATAGGTTCTGTTGATAAATAAGCACCTAAATCCTTTATATAATGTCCTGTGTTTAAATTTGGACCGAATGCTCTACTACAATAAAAGGATACAATATATGTACTGCCAGGTTGCAAAGGTGTGGCTAACTTTTGTTGTAAATATTCGTTTTTTTGATTTTCTAAATTCCACCAATATTCTTTGATCATAAATTGATCAGTTTGATGCAAATTCGGTATAAACTTTCTACGCAAATAAATACCACAGTATCCATCTCCACCCTTTGGATTTTGAATATTTTCTGGTGCGTTAGTAGCTCCATTTGTTGGCCACTGTACCAAACCATTAGTTCCGCTTAAATGAAAATAATCAGAAGTTCCCTTTGTAGGTATGTACCAACCTGATAGATAAGCAGGAGTATCAATCGGTAAATTTGAAGAGACGGAATCTCTAAAAAAAATATAAATATCGCCCTGTGGTGTCCAAAAATCATACCAGTTACTTAAGCAATAGGTTACCTCCTGTCCTGTAACATCATCATGTAGTACCACAGGTGGATATGATGGATTTTCAAAACTACCATTTAGAACATGATTTGTTTGACAATCAATTTTAATGTTATTGAAAGATAAAATAATTAATATAAGTATGAACTTTTTCATTTCAACTCCGATCTATGTTAACACTCAGTTTATTTCATAGCTAAGAAATAAAAAATCAACTACACTTTTTTAATTTTCACAAAATTTAAGATAAAATGTAAATATTCTGTAATTAAATTACAAATTTAATCAAATATAAAGAATTTAATAATAGAAAACTGCTCTATCGAAAATAAAGCAGTTTTTTATATCTTCAATATATCTATTTATTTAAGAATTACAACAGATGTTGAGTGAACTCCTTCTGCATTTTTTAGTACCAAATAATATGTTCCGTCTGTTAATCCGGATACATTGTGTTTGATTGAATGATTACCCGGGTTTATGTTTTCATTAAGTATAGTTGCAATTTCCTGACCTAAGGTATTTACCAGAGTCAAATTACAGTATTGTGGTTTTTTACCTTTCAATGAAAAGCCAGCCAGTAAATATTGCCCGACAGGATTTGGCGATACAATAACTGAGATTTCGGAAGTTGAAATCTTATTTTCTTCAACATCAATCGCTCCGGCAAACCACTCGAGTGGTTTATTGATTAAATCATCCCTGTATGTTTCTACCATCAATCCTAAAGGATTAATCCCGATTAAAACAATCTTAGTGTCCCCCTTATTAATCCTAAATCCACACATAGCTTCGTTCCACAAACAATTTTCAGTATTTGTTCCTGTTGTATAAATGGTTTGGTCATTTTTAAATGTCAGCAAGGGAAAAACATTTTCTTGGTCGGTTATCTTACATACATGCACTTCTTTACATTTCCTATCCAAATACAATATTTTATTAAACATGGAACCTGTCAAAGGGTCATTTTCGACACCTTTAAGAAAGCATGCATAATTATCATAACCGTCAACATATCCTTCCTGGCTATATCCATAATATTCCAAACCTAAATCATCGAGATAACCACCGGCATTTAAAGAAGACAATAACTTATATCCCAGCAACAATACATCTACCCCATCGTCAACCAAACCTGAAATAGCAGAAACGTCAGTAGCCGCCAATGCGTCTGCATCTCCAAGATTCCAGATAACTGAATTTATTTCGGGTATTTTATCATATAGTTTGGAAAATTCCTTTGAGCCGATATTGAAATAATATCCTTCACCGGTTTTGAATGGTAACACTGAGTTGGCTTCTTCGGATGTATTTAAAACCTCAAAATTCTCGATGCTACTCGATATCCCAATTAATGAACCAGAAGTTTTTGGAGCTGTCGGGTCAGTAATTGAAGCAATTGCAACTTTTACTTCTCCTATACCAATAGTCGCACCGGCAGTAAGTCTTACAATAAATGATTCGGTTTCTCCCGCAGCAATCGATAATTCATCATTAGGTAATTCAGCATTCCAGTCCTGAGGCATATTTGAAGCAACGTTCATTGTAATTTGGAACTGATGTTCGACTTCTGCGATATTTTTCACAAAATATTCTTTTACGAAAGTATCACCTTCATTTAATACACCAACATCAGGAGTTTGAGTTGTGAGTTCCATTACGGGAGGTGTAGGAGGTTTAGTGTCTCCGTAGCATACATTAAGACATTCCTTAGTATCATCATTTGTAACGAAAGCAACAATCTCAATCATGTCTTTATTCCATGCGGGGTCCAGCTTTGCATTAAATTCGTGAACATAAACGGTAGATTCTTCAGCAGGATTTGTAAATTCACCTGTAACACCCCAGGCACCACCAAGTAAATTCCTGACAACATTTCTATGGTAGTAATTAGTAACAGGATTGGGTAAAGAAAAATAAGGGCTGAATTCCCATCCTGCTCTATCGTGCAGTGTATTAGCTTGGTCCCATCCGGCACCGGTACCTGTAACGCTGTCTTCGAGTATATAAACATTGAATTTTAGACTACCGCTAACAGTTTCCAACATAGTTGCGTTGACTATAATTTTTATACTGTCGGTTTCTTCATCAATATTGTATGTTGCAAATATATCAACTTGAGGAATTAATGCTAAACGTTCTTCAACTAATGGCATCTAGGCATTTTGTGAATAATCATCTGCTGATACAATTCTGTCCGGAAAGTAAGACCCATCGAATTGTTTTCTGTCAATACATCCGGCAGGGTAACCAGTTAATCCTAATCCTGTGGCTATTTCCCCTTGAATGGGTAATGCCATTTTATCGGTAGATCCGTTGTGAAGTTTAACAGGTATAACTAAACCTGGATGTTCTTCAATTAATTGCTCTAATTTGTGAGAGCCGTCAACACACCAGCCACACCAAGTTCCCGTATGTTGTTCGAACATAACTCTTTTCACAGGTTGTGCGGTAAGGGTTAAGGATAATAACAAAAATAATGCAAGAAATTTGTAAAAATTTTTCATATGAGACCTCCCTTAAATATTTACTAATTTTTTAATCAAGAAATTTACAAATTATTTTTATGAATATCAATTAATATTTATTAACATTATATTAGAATATTATATTTAGGAAGATTCTACTTTGACTGTCGTGCTATTTTTGATTTTTATCGGACAGAAATGAATATTTATTTATAATTAAGCAACATAAAAATACTATAAACAATCCCGACAACATTAAGAATAATGCGAAGTAATAAGGAATTTTTACTGTTTTGTTTTCTATCTCACCAAGTTTTGGACTGTAAATAATAATTATTGCTAATGCATTGTTAATAAAGTGAATAAGCATTGGTAAAATCAGGTTATTTGTAGCAAAAGCTACGAAACCAAGATATATTCCTATACCTATCAGGGGAATTAATCCGATTGGATTTATATGCAGAAAAGAGAAAATCAGAGCAGTAATGACAATTGCTTTTGCAGGATTATATTCCTGTTCCAGAGAAGATTGCAAAAAACCACGGAAAAGTGTTTCTTCTGCAATAGCAGGTATTAAAGCTCCAATTATCATTGCCCTTGCCAAATCAAAATATCCCGAACCTCCAAGAATTAAAAGATACATACTCTCGATTGAATCTTCTATATCCTTATAGTAAGTCAAAAATGTATCCGGGATAATTTTTTCCTGCAAAGCCATAAAACCTGTTACAAATGCCTGAAAAGCTATAATTCCGATTATTCCTGCAATAATTTGTTGATAATTGACTTCCGACTTTTTTCGCATTAAAATACTATATGGGAGCAACGCCCTTTTTGCGAAGTAAATAGTCGGCAGTAAGAGAATGAAAATTTGCAGAATACATTGAGAATATATACTGTATTCTTTATTTAATTCATTCCCAAAAAATGAGAACTGTAATACGGATGATATAATACCACCTGCAAAATACAACAATATGATAAGGGCTGTTACTTTATATGCGTAACTCTTATGTGAATATCTTTTTTCGTAAAACAGGTTTATAAATGCCTTCATCTCATTACGGTTTTAGTTGATTTAATCTTTAATACATCTCACAGAAAGTCCTGCATTTGTCCCATAGTCAAGATAGTGAATTTCCGCTCCGTAGTAATATATAAACCTGTGCCATGTGTTGGTATCGTTTCCGGTATATGCCCACCAATAACCATACATTCCTTCACCATAAAACCAACCGTCGGGAAAGCGGTATCCTCCGGGAAGAGCGGTAAAACCGCTTTCATTAGTTGCTCCGGTATTTGGCGAACGCCAAAGACCGGTGCCATCTTCAATAGTCCCTATGCTTTTAAGTTTTCCCGCAGCAGAATCAGGATTTCCAAGATATTCCTGTAATTCTGCCCAATCGCTTCCTGTAGGAATATGCCAACCTTTCGGAGCCAAACCACGAGGGTCATCAACTGCAAACTTATTATACAACCTACCATAAATTTTTCCTATTTCGGGACTATTATCATAATAACACCATGCAGGAGATTCTGTATTAATCCATTCAAGAGAGTCGCTAATTTGAGGGATTATGTCTCCATTCCGAAACCGCTCGACATCGAGATTTTTCAGCATCCAGATTTGCTCTCCAATTTTGACCGGAGGAATGTTCTCCCGGACATCCGTAGATTCCGAACATGATATAAGAACAACAAGCAATAATGCTAAAAAATATCTCATCTTTACTAAAACCCATATTTGTTTTTTAAAAATTTACTTAATTTATGTAATCTAATTCAATAAAAAAAAACTAAAACCTCGAGACCTACATACAATCCCAAAAATATTCTTGTTAATATATGATTTTTAATTTTTGAATTAATATTTTTATTATTTTTGCAAGTTTGATATAACAATATGAAATTAAATGTTTTAAATTTATAAATTTTGGAGTTTGAATATAAATATGAGTATTAGTATTATTGCACAATCAATAGCAGAGTCGGCTACTTTGAAATTGAATGAAAAGGCAGCACTGCTGAAAGCAAAGGGAGAGCCGATAATCCACCTTGGTGGCGGTGAACCTAAGACCGCAGCACCTGTTGATGCAATCATTCACGCAGTAGCAAATCTGAATTCGGGTGAAACACGCTATACGCCTGCAGACGGAACGCCCGAAATGAAACAAGCTGTTATCAGATATACAGAAGAGTTTTATGACAGAAAAGTCGAACCGGAAAACATTATCGTATCCGGAGGTGCAAAACAAGCAATCATGGTTGCCTTGCAAACAATTCTCAATCCTCAGGATGAAGTAATTTTTCCTGCACCATACTGGGTGAGTTATACTGAAATGGTAAAACTATGCGGAGCAGTTCCGGTCCCTGTATATGCAGAAGATGGTACTTTTTATCCGAGAATGAAAGATATAGAAGACCACGTTACTTCTTACACAAAAGCAGTTATTATCAACAGTCCTAATAATCCTACCGGGGCTTTTTATTCGGAAGAATTTATTGCACAAATCGTTGAATATTGCGAAAAGAAGGGATTTTACCTGATAATGGATGATATTTATCATCGTTTGTTATTTGACGGAAAAAGACCTATTAATTGTTACAGATTTGCAAAAGACCTAACGGAAAATTCAAAGCTGATAGTTATTAACGGAGTTTCAAAGCAGTATGCCATGACAGGTTACAGGATTGGTTGGGCAGTTGCAGCGAAACGGCTAATTGTTCCAATGACCAATATACAGGCACATCAGACATCAGGGCCTTCCGTTATTTTGCAGAAAGCGGCTGTCGGGGCAATTAATGGTGTGCAATCTTCTGTAGATAGTTTACGCAGAACACTTGAGAATAATAGAAATGTGATGATGCAGGAATTGAATGGTTTTGATGGTGTGCATGTTACTAAGCCGGATGGGACATTTTATTGTTTTGCAGATTTCAAATATTATACTAAACTGCACAAGATGAATACAAAACAATTAGCCGATTTGATATTGGAAAAGGTTAGGGTTGCAGTAGTTCCCGGAATAGAATTTGGAATGGAAGGATATTTCCGTTTATCAACATGTGGAACAGTTAAAGATATTACTGAAGGTGTAAAGCGTATTAAATGGGCATTAGACCCGAATTCGCCGAATGAATTATACATTGGACAAAGAAAATTAGTGAGGGATTGGGTATGACAAAATATTTAGAATTCGAAACACCGGCAATGAAGCATGCCAGGGAATTGGCAAGCGAGTACGGTTTAGAAAATCATGGTTTAAAAGATTTGGACACAGTTTTTTGGAATCTTCCAGCACCTGCTTTGTACGAAGAAGCAATATTCCGTGGAGAAGGACACATGGTTAACGGGGGACCTTTCCTTGTTTATACCGGAAAATGGACAGCAAGGGCGGCAAATGATAAGTACATCGTGAGTGAGCATACAACTGAAGATAAAATCTGGTGGGGTGAGTACAATCGTCCGACAACTGAAGATAAGTTTATGGGAATTTATAGCAGGTTGACAGCATTTTTACAGGGAGAAGAACTTTTTGTACAGGATTGTTACATAGGAGCAGATAAAAATTATGCAATGCCGATAAGAATTATCACTGACAAGGCGTGGCAGAGTTTGTTTGCACGCAACATGTTTATCAGACCCAGAACAATGGATGAATACAAGAAATTTGTACCTGAGTTTACATTGATAGCATCACCATCTTTCAAGCTTGACCCCAGGGTTGACGGAACGAGGAGCGATACTGCTATGGTAATTCACTTTGGAAAACGAGTTGCTTTGGTTTGCAATTCAAGTTATGGTGGTGAAATTAAGAAAACTATGTTTACCGTAATGAATTTCCTTAAACCGCTTGAAGGTGTAATGGCAATGCATTGTTCAGCGAATGTTGGGAAGGAAAAGAGTGATGTCGCTCTCTTCTTTGGATTAAGCGGAACGGGTAAAACTACCCTATCTGCTGACCCATCGAGAAATTTAATTGGCGATGACGAGCATGGATGGAGCGACGAAGGCATTTTCAATTTTGAAAACGGCTGTTATGCAAAAGTAATCAGATTATCGGCAGAAGCCGAACCGGAAATTTATGCGTGTACAAGAAAGTTCGGGACAATTCTGGAAAATGTAACTTATGATAAGAAATCGAGATTAATTGACCTTGACGATGAATCGTTGACAGAAAATACGAGAGCTTCTTACCCAATGGATTTTATTCCAAATTCGGTAGAAGATTTGAAAGTTGACGGGCATCCGGACAATGTGATATTCCTTACCTGCGATGCTCAAGGTGTGATGCCTCCTATTGCAAGATTGGATATGAATCATGCGATATATCATTTCATTAGCGGTTATACATCTAAGATAGCAGGTACTGAAATTGGACTGGGTATCGAGCCGGAAATTGCCTTCAGTGCTTGTTTCGGAGCTCCATTTATGGTACATCATCCGTTTTATTATGCTAATTTATTAAGGCAGAAAATGGAACATCATAATTCACGGTGCTGGCTCGTTAATACCGGCTGGGTTGGCGGTAAGTTTGGTGTTGGTAAACGTATCAGTATTCGCCACACGCGTAATTTACTTAATGCCGCATTGGAGGGAAAACTCGATAATGTGGAATATAGAAAAGACAAGTTATTCGGTTTTGAAGTACCTCTTTCTTGTCCGAATGTCCCTGAAGATGTTCTTGAACCATCGAATGCATGGGGAAATAAAAAAGAGTATTGGAATAGATATGATGCACTTGTTTCATTATACATCGAGAATTTCAAGAAATATTCAGACGGAGTGCCGGATGAAGTTTTAGCGGCAGGACCGAAGAGAGTGAAAGACACTCAGTGAAGTGTTGAGTGCTAAGTGCTGAGTGTTGAATTTTTAGTTTTGAGTTTTAAGTAAGAATTATGAGGTGCCCAAATAATTGGACACCTCTTTTTGTTTGTAAATTCACAGAAAATGATTATTAAGAAAAAATAATTTTAGATTAATGTAACATTTTGCAATTTTTTGTGTTATTATATAAATGAATTGTACCAAACAACAGGAGTATGTCATGAAAAGTGTTACATTATGGTTTTTATTGTTTATAAGCTCGTATGCTTTTTCTTTGGAACCAACTTTGCTTTGGGAAAAACCAGGTCAGGAATATGAGACCACGTGCTTGAAATTTTCAGATGACGGAAAATATTTGTTTATCAGCACTTTTAAAAGAGAAGGAGCGGGTGAAAGCAAATCCGTACAGATGTGGGATGTTAAAGAAAAAAGTCTGGTAAAGGAAATCCCCTGTAAAATCATCTTTGATGAAATGGATATTTCTAACGATAATAAATTAGTTGTCGGGGCAAAAAGAGTAGATAATTTATCGGTGGAAGTTGTGAATATAGACGATTCTAATACAACATTGATAACAAATGTTTCTTCAAACAATCTTATGTTCCCGGGGATTAATGCTGTTGCTTTTTCTGCAGATGATAGTTCAATTTATGTGTATGAAGGTTCTTTTGTGAAATTGCAAAAATTTAACACTCAAAAATTTGTAAAAGAAGGTGATTTGGATTTTGGAAATTTAAAATGGATAAATTTTTCTGATGACGGGCAATTCATTAGCTCAGTAAATTGGGATACAACGGTTTCTGTTTGGAATGTAAAATCCCAAACGGAAATTTTCAAAAGAAAGTTTAACAATACTGCAGCTGTCGGCACTACCATATCAAAAGACAACAAATTCCTGATTGTTAATCATGATACCACAAAGCACAATGAAGCAATCCAATTATATTCTATTGAAACAGGGGGGTTGATAAATTCAAGAAAGAGCAGTTTCCGATATCCATATTCAATTTTTTCAAATGATAATAAAAAGGTTTTTACTTCAACTTTTCCAATTGGGAAACTGGAAATTTGGGATATCGAAACAAATCAGATAACAAATACGGATATTGATATTTATGGTCCTGATATGGTTTACTCACCTTCAGACAATTATTTGGCAGGAAGTGATTATGCTCATATCACGAATATTTACAATACAAATACTCTTGAATCGGTATTGACCATAGATGCGGCTAATAGGGAAAATTTCTATTCTTGCTCAAATGTCATTTTTTCTCCTGATAATCAAAAGATATATGCAAGCGGGAGCATTAATCCACAATCTTATAACAGCGGCAAGATAAAAGTTTATGATGTATTATCGGGTAATCTTGAAAACACTTATTCCATATCCCCGGGAGCGATAATGAATATGTATCTCTCAAAAGACGGAAAGAAAATTGCTGCTTGCGGATATTACGGAGATATTTATTTAATTGATATCGAGAATCCAAATAATATGATAATAGAGAAAACTTATACACTTCCCAAAATGAGTTTAAGCTCAGTTATTTTATCAAACGATAATAAAAGAATTTTAGCTTGCGGTAGAAATTCAGGTATTCAATATATTAATTTAGAATCTGATGAAGTCAGGCAATTTGATACAAATGGAATAGATTTTCAAACAATGGCTATAAATTCCGATGGCACTAAGTTAATATTTGGCACCAAAGAAAAGTTTTTTGGAGTCATGGAATATAATGGCAATACAGATGAATATATTAGGATTAAGACAATTAATTCAGACTCGAGTCAGGGTAGTACTAGTAGTGGAATAAGTTATGTCGGTTTTTCGAAAGATGATAAGTACATTATCATTTGTGCCAGCGATTGGAGAACATATATTTATGATGGGGCTAGTTATAACCCAATAAATTCATATAGAGCCAAATCAGGTAAGTCATCAAATTCAACTGCCTCGGCAGCTTTACCGTCAAACAATAAAATATTATTTGTAGCTGACGCGGTTGCTCCATCACTCAGGATTTTTGATGTAAATACCGGTGATGAATTATGGATGAAAGATGACTTTAAATTTAAACAATTTTCTTCGTTTAAATCTCTTAATTTGTCATCTGATGAGGATTACCTTGCATATTGCACCAAAGATGGTTCATTAGGAATATTTGACGTTAGAGAAATAATATCAGTAAAAGATAATCCAATACCGGAAGTAGAATTCAATATAATACCCAATCCTGCAATGGATTATATTTCAATATCCGGAATTAATGGGAAGAAGGTTATTGTTTATACCATAACCGGAAATATAATTTACGAATCTTTATACAATGGAAAAATTGACATTAGCAGTTTTCCGGTTGGTTTATATTTCATTCAATCAGGAAGTAAAATATCGAGATTTGTAAAAATGTAATGTTTAATGATCATTATAAGATTCTTAATGTAAAGACAAATCGGTGATATGTATTTGATACAAGATAAAATAAAAAGCCACATTCTGAAAAAGGGTGTGGTTTTTTTTAAAATAAATTGTTAAATTTAAGATATGAAGTATGACAACTATATTTATCATAAATAATAAGAATTTTAAAATTGGTTATTCCGGAAGATATTAAAGATATTGTTATCAGATTCAGTAGAGAAGCTAAAAAAACATTCGATATAGACAAAATCGTACTCTTTGGCTCATATGCTAATGGTACAGCAACAGAATTGAGTGACATTGATATTGCCGTTCAAATGTCTTCAAAAAATCATGGAAATATACTTGAAATTGGAATAAAACTTTGGAATATTGCTGCAAAAATTGACATCAGAATTGAACCTAAGATTTTTTTCAGTGAGGATTACGACCCAAATGAGCCGGCAAGTATTTATAACCATATCCTTAGAACGGGAATTGATATTAAAATAAATTAGTTTGTATAGGAAAAACCACACTCCAAAAAAGGGGGTGGTTTTTTTTGTCTTAAATTTTATCAAATTGTTTGTTTGATAAATTTCATTACCCAAATTTGTTTTTTATTTTAATAAAAATTCTTATATTGCTTTTTTAACATATTTTATTTCACAATAAGGAGGTTTTAATATGAAAAAAGGGACAAAATTTTTCATTGCTGCAATAGCAATGTTTATTGGGCTTTCGATGAGTTCTTATGCTCAGTTGGAAGCAGGTTCTATTGGTATTGGTGCCAGTTTTGTCAGTGGTTCACCAACTGCTAATTGCTTTTACGCTCTTAACGATAATATGGAAGTTGGCGTTGGATTGGGATATGCCACAACAAGCTATGACGATGAAAGCGACTATGCCCCCGATGCAGGCTCTTCCATTAACTTTACAGCGATGTTTAAGTATTTTTTATCTAAAGGTAGAGATGTTTCTCCTTTTATTGGTGGGATGCTTGAATATAATACTCTTACTCAAATTGGAGCGGAAAAAGGAAAAGGCGGATTGGGTTTTGCAGCTATGTTTGGCGGTCAAGCAGCTATAGCTAAAAATTTACACGTTTATGGGTATGTCTCTTTAGGGTATTATTCTGAAACAGATGAGACCAATGAAGTTAAACCTACTTATACTACGATATCATTAGGAGGTTCCGGTGTTGGAGCGATATTCTATTTCTAATTTGAAAACATGAATTTTTAATCCCTAAAACAATTTGACAGGTTTTAGGGATTTTTTATTATTATTTTTTCACCCAAAGATTTCACAGCTACGATGTTTTAATATTGACTAACCTTTTGATTACATTCAAAATTTATCTTATTAGAAAACATATAAAAATATAAATTTCTTTTTCTCGTTTATTAATTATATTTTATATAAGGAAAAAATGAAATTTACTAAATATTTTGAATTTACAAGGCAGAGACCTGACAGAGTTAATATTAAAGATGAATGGATTGTTAAAGCAATCTTCAATCCTATTCACGAAGAAATTCAAAATGATGGTAGAATTCGCAGATGGGTAAAAATTGATGAAGCTGATGTGAGATACTTGAGGGTTATTGTTCTTGATGATATGGAAACCATCCATAACGCTTTTTTTGATCGTTCATTTAAGGAGAAATTGTAATGCAAATTAAATATTTTCAAGACACGGATACACTACTTGTGAATTTCAATGATAATGAAATTCAAGAGACAAAAGATATTAATGAGAATATGCTTGTCGAGCTTGACAAAAATGGCAACATAGTTAGTATGACTCTTGAGCATGCAAAAAATTATGCTAACATTAATGATTTATCATATCAACAATTAGCTGTTGTATAAATAAACAATTTTTAATAGTATATATTTATCCACATAGTTGCAAGATGAATTAACTCTTAGTTACAACTAAGTTTATTATTTACAAGCTATTATACTATTCTGAATTAATACTTATTGATAAACCATTTTATTTCCTTAAGAACTTATCATAAATTGTTTATAATTAAAAATCGTCTCAAATAATAAAAAACTTAATTTTGTAAAGATTTAAAAGTAGCATAGAGGTAAATGAACTCAATCTGGGAAATACCATTCATTGTTGTTGACGTGGAAACAACCGGTTCGGATTCCAAAAAGAACCGGATTACCGATATTGCATGTGTTACAGTCAAAAGCGGTGAAATCGTATCGGAATTTGAATCACTTGTAAACCCTCATCAATCCATTCCACCTTTCATTGCACAAATGACAGGTATCACCTATGATATGGTAATCAATGCACCTGAAGATTTTAGTGTATTGAAAGAAATATCCGGTTTATTCGCCGATAACAATGCCGTATTTACTGCGCACAATGCAAGATTTGATTTTGGTTTTGTGAATAACACCCTTGAACGTGTCGGATTAAATGAGCTAAAATCTCCCTTGCTTTGTACTTTGAAACTTGCAAGACGGTTAATACCAACAAAACAAAAGAAAAATGTCGGTTCTCTTGCTGAGTATTTCGGTATTCCTGTACATAACAGGCACAGGGCTATGGGTGATGCTTCTGCAACGGCAAAATTTCTAATTCAGCTACTCGAAATAGCCGAAGCAGAGCATGGTATTGCAAATATCGAAGATTTACTCAAGTTCCAAAATAAATCAATCCGGCATTTTGTTGCCCCATCCGATACATTAAAAAGAGTTGGCAGCCAATTAGAATTACTTCCCGACTCACCCGGAATATATGAGTTCTTTGACAGCCGAAATAAAATTCTATATATTGGGAAAGCAAAATCGCTGAAAGAAAGAGTAAAGTCATATTTTCATGTAGATACTTTTACTTCAAAAAAAATTGCACAAATGTTTCGCCTAATACATAAGATTCAATGGGAATCTACTGATTCGGAACTGGAAGCTTTACTCCTCGAATCTAAATTAATCAAGAAGCATAAGCCGCATTACAATACGGTTGATAAAAAATACAAATCGTATCCTTTTATTAAGCTGTCTTTAGCTGATGATTTCCCGACTATTCAAACATGCAATTCAATAGAAGCTGACGGTTCGGAATATTATGGACCGATTCGGAGTACTGCATTAGCTGAGGAAATAGTTCATAATATTCATAAGAGATTTAAGATTCGAAAATGCGACGGGAAATTAAAGCCGTCACCGGATAAGAAACCAAGCTTTTATTATCATTTAGAGCAATGCTGGTCCCCATGTTCTGGTCAAATAACTTCCGAGGAATATAAGAAGGAGATTGAAAGAATAAGAATTTATCTATCAGGAGTTCCTGATGGACTTCTTGCACAGCTTGAAAGTCAGATGGAGTATTATTCCGAAAATCTGGAGTTTGAAAAAGCAGAGAAAATAAAGCAGGATATTATTGGTTTGAGAAAGATTTTTGCTAAGGATGAGAAAAGTCCAACTTCATTGAATAAAAGTAATTTTATTATTATGTTGCCCGCTTCAGTTCAGGAAAAGACAATTGATATGTTCATGGTTAAGACTGGTTTGTTGAATTATCATGGTACTGTCGGGAGAAAAGCTGATTTATCACATGTAAAAACATTAATCCATACTTTGTATTATAACGGACAATCGAATTTATCTGTTTTTACAAAAGAGGATGTTGATGAAATTAGGATTGTCTCTAATTGGGTACACCGTCAGAATGGGAACTGTACTATTTTACATCTAGAAAATAAAGATGAGAATGAAATTCTGAATGAGCTTACATCAACAGTTAGAGGTTTCGTATTTGAAGATGAACTCGAAAATCAAAACGAGTATTCATTGTAATTTTCTTTCATGGTTGCTTTGCATGGATTACCTTTGTATATCCTCATTTTCTTTGTACCGCAATCGAAAAACGCAGTAGCAAGAGTTTGCCCCCTGACTTCTTTTTTTTCTTCACTCCCATTAACGGTTTCTTTTTTATTAAATATCACCGGATGCCTGCAAAGGGAATAAGGTTCTCCTTGGTGAGATGATAAAAATCTAATGAATTTTTCAGGATTGCTTGCCGGAAAATCTGCATTGGATATTAATTTCTGAAGCGATTGTAACCTCGGTTTCGATGATATCTGAATGTAATCTTTATTTTGATAATAATAGTTTTCGGTATTTCTGCCAATAGCGTGATTTGTATGAACAAAGATACCACTTTCGGGATAGTTTACGTCTATCTTCCCATTAGGTAATGTTTCGATAGAAGCAAAAGTCGAATTATTTAATGACAATATATTATGATGCCAGGGATATGCTCTTGGTTCGACGGTAATAGTTTCAATGGCTTCAGCCATGTTCTTTGACTCCAAAACAGCCCTGCCTATAATATACCTCGGAATACCAACTTTAGGATTAATACAACTGATATAGTTGGTAGTCTGGCAAATGCCCTGACTGTTGATTGAGGGACCAACCCCTGCTATAATTCCGGGATAAGCTAAGGAATAGAAATTCACACCTGAAGGAGTAATTGCTTTCAGCATCAGCATGCGGTTAAAATATGCTTTGTCCCCATCCTCATTGTGAAACAGCCATGTTTTACCATCTTCTTTATAATAAATTGTTGAACAGCCGGCTTCCAGATTAGCAAAAGATGAAAGTTCGTTTTTAATTGTTAAAGCCCACATTATTTTAAAATCCACTCCCGCACCTATTGCCATTCCCTCAACCTCTTGTGCATATTGCGGAAAGAGATTCCGGGTGTTATCAAGTAAGTCCTTAGCATATTTTTCACCTTCGGATGAATCGGCTATCTGCATTAAATTGTTGAACCATTCTTTTCTTTCTTCCAAAATCAATTTAATAGTACCTGCAGTTTTTCTGCCGATTTGAAGCCCTATTTCTCTATAAGTACCTTTTGCTTCCAAAAAATCGAATGATTTTGGAATATCCTCGAGTAATAATTTTTTTTCTTCTTCCTTTGAGCATCCCATTTTTAAAATCAAAGGAGCGACAATAGCCAGTTTTATAAAATTTCTTCTTTTCATCTTTCCATATTTTAATAAAAAACCTACTTACTCTATCCGAAAATCTTTGATTATTAGCTTAATAACTAAAAATATAATAGCAATTTAAAGGAATTTTTTACGTTATAAAAAAAAATGTTTAATTTGTATGATTATTATCAAATAATTAATGAAAAAAGGTGGAATTATGAATCGCTTAACTTTTTTTGTCATACTTAGTATTTTTCTTTCAATTGGAAATACTTTTGTGATTAAATCACAAGAAATAAAAGCTGCAGTCATGGTTAATGTTGAACAACTGGAATTTGAAGCACGAAATAATGTTGCAACAATGAAAAGGGATATTGAAAATTACATCAATAATCAACGTTTTTTACAGGATGATTGGGAAGGTGACCCTATTAATGTGCAGATGACAATATATCTTTCAGGTGGCCACAACAACAGGTATTCTGCTAAAATGTTTCTCGTTTCCACAAGGATAATTGATGGACCAGGCAACAGGCAATCGGTTAATTTAAAATTATATGAAGACAAATGGGCATTCGACTATGCTTTGGGGGCTAATTTATCATTCAATCCCTTGAGATTTGATGCTTTCACAAGTGTTATTGATTACTATATGCTATTGATTATCGGATTTGAACTAGACACCTGGGAAGAACTTGGCGGAAATACGGCATTTGGAGATGCAAGAAGAATAGTAGAACTTGGAGCATCATATAATGCCGAAGGTTTTGCAACTTATTCCAATCCGGGTGAATTCACAAAATATAACATCACATCAGAATTAACGAATATGCGTTTTTACGATTTCCGTAAATTGATTTTCGCTTATTATGTTGATGGTTTGGATATGATGGAGACCTCAAAAAGCCAGGCAATGACAAATTTAAAGGATATTATTTATAAACTTGCATTATTCAAAAAAGACAAGTTAGTTGAGTCAAGTGTTCTGCTTGACCTTTTCTTCGATTCAAAAGCCCAGGAAATCGCAACCATTTTCAATGCTCACGAAGATAATAATGTTTTTGACAATTTAAAATACACTGACCCTCGGAACTCAACTCTTTGGGATGATGCTAAAGAAGGAAAATTGGGAAATTAGACGATATAAAATTTTAAACTTTATAATTTTCTTTGTAATTTATTTTAATTTGATAATTAAAATTCAAAACGGTTCCAGCTTCTGCCACTCATGCAAAACAGGAACCAAAAACCATATTGCTTTTTGGAACAGAGCTATAAATCTTACTACAAAGGAAACAATTTATTAATTACTTGAAACAAATTCTATCGGCATATCGTATAGATATAATATGTCAATAATTAAAAAAAAAGGAGATGAACATGAAATATTTATTCTATTTAGCAATAATACTTTTTGCTAATCTTACTTTGTCTGTTGTTCCAACAGGCAAAATCATAGCACAACCAATTAACCAAACGGAGAGAAGTCTTGGGCTTGAACCAAAAATAGAAAGATACATCTATTCCGAATCTTTTGGCGGTTCTGATTCCGCATGGATAAATTTAAACAAAAGAACAAGGGTATTTAATGAATCAAATCAGATAGAACTTTTTTTTCAAATGAAATGGGATTCAATTGATTGGCAGGACGAAATGATGTGGACTTATGATTATACCGGTAATTTATTGACAACTTTAAACACTCTTTCTTGGGGTGAAGATGGTAGGCAAGATTCGGGAAGAAGCGAATTTGTTTATGATGACGAACAAAGGATTATTTTAAATTCCAATTATTATAAAAACGATGAAGGAGAATGGCTGAATGCTTCAGAAACATCCACTTCTTATAATGAATCCGGTCGTGTTTCTGAAATTATAGTTTATAGAAATCAGGGATATATGGCAGACACTTCAAAATCAATTTATACATACGATGTTGATGGAAATTTGATTGAGCTTCTTAACCAAAAATTCCAAAATGGAGAGTGGAAAAATCAAAATATTACAGTATTTGCCTATGAAAATTCAAATATAATATTTCAGGAAAATAAATTCTGGTACGGAACAGAACTTTATTCTGATTTTATGGATTCCTTGTTTTATGACGAATTTGGTAAAAGAACATCGAGAATTCATTACAAGTTTTATGATGGTGAATATAATAATGATTTTCGCTATATTTGGACCTATGACGAAAATGATAGAATTATTGAGGAAGTTTATCAGAATTGGGAAGCTATAGATTGGGCGGACCCTGCAAAAACAACATTTACTTATGACGAAGCAGGCAATGTAACTGAAAGACATAAAATGCAGTTTAGAAATAATGCCTGGTTAAATAAAGAAATCAGTAATTTGACATATGATACATACAATCAACTAACTGAATATGCTTACTACATCTGGGTAATTGACGATTGGTTAAGAAATGTGAGGTTCACATATGAACATGCAGCTGTTGGGATTGATGATTTTACAAGTAGCAATACCCAAACTATCAATTACCCAAATCCTTTTTCTGATGAAACAACAATTCAATTTGCCTTGGAAGAAGCTGGAAATGTAAATATCACTATTTATGATATTAACGGAAAACCTGTAACAAGTAAAAAATTAACAGGGCTTTCTTCCGGTGAACAACAATACAGATTCAATTCCGGTAATTTACCATCCGGAATATATTTATACCGCATAGATATAGGTAGTGAACAATACTTTAACTCCTTTGTAATCACTAAATAGATTTGATAGATGTAAATGTGTTTATTTTGTTATACTGAATCCCGATAAATCAGGATTCAGTATAACAATACACTTCAGAATATATTATCCTACAAAATCGAATATCAACAATTTCATTTTTTTTATATACAGACAAATTCTTAAATTGTATTTTTTTTCATGTCAGTTGTATCAACTGACAAAACAACTGGTTTCTTTACAATATTTAATCTATTATGGATATTCAGGAAATATTTATACACGAAGTTGGATTGCGTGACGGTCTTCAAATTGAGCCGGAACCGGTACCGACAATAACAAAAATTCAATGGGCTGATGATATGATTGGCTCCAACATTGATATTATACAGCTCGGCTCTTTTGTGAATCCCAAAAAGGTGTTTCAAATGGCTGATACAGATGACCTTTTTGAGTATTATAATCAACCTGAAAACAAACCTGCAAAAGCGGTTTTGTCGGGATTGGTTTTGAATGAAAAAGGTTTAGAAAGAGGTATGGCTTGTGGTGTTGCTCTGTTCTGTATGGGAGTCTCCGCAAGCAAAACCCACAGCATGAAAAATACGGGAATGACGCCATCTGAAGCTCAAAAGACAATCATCAAAATGGCAAAAGAGGCGATGTCTGCAGGGAAAAAAGTTCAGGCATCTGTTCAATCAGCTTTCGGTTGCGGTTTCGATGGTGATATTGACGAAGAAAAAGTTTATTCAATTATCAAAGAATATCTAAATGCAGGTATTACTACAATCAGTTTGGCTGATACTGCGGGATATGCAAATCCGGCAAAAGTAGAAAGAATGTTCAGTACTATTCAAGAAATGGACAATTCCGTTGTTACGGCATGTCATTTCCACAATACTTTCGGAATGGGATTGGCAAATGTTTATGCCGCATATAAAACTGGTGTGAAAATATTTGAAACTGCATTTGGTGGCTTAGGTGGCTGTCCATTTACAAAAGTAGCCGCTGGCAATGTCGCTACGGAAGATATTGTTACCATGTTTCAGGAAATGGGATTCAGGAAGGATATTGATATAAAAAGATTAAAAGGAATTCCGAAATATGCTTCCGGATTTTTAATTAAAGACCTGCCGGGACTTTCGTATAAATTGGATGTGATTAAGCATTAAAAGAGGAGAAAGCAAAAGGGAGAAAGGAAAAGAATAAAGGTTTATGAAGAAAATATCTTATTAATTGATAAAAGGGAAAAAGTAATATGGAAGAAGAATTAAAATCGGAAGGCAGCTGTCTTTTTTGTGAAAAGATGATATCACAGAGGGAGATGGGTAAACACTTAGGTATGCATCTTTCCGAAATGGAAAAAAATGATGGTGGTAATGGTACAAAAAACTATTGCCATGTTGTTGTGGATGCGGGTGAAATGTTTTTACATTTGCTCGTAAACGGAACTGCAAAAATGAAATTAATTGACAATTTTCTAAGAGATATTTGGCTTGACTGCTGCGGACACTTGAGTTGTTTCGGACATAAAAATTTCAAAATTAGTAATAAAGATATTGTTGAAGACATTTTTGTAGACCGAATAAAAATTTATCATGATTATGACTTTGGTACGACAACAAGAACATATTTAAAGGGACTAAAAAATTATCAGTTAAGATTGAAAGATGATATTGTCCTTTTATCACGTAACCAACCTTTGAAACTGATGTGTGTTACTTGCAAAATAAAACCGGCTGCGTTTATTTGTACAACATGCAATTATGATGACTATTCGTTTTTTTGTGAAGAATGTGCTAAAAAACATGAAGAGACATGCGCTGATTTTGCAGAATACGGTAATATGCCTGTAGTTAATTCACCGAGGATGGGAGAATGCGGTTACGAAGGTGGTTCAATAGATATCGAACGAGACGGAATTTATAAAGTAAAGTAAAATATTATTTTATCTTTGAGTTTTTTGAAAGAAACGAGACAGAGAAACGAAAAAACATTGCAGGAAGCGTTTGCTTTGTATCAAAAAGGTGATTTCAACAATGCAAAGCGAATATATGAAAACGTAGGGGGGAACGGCCGTTCGCACCTACAAGTTCCGGTGTAGACATTTTTCATAGAACGTTGTAAGAATCTGCAGATGCGAAAATGTGTCGGACTGCTCAAGGAATGGAATGGAGTATATGAGTTTATGGATAAGTAGTCGTCAGTCGTTGTTCGACAATGGAAAATGGAAGAAAGAAAAAGAGAGAAGAGAGGAGAAATAAAGTGTAATTTAACAATATAAAATATAAATATTCGTTATATTTGTAAAATGTAAATATTATTGTAAATATAAATAGTAAATATCTTATGAGAAACTCTGTTACTTTTACGAGCACAATATCACCGGAATTAATTTCATTGCTTAATGATTATTCTAAAAAAATGAAAACTCCGAAAAGCAGATTAATTAGTATAGCTGTTAAAAACTACATTAATGAACTGAAAAAGGAAGAATACACAAAATCATTTCAAAAAGCCAAGAATGATATTGAGATTAAAAACTTGACAGAAGATGGTATCGAGGACTTTTTAGAGATATTGGACAAATGAAACAAAAAGAAATATTTTTTGCTAATTTGAATCCTTCAAAAGGTTCCGAACAACAGGGAATCAGACCGGTTGTTATTATAAGCGGTAATGCAATGAATGATAATCTTGATGTCTGCATCGTTTGCCCATTAAGTTCGGCACTCAAAGGTTATGCAGGATGTGTACAGTTAAAAGCTGACAGCAACAATAATTTAAAGAATGATTCCGAGATTATTACATTTCAAATCAGGACTATCAGCAAGGACAGATTAATCAATAAAATAGGAGAAATCACAGATTTTCAGTTAAATGAAATAAAGAAAAATCTTTATGAAGTTTTAACTTATTGAAACACGAAAAAGCGAAACCATTGGAGGAGAAAGGAAAAGGGAGAAGGGTGCAAGAACAATCCCGGAGGGATTGAACTATGGTAGCAGTGGTAAACCAAGGATTTCACAATCCCGGAGAGATTGAATATATGTAGAAAACGATAATTATTTTTGTTTTCACAATCCCGGAGGGATTGAATTATGGTTTTAAAATTTTGTTTTTTAAATTGCTCTTTTTAAATTTGTCGAAAATTGAAAATAAAGGAATTATATTATTTTTGAATTTTAATTTAACAAACCGGATGAAAATATGAAATTGCTTGAAGGAATTAGAGTATTAGATTTGACGAATGTTTTGTCGGGACCATTTGCAACATTGCACTTGGCTTGGTTGGGTGCTGAAGTTATTAAGGTTGAAAATCCTGATGGAGGCGACCTGGCACGTAAGCTCGGCTGTGTCCCTGAATATAACAAAAAGCTGATGGGTACAAGCTTTCTTGCACAAAATGCTAATAAAAAATCAATGACTCTAAATCTGAAAGAAGATAAAGCTAAAGAGATTTTCAGAAAACTTGTTTCGACTGCAGATGTCTTAGTCGAAAACTTCAGACCGGATGTTTTGGAACGATTGGGATTGGGTTACAAAGCATTATCTGAAATAAATCCCCATTTGATTTACTGTGCAATATCGGGCTTCGGGCAAACCGGACCTGATGCTAAGAAACCGGCTTATGACCAGATAATTCAGGGCTTGAGCGGTGTGATGGCTGTCAATGGCGATGAGAGATTGAATCCGCTTCGTGCAGGTTTTCCGCTTTGCGATACTGTCGGTGGATTAAACGCAGCATTTGCTATTATGTCAGCATTATACCACAGGGAAAAAAGCGGAGAAGGTCAATTCATAGATGTTGCTTTGATTGATTCCACAATGCCTTTGATGGGTTGGGTAGCGGCAAATTTATTAATTGGTGGTCAACATCCGCAACTACTTGGAAATGATAATTTCACTGCTGCACCTTCGGGAACTTTCAAAACAAAAGACGGTTATATCAATATAGCGGCGAACAAGCAGGAGCAATGGGAAGCCGTTGCTGATTTGCTTGGGGTTCCTGAATTAAAGGAAGACACGAGATTCAAGGAAAGAGATACACGAAAGAAAAACCGCTTTAAGCTAACACCTTTATTAGAAGCAAAATTAGTGGAGGAAGAAACTTCTTATTGGTCGGAAGTATTAAATAAAGCAGGCGTTCCTTCTGGTGAGATTTTATCTTTATTTGATGCATTGACATCTCCGCAAATCGAGCATAGAAATACTTTTACTTCTGTTGATGTCGAAGGAATTGGAACTGTAAAACTTTTTAATATGACAGCAAAATTTGAGAAAACTCCCGGGACTGTGGATTCTCCCCCACCGTTACTGTCTGAACATACAAATGAGATATTGACCGAAATGGGATTTTCAGAAACGGAAATCCAATTATTAAAAGATTCGGGAGTAATTTGAACTTTGGGTATTGGACTTAAATAGGATAAAATTAATATGAAACTTAATAAAAGATTTATGATTAGTTTGAAGGGTATTGTTAAAAACAAAAAAATAATTACGGCATTTTTTTTTACTTACCTGTTGTGTTGCTTTTTTGTAACAGGTTCGTCTATCAAATTACTTGCTATTGATAAGGTCGAATATTTCAAAAATAAATTTGGGAATAAATGTGCTAATGAAAAAATAACCGATAATTTCGGAAATGGCTATGACTCGCTTTATGGAACACGTAATTTAAGGACAATATTACATGGAATAGCATACCGTGGCGGTGCAAATAACTTTTATCATAAAAACCATAAAAGAGATAATCATAATCCCCTACCGGAAGATGGTTTGAAAAATTTATCTAATCAGGGATTTTCATCGGCTGTTTATCTTTATGGGACAAATTTTTCAATTGCACAAAAATTTGCTATCAGTGAGAGTACAAACGATACATTGAATTATTTTCAGATTGGCGGAAATAACAAAAAAGAGTTGAGAAGGATTATGCTGATGGTTAAAGATGTTATTAATAATCCCGAAAAAGGTCCCATATATTTTCATTGCTGGAACGGCTGGCATCAATCGGGTTATATTTCTGCGGCTATTTTAATGCAATTCTGCAGATTGACCAACGGGCAAGCATACCAATATTGGCTCGATAACACAGACGGAGTCAACAAAGGTTACGAAAATGTTAAGAAATTAGTGAAGAATTTTGTACCCTTTGAAGACATTACCATTGATAATTCCATTAAAGAAAAAATTTGCCCCTGCATTAAAAGCAAATAATGAAAAGTTCCAAGATAATTATATCACCGTAAACTAAAAATCTCAAAAAATGAAACCTGAAACACATAATAAACTCAGGTTTCATATTCCCGGTAATTACTCTGGGACGACTTTCTTAAGACGATTATCGAAATAATAACAAAATAATTTAAAATAAATGTAGTAATTTTTACTACATATAATTGTTTTGTTATTCTACAATAAAATCATATAAACAGTTATATTTAAAGCTTATACTATTTCGTTTTTTTGTATGTAGTTATTTGTACTTTTATGATTGTTATTTGAAAACAGAATATTTCCTTATAGAAAAATTATTTGTCCGGGATTTGCAAGCCCAGTTTGTAATTCATAGTTGAACCTCATAGAAACCGTTTTAAAATTCCCGGACAGATTTTTTCAATATGATGGAGAATTTTTGATTAGCTTATTGACCAAATAATTTTTTAAATATTATTTTCTCTTGAGCAATCAGCCATTTTCGGTAAATATAGATAGGGTTTTTGGATTAGTAAATTAATGTCGGAAGTTTGATTGATATTAAAAGATTTTTATCATAGTTGAACCTCAAGTAATCCCACATAACTTCGGGCATTAAGGATTTGGCACAGATGTCTGAACATTTGGACGGCTTAAGGGAATTTTGTTTTCATAAATGCGTGCGGGGCTATCAATTTATAGATAGTTACTTAATAGCTCCGCACAAATTTTTTAAATTAATATATAAAATAGATTGGGTAATACAATGGGAATACACTCAGAATTCAGATACGGTATAGAATTATACAACTATTCTTTCGCTTTCTCAAATTTAAAAAATGATAGAGAAAACGAAAAGGGGGAATTTTCTAAATCCAACAACAGTTTTAAATACCTCGCATCAATTTCAAGAGAATTGTTCAACGGCAAAGCCGGAAGTACAAAACCTGTCAGGGCAAAGTATGTAAACAATTGGGCTTTCACCTGCCTGTAAATCTTTTATTTTTCTGTCTTTTTGACTGCCGTCTGCCGTCTCCCCTTCTCCTATCATCCTGAGCTTGTCGAAGGATATCATTAACAATTAACAATTGCCTATCCCGATAGGGATTGTACTATGGTAACACAACGAATAATAAGATGTCCTTTTCATAAGTGATTTTTTCGGTTTTCGGTTCACGAGAATTCAGACTTCTGACTTCTGTCTTCAGACTTCTTGCTTTTCTCTCAAATCTTTCGTAATTTTCCTTTTGGGACTTTTAAACTTTTAAACTTTATACTTTATAAACTTTATGAACTAAGGTAATGAACGAACTCTACTACGGCAACTGCCTCGATGTGCTTAAGGAGATGCACAAATCCGTCCAAATCCCCGGCAAAGGATTGCAAACAACGTTTAAGAAATCAAGCAAAAGAATAGATGCCCCAGAAGAAGAAATAAATATGTTTGAATAATAAATAATCATGGCAATCATAAAAATCATATGAATCACAGTTCTGACAAATATAATCTCAGCAATCATATTAATCACAAAAATCATAGTTCAGACAAAAAATTATGATAAATGAAAAATATAAATATTCGGAATTGACATCAAAAATTATTGGTGCTGCTTTAGAAGTACACAAAGCATTAGGCAATGGTTTTCAGGAGTTGATTTATCAAAGAGCATTAGCAGAAGAATTCCGGCTAAGAAAGATAAAATTCATAAGAGAACAACCAATAAAAGTTCATTACAAACACGTTGAAGTTGGTGAAAGACGAGTTGATTTTCTTGTTGAAGATAAAATTTCAGTTGAGTTGAAAGCATTGATTGAATTGGAGAAAGTTCATTTAGCACAGGCAATCAATTATTTGGAAGCATACAATCTGGAAATCGGATTGTTGATTAATTTTGGAGCTCAAAGTCTTGAGTTCAAAAGATTTGAAAATAAGAAATACAAACAAATTGTCTGAACTATGATTTATATGATTAATATGAAAACATGATTTTGTTTTATCATAAAAATCACACAAATCACAAAAATCACAGTTCCGACAAAGAGTGTGAAAAGAATAGATACACCTGAAGAAGAAATAAATATGTTTTATGAATAAAATAATTAAGAGGTGTTATATGAAAAATAAAAGTATAAAATTTTTTCAAAAATTTAAATCAATTTTCCTAATTATTTTGTTATGGTTCATTTTTTATTTATTACTAAGATTTTGTTTTCATATGAATCTAAGTAACAATGATTTCATTTTATTCATTACCTTTATAGCTTTGATTTATTATACTTATTATAACTACAAAATTTATCGACAGGATTTAATTTTAAGTGCAAGTGTAAAGTTAATTTCAGCGGAAGATCAAAAGAAATATGAACCTCTAGGTACAGTACATGAAAATCATGAGTTTAGGGTTATTATGCAAAATTTCACAAAATATCCTTTAAAATGTAGATGTATTATAAAATCTGTAGTTTTTGGTAAACTGTATGAAACAAATGATTTTTATGGAGGTAAAGAATACCGTACAATTCAACCATTTGGGATCTTTAATGGATGGATTGATATCGATAGATATTTAAAATTAGCAGGTGAAAGTTATAAAGACATTTACTACAATAAAAAAAATAATTATGGAGATGATGAAATTTTAAAATTTGATGTGGATTTTGAGTATTCACTCGCTAATGGTGATGAACTTACCAAAAATCCAACTTTGAATTACTTTTATATTTTTAGACAAAGATCATTGTCGTTGTATTAATTAAATAATTTACAGAAAGGAGATAATATGAATCTCGAAAAATTTCTTGAATTTATAGCTGATTCTTGGATTTATTTTGCAACAATTTTTGGTTTATATTTTGGTCTTCGATACTATTGGCATGACACTAGATCAAACAAGGCAAATTATATATTTAATCATGAAAAATATGAAAATGATACAAAAAATCAAATTGAATTAAAAAAGAATTTTGAAAAACCTTGGAAATCATTTAATAGTGTTTTTTTATATCATCATATTGTTCATGGTGGTTTACAATTCGTTTTTAATTTCATGGGTGGATTTTTTGGGTGGATTTGCTTGTATATTTTTGCAAGAAAAAATTTGAACATTGTGGAATGTGGTAACCAAATAGTTCTAGATTGGTCGGATTTGTTTTTATTTGTTTTTGCTTTCTTAGGATTAAGTGGTTTTTTACCGCAAACTTTACATTCAATAACTAATGCTTTTTCTAGTCTCCTGGCTGTATTAACTGATAAACTAGTTAAAGGATTAAAGGAAATTGAACTTAGAAAAGAAATTGATGATTTAAAAAAAGTAATTGATGAATTAAAAAATATATTAAAAATAAAAGAAGCTCCTTAGTAGTATATATAATTACTCATTCGAATCAATAAATTGAGGTAATATTCCGTTCTGTCAGTTCCTACACCTGACAGCAAAAAGCGATGAGGAAAAAAATATCGCCTAAAGATTACATCTTTCTTCTCCCTCCCTGATTCGGGGAGAGCAGGGGTGGGGTCTCTTGTCCCCCCTATCAAGAGGGGGGTAGGGGGTGTGTGGCTCTGTGGCTTTCCCGTCCTGTCACTTTTTACAACTGACAGCAATTTTCCTGTCCATCCCAAAAATCCTAAAAATCCCAGTTCCGACAAAAATTCTTAACCACGTAGTGGTATCACCTTTGTAGCACACGACAACCAACAACGACCAAAGCCACGTAGTGGCGGCATTGATTCAATTACGAATTAACGATTACTAATTACGATTATATAAAAATGCCACAGCTACGCTGTTCAAACCGCTATTGGTTCACTTTTTCTACCAAGATACCACAGCTACGCTGTTAAAAAAATCAGCGAAATCATTTCAATCAGCTACAATCAACGGTTCAGACATTTTCTCTGTGTCCCTCTGTGCCTCCTCTGTGTAGCTCCGTGTAACTGCCTTCAATTCTACATTCTACATTCTACATTTTACATTTTAATTTCGTTCTGTCTTTGTTACATCTGACAGCAATTTTCCTGTCCATCCCATAAATCCTAAAAATCCCAGTTCCGACAGAAATTCTTAACCACGTAGTGGTATCACCTTTGTAGCACACGACAACCAACAACGCTCAAAGCCACGTAGTGGCGACATAATAGATACCACAGCTACGCTGTTAATAATCACCAAAATCAGTTCAATCAGCTACAATCAACGGTTCAGACTTCTTCTCTGTGTCCCTCCATGCCTCCTCAGTGAATCTGTCTGTAACTGTATTCTCTTCCTCCCGCCTGCTGTCTGCTGTCTGCGGTCTTCCAGAGCTTGTCGAAGGATACTGTTTCGTTTTCAACCGATACCGATAACTGACAACCGAGAACAAAATAATAGTCCTTTTAAAATAATTTCCATTACGTTTAATACCTAACAACTAAATTTGTCCAGCATGTTCTTTGTAAATTGATTTCGGTTTTATAAAATAACGAAAAATGGATTACAGATAACAGATAATAAAACTGAAAAAATCGGTGAAATTGATGCAACTTTTTCCGCTGATGCTCCTAATGCCAAGGAAATAAAAGAGATACAAAGCCCATGAATTGCACCGCAACTTTAACTATTGCATCGTTCTTTGACAAACAACTAAAAAAATTTTATTTCATTTAAAAAAACCGTCTCAGCAAGCCAAGACGGTTAATTTTCATTCCTTGGGAGAAATCAAAATACAATATTTAAATCTGTCAGTAATTTCAACCAACAGAAATAATTACGCTGATATAACAATTTCATTAGTCCATAATCTTCCTTAAAAACGCCGGCTGGTCATAGTTTTTTAAGGAAGCGGCTTTGTCAAATCCCAATCCTGCAGGAACTTTTTCAGCGCTGTTCTGCACAGCTTGGTCAGTATTTAAGGAATTTTGTTCTTCAGGATTTCCAAGTCTTCGAATAAAAGTCGGAACATCGAGCTTTTTTAATTCATCTTCGCCTCTTGGGCTGACCTGCCGTCCCATCGGTATTGCAACCTTTTCGGGTATCGTTTCAACTTTTCTGTCAAAAGAAATATCGCTAACTTGTTTTGGTTTTAAGTTGAACATGTCTTTTTCCTTAAAACCAAGATTCAATGCGGGTCTTTGCATTTTTGGCCTCTCGGCTTTATTATTAAACCCGGTAGCTACAACGGTAACCATCAGTTCTTCCATCGGTTCGCTAACAAGAACAACACCATGGATTAAATTAACCTCAGGACCGGCACATTCTTCAATCATTGCTATTGCCTGGGCAATCTCGTGTAAACCTGTTATTTCTTCGTTACCCGTAATATTGACAAGAACTCCCTGGGCTCCGGCTATTGATACGTTCTCCAAAAGCGGAGAATTCAAAGCATTTTTAGTTGCTTCAATCGCCCGGTTTTCTCCCGAAGCAATACCAATACCCATCAAAGCATCGCCCTGTCCTTTCATCACACTGCGTACATCGGCAAAATCCACATTAACCAGACCCGGCTTGGTGATTATGTCGGAAATACCTCTCGTAGCATTATACAAAACATCATCAACAATCATATATGATTGTTTAAAAGTTACCTTTTTATCTGTTATTTCCAAAAGCTTTTGATTTGGGATTGTTATCAAAGCATCAACAAATTGCTTCAATTCATTAATTCCATCTTCGGCGATTTTAGCTCTTTTGCCTTCCCACGAAAAAGGTTTGGTAACAACTGCCACTACTAATGCATCCATATCTCTTGCTGCCTTAGCAATAATTGGAGCGGCTCCGGTTCCAGTTCCGCCGCCCATCCCTGCAGTAACAAAAACCATATCGCTGTTTAGCAAAGATTCCTTTATTTCCTCGATATTCTCTTCAGCAGAAATTCTGCCGACTTCAGGATCGCCTCCTGCACCCAGACCACGTGTGGTTTCCTTCCCTATCTGAAGTTTCATTTGTGCCAAATTAGTATCCAGCACCTGTTTGTCCGTGTTTGCTGAAATAAAACTTACGCCGGTTAGGTTTTTTTCAATCATGTTGTTGATGGCATTTCCCCCGCAGCCACCAACTCCGATAACACGTATCTTTGCACTGTTTAATACCTGGTTGTCCAGTCCTATCATTATGCTTCCCCCCAAAAAAATATTAACAATTCATTTATTCCCAAAAGATTCTTTTTCATCGTTATCTATTAATCGTTAATTACAGTTCTTCTAAAAATTCATGTACTTTTTGAAATATGGTTTTTCTGCCTTTTTGCTCCTCTTTATCTTTTTTTGTTTGCTCGATTACTGTTTGAGTCTTTCTGTCTTTTAAACCATAAAGAGCTAATCCAACTGCTGTTGAATAAATTGGATTTTCGACTTCAGGCCCCAAACCAGAATATGTTATACCGGATGGTTTCCCAATTTTCACAGGCATTCCAAAAATTTCATGAGCCAATCCTTCAGTACCTCTTAACAGCGAAGTACCACCGGTAATCACTACTCCTGCTCCCAAGCTTCCTGCATAACCGCTCCTTCTGATTTCAGCAAGGGCAAATTCAAATATTTCCTCCATTCTTGGTTGAATTATTCTAGCGAACTGGCTTTTTGTAATTTCAGTTGGTTTTCTGCCACCAATACCCGGTATCATGAAAACATCATCTTTATGAATTGAATCCATAAAAGAATGCCCATAATCTCTTTTCAGTTTTTCTGCTTGATGAGCAATAATCCCAAGTCCTTTTCTTATATCATCAGTTACCTGCTTACCTGCAATCCCGAAAACCGAAGTAAATCTGATGATGTTTTCTTCAAATATTGCTATATCGGTAGTGCCTCCACCAATATCTATCAAAGCGACACCAACTTCTTTCTCCTCTGAATCCAGAACTGCATAGCTGCTCGCCAAGGGTTCCAGAACAACAGCTTTGACGGAAATATTGTTTCTTTCGACACACTTGTATAAATTCTGAATGGCTGTTTGCAATCCTGTAACGACATGCACATTCGCTTCTAACCGAACTCCGTTTATTCCAACAGGGTCAATTATTCCGTCTTGTCCGTCAATAATAAATTCTTGAGGTATGACATGTAAAATCTGACGTTCTGATGGAATCTTGATATTCCTGCATTCTTCTATTATTCTATCAACATCGCTTTTACGAATTTCTTTCGTCGGATTAGAAATCCCAATAATACCCCTCGATTGAAATGATTCAATGTGGTCTCCGGCAATCCCAACAATTACTTCCCTTATTTCACATCCGGATTGTTGTTCTGCCTGGTCGACTACTGTTTTAATAGTCCTTACGGTTCTATCTATATTAACAACAACGCCCCTGTTTAAGCCATCACTGTCTGTTATACCGATACCCAGAATATTTAGAGTATTTAGTCTGTCTCCGGGTGAAGCCACCAAAGCACATACTTTCGATGTACCAATGTCCAAACCAACAGATATTTGCTGTTTGACCGGAGTCCCATTTTTCGGAGTTGGTTTTTTACTCATAATTACTATCTTCCATTTATTTTTTTAAATTTATTATTCCACTTATAATCACTATTTATTATATGTTCCAAATTTCAAAACATGCCACCCATCATTCCTTGCTCTACTTTCACCGTTTTCCTAATAATACGGTATTTCTCTGATTCTATCCGTTAATTGTTACATACTGGGCTGCTCATTAATATCGTTCATTTGTACAATTATCCGCTCATCCCAACGGGTATCAATATACTTGATGTCGGATGTTTTTATTTCCTGTAAAGAATTTTCAAAAAAATCACAAATTAAATCAAGCTTTTTATTAATATCTTTTGCATTACCGAAAATAACCTTATAAGCATTGTCCCCTGTTGTTATTATAAAAGATTTACGTTTTCTGTCATATTCCAACTCGGAAACAATCCTCTCGAATCTTGAAAATTCAGGTTTATCTAATCGCTTTAAAATACTTACAGCATCCAATAAAGCATTCGTATCAACCTTATCATATATAAATAAATTTCTCAATATCGGAAGTTCATGAAATTGTAGTGATAATCTGTAAGGCAGGATATATCCCATTGCATCACAATAACAAAGATTTCCGTCGTTTTTGACTAACAAGGCAATAGGAATCCTTTCGGTAACTTCAATTTCGATAACCGATGAATTTTTTTGCATCACGTAAGAAGTTAAAATATATGGATGTTTGACAATTTCATCCTTGAGTTCAAGGAGTTCGACATCGTTCCTGAGACATTCAATTAAAGATGAATCAACATTACCAAGTAACTCATCGGTAGGAATGAATTTATTTCCGGTAATAACAAAACTTTCGATTGTTTGTCCCGACGACCATTTATTCGCATACGCAGAAAGAAAAAGTATTGATATAATAACTAATGATAAATATAAAAACAGGCGGTTTTCCTTTTTGAAGATTTTTCTTAAAATTCTATTTAAAATTCTTTTCTGCATTAAATAATTTTAAATTTTTTAAATTTAATAAACTAATAAAAAATGGCTTATTGTGCGAATTTGCTGCTTTATTCACACTGCTCGGCTTATACACAAATAAATACAACTATACACAACCATACAGGCCGCATAGCTATCTTTTTATTTAATAATTGTTTGTAAAATTCACTTTTAAATGAATTTTTCTCATGTCCATAATTCCCATCATGCTGCTGAGGAGAATCGTCTAAATCCAAAAATGCAAAACTTTTAGCTAATTACAAAATTTTTTTTCAATTATTTTCAAAAATCAGTAATTATCTGAATGCAATATAGTTGAAAAATTTAATTAAAACAAGGAAAAATTAATAAAAAATAATCTGAAATCAAATTTCTTATTAAAGACAGCTTAAGAATCCCCCATCAACAGGTAAGTTAATACCAGTGATATAGGAAGCAAAATCTGATGCTAAAAAACAAGCCGCGTAAGCCAGCTCTTCAGGTTCTGCGAATCTGCCTGATGGGACATTCGCTTTTATTCCGTCTGATATTTCCTGAAAAGTTTTACCTTGTTGTTTGGCTCTGTTTTCAAATAATGACGTTAACCTGGATGTTAATGTATATCCGGGTAATATATTATTTACTGTTATTCCGTGTGGAGCCAATTCTCTTGACAAAGTTTTTGCCCAGCTTGCCATTGCACCCCTTATAACATTCGATACACCTAAGTTTTCAATGGGTTGCTTAAGCCCAACTGAGATAATATTTATAATCCTACCGAAATTATTGGCAATCATACCCGGAATTAATTTTTTTGTTATCAACTGAGAGGCGATAACATGTTGATTAAATGCGTCAAGTAAGCTTTCCTGACCGGCATCGCTGATTTTCCCGGGGGCAGGTCCTCCGCTATTGTTGACAAGAATATCAATACTCCCATTCATTACAAGGAATTCCCCGATTTTGCTGACAGCTTTTTCAGGTTCCGAAAAATCAGCGCAAATGTATGAATGCTTTTGTGAGCCATTATTCGCAAGTTCTTTCAAATTATCTTTTAAGAGTTCTTCACTTCTCGCCATCATTACTACATTTGCACCAGAATTTGCAAATTGGATTGCAATTGCTTTTCCTATTCCCTGACTGCTACCGCAAACAAGGGCTGTTTTGTTGTTAAGATTTATTTGCATAATTGCTTTAGGTAATATAATAAAATAGGTTTTTTCATCTTTCAGCTCTCCTTTACCAGCTTGATTGTTTTAGTAAATGAGGGACTTGTTATCCTTATAAAGTAAGTTCCATTTGCAATATTTTTACAATTAAATTGAATCGTTTGATTGCCGGGTTCAAGAAAACCTGAAAATATATTTTCAATAAAATTTCCTGTTATATTTAATAATTCAATATTAAATAGTCCGGGATTAATAACATTAAAATCAATATTAACTTTCATATCAACAGGATTCGGGTATATTATTGTTTCATACTTATTAGTTTCTTGTAAACCTGTTATATCCCATTTTGGATTTAGTAAAAATAAATCATATCCACCTCCAACCACGAGAAAATTATTTGCACTGGAAATATCCATACTTTGCCTTCCATATGGAATAGGATAATTATAATGTATTTCATCTATAGTTAAATTAAATACACTTGTGTGCAAATTTTCAAATCCACCACCTCCTGTAATTAAAAATTTATTATCATTTGAGAACTTAACAGAGACAACTGCACCATCCATACCAAATTCATGTATTAACTCTCTTGTTTCAGTATCCCATACATATATTCTCCAATCTTCACCACAGCTTGCAACCATTTTACCATCCGGTGAAAATGCTATGTCATTGACTTGAGATTCATGCGAACCAAGTACTTTTATTAATTGATATGTGTTTAAATCGTATAACGCTACCATTGTAGGATACCCCACAATCGCAAAATATTTTCCAATTAGTGAAATATTTAATTTATTTGCACCGTAATAATTTCCAGCTCTTCCAATTAATTCTTTTGACGAAATATCAAAAACATATACATTGTCATAATTATCTCCATAACAATTTGTCAAAGATATAATTCTCTTTCCATCAGGTGTAATATAAGCTATTTCACCTAATTGAATATCTAAAGAATCCGGTCGTTCATATTTCAAAGAATGTATTGTATCACCACTTATATAATCCCATAGGCGAATAGTATAATCAGCACCGGAGCTTAATATGGTATCACCTGTTGGAGAAAAATCGATATTGAAAACCTTCCAATCGTGCCACTGCAAAGTTCTGAAAATGTTACCGGTAGAAGTTTCTATTTGCAAAATAATATTATTTGTTCCTGCAAATATATACTGCCCATCAGGACTGAATTTTACACAGTTAATAGTTATTGGATTTTGAAAGGTCTTTGTCCAAACTGTATCAGGAAGCGGTTCCTGTGCCTGTAGGGACACATTGCAATGTGTCCCTACAAGTATTACGAATAATATTAATATTTTAGCTTTCATAACGAACACCAATTATTTATTTACAAAATTCATTTGCAGGGAGAATATGTATTATTTTATTATCAAATTTCAATTTATCTTTTGTCTTCAATGTTATGATATATCCTTCCTTGGAATCAAAGAAATTCATTGCATTTAATAATCCATTTATTTCTCTGTCTTTATTATCGGGATGCAATTCATTGCAAACCTGAACAAGCATTTTTAATTTGTCATTATCAAAAATAACAAAATCACATTCAACTTTTTCCCTGAAGTAAAAAATCTTATATGACTTTTGCTTTAGATATAAGAAAATGGCATTTTCGAGCAATCTTCCTTTGTCTTCAGTAAAGCTCAGGGAATTGGATTGAACCAAGCCGGTATCTATAGCGTAAACTTTACGCGGGTTTACTGACATATTTTTTGAAGACCAGCTAAAACGAGGCAGATAAAAGAACAAGTATGCATCTTCGAGCCATGACAAATAATCGGAAATTGTTGATGCCGAACCGACCGAAAATTGTTTTTTCAAGCTGTTAAAAGAAAACTCCTTACCGATGTTGGATAACAAATACAATGTCAAATCCATTAAAGTTTTTGTATTTTTGATATTATATCTAACTGAAATATCCCTAAAGACAATATCACGTAAAAGCGTTTGTAATATCTCGGGATTTGCATCCCTTAAAAATTCCGGCATACCTCCTTCTTTTATGTACAACTCATAAGATTTGGAGTTATCCGGTAATTTTTTATATTTCAAATATTCTTTATAGGAAAAAGGAAACAATTCATGTCGAATATGTCTTCCTGTCAGTCTTGTTCCTAAATCTTTGCTAAGCATGGTTGCATTTGAACCTGTAATAAAAACTTTTTTGTTTTTGTTATGAATTTGCCTGACAAAGATTTCCCATTTATCGACACTTTGCACTTCATCGAAAAAATAAGCATCTATATTATCACCCATTATTTCATCAAGCTTTTGGAAGTCACCCAAATCAAAACCAAAAATTCGCGGGTCTTCAAAATTAAAAAATGCAGTTTTTTCGAACTTCTTCATTATCTGGTTTAACAGAGTGCTTTTACCACATCGGCGAATACCGGATATAACTTCAATATGAG
The DNA here is from genome assembly GCA_043804925.1 of bacterium. Classification (GTDB taxonomy): domain Bacteria; phylum Bacteroidota; class Ignavibacteria; order Kapaibacteriales; family UBA2268; genus ChocPot-Mid. Next base: position 100,644 of record JAZDIP010000104.1, on the reverse strand, counting down.
GGTCTTTGTATCTTATATTATCGAGATACAATCTTTTAATAAAAGATTTATTAGGTTGCATTTTTTGTTGCAACGTGTAAGCTAATTCTATTTCAGATTTTAATACCATTTCTATACATTTGAATTTTAATAATATACAAATATAACAAACTTTACGTTTATAGCGTAAACTATTTTACGTTTGTAACGTAAACTATTAATATTTTCGAGACAGGTTTGTAACCTGTCTCTACATTAGTAACTAAAGCCCAAATTTAGACCAATCCAGGATTTAAAAATGTTGTCACTATGTCTTCCTGTGTTCAACTCAAAATATTTGACATCTACGAAATCATATTTTTCGGAATAATAATAATTAAATGTTGGTCCTATCAACAAAGCAAATTTGTTCCAAAGATTAATTTTTGTTGTAACACTTAACTGGAAAATATCATTTAATTGTAAAAATTTATCACCCGACCTGAAAAGATGTCTTATGTTAAATCCCAAGTCAACAGTCCCAAATTCCCAGTCCCCAGCAACCAATCCGGCTCCCCAACCGATGGCATGACTTTCGGAAGAATTCATGAATTCACTGAAAAATAATCTGTTAGTAATTAACTTGTTTCCTGAGACAACTCCGATATTCACAGAAGGAATTTCATCAAACCAAAGCCGGTATTGGACGGGAACATCATCAACATATGAGAACAAAGCAATTGGGACAGCATGGTTTTCTTTTGTTATATTGAATAGACCAAGCTGAACTCCCTGCTTGACATTTAAAGAACCATTTGCAAATCCAATTTGAACTCCCTGCATTTCTCCAGCAGTATTGATAAAACCGAATTGAGAATTTCTCATATTTTTTGATATGTTCATTAATCCTAATTGTACTCCATTCGATTTATCGAGGGCTGTATTCAGCAGAGGAGCTATTTGGAAACCATATAATTTTTCGCAGGAGTTAGTAAGTAATGATGCCTGTACACCGACAATACTTCCTGTGAAGTTAGCCAGACCGGATAACTGAAAACCATAAAATTCCGAAGCATTTACATTCAGCAAACCGGCAATCTGGACACCGTAAGAATCTTCAATGACTGTATTCATTATTCCGCAAATCTGAACTCCATTCATATATTCAGAATTGTAGTTCCATATTGTCCCTAACTCAAATCCTCTGAGCTTAGCGGCTTTGCCGGAAAAAATATTAAGTGATAGATAATTGATTATTTCCTTACCATCACTGAACATAATTCCTAAACTATTGCTTAAAGTCAGTGAAACATTGACAGGCATATAATAGTATTTTGTTTTTCTGTCTTGATTATAAGTCAGTTCAATATCGCCTTCTTCAATATCTTCTTTAAAAGTTACAGGGGCATATCCCCATCTGGGTCTAAAATATGAGTATTTAAATTCATCAAAATTACTTGGGAAAGCAATACCTTTTTCTTCATCAGCATCATAGAATGTAACAAATGACAGTTTTGAAGAAGATGTATCTTTGCAATACTGAGCTATCATTGAATTTGGAGCAAGAGTAAGTTTTCCCATGACATAAGCGAGGTCAAAATCCAGACCGTCTTTATTTTTATCTTTCTCGTAAGCTTTGAAGACAAGTTCGGAGCAAACAAGTTCATTGTCTGAAAAAAAATCAAAATTAAAATCATAATCTCTTCCGTGATACTGAAATGCCTGCTCAATTGCCTGTGCGATGTCTTTTTTGCTAAGTTTAGGTCTTAATGCTGCAATATAATCAGAAGCACCGATAGATTCATATATGTTGTGTAAAACAACTCCTTCTCCAATTGCTTCCATGATACAATTTAACTCTCCGGTGCTATCAGGTTCAATATATTTCTCCCAAACAGCTGGATATTTATTTTTTAAATAAAACGGAAAATCACTGAATTCCGGATTGAATGTCCTGTAGTATTCCTCAATACCCGGGTCATCAGACCATTTTTCCAATTGTAAATAATTGCCAATATATAAAGCTGAATGGGGCCAAAAACCAGGGATGCCAATATTGGAAAGATACCATTCCTTTCTTTCGAATAATAAATCACCGGGCTGCAGTATGGTCTTTAATGTGTCGCACTGACTATTGTTGATTATTCCTGTGTGCCTTGATGTTAATCGTGTGTCACCGAAGAAGTCGAGGACAACTTTTTGCAATGGCATTAATAATCTTTGCTGAAAATCGGTCATGAAATCTGCAAAATTCCTAAGAAAATATATTTTCCCGAGAGAATGTCTCATTTTACTTATATAAGGAAATTTTCTTTCGAGACTGGCTTTAATTTTTTGAAATAAAGAGTCGTTACTTTTTAATTTGTCAATGTCTTTGATAGTTTTAGTGCAATTTTTTGTAAATCCGATTAAATAATTTGAATGGAGAACCTGAAATTTCAAGTCTGCATAACGACCTGAGGGAATAGAGTATTCCGGTTGTGATTCATCGAGCAATATCTCATAGTGTGGTTTGTTCAGGGTTCTTTCGATAATGAAAAGTCCAATATCATAGCTGATGGCATAAGAATAAAATATCAGGATTTCCCTGATTTTCTTATACTGTTTTGATTTTAGTTTAATTTGGCAGTTATTGTTTATGTTTTCGACTGAAAAATATAAGTCATTGAACTGTGCCCAAAGGTCTTTTATTACTTTCCTTTGTGCTTTAGGAATAGGATTGTATATTAAAGAATCCATCGGAATGAAAAACTTATCAATATACTGCTTTAAACTGTCGGCTTTATTATCTAAAGTAATAAGTTGGAGCATAATATTCTGAATACTTTTTTCAGAATTATCCGTACTGATATTTTCCTCTGATGTCAAGGAAACATAAGAGAAAATAAATTGTATAAGAATTAAAATAATATTTTTCATTTGAATACTTTCTTTCAGCACCTTATCATTAAATTTAAATTAATCAAAAGAGAATATTTACTAATTTACTAAAATTGAAGTAAATAAAAACGGGCATATTTATTAAATTTATTATTTATTTTGTAATAATTAAAAACCTTCTTGTTTGACTTAGCATTTTTTTGCATATTTGTTCTTGTAATTTTAAATTTATTATTGAGGAAAATAAAATGTCAAGTGATTATGCAAATGCTTTTCAGGATTTTCAGGTTTTTGGTGAATATGGAGGTATTAATCCATCAATAACTGATTCATCAACTTTTACATTTATGCACCCGGCAACAATGGAAAAACTGTTTCAGGAGGAGATGCAGGGATGTTTTCTTTATTCACGGCACCTGAACCCGGCAAATGAAAATCTTTCAAAAGCTCTGGCTTTGTTGGAAGGTACTGAAGATGCTTTGGTAACAGGTTCGGGAATGGGAGCGATAAGTACGACACTATTGCAATTATGTAAAATGGGTGATGAAATAATATCTCACCGCGTAACTTACGGAGGGACTTATGCTCTTTTAAAGAATTTCTTTCCACGCATAGGTATTAATACTCATTTTGTGAATATACTGGATTTGAATGCAGTCGAGGAAAAAATCAATAAGAAAACAAAGGTAATATATTGTGAATCTTTGAGTAATCCGATGCTTGAACTGCCTGATTTGGCAGAGTTGAGGAAATTAGCAGATAAATATAACTTAAAATTGATTGTTGATAATACATTTACACCTTATTGTATCAATCCATATAAATTAGGTGCTCATATAGTCGTTCATAGCTTAACAAAGTTTATCAACGGAGCAAGTGATGCATTGGGAGGATGTGTTTGCGGACCTCATGAATTTATAAGTTCAATGAAAAGCGTGAATGACGGGGCTGCAATGTTGATTGGTCCGGTCCTTGACAGCATTAGGTCTTCGAGTATTTTGAAGAATTTAAGGACATTACATATCAGGATGAGACAGCATAGTAAAAATGCTTTGTTTATTGCAACTAATCTTGAGAAGATGGGAATAAAGGTAATATATCCGGGATTGGCGAGCCATCCACAATACGAGTTTGCATCAAAATTATTTAATCAGAATTTTGGTTACAGCGGTATGATTACAATTGATGCAGAGACTACTGAAAATGCAAATAATCTTTTAGTTAAAATGCAGGAAGAAAAAGTAGGATACTTTGCTGTCAGCTTGGGTTACTACAAAACATTGTTCAGTTCACCGGGGAGAAGCACTTCGTCTGAAATACCCGAAGAAGAGCAAAAGGAAATGGGAATGACTCCCGGATTGATTCGTTTTTCGATGGGATTGGATGATGATATTGAAAGAACTTTGGAAAGAATCAAAAAGTGCATGAAAGAAGTTGGGTGTTGCAAATAATTACTGATTACTAAATACGGATTTCAAGATTACTTTGATTAATATAAAGAATAAGTTACCGAAGTATATATCAGAAAAATACAAAGAATTGGAAAAACCGATTAGGAAAAGACTGAGGGAATTTTCTTTGGTTTCGGAATCCGAGTATTTCTATGAGTTAGCGTTTTGTATATGCACTCCTCAATCGAGAGCAAAGAATGCTTTTCAGGTTATTGAAAAGTTGAAGAAAGCTGATTTTTTTAATAAGCCGTTTAATCCGGTTAAGATATTAGAAGATAAGGAGCATTATGTCAGATTTCATAATCAAAAAGCAATTAGACTTGTTAAATTAGTTGAAAATTATCCAAAAGTTATTGAGACAATAAATTCGGATTTACAGGCATTCGATAAACGGAATAAAATTAAAGATACGGTGGATGGTTTCGGTTATAAAGAAGCATCTCATTTTTTGAGGAATATCGGATACAGAGATTTAGCAATTTTGGACAGGCACATTTTGAAGCATCTTGTAATTTGCAAGGTTTATAAAGAAATTCCGAAAGTGAGTTCTGCAAAACAATACTTTGAAGTTGAAAAGAAATTTCAGGAATTTGCTAAATCGACAGGAATACCAATAGATGAATTGGATTTATTATTTTGGAGTTATGAAACAGGTGAGATATTGAAATGAGAAAATTATTAATTTTGTTATTATCAGTTACATTGTTGTCTGCTTGCGGAATCGTCGAGCATATAGCAGGTGTTGGTTTTGATAATGGACAATTTGAAAAAGCTCGGCAAGCAAAGATATTGGAATTACAGTTGAAATCGGCACAGGCATTAGAAAAAAGACTTGAAGCAGGTTCAGGGATAAGCGACTATGACTTAACAGTCGTTCTTGATGAGAAGTTTATGAATAATCTTCTTGATAATTATGAATCTGCTACGGGAATGCTTGACGATGCCACGGATTATGTGATTAAAGGCGTTGAAGCAAAACTTGTCAATGGCTCGGCAATTGCTTCATTTGAACTTTTGGCACATAATGAAACTCATAATATAGATGTTAACCTATTGCTTGACTGTTTAATAATGATTGAAACTAAAGGAAAGGATTTGCTGTTAAAAGTAGAACCTTTTAATATTTCCCCGATACTTACAACGAGAGGGATTTATTCATCGGCAGAAGAATTAATCAAAAAACTTATAAAATTAAATCTGGCAAATTTGAACAAGAGCTTACCTCCTTTAAAAATTCCTCTAAATATTGAAAATGAAATTCAAATAGCGGGGAGTAAAACAGATGTTAAATCTAATATTAATCTTACGATAATCAATCCAGATAGAAATGTGAAATTTATATTGAAAATTAATGACATATTGTTTTTTAATGAGAAAATTCTAATTGGTTTGAATCTTGATAAAATTGAGGTGAAATCATGAGTTCATTAATTACTAATTGCCAATTACTAATTACTAATAATTTGAAATATATAAAATATCTATTTTTTATTTTTGCTTTTATAATAATTTCATGTTCGACTATTGAACTGCCAACAATTGAGGAGTCAAATAAGAAAATTGAGGATTCCAGAATCAAGCTTGATGTTGTAAATAACTATATAAATTCAAAAACCGGCAATCTGCCTTCGGGTTATAATTTAGATTTGACAATTCAAAAGGCAATGATAAACAGAGTTCTTGCTGTAGTTGCAAATAACAGAAATCAAGATATAACTATAGATTTTCCAAAAACAAAAAATCTGATTAAAGACGATAAAAATGTTTTGGGTATTCAATATACCAACTATGTTGATATAGACAAAGGTACTGTTAAAGTGGATTTGAAATCATTAAAATTTTTGAAGCTGAATAATAACAGAATTGAATCATTGATTGAAATCGAAGGTGATGGTGAAATATCTTTGTCGGGAAAAAACACAGGAATTTCGGCATCTGTAACAAGCGGAGTTAATTTATATCTCAAGGATAATGTAGAATTTAAAATCGAGAATGCAGGAAATGGAGATATTTTATTAAAGCCGGTTCCAAAAAAATTAAAGCTAAAAACAAAATTCTCGATTGCCTTTTTGAAATGGAATATCCCTTGGAGAGAAGAAATAGAACTTGAATTTACGGATATTTTAAGTCCGATACCTGTTCCAATAAGTTTGGCAACTGTAATTGATTTGCCGATTCCGTCGAAAAAAAAGAAAACCGGAGAATTCGATTATATCCCTCATAATATTAATTTCTCTGCTGTTAAAATCAATACAAATGGAGATAATTTAATCTGGAAAGCAAATTGCGATATTATGAATAAAAAATAATTTATTGCTAATTTTTAAGTTTGGATTTTTGAGAATAGCCACTCTACAATCTCAAAAGGGATTGGAAATTCGATTTGAAATATTCTACATCTCTATAGACAACACTATGTTAGTAAAATATGGTTGAGCAATTTTGTTAATATTAACAGATTAGCTAAATTTGAGATTTCCTAGTATGCAGACTGCATTTTGCAGTCATATATGTTAAATTATAGAAAATTTGATTTTTATAAATATAAATTAAGGATAGTAAAATGGTAGAGAGAAAAAAACCCTGGGCAGAACCATATAAGATTAAAGTTGTAGAACCGTTGAAGATGACAACCAGGGAATACAGAGAAAAAGCGATTGAAGAAGCAGGATATAATACTTTTTTACTTCGCAGTGAAGATGTTTATATTGATTTGCTGACAGACAGCGGTACAAACGCTATGAGCGATTACCAATGGGCAGGAATGATGATGGGTGATGAAGCTTATGCCGGAAGCAAGAATTATTATTATCTTGAAGATAATGTCAGAAAATATTATGGTTATAAGTATCTTGTACCAACACATCAGGGCAGAGGTGCAGAGCATATGCTCTCACAAACTGTTATTAAAAAAGGTCAATACGTAGCCGGAAATATGTACTTTACAACAACGCGACTTCATCAGGAGTTAGCCGGTGGAAAGTTTGTTGATGTCATACTCGATGAAGCACATGACCCCGATGCAATTCATCCGTTCAAAGGAAATGTAGATATTAATAAATTTGAGAAATTAATCAAAGAAAAAGGTGCTGAAAATATTGCTTATATTACCGTTGGTGCTCCTGTGAACATGGCAGGTGGACAGCCGGTTTCAATGGAAAACATGAAGCAGGTTCATGATTTGGCAAAGAAGCATAACATAATGGTTGTTCTTGATGCCACAAGAAATATGGAAAATGCATATTTCATTCAGCAACGAGAAAAAGGTTATGAAAATAAATCCGTTGCTGAAATACATAAGGAATTTTGCTCTTACTCTGATGCTGCTACTATGAGTGGTAAAAAAGATTTGCTTGTTAATATCGGTGGTTTTGTTGCATGCAATGATTACGAACTGTTTCAGAAATTAAGGAATATGGTTGTTGTATATGAAGGATTGCATACTTATGGTGGATTAGCGGGGCGTGATATGGAAGCAATGGCTCGTGGTATGGAAGAAGCTTTAGAAGAACAAAACATTTCATTCAGGGTAAAACAGGTGAAATATTTCAGCGATTTACTCGAGGAAGAAAATATTCCGATAGTTAAGCCGGCTGGCGGACATGCAATATTTTTAAATGCAAAGAAGTTTTATGACCATATACCTCAGGAACAATTTCCTGCTCAGAAGTTAGCGTCTGACCTTTATGTTAATTCAGGTGTACGAGGTATGGAAAGAGGCGTCGTTTCAGCAGGAAGAAATCCGGAGACAGGAGAGCATAACATGCCTAAATTGGAATTGGTTAGGTTGACATTTCCAAGAAGGGTTTATACTCAGGCACATTTGGATGTAGCGGCTTATGGCGTTATAGAGCTTTTCGAAAAACGGCATGAGGCAAAGGGTTTGAAGATGATTTATGAACCTCCTTATCTAAGATTTTTCCAGGCAAGGTTTGAAGTTATTAAATAGTTTTTTTTATAAATTTTAAAAAATATAGTTACACAGAGTTGCACTGAGAATTCACAGAGTTCCACAGAGAAAGAATTTGTAGAACTATTGCTTTGTAATTTTTTATAATAGTATTTAATAAATTTAGTATTGTAGTTGCACTGAGAATTCACAGAGTTGCACAGAGGAAGAATTTTTATGGATTTAAATAAAATAACTGAGCTAATAATTGGCCGTGCAATAGAAGTTCACAGGAATTTAGGTCCCGGATTATTAGAATCCGCATATGAGGAATGTTTGTCGTATGAGTTACAGAAAGCAGGGCTATCATACGAAAGGCAAAAACCTGTTCCTGTAGTATATAAAGATAAGAAATTAGAATGTGGTTATCGAATTGATTTATTGATTGAAGACCTGGTTGTTGTTGAACTAAAAACTGTTGATGAATTTAATCCGGTGCATGAAGCTCAAATTCTTACATATTTGAAATTTTCAAATAAAAAGATCGGACTTTTAATCAATTTTAATGTTACAATGTTAAAAAATGGTATCAGGAGATTTATTCTATAATTCTCTGTGAAACTCTGTGTAATTTGGCATAATTAATGTTGATTTAAATATAATATTTCATTTATATCAATTGCAGACACTAATCCTGAAAATAGAGTATGATGGAACTAACTACGGCGGATGGCAAATCCAGCCAAATGCCCCTACTGTTCAGGAAGAAATTCAGAAAGCATATTTTTCACTAACAGGTGAACAAATCAATTTGGTTGGTGCCGGCAGAACTGATGCAGGTGTGCATGCCAGAGGTATGGTCGCTCACGCTGTTTTGGAAAATGAGTTAAAAATACCACAGAAGAAAATTGTAAAAGCAATTAATGGAAATTTGCCGCTTGATATCAGAATCACTGATGCCGTTCTTACCGACAAAAAATTCAATGCAAGGTTTGATGCTATTTCAAGGGAGTATTCGTATTCGATACATTTGAAAGAAACTCCTTTTTTGAACCGCTATTCAACTTATATAAGATATAAACTTGATATTGAAAAATTATTCGCATCTGCTAAAGTATTTCTTGGGAAACACAACTTCACGACATTTTCAAAATTGAATTCGGATACTAAAAACTATATTTGCACTGTGGAGAAGTGTGAATGGGAACGGATTTCAGACAATCAATATATCCTTCACATTAAAGCGGACAGGTTTGTTTACGGCATGGTTCGTTCGTTGGTTGGAGCAATGCTCGATGTTGCACGTGGGAAAAGAAGCATTAAAGACATTCGGGAATCATTAGAGCAAGAGAACCGTGAATTAATATCACCGATAGCTCCTCCGCAGGGGCTTGTTTTGGAGAAGATATATTATCCTGAAGATATGAGTCTTGATGATTAATTAACTATAACAAATGTTAAAAAGCAGTAATAGTTTAATTGTATTTTGTTAATCAAATAAACATTATTAACTTTGTGAAAAATTAATTAAGGATTATATGCCAAATTTGTACATAATAGCAGGATGTAATGGGGCAGGTAAAACAACTGCCTCAAATACTTTTTTACCGGATAACTTAAATTGTAAGGAATTTGTAAATGCTGATGAAATAGCCAAGGGTCTGTCACCTTTTCAACCTGAGTCAGTTGCTATTAGTGCAGGTAAAATTATGCTAAACAGGATAAAGGAGCTTTCTTCTAAAAAAATTGATTTTGCTGTTGAAACAACATTATCATCACATTACCTTATTAATTTTATTAAACAAATAAATTCTGCTGGCTATATAAGTACATTGATTTTTCTGTATCTTGACTCCCACAATTTAGCTTATAAACGTGTAATGGAAAGAGTTAAAAATGGCGGTCATGGAATTGATAAGGAAGTATTAATAAGACGCTATGAAAGAGGATTGAAAAATTTTTTCTTAATCTACAAAGAGATAGTTGATTCATGGTTATTTATTGATAATTCCACAAATTCACCAATTCTTTTAGCTGAAGGTGGTAAAAACCTACATACCAAATATAATAACTCAAAAAAATACAAACAAATTATGGAGATGTATAATGGATAAGTATGAACATAATGAAATCCGCAATAAGGTGTTGAGGGGATTCAGAAGGGCAATTAAAAAGCTGATAAAAGAGAAAATTCAAAAAAATGAAAAAATGATTATTTCACGAAATGGTAAAATCGAAGAAGTTAATCCTAATGAAATCTGATAGAGTTTAATAATATGCTTAAACTATATTACTGAAAAGCAATATAGTTAGAAAAAATAAAATATTTGCATAAGTTTTTTTTTGTAAGTTAGACAATTGATTTAATGTAAGAAGTAATTATTTGCAATTTTTATTAATTGTTATGAAAAAACTTATTCTGTTCTTCTTCTTCATTTACACATTTTCCTGTTTAGCAAATGAACAGGACACAATCGAAAATTTCAAAAAAGATTCTGCTGTTCAAATTCATACACCAACTGTTATTTACTCACTTGGTCTTGGTATTCAGGGACTTGGAGTTATCAATTTGAAAGAAACTTTTCAGGGAAGAAATATCACTGGATATCTGTCAACAGAATTTCCAATATGGAACAATGGCAGACTCGGTGCCGAATTTGGCATTTTGCTTTGGAAGCATAGTGAAAAGGAGTTGATTAGCCATCATTTTCCTACAAATTTTTTATTTGATGAAGGTGCTTTGTTATTTACTTCAATATTGAATTATTACTCTCAACCATATGGGAGCAGGATTCGTCCAAAAATATTTCTTGGGTTCATTAACTTGCTACCACTAGATAATATTGTAGGTTTAGGATTAGATTACAAAATGTCAGAAATGTTTTATTTGCAGATATCTTTGGCTTATATTTATCGTTCAGATTTTGGTATGAACATAGCTGGTCCAACACAAGCTCATCCTGATAAGTCAACATTACTAATGGTTTCTTTAAGGTATTAATAACAAGATGTTTAATATTTATGAACAAAATAATATATTATATATTTTACAAAATTTTAAATGGTGAAATTATGAAAAAGACAATTTTATTTCTAATCAGCTTAATTACTTTAATTGGCTGTAACGAATCAACAACACCTGATAATACAGGTAAAAATTATAGGATGGTGAAATGGTGGGGTTATTTCTATGAAAATGGCTCTTATGGAAATAAAATACTTGCCAAGGTTGAACATTATTCAAATAACTTAATCGTACAATGTGATTTGTACAATATGTTTGGTGATATAGTTGGTGCCGAAACTTACGAGTATGATGATGATAATTATCTCACAAAAATATCTGTTGTTTATGAAGATAATCTTTATGATGATTATTATATTACATATACTTATGAAGGTAGTAGATTAATCTATAAAACACGTTTCAACGATAAAAATAAAAAATGGGAAGAATCCGAATATATTTATAATGAACAAAATAAAATTATTACTGAACTTTATACCGCTTATTGGGGTATCATGAAAGAAGATTCTATAATATATTTTTATGATACATCTGGAAATTTAATTAAAAAGGAGTTTTGGGATGCCGGAGAGGAACCATTTGAAATTAATGAATTCATATACAACAGTAAAAACCAACTTATTGAATTTATATTAAAAACAAATATGGGTGATGTTGTAAAAGAAGTTAACTCTTATAACTCATCGGGCTTACTAATAGAAAAAATTCATTATCAAGATGGAGAGATTACCGGTAAATTTGTTTATGAATATATTTATTAACAATGAAGTATAAAGTAATAATTAGAAACTTCTGAAAAATGCCAAAAATACTTTCTTTATTTATTCTGACGAAAGTCAGAATTCAATACTGTAGAGGTTTGATGGATTCCAGCTTTCGCTGGAATGACAATTAAATTTAATTTTTCAGATGTTTCAATTAAATTATATATTAATTTCATAATTTATTTTAAAGTCATATCTATAAAAAAAAGTAATTTTCATATTTGAATAACAAAATCCGACCTATTCGTCTTTTGAATATTAATGATGAACAATTTTGTAAATGAAAATATCTTTTTTAAATATTGGTTGCAAGTTGAATTTTGCGGAAATGTCGGAAATTCAAAAGCAATTTGATGAAGCCGGCTTTGAGGTAGTTGAATTCAAAGATAAAGCTGATGTGGTTTTAATTAATACATGTACAGTAACCAACAATGCAGATGCTGACAGCCGAAAATATATACGAAAAGCGATAAGAAATAATCCGGGTGCTTATATTGGTGTTATGGGTTGTTACTCGCAATTGAAGCCGGATGAAGTAATAAATATCGAAGGTGTTGATGCGGTTTTCGGAACGAATAATAAATTCGATATTAAGGAATTAATCGGGAAATTTGAAAAAAAGAATAAAACTGATATCTTCATTCCGAATCTGGAAGAAGTTCCTTTCCACTTTGCATCATCGGTTGATAATGAAAGCAGAACAAGGATAGTTATCAAAATTCAGGATGGATGTGATTATGTCTGTACGTATTGTGCTGTTCCTTATGCAAGGGGAAAAAGCAGGTCTATGGATTTCAGCGAGCTTAAAAATAAGTTTTCTGAACTTAATAAAAAGGATTTTTACGAAGTTGTGCTATCAGGTATAAACCTCGGAGAATATAAATCCCAAAATGGAGAACGATTTGCTGATGTTGTGAAGTTAATAGCAAATTCGGATTATAAATTCAGGGCAAGGATTTCTTCGGTTGAGCCAAATCTTGTTAGCGATGAAATAATAAGTTTGGTTAACAGTTCCGAAAAACTTTGCAAGCACTTTCATATTCCTTTGCAAAGCGGTTCACAGAAAATTTTAAAACTTATGAAAAGAAGATATAAAGTTTCTGATTTTGAGAATCTTGTTTATAAGATAAAATCTGCAAATGAGGATTTTTGCATTGGAGTTGATGTAATAGTAGGTTTCCCGGGTGAAACTGAAGAGCATTTTCAAGAGACCTATAAACTTATTGAAAGTTTGCCTGTCTCCTATCTCCATGTCTTTACATACTCTGAAAGAGATATAACTCCTGCCTCAAAATATGAGAATAAAGTACCGGTTGCTATCAGAAAAGAAAGAACAAAAATCCTGAGAGAGCTATCGGAAAGTAAACGGAAAGAATTTTATAATTCACAATCAGGAAAAATTCAGACAGTCATACCGGAAAAGGAATATGAGAACAATGGGATTCTTTATGAAGAAGGTTTTACGGATAATTATGTGAGAGTGAAATATCAGGTTAAATCACATTCGGAAGAGCCGAAGAAAGTAAAGATAGAGGGATTTAATGGGAAGAATATGTTGGGGAAATTAATTTAATTACAAGCTTTTGATAACATGCTTGACAACACCCTGTATTTCAAATTCCCAGAAAGGGAGAATTTCCATAGGCAGAAAACGTTTGTTAGCTGAAAAAAGGTAAACTTTACTTTCAATTACTCTTAATGTTTTGACAGTCATTTCACCATTGAGGGCGGCAATTACGACTTTACCGTCAGTTGGTTTTTCGTCTTTATTTACAACAAGAATATCTCCCTCGTAAATATTTTCATCTATCATGCTGTCTCCGACAACTCGAACCAGGTATGTGCTTTGGGGATTGCTTATTAAAAATTTGCTGAGGTTAAATGAATCTAATTCAATATTCTTTTTTTCAGCAAGCCCAAGAGAAGAAGCAACTTTGTAAAGCGGTGCTTCGAAGCTGTAGTTTGACTTCAAGCTATATTTTTTCTCGACTTTCAAATAAATAGATTTAGATTAATCAAATGAATGAATTACTTTTGTAACGACACCCAAAATTTTAAACTCCAGATATGGCGGAATTTCCAGAGGGAGAAACTGGTGATTAGATGATTGCAAATAAATTGTACCATCGAGATTACGGTATATTTTAATAGTCATACCATCATTACCAAGGGCAATAATAACCATACCATCCTTCGGATTAAGAGAAGTATCGAACACAATAATATCATTATCCATAATACCTATCTGAGAAAATGATTCACCCTGAACCCTCGCAAAAAAAGAAGTTGCAGGATGTTCAATCAGGTATTCATTAATGTCTATCATATCCTCTACCCTACTTTCAACTACTACAGGAATTCCTGCGGAAACAGACATTGAATAGATTGGTATCTTAACACCGGTTGCCGGTTCGATAGTATAGATTTCTTTTATTTCCATTTGTTCCCCCAAAAAATTAGAAATATATTTTCAATCAAATAAAATACGCAGAGAAAATTCCGGTTAATTCAATAGAATTTCTCTTGATTTAACAAAATATCTGATTTTTAATAATATGCTGTACAGCTAATTTATAATAAAATTAGGTTTTATCCTAACAAAATATTTTTTAATTTTATTATAAATCAAATTGGCATAAAAATAGGGAAAAAAAATATCTATCCGTCTGTTTTTTTCAGTCTCGATATAAACACCCTTATTGAAAGCCGGTGCTTCAAAGCAATCATTATTTTATGAATGTTCGATACTTTTATTTTCTTTTCAAAGATGTTATAATGATTAAGTTCAATTTTTTCCAATAACCTGAAATAAATGGCATCCATTATCTCTGCGGCAAATATAGTAATACGTTCATCAGGGCGAAGACAAGTCCTCGCTTTATGAAAGAATTCACGGGCACGGGCTGCCTCAAACTGCATGAGTGCTACAAACTTGTCATTGTAAGTGTCGTTCATTAATTCTTCTTCGCTATACCCGAACTTTTCCAAATCTTCATGTGGGAGATAAATGTATCCTCTATCCTTGTCGGTTTTTATATCCCTTAAAATATTTGTAAGTTGAAGAGCATATCCAAGATTAATAGCATATTTTTTTGTCTCTTCATATTTATGCCCGAATATTTCGATGCTAATCAGTCCGACAATCCCTGCAACTCCATAGCAATATTCCTTCAGTTCCTCGAAAGTTTCGTATCTTGTCTTAACAAGGTCCCGACGACAACCGTCGATCAGTGTAAGAAAATATTGTTTAGGAATGGAAAATCTATTTATAACAAGTATTAAGGTCATTAAAAGTGGATTTTTATTTCTACCGCTGTATATCTCTTCAATTACGTTTTCCCACCATTGCAATCTGTTTAGTTTTATCTGTTTGATTTTATCATCATTGTTTGGAGTGCTATCTACGATATTATCTATATAACTGCAAAAAGTATAAATCGAACTAATTGCATGTCTTTCATCTTTTGGTAAAAAAGAAAATGAATAAGTAAAATTCGACCTTTCCGTTTCGGGAAGTTCAACTTTCTCGTAGTTTGCTAATTCAATATGGCTTAAAGTTTCCATCAACAAATATTAAAATGAACTAATTAAAATTTTGAAAAAATCAAATTTAGTAAGTTCAGGTCTTTTCACAAAAATTTGTGCATTCATTTTCCTAATCCTGCCAAGTAATTTTTCTCCTCCTTTAACCGTAACTATTATTTCAATTTTTAATCTATAAAATTTTAAGTATTTAAATAACTTCCTGCCTTTTATGAAGAACGAATTAGTATATTCATATATTTCATTTAAACATTGAGTTAATATAAGTTTATTTTCCGAGAGATGCAAATTTTCATTTGTTAGACCATATTTTTGTAGCAAACTGTGTGGTATATAACAGCGTCCTTTTGCTAAATCAATTGATAAATCCTGCCAAAAGTTAACTAACTGTAAACCCGTACAAACAGCATCAGAATAAGGTTTTGTGGTATCATTGTATAATCCGAAAATTCTAAGAACTAGTTCACCGATTGGATTAGCTGAATAATGACAGTAATCTTCCAGTTCGTCAAAATTTTCAGGTTGTTTGAAGTAAATATCACGTTTGAAAGCAATCAGAAGTTTCAAAAAAGGTTCAGAAGGAATATTTCTTTCTTTCATGGTTTGAGCCAGAGCTAAAATAACCGGATTAGATGGAACTTCATTTTTTGAATTCATAGGATTATTATTCTTATTTAAATCGATGTTCAAAATTAGTTTTTGAAGATTATCCAGATATTGAATCCTTTTTTCAGAATTTTCATCAGATTCATCGGCAATATCATCGGCTATTCGGGCAAATGAATATACACTATAAAAATGTTTCCTGAATTTTTTTGGAATCAAAATAGAACCAACAGGAAAATTCTCATAATGACTTGTGGTAAGACTCTTACAAAAGGAAAATGCCGATTCGATTGAATCAACGGAAAACCTTCCTCCTGATAAAGTAGTTAAATCTGCAAGTTCATCCGGTTTTATCAATTTCATGATTTTGTTCTATATATAATTAAGGGCTTTATCGAGCAAAAAAATCAATAAAGCCCCTTAAGATATTTATCTGATTATATTAATAATCTCTATAAAATTCATGCCTAAAATCTTCTATAATTGCATCTTCTTTCAGCTTACCAAACCAAGTATAAAAAGCTCTCTTTCTCAAATCCCTTTGTAATTGGGTCTTATATGAATATATCTCAGCCATGTTTTTAGTATTAGCTAAGGTCCTGTTATAAGGTTCGATAATATAATAACCTCTTCCCCCACGAATCGGCTTGGAGATTTTTCCAACAGATTGCCTAAAAACTTCGGCAGCAAAACCATAATCAATTCCAATTCCGGGAATGTTCTCATCAATCTTAAAAGCTTCAACAGTTCTGATTTGTATTGATGGGTCAAAACTTGCCGCTTGCCTTAAATGTTGAGCGTCTTTAATTTTCGAATACTGTGCATTTGCAATTTTTTCCAAAGCATCGAGCTTCTTTTTATGCACAAGCTCACTCTGCAATTGAGCTTTCACTTCTTCAAATTCTTTTACTCCTCCTTGCTTAGCATCAGTAACCTGAACGACTACTATTCCATACTGGTCAAGTTCCATTGGTTCAAAAACAGTACCTACAGAGTTCTCAAAAGCAAGATATGTCAAATAATTTGAGCCCAAAATAGGTTGCTGGCTTGTAACAAAGTTCGACATTGAAGCAACCAAATTTAATTTTTTAATCAAATTATCAAAGGAAGTACCCTCTTCGACCTGCCTTTGAATCGAGAATGCTTCTCTGAATAATTTATTTGTTGTTGATGTGGAAATAGTAGGTTTTATATTTATCTCGCTATATTTAATTTCCTCAGATTTTTTGTCAATAACTTTTATAATATGATACCCGAACTGGGTTTCGACAGGACCAACAACTTCGCCGGCTTTAGCGGCAAATGCAGCTTCTTCAAATTCCTTTATCATCCTGCCTTTTCCAAAAAAACCCAAATCACCGCCTTTTTCGGCACTGCCTTTATCCTCGGAAAGTTCGATTGCCATTTTTGCAAAGTCTTCACCTTTTTTAGCACGATTCAAAATTTTAACGGCTTCTGCTTTGGCACTATCCTTGTTATCATTAAATTTCACGAGTATATGACTAGCTTTAACCATTTCATTTTCACCCGAACGTCTATCGTCCAAACGAAAGAAATATGCTCCATCAGGTCCCATAGATATGGGACCGATAACCTGCATAGCTTTCATTGAATCCAAATATGGTGCTTTTGCCGGCTCAAGGTCGGCTGACATAATATAGTCACTGGTATTTCCGCCAAATTCACTCAACTTCACATCAAAAACACTATCTCTCTGTTCGGTGGTTGTCGCCAATTGTAAATCTTCTTCAATTTTTGTTATTCGTTTAATTGCTCTAACAGTATCGTCATAAGAGGGTTGAATAGGAAAACGGACATATTTTACACGCCTCATCGGTTTTTGTTCGTAATATTTCTTATTATCATTATAATAATCCATCAGTTCCTTATCGGTAACTTTAATATCCTCATTTTTAATGCTGTTAACATCAAAAAATATAAAATCAGCCGAAACAGTAGAGTTCTCAGCAGTATATCTTTCATTAACAAAATCAGGAGATAAAATAGATTCGCTTGTACTAACCAAGAATGTCATTGATTCCGATAATTTTTGCTCCTTTAAATATGTCTCTACGTTAACAATGTCTTTTTTGAACTTGAATATTTGCTCCTGTATTTGCTCAGGAGAATAAGAAGATGGCAAATAATTAGCAAGGTTGTTGGGATTGGTGATAATATCCAAATATGCCGTTCGGTTGAAATTACCGGCAGAGTCCGGAAAAGTCCGGCGTAAAAAATCCGGTGGATTATCAATCATTATATCCAAAATTTCAGCGTTAGATACATAGATGCCTGCTCTTTCGGCTTCCTGGTTTAACAGCGTTTTATCAATCATTTCGTTCCAGATATCGGTCCTGATTTGTTTTTCATCAATTTGTTGTTCCTCATCTTGAGAATTAGTACGCATCTGTTCAATTCTCTCTTGTACTAAAGCATTGAAGTCTTTATAAAGTATATCATCCCCATTGATGGTGACTATCACTGCAGTCTGCATGTTTTTACCTTTACTCATCATACTGCTAAAATCTGCATCCGAAATAACCATAAATCCGATGAATATTACAGCAAACAACGCCAATGCATAAGGCGAAGTTTTCCTAATTCTCTCCATTGTTCCCATTAGTTCTTAGACTCCCAATATTTTTAATTGTTTCTATCTTATTAAATTACAGAATTACAAAAATATTACTCTTTAAGCAAAATTCCAATTCTTTTTAACTCTTATTTGAATTATTACAAAATATTTAATTTTTCAACACGTTAAAACGTTTATATCCTTATTTATTTTTCAGGAACTAAAATGCAAATAGGCAAATTTCAAATAGATGTTATAGAAACCGGTATTTTTCATCTTGATGGTGGCGCTATGTTCGGTGTTATTCCAAAAGCTCTCTGGAGTAAATCTTATCACAGTGGTGATGAATTAAACCGAATTCCTCTCGAAGCACGGCTTCTGCTTATCAGGTGGGAAGAAAAAATTGTTTTGGTTGACACCGGTAACGGAACGAAACTTAATCCAAAAATAGCTGCTCGATATGGTATTGATTTAACCAAATCTGCTGTTGAATTACATTTAAGACAATTTAATATTAAACCGGAACATGTTACAGATGTAATTCTTACCCATTTACACTTTGACCATTCAGGTGGTGCAACCATGGTTGAGAATGGCAAGATTATCCCGACATTCCCAAATGCCAAATACTATGTTCAAAAAGAACAATACAAATGGGGAATAAATCCTACGGAAAAAGACAGGGCTTCCTTTTTCCCCGAAAACTATGTTCCTTTAAAAGATATGGGGATGCTTGAACTGATAGATGGTGATGGAGAAATTTTCCCGGGAATTTCTGTGATTAAAGTTAGCGGTCACACAAAATCCATGCAATTAACAAAGTTACATGATGAAGGAAAAAGCATTCTGTTTTGTGCTGATTTGTGTCCAACTGCCGCTCATATACCCTTACCCTTCGTTATGGGATACGATAATGAACCTTTGAAGACTATCGAAGAAAAAAAGGTGATTTTGCCTAGGGCTTACGAAGAAGAAACAATACTTGTTTACGAACATGATGTCTTTAGGCAGGCTTCCAAAATACTCAATAAAGACAATACTTTTTCTGCCGGTGAAGATGTAATTATTACTAAAAATATTTGAAATCATAATGTCAAAAAAGACAGAATCATCAGAAGGAATTTTCTCTGAGATTATAAAAGATGGTAAAACTTTTATCCTTATTTGTAGTTCGGAAGAGCTAAAAGAAGGCAAAGGAAAGAGAATTGCTTTTGAGGAGGATATAGATTTGCAATTTGCTGTTTTTAGAATTCAAAATAGGTTATATTGTGTTTCCAATATATGTCCCCATCGCCATGCTACTAAGATTTTTGAAGGTATTCTAAAAGGCCTGACCGTTACTTGTCCCCTACATGGTTGGACATTTTCACTCTTAACAGGAGAAAATAAAAAAGCCCATCAGGGAATCAAGAAACTAAGCAGATACGAAATCTTTGAAGAAAACAATAAAGTGTATTTAGAAAAACCTGTTTTGAATATACCAAAGTGGAGAGAAAATGTCAGAATTCATGGAGGACAAAATCCGGTTTTTGATTAATAAAAATAAGTTACATCGAAAAAACATTATAAACTCAAACCTTGGAATTTTAGAATTCTGCTTTCGCTGTAATGACAATTATCGTTGATACACAATATTCGACTTTTGACAAAGAACATGAACTTTGTACTTCAACAAATTTTGTTAAATTAAATAATTTTAGCTAACTTGGTATCTATAAATATTTAGGGGGGTAAAAGAAATGTATAAAATTTATTTATTGGCGAGTATTTTTCTATTTTTATGCTTAAATTCTTTGTCGGCACAAGGAACTGCCGGTGAAAAAGCAATGTATGAATCAAGATATATTGTGGATATGCCCACTGCCGGAGTACTCGAAAAAGGTGCATATACTGTATATTCCAATGCTTTTAGTAGGGGTGGCATAATGCTTCAACTCGACGTATCTCCATTCTCCGATTTTGTAATGGGATTAAGTTACAGCGGAACAAATATTATCGGTTCAGGAGAAGTCAACTGGCAGAAAATTCCGGGGGTACATCTTCGCTATCGTTTTATTGATGAAACTTTATCATTACCTGCTTTTTTGTTCGGTGTAAATACACAAGGCAGAGGTGACTTTGACAAAACAGATAAAAGATTCGAAACTTATTCACCGGGAGTTTTTCTCGCATTAAGTAAAAATTATAAATGGGCACTTGGTACTGTCGCAATCCATGGTGGGATTAATTATTCATTCGAACCGCCTTCAAAAGATAACTCGCCTAATTTTTATATTGGAGCAGAACATTCAATAGGCAATTCTGTTGCTCTAAATATTGAATTTAATCCTACTTTAAATGATGGGAACAAAGAGTACATGACAGCAAAAAGTCTTTTAAACACATCTTTAAGATGGTCATTAGCCAAAGGTGTAACTCTCGAACTTCAAGCAAGAGATTTACTTGGGAATTTAACGAATAATAAAGAATTCAACAGAGCAATTTGCCTTGAATATATAAGCTCTTTTTAAAGTAATTGTCTCTGTTTTCCTATACTGAAGCAAAGTATACTGTTTCGCTGTTTCAAGAAAATAAAAGCTAATAATAAAATATTATTTTAAAAAAAACTATGCTTTTACTACCTTAATTATATTCCCACGTAAATCAAGAACATTCTCAACAATTGTCATGTCTTCCCTTCCTGATAGCTTTTTAGCATCTGTAGCGATTTTCAAAAGTCCACTGCAGCAGGGAACCTGCATTATCACTACATTTACTTTTTTTATATTTCCAAAATTAAATATCTCCGCCAGCTTTTCAGTATAAGGGGCGGTATAGTCAAGCTTGGGGCATGCAACTACTATTGATTTTCCCTTAATGTAATCTCTGTGAACATTTGCACTGGCAATGGGCCCACAGGTAGCCATTACTACAAGCTCACTGTCTTTAAAATATGGTGCATTTGGATTTACAAGATGCAGCTGAACAGGCCACTGCCTTAACTCTGAAGGAATATCCGGACTGTCTGAATCAAGGTCTGTTTCAGGTGATTCAAATTGCTTCATCATAGAGCCCGGACACCCAAGGACACTTTTATCCGGTTTTTCATTTTCAATTTCATCAAGTGGATTATTGATGCCATCCGCTTTCAAATAATTTACCGCGGTATCAAGATGCTCAAATGCCTGGTGGTCAAGCAAATGCTTCATGTGAGCTTTTAAAACCGAACGAGGTTGATTCAGTATCTGTTTCAATACTTTTATTTCATCATAAGGTTCAGCTTCACGCTCAATAATATTTATCGCATCCAAAGGACAATGACCTATACAAGCACCAAGTCCGTCACAGAATAAGTCGCTTATCAATCTTGCCTTGCCCTCAATAATTTGCAATGCACCCTCGTGACATTCGGGAACACAAAGTCCGCATCCATCACATTTTTCTTCATATATTTCAATTATTTGTCTTAACATATTCTTTCCATATTTTAATCAATTTAATAAATTTCCCGTTTTTCAATATCATTTATCAATTTAAATTAGTAATTAGTAATTATATCAACTAACGACTAATGACTGTCGACTGTAGACTGTCGACTAATAAAATACGTTTTGAAAACATTAGCATCAATTTGAGTTGACCATGATTCAAAGCCCAATTCTTCTACTTTATCAATCAACGGCATTGGTAAAAATGGTGTAATCAGCTCAAAGATATTCCCATTCTCTAAACTTTTAACTGCTTTTATTACTGTGTCCAATGGGTGACCACCGGAATTGATAATCGGCATTGCATCGAGACTATCCGTAACTTTTGAACTGTCAAACCATGCCGGTGAGTCTTTGTATCGCTTTTCTTCTTTAATATTTTCCATAGTGTCCTGACCAACTTCCTCTCTTAATTTGTTTATTATTTCACCTAAAGAAATATTACCAACAGCCGCCGCCTGCTTCAAATTGGTAACTCTTGCAATTGTTTTTCTCAGAACCGGATTCTTCAATTTCTTGAAAACCGGTGTTATTTCTATTAAAACATCCTCGAGTTGAGGATATTCCTTCAGCAATTCATACACCTTTGTTTCAGGTGTTATAATCAATTTATTTTCCATATCTTAGTTCGATTTTCATTTTACATTCTACATTCTACATTTTACATTTTACATTCTACATTCTACATTCTACATTCTAATTTCTATTTCTCCTTTTTCCCTTCTCCCTTTTCCCTTTTCCCTTTTCCCTCACTTACTATAAGACAGAAGTCTTTGCTCACCTTCAAGATTCCTCAATCCGGTAGCATTCTGGCTCACTTCCAATGTACCAAGATACTCACCATTTTCATCCCTGACTGCAAAATATTCTATGTGAATAAATTGTTCGTGCATATTAATCCAAAAAGGAGCCCTGTCTTGCTTGCCTGTCTTGAAGTCATTGATTATTTGGTCAACAATATGCACACTTGAAGGTGGATGACACAACCGAACATCACGTTTTAAAATTGCTCTGTTTCTTGCAAAAATCCTTTCCTCTCCCTGAGTAAAATATCTAACCTTATCATCTTTATCAACAAAAGTCAAATCGAATGGTAGTGTATTCAAAAGAGCATTCAATTCATGAGGTGTGAAGCTACCTGAAGGTAATTGAATCAAATTTTCATCGCTTTTAGAATGTACCAGTTCATCTTCAACACCAATGGGATGCCATTCAACTTGCGGATCGTAAAGGCAAAATCCTATCTCTAATGTCTGTTGATAAATTTCATACCATTCCAAATCAGTCAATAAATCCATCGCCATCGGAAACAAAATTTCATCTTCCTTCATTATCATATCAGTAACCGCTTCAGCCGCCGGCTTGAATAAGAACTCAACAGCGGATTGGAAATCATCATTATCGGCAATAGCTTCGGGATTGCATGCCTCAATAGCGGCTTTCAGTTTCTCTCTTGTTTCGTCGTGCTTTGCCCACATAACTTTGGGAGGTCCTGTGATATTCTTTTTTTCTAAAAACGGGAATAACAAATTTTCCTTTCTTTGATAGTGCTTGTCAACATCCATCAAAGCATTGAACATTCCTTTGATTTTATTCAATGATGAAACTAAACTATCTGCCGTTATCTGTTTACCATCTGCTGTTATCTCGTTAAGGAAATTATTTAATGAATCAACAACTTTGGATAGTTCAATATTCTCTTTTTTGAATGTATCAACCGGATGACCTTCAGGAACTTCCTTTGCCGCAGTATGGTCAATATTGCCTTCAAGAACTTTTCCGTGAATATCGCATAATTTGATTACTTCTGCTTCAGGTAAACCTTCATTAATCAGTTCCTGTTCGACTTCTACAATTTCTCCATAAGGAATTTTTTGCATCAAATCCATTAGTTGTTTTCTAACCTGCTCCGGAGCAGTTCCTTCATGCAATTGCAAAATCAAATGCTTTAATAACTTTTTTCTGTTTTCCGAATTATTTATTAGTTCACTCATTTTCTCACCTTTTCTACATTTTTAATATTATTTATTTCTCCCTTCTGTCTTCTGTCTTCTGTCTTCATTAACAATTAACAATTAACAATTGACAATTGATTAAACCTTACTCTTAATCATTGTCAACAACATCTTAAATTTCTCAAGGGCAACTACCGCATGAGGATGGTCAGCAGGCATTACAATTGACTCTCCCTCATTTAATACATAAGGTACTTTATCAATATGTATTTCGGCTTTTCCATCAACAATTTGGACTAAAGCATCAAATGGAGCCGTATGCTCGCTCAATGATTGTCCCTTATCAAAAGAAAACAAAGTAACGTTGCCGGCTTCTTTTTTAATTATCATCTTACTGATTATTGAACCGTCAGTATAACCCAAATCTTTTTTAAAATTCATTTTTTCAGCCATTTCTGTATCTCCTAAATTGTATATTTTAACACATATTTTATAATCAGACTTTAAAGTCCGTTTCAAAATTAAGACTTTTTTATCTTATTTCCAAAATTTTTTTTAATTTTGTTCTTAGGAGATTAAGAGTTTAGGAATTTAGACTATTAGGAAGAAAGAAATTTAGGGTATTTATGAGAGACAATACAAAACTGAGGGCATTTGAACTAGCCGATGATTTAACTCTTATTATATAAAAAATAACAAGGAATTTTCCAAAAAATGAAATATATTGATTGACATCGCAAATGAAGAAGTCTGCTGTTTCGGTTCCTTCAAATATAGTTGAGGGTTGTGTAAGAGAAAGTTCATCAGAATATCTCCGATTCCTTGATATAATTTATGCTTCTCTCAAAGAATTGCATTATCAGATTTTATTAGCCGATAGCTTAGGATACATAAAGGAAGGTGATTTGAAAGACTGTGAAATAAAACTTGAGGAAATAAAAAAAATCCTCACTGACCTTTTCCGCTCCTTAAAAAAACATTAACAAAAAAACCCAAATGCCTAATAGCTTCAACACCTAAAGAAAGGAAAAAAAATGACAGTAATATTTTCAAAAAAATGCGAGCTTGCTCTTCAATCAGTGCTGTTTTTGTCCTCGCTGGATAAAAACACAATGAAGAGTGCTAAAGAAATTTCGGAAGAAATCAACGTTCCGAAAGAGTTTGTTTCCAAAGTGCTTCAAACACTTACGCTCAATGGTATTGTTGCTTCACGCAAAGGCAAGAACGGCGGTTTCTTCCTTGGCAAACCTGCAAACCAGATTAAATTAATCGAAATCGTTTTGGCAATTGACGGACTCGAAATATTCCACAATTGTGTCTTAGGATTTCCGGGATGTTCTCCTGACAATCCTTGCCCTGTTCACGAGAAATGGGGTAAGCTCCGGGACGAAACATACCGGATGCTCAGCGAATCCAATCTCGAAGAAATCCGCGAGGTAACCATAAAAAAAATAAAAAATCTAAACACCAAGATATGATTTTCTTGTCATCTTGAACCCGTTTAGCTTGAAAAAGGAAAGCATTAAAAAATTGTAAGAAGTGAAAAACAAATTAGTTTAATAGTAGTCAGTAATTACATTGACAAAAAAGAAGTGAAGAACCTTTTGAGTTTCTTCACTTCTTTTTAGTATTTTAGTTCTATTGTTCTATTGTTCTATAGTCTTTCCGTCTGCCGTCCTTCTGCATTCTCCCTTTTCCTTTTTCCGTTCTCCTTTTTCCGAATTTTAATGCATCCTTCGACAAGCTCAGGATGACTTTTCTATTCTTTTGCTCCGGCATTCTTTAATGGTAACCGAACTAAAACATATCCGATTATTACAAGAACAACCAAACTAAGGTAGAACGGTGAGCCGGGCCAGACAGCATCAGGAATAATATCACCGACTGCAAGTCCGGCAAAGATTAATCCCATTAGTGCTTCACCGGCTATGAAGCCCGAGGCAAGCAGCACTCCCACGTTTTCGATATTAGCAAGTTGATTTGGTGCAAAACCCTTATTCTTAGTCATCATGTCAACTATGCCTTTAATTAAGCCGCCTACAAAAATTGCAAATGTTGTTTCCAAAGGCAAGTACATGCCGACAGAAACCAACATAGGACTTTTAACCTGCATTAATATAAATCCGATTCCCATAAGCATACCGACAATAATTAGGGGCCAAGCCATTTGACCGCCAACAATTCCATTGGATAGGATTGCCATTAATCCTGCTTGCGGAGCGGAAAGTGTCCTGCTGCCGAAACCACCGTCATAACCGAATTTTTGTCCCATAGCAATATCGCCATCGTTAAGAAAAGCCAAAACTCCAAACATAACTACACCGGAAAGAACGACACCGATGATATCGCCCATCTGCATTTTCCATGGTGTACCACCCAATATATGTCCTGCTTTCAAATCCTGGAGCATTTCACCTGCTACTGCGGCAGAAACACAAACAATAGCAGCAACTCCCAATACAGCCGCAACACCTCCGGAATCCGCAGTTACACCCAAAATAACCAAAATTAATGCCGTTACTACAAGTGCAGTTAAGGTCAATCCGCTGATTGGATTATTGCTCGAGCCCATTATACCAACTAAATAACCTGAAACTGCCGCAAAGAAAAATGCCAATATAATCATCACAGTTGAAGCAACAAATGCAATCAGGAATGTGGTGTTGAAAATCATAAAAGTAATTAAAAATGTTGCAATAGCTACAATCAGAATACCGAACATAATCCATGTAAAAGGCATATCTTTTTCCGTTCTATCTGTAGTAACACTCGTTCCTGATGCGGCTTTTTTGACATCGTTGACTGAGCGGACAATACCTGCAATTAAGCTTTTTCTCATTCTGAATAATGTAAATGAAGCACCAACCAACATACCACCTATTGCAATAGGACGAACGATATATTTCCAGACTTCTATAATCTGAAATTGCGGGTCGTTAACTTTAGCCCAAGCTTCGGCTTCCGAAAATCCTTTGTTTAGTACAAGCATATTTGCCCATTCGACGAAATCGAGATTTGGTGCAAGGAAATATAAAATTATTGGAGCCAATAAACCCCAAGCCAACATTCCACCGGAAAAGTTAAGTGATGCAAGTTGTGGACCGATTATATACCCAACACCCATGTATGCAGGGCTAATACCGGGAGAACTTAAAAGCATTCCGCCCTGTCCTGCTATTGGTGTTCCTGTAACCACCTGTTTTGAAAAAATAACGAATTTTTCCCATATCTGAGGGACAATATGTAATTGGGTTAAAACTTTGACGACTCCACCGCCAATCATTGCACCAAAAAGGAATTTTGACCTGCTCCCGCCGGAACGTCCTGTCTTGTGTATTTCTGCTGCAGCAACAGATTCAGGAAATGGAAGGTCGGTATCTTCAACCATAACTCTTCGCAATAATGCAACAAACATGATACCCAAAATACCACCGAAAACGAGTATCAATGTTGCAGTTATATAAGTTTCGGAAGTCAGGAATGGGTCCCAAAGTCCTGCAATGTAAAATGCCGGGATTGTAAAAATGGCTCCTGCGGCGACAGATTCACCGATGGAACCAACTGTTCTTGTCATGTTCTCTTCTAATATCGAGCCTTTGAAAATCTTGAGTAAAGCCATACCGATGACTGCCGCCGGATATGTAGCGGCGATAGTCATACCCGCTTTAAGACCAAGATATGCATTAGCGGCACCAAGTATAACTGCCAATATTAGCCCTATCAGAAGCGCCTTAATCGTAAACTCTGCCATATTCGATTCTGCCGGAACGAAAGGCATAAACTTTTTCTCATCTGCCATGTAACACTCCTTGTTTTATTTTAGCTTAAAAAATTATACAATAAATTATTTCCAATTAGTAAATATGAAAGTTATTAAGTTAAGTTTTTATTAGGATTTATTCAAATTATTTTTTATTTAGAAATTCAAAGGTTGTACCTTAGTATTTTCAATTCTAATAATTTCCAACAACTTTTTTGCATTCTCTTTAGCAAATGAATTTTCAAATTTAATCACCGATTGTTCTGCCTGAAAGCGGTTCCCTGAGTAATACCTTTCGGTTAAAAATGCGAAGTATAGCAGTGCATTACCATATTCACCATAATAAATATAAAGACAAGTTGCAGAAAAGTTCATGGCATTCAAAAGAAAAGCATTAGCGGAATTTCGGTAATCCCCCGCATAAAATTGACCTAAACCGGGCAAGAAAGTGGAAAACCATTTTGCAGTCGATGCTGACTTGGTCTCATGCTGATTAATTATTATCAGTATTGAATCCATCTTTTTTAATAATACTTTATTATCAATGGAAGAACCGAAATCGTCAAGAAACTTTTTAGTTTTTTTGAAGTCATACTGAACGATGGACGATGTTATAAGTATCATTACTGCCTGTTCTTTGAAGGCAGCTGGTATTAAATACATCATCATAAGAATATTTATTTGTGCCTTGTCGTATTGTCCTTCAGCTATCAAAATTGTCGCATCAGTTAATTTACATAATATTTTTAAACTATCCGACTCAGAAAGTAAAAGTGTTTTTTGGAATGCTTCATGAGTTTTATTCCACAAACCCAATTCTCTTGAACATATTCCTATTCTAAAATATGCTTCAGCCCTAGTTTCTTTTTTGTCCGCAAAGCAAATAATCTTTAAGTATTCGGTAATTGCATGGTCAAAATCAGATTTTTCTTCAAGTGATTTGGTAAAGCTCCAAATCTTATCGAGATTGTTTTTTGTCTCATTCTGGGAAATTAGCGGAATTGTGAAAATTAGACTAATAGCCGAAAATCTTACGAAGCTCAATATGTATTTGTGTATTATACTCATCAAACATTTCTTTATTCTTTATTTTTACCGCAATATATGAACCATAAATATTTCCTAAATAAAATACAGTACCAATCCCTGAAAAAAGCCACCCTTTAATTGAAGCTGTTCCGTCATCGGCAAATCCGTCATACGCCTGCCAGGTCGTGAAACCGAGAAGCAGAAAAGTAAAAAGTCCGTCAATAGTTTTTCCTGTATATACTTTTCCTAATCCGGGTATAATAGTTGACAGCCCTGCAGCCAGATAAGGATTTTTTTCCTTTAAATCAATACCCTTTTCAAGTAACTTATTTAGGATAACTTTTTCTTTTGAGTAATCACCTTTATCGGGAAAGTTATTTATCAAAATTCTGCTTAGGTCCCAGTTTTTTAATAGTAAATTATTTGATGCAAGCAAAATATCAAATCTTGTGTCCGGTTTTCTTTCTTTAAATATTGTTGCCCTGTTGTTATTATAAAAAAGAACCGATTGATCAATCAGATTTAATTTGTTTAATGCATAAACACTATGAAATAATGCAAGAACTTTAATCGAAAAATCGTCTGACTTATCAATAGTATTTTTAAAATTGGATATTGATTTTTCCAATTTGTCATCGAAAAAATTACAAAGACCGATTCGGTACTCGATACTGTCAATCCTATTATCCTTTATAAAAAGAAACCTTTCGTATTCATTTGCTGCACGGTAGAACTCTCCGGAATCAAATAAAAAGTTTGCAAACTTTAATATATTTTCATCAGAGTTAAAATCAATATCTTTTTCCTGAGCTGTTAAATTATATCCTAAAACAAGCACGAAAAACCAGATGACAATATTTTGCAGATGATTCATTTGTTAAAATAGTATATTGGAACATTATCAATGGCTCTATCGCTGTACCTATCAATATGATATTCGTATTTAGTCAAACTATTACAACGAGTTAATCTGTCGGCAGTTAATAGAATACCGTAGAAGAATCCCCTATTTTTAATAGCTTCTACTCCAAAAGCAGAACAACTAAGAGTAAAATTACAAACCGGCTCATCCTGAGTTGACAAAAAATTCTGGTAGAATCGTATTAATCCCAATCCTAAAAAGCTAAGAGGATTGTATGCATACAATTTTTGTGATGTATCATTTATTGACAAATTAACAGCACTACTATCATAGCATCTTAATAAAAAATCTAAATTGTCATCTGCTTTAAGATGAGAAGAAAAAAATAAAAGTATCAAAATGGTGATAAATATTGATAAATAGCCGGCATAAAATTTTGGGTAATATAATATTTTCGTTACCATTGAATTTCCTCGGTTTCGGCATTTTCAGGAATAATGAATTTCAATATCGAATCAGGCAATTCAATATCGAGCATAATATTTTTTAAAGCTATGCTTTCAACAATCTGCCCAGCATTTTCATTATCATAAATCACCAGTTCCTGTGGAATCCAAAGTTCTTTACTCAATTCTACATAAGTACTAAAAATCATCCTTTTAATTAAAAGGTTTTTTTTTGCTTTTGAGACAAGAACTTCAATAATCCTATTATTTACGGTTTTTATTTCAAAGAAGTAAGAATTATCATCAATTTGATCAGGAATTGACCACTTAGTTGATAATGTATCTGAATTCATAGAATAATCTTTAATAGAATATCCAATTATTGATAATCCGAAATCACTTTTTGTTGACGAAAAAAAAGGAGAAAGTATAGGTAATGCAAGCGGCTCCTGGGAGGAGATTTTTAAACCCTTATTTTCATCAGGGTAGTAAATCAGCATAAGGTTACTATCAATGAGCATCTTTTGATTAAGCGGTTCACTCACATCTATAAAGACATTGTACGGCTTGTAAAAAAAAATTTTTCCTGTTGTAAAAAGTAATTCGCCATTTTCAATAGTCTCCCGTTGGAAATCCGCTGAAAAGGTTTGAAAAGGAACAAATTGATTGCTTTCGGAAAAAACTTTAAAAGTTAAAACACTAAAAAACAATAGAATTGTTATTATCTTTAGTGTTTTAACTTTCAGTGCCATTATAATATTAAAGTTAATTGTTTTTGAATTAAGCAACTAACTATTGACCTCCATAGATGAGAACAAGTGACAGAGTTGAACCTATTGCCCATCCGACACAAGCAGAAGTACGTCTTATGCTTTTAGCTTTTTTCTCGTAACAAGAACTATATGCCTTGGCATAAGTTGCATCTTTCCCGATAAATTTTGCACTGGGAGCTCTGGGGCTACTTAATTCAGCAAACAACCAACCAAAAATACCACAAAGAAAACCACCGGCTCCATAGCCCAAAGCCGAACCTTCGTCATCTGCGGCATCTTTTTTAGCTTGGTCGCAAACCTGGGAATAGTCCACTTTTTTATCTTTATCGGTATCCGGCTCTTGTGCCGCTAACGGTTGAATAAAAATCAATAAAGATATAATAATTGCAAATAATTTTGAAAAAAAACCTATACGATTAGAAAGTATCATATATTACCTCGAAAATATAATTGAATAAAACCTATTTAATTCATACACAAATTGCAATTGTTCATAAAATCAAATTACATATTTTAAAACAAAAAAGCAATTAATTAAAATAAATTTAAGACAATCAACAATAATCTTTAAAGAATTGTATAAATTGTGTTTTTTCCCGGGAGAATCTTTTATTAATAACATTATTATTAATTGAGCTCAAAAAAACTAGCGGCAATTTTGGTTATCACATCGAAGTAAGTTCTTGGTTTTTTATTCATTAATTATATCAAGCAATTCTTCAAGTTTAGGACTTAATATTATTTCAGTTCTTCTGTTAACAGCACGAATTTCAGGAGTATCACCTTTTTCGATTGGATAGTATTCGCCTTTGCCTGAAGATGTTATTCTCAATGGGTCAACCTGTCCTTCTTGAGTAAGATAGCGAATGACTTCCGTAGAACGCATAACGCTTAAATCCCAATTGTCTTTAAATCTGCCTCCGGGACGAATCTGCTGGTTATCAGTATGCCCTTCGACTAAAATATTAATATCCGGTTGTTCATTCAGCACTTTTGCAAGTTCGAGAAGTGCTTCCTTGCCTTTTTGGTCAATATCCGTTGAGCCGGTGCTAAAAAGCAACTGATTAGACAGCGAGACATAAACTTTCCCATTTTGAATAGATACTGTCATACCTTTGTCTGCGAAGCCAAGTAATGCTTTTTGAAGCTTATTGCGTAGCTTATCCATTGCTTCTTCACGGGCTTTGAGTTTGCTTTGGATTTGGTTATACTTGTCCTGAAACTCCAGCATTTCTCTTTGCTTGTCGGCAATGGTTCTTTGAAGTTTTTCGATGTTATCCATCATATCGCGGGTATTTGTTGAGCTATTTTCTTTTAATTTGGCATAATTATCTTTTGTGTTAAATAAATCCACTTCCATATCACGTAATCGTTTTTCAAGGTCGGCAATCAATTTTTCTTGCTGGTCAATACGGATATTATTTTGTTCAATGACTTTTTCGGCAGAATCGTAAAGAATCTGCAAGGAATCACGGCTGTAAACCATTTCATCATATTTTCCTGCTGACACGCATGAAATAAGCAATGCAGAAATTGCAAAAGATAAAATCAGGATAATTTTTTTCATATTTACAATCCATATATTTAAATAATAGTTATTTTTGATTTTGACGTATGTTTCAATTATTAATTTTTTAATATGAACGAAATAAAAAGACCGGACTGGGACCAACTATATATTACTATGTGCTACCTCGTTGGAATGAGAAGCAAGGACGGACACACACATGTAGGCTCCGTTATTGTTGACCACGATAATATACTCGTTTCGACTGGATATAATTCTTTGCCGAGAGGAATTGAAATTGATGACGAGCAAAAGCGGCTTTCGCGTGAAGGTGGAGAAAAATACTTTTGGATGGAACATGCCGAAAGAAATGCCATATACAATGCTGCAAGACGTGGAATCATGCTCAAAGAATGCAAACTATATGTACCATGGATGCCCTGCACCGATTGTGCCAGGGCTATTATCCAATGCGGAATTTCGGAAGTGGTAATCCATCAAGACGGACAGGATTTTTACGACAAGCATACAAATGGTAAATGGCTTGAATCTTACAACCGGACAAAGGAAATGTTTGTTGAAGCAGGTATTACACTTAATTTCATTACCTGTGAGATTGTCATTCCCGAAATTTATATGAATGGGATTATACATGAAGCAGGAGCGGTTTCTTTGAATAGGGTTTAGGGTATTGGGTATAGGGTTTTGGAAATAATGTAAAATGTAGAATGTAAAATTACTTATTATTCAAGAGATGCTAACGGGAAAATTATGGCGATTTATGAATTGTATAGGGAAAATATTTTGGATGACGGATGGTACCAGTGGAATCAACCGGATAAACCCGTTCCTGATGATAATATTAATACGGCTGTTGCTTCAATAGACAATATTTTTTCTACTCATTCCAGTTCCGAAACGGGACCATATATGACTTGGACTTTACCCGAAGGCGATGATTTGGACGACCTGATGGATTGGCTTAACGGTGGAGGTGCTGCAAGGATGCCTTCTTTGAGTGAGTGGCATATTTACGGTTCGGGAAGCCATGGACGTTTTTGCATACGTAAATCGCAGAATACCGTATATTACTTGAATCCTCAAATCCAGCTTTACAGCGATATTGAGGAAAGAAGATTGAGATTCAAAAATTACGAGCTAAAAGACCATTTGGGCAATGTCAGGGTAGTGTTCACCGACTTAAAGCTGTCGAATGTATTTGACCCGCTCTCGGATTATTACCTATTCAACGACAACGACACTCCAAGAGCAACAAAGAAGCCATTCGATGCAGACCTTGTAGCAATCAGCAATTATTATCCTTTCGGAATGTTGCAACCCGGATTGTTTTACAGCGGCGAAAGCTACCGATTCGGATTCAACGGTATGGAAAAAGACGACAAATTAAAGGGAGAAGGAAACTCGCTCGACTTCGGTGCAAGAATGTATGATTCACGTGTAGGGAGGTTTTTGAGTATTGACCCTCTTACTAAGAGTTATCCTATGCTATCTCCATATCAATTTGCTGGAAATTCACCAATATGGGCTGTAGATAAAAATGGAGAGTATATATTTATGTATAATAATAATCAAAATGTTTATATGGCATTAGATGTTGCAAATTATATTGATATTCAAATACAAACAGCAAATCCAATATCTTATTATATTAATAATCCCGACAATCATTTATATGTTTTTACCGCAGATTTAGGTCCAGGAATTGCAGGAGGAACCATGACTAATGTTAAATTACCTGGTTATCGAGTTTACGATCCAAATACAAATACTTTTGATCTTACAAAGTATAATAGTTCTCAATACGAAAGAGTGCCATCAACAATAAGTTATACTCAACCTGTCGCTTTGGCACCTGGAAAGACACACGATGTAGTAATTTTTAGTACTGGCACTGGAGCACAAACTTTTATAGGTGATTTTTTCTTTGACCAAATATATGATCCAGCTAATGAATTGAGTTCAATCAGTGATGTTCGTAGAAATGCTGCAAATGTTATTCATGAATTTCATTACCATAGCTATGGACCAATACAATCCAAAATTCCATATTCAGGGTATATAATTGATCCGAAAAAAATTAATTCGGCAGATGAACATCATAATGCTTTCGAAACTAATAATAATATTTTTGAAACAGCAATTGAAAATAATAATCCTACAAATTCAAGTCCAGGTGTATCTGATAAGACTATTGATTATATAAGAGGAGTTAGACAAAATCAAAATTATAAAAATGGAACAATTTATCAGCCAATTATACCACCAAACGAATAGTTATTAACGATGAAATTATATTTTACAATATCTGTATTAATTTTGTTTGTATTTATTCTCAATACAGACAAAATTATCGCGTCAGAAGGAAATCAAAATAATTATAAATTATGTTATTATTATAATTCAGATATTTACTATTTATTAGATAGTTATGGACTTGTTCCTTTTTCAATTTTTAATGAAATGAATGAATTAAAAATTAAATGGATTAAATATACTCGTGTTTCAGTATATCCAACCATAGAAGATACTATTAAATATCCATCATCAATATTATATTTCAATTCGGAGGGATGTTTATCAAAAATTGGTGGCGAATCCGATAATGAATTTTGGAAAAGATTTGATTATGATTTTAAAGATAATAGAATTACAAAACGTATTGATATTAAAATTTTAGACTCAATTGATGAAATTTGGGAAAAATATGATGATAATTTTAAACATTATATAATTATTAAACGTATAGATTCTAAAGTTGGAGATCCAATAATTATCAAAACAAGAAATTTTAATTACTATGACTCTGAATTTTCAACTTCAAATGATTCTTCCTTTTATTGGAATGCAAGTTCTGAAACAAATGAATTTTATTCAAATAATTCGAAATTTTACTTAATCAGAGAAATTTCTGATGATTACACATATACTTATGAATTAAATCAGAATATGGATATTGTTTCTGTTTATTTCCACGAAAATAATATTTTTGATTTTCTTTTTCATCCGAAAGGTGAAAGAATAGCATATAATCATTATGATTCTTCTGGGCGAAAGATTTACAGAATATTGTTTAACAATGAAGATGATTATCTCGGTCAACGATACGAAATTAGAAAATTCATATATGATCAAGATAATAGATTGGTTCAAATAAATTGGACAACATGTGAATTTTATGAAGATGTTGAGATTATATTACAAAACGATGATAAAGCAAGGTATTGGGAAAACATTCAAATATTGTATAATGGAAAATTACCACTATACATAATTGAAGAAGATACTAAAATGGGAGATAATATTTCTAAGAAATTAGTAATGTTTGAATATGGTTTCTGGTAAAATTTAATTAGAAAAATTGATAACCATTATAAATTATTAATATGAAAACAAAAATATTTCAAAATAAACAAGGAGTCAACAATGAACACAGTAACAAAATTAACGTTCTTATTCATAGCCCTTCTGCTGTTCGCAACGCAAGCACAAGCGGGAGGTTTAGTGAATAATGAAAAATGAATAGTGAAAAATGTAGAATGATGAGAGAAAATACAAATATAAATATGATGGTTGATGAAATGGAATTGAATAATGATTCTACCGAAGAAGAACTTCTTAAACGAATTAAAGAATTGGAAAAAATGCTTAACCGAATGGATATGGAGATTGAATTCAAGGAAAAGGTAATCGAGATTTTTTCCGAAATGCAAAAGAAAGATAAGGTATAAATTGGAATAATACATTATTCTTCCCTTCAAATTCTTCTCTGTGGAACTCCGTGAATCCTCCGTGGAACTCTGTGTAACTGGATTTTTTAAACTTATTGAAACTATAGAAATGACACTCGGAGCGAAAGGAAGAAAAGTAAAGAATAACAGGAACCGTATGAATACTGGATTCCTCACTACGTTCGGAATGACAAATGTTACATTACTTATATTTTCTTGGAGTACTGATTAAAAAAAATAAACTGCATTTTTATACTTATTAAAACATTTTATCATTTTTACCGTATATAAATCTTGTCAATTCAATTTATTGAAAATTAATCTAAGAAAATTGTTTGAAAAAAATATTTTATATATATTTACTGTTATATTTTGTTTTTTACATAGGTAAGTCAAATCCTGTAGATGCCAATCTTTCGGGACTGAGCGGTTATGTAGTGGATTCCAAAACAAAAGAAACATTAATTGGTGTGTCAGTCTATGTCAAAGATGTCAGGAAAGGTGCATATACAAACAAATTGGGTTTCTTCTCGATTATGAATATAAAACCCGGCAAATATATTGTTGAAATTTCTTCGATAGGTTATGACAAAAAAAAGGATACAATAGAATTTCCTAAAGGTCATTCTGTCCGTCAGGATTTTCAGTTAACATCCTCATTGGTTATGACAGACGAAGTTGTTGTAGAAGTTGAAAGAGAAAATGAAAAACGAGAAATATCCATTAGCAAAGTCAATATACCCGTTCAACAACTTAAGGAAATCAGGATAGGAGGGGAAGCAGATGTTTTCAGGTCTTTGCAGTATCTTCCGGGAGTATTGACGTCTTCTCAAATTTCGAGCGGACTATATATCCGAGGCGGTTCACCGGACCAAAATCTTGTGCTTGTTGATGGTTCGACAGTATATAATCCGACTCACATGTTTGGTTTTATATCTACGTTTAATACAAACGCCGTTAAGGATGTAGAACTAATAAAGGGTGGATTTCCGGCTGAGTATGGAGGTCGGCTTTCATCAGTTTTGAATATAACACAAAACAACGGTAATTATGAAGAATTTGAAGGTATGGCAACCTTGGGAGTGATTTCGTCTCAATTGTTGCTCGAAGGTCCTTTGGCTGAAGGCTCGTTCTTCATAGCAGGCAGAAGAACATATCTTGAACTGATTAAAGCATTTTATCCCGAAGACCCGGAATCTCCTTTGCCTGATTTCAACTTTTACGATATTAATGCTAAGATAACTCAGGACATTGGCAAGGACGATAAGTTATTTCTTAGTGGATTTATGAGTGCTGATGCTATTTCTTACAAGGGTTTCGGTACAACTATGAATCTTGATATTGGGAATAAATTAATTTCAATGAAATGGACTCATATTTTTGATGACAACTTATTTTCATCGTTCAATCTTAGTACAAGTAATTATGTAAATAATTTTAACGGAGACCAATCCGGTTATGTATTTATAATCAATAATTCAATTTCAGATGTTACTGCTAAAGGTTCAATAGAATGGTTTGCCACAGATAAACTGACTGCTAAATTCGGTTTTGAATCAAATTATTATACTTATAACTACTTGCAGGACTTCACTGGAGACACATCTT
The DNA here is from genome assembly GCA_043804925.1 of bacterium. GTDB lineage: Bacteria > Bacteroidota > Ignavibacteria > Kapaibacteriales > UBA2268 > ChocPot-Mid. The sequence continues at coordinate 62,794 of JAZDIP010000104.1, read as the reverse complement.
CAACTGTTGCAGACACTTTTGATGTCAGTACAGATATGACAGTTTACCAATGGACACACAGTTTATTTGGTCAGTTGAATTATAATTTTAATGAAGTTCTGTCGGCACAAATGGGATTAAGAACGAGTTATTGGGAATTAAGTAACACAACGTTAATTCATCCGAGAATGGCTTTCAGATATCAGGTAAATGAAGATGTATCATTGAAAATTGCTTGGGGACTTTATGACCAAAATCTCAGATTGGCAACACAACCTGATTTTACTTTTTTCGATACCTGGCTGCCGACAGACAAAACAGTAGCGGCAAGTACATCCGAACATTATATTCTGACTTTGGAAACATCTCCATTCGAAGGTTATAAACTTGATTTCGATGTCTACTACAAGAAAATGAATAATATCAACGAACTGAATAAGACAGCGTTAAAGGGAGAAGTTGTTTCCGATATTTTCTTTGTTGGAGATGGAGTTTCTTATGGAGCAGAATTATTTATTCAAAAAAGTTATGGCAAACTGACCGGCTGGATTGGTTATACTCTTGGTTATATATATTCAAAGTTCGATGAATTGAATTACGGCAAAGAATTCCGTCCAAAATATGACAGAAGGCATGATTTAAAAATTGTTACTCAATATAAAATTAATGATTCATGGGATGTAGGGGCTATTTTCACATTTCAGTCCGGGCAGTCATATACGGGTGCTACATCACGTTTTCAAACGAGATTGCCGGAACAAAACTATGGTAGAGCGAAAATTATTAACTCACAATTATATGGTCTGCGGCTTCCGCCTTCACATCAGTTAAATGTTAATTGCAGTTTTAAATTTAAGACCTTAGGAAAAGAGTCAAGATTGATTGTTGATATATACAATGTTTATAGCAGAAGGGATATCTGGTTCAGGTACTATAACACGCGGGAAGAAGTAACCACTGTTGAAGATGTGCTACTATTACCGATAATTCCATCAATTTCTTATGAGTTAAATTTTTAGAAACATGAAAAAATTTTATAAAATATTAATTTTAACTATATTCGTATTTTCACTGTTCTCATGTGAAGACCCCATACCTAATGATTATATCGAAGAGAAATTCGTAGAAGCAGTTCTCATCGTTGGGGAACCAATACAAAACATAGTTGTTATGAGAACTCAATCGTTGTCCGAAGTTTATAATTATGACAGTAGTCTTGTAAGGGATGCAATTGTAAAAATAAGCGATGGGGAAAATAATTTCAATCTGGTTTTCAGGAATAGTTCTTATTATTATCCTGATACAAATTACAAAGTAAAACCAGAAACAATATATGAGTTGACTGTAAATTGTCCTGACAATAAAATCTTGAAAGGAACAACAACAACACCAAAAGTATTTAACTGGGTTATACCACCAAAGAAGCTCATGTATTTTCCTTCAAAGCAGGATTCTATTACGCTTCCGAGAGTTGATTCTTTGGATTTTGAATGGGAGCTTGTAACGATTTTTTATATGATTTCTGTTAAATGTCTCGATACTTTGGATTATGGTAAATATCTTCAACCGGCTACAAGCGAGTTAAACAGAAGGATTTCAAAGAGGTTTTCGAATGATTTAAGGTACCGTGAATTAGCAATATGGACATTTATACCGAGTAATAAAACTCCTGTTTTGTGGAACTATTTTAAATGGTATGGTCAACATGAAGTAGCAGTTTGGAATCCGGATAAGAACTTTCTCAACTGGGGACTTCAGTATTTTGTTGATTCGAGTTATAATCCTCGTTTGAACAGCATTGAAGGGGGGATAGGTGTGTTCGGTTCTGCTTCCGTTATTAGGGATACAACGTTTCTTGTGAAAAATCAGCCGTAGTTCAGTTAAAAAGTTTATAAAGTTCTTAAAGTTTTAAAGTTTTAAAGTGGGGAAAAGGGAGAAGGAAAGGACGGAAAGGCAGAAGGACGGAAGGACGGAAGTACGGAAAGACAGAAGGAGGGAAAGACGGAAGGACGGAAAGAGTTTAAAAGTTTGAAAGTAGAAAGTTTAAAAGTATTTTATTAGAAATATGATTCCTCAATGAGTCGGAGTGATAATTTGAACCGGTTTTGCATTTTTCTGCTTTCAGCTTTTAGCTATCGTTTTACGCTTTTTGCTAAGGAATTAATTTGTAATTTTGAAAATAGTTATTTTTAATTTTATTCGAGATATGAGAGAATGATGAATACTGATTTGACATACGAGAAAATAAATGCTGTTGACAGTCAAAATATGTTTGATGTGTTAAAATCCTTTCCCAAGCAGGTAAAAGAAGCTGTTCTGATAGGTGAGAAGTCGGAAGGATTTCCAAATAAACCAAATTCAAAACATTTTGTTGTTCTTGGTATGGGTGGTTCTGCAATCGGTGGAGATTTGCTTGCTTCTTACCTCGCCAACAAGGAAGGTGCGGATGATTTGATTGTCAACACAGTCAGAAATTATACTCTTCCAGGTTACGTAAATGAGCATACAAACATTATCGCAAGTTCGTATTCCGGTGGAACAGAGGAAACAAACTCTGCATTCGCTCAAGCATTAAAGATTTGTAAAAATATGATTTGTATATCGAGTGGCGGTCAATTAGCTGAAACTGCAAAATCGAATAAAGTACCCGTTATTTTAATTCCGGCAGGTTATCAGCCAAGGTGTGCTTTGGGTTACTCTTTTTTCCCTATGCTATTGAGTATCGTCAAAACTGATTTAATCTCAGAACCCATGAAGAATCAGATTAAAATCGAAATTAACGAAACAATAGACCTGCTCAGAAAAAGAGCAAATGAATATTCTTCAATTGATGATAATAACAATGCATTAAAAATAGCAACTCAACTTCTTGGTACATTACCTTTGATATATTCATCTGTCGATGGTATGGAATCGGTTAATACACGATGGCTCCGTCAAATTCAGGAGAATTCGAAGCACCTTGCTTTTGGAGGATTATTACCAGAAATGAATCACAATGAAATTAACGGTTTTAGTTATCCGAAAGATATTTCAAAAAATATTTCCATTATTTTTCTTAAGGATAAAAATATTCATCCGAGGACTCAAAAAAGATTCGATGCCTTACAAAACCTGATTGAAACAGATGTTAAGCAAGTAATATCATTAGAAAGCAATGCAAATTCTCTCCTTGCACGTATGTTCGATTTGATATATCTCGGTGATTGGGTAAGTTATTACTTGGCGATTTTGAATAATGTTGACCCGACACCTATACCACTTATAACCAAATTGAAAAATTTTCTTTTAGAGAGTTAAGTCGTTTTACCACTTTTTCTTAATTGAAATCAACAAATAGGCGAACAAATAGCAAATCGCTCCGGCTATAAGCGATAGAGTATATCCATACGACAAGGCAAATAAGATTATTAAAGTCGAACCGAATACCGATGCCGCTCCGTTTACAGCAAAACCCCAGTCAATTAAACTCCCAACTTTAAGTCCGGCTTTCGGAAATGGCATTCCCATCAAAAAGCCAAGAGGTGCGATAAAAATACCTGTTAAGAGTATTCTCGGAAGCATTTCAAGATTTCCTAATGTATAAGTCAATGGTGTAAAAATAATAATGTCAACTACTATCCAGAAAATTATACCAATAAAAATAATATTGATATTCAACTTATTAGAAAACCTGCTTCCGATTCCGGAACATATTAATAATGTAAAAAGAATTGCAGACAAACTATAGACAGATGGTCCGATGAATAATGTGTATTTTTGAATTAATATTACTTCAACAGCCATAAATCCCATGCCAATGCTAAAGAAATAAAGCCATGGTACGGCTTTGAGTTTCTCCTTGCTTACTTTATAGGGTATTATATTTAAAGGTATTATCAATATTAATACAATGGCTAATATAACTACTATGTTTAATTTTGAAACGGGAAAACCTGTGAATTCAAAATGTTGAATTGTTTGTACTCCGGACAAATCCAGATTTTTCCACATACCCATTTGTGCAATGAATGGTCTGTCGTCAGAACATGGTGATATATCAACTTGAATATCATCCTGGAGTACTTTCCAGCCCTGAAGTACAATCTGATTCGCCAAATTCGTATAAATTGAATCGTGAGCAGGGTACAGGGGATAAATATAATTATCACGGAAAGACAAAGTAATACCAAATGCTCTTTTTATTGTTCCTTCATCCAAAAGTCTCTTTGAAAGAAGTAACACATTACGTTTGAGGTAAGGTAGATTATAAACGGCAAAATGCTCATTTGGATTTCTAACGCCAATTTTTTGAAGAGCTTCGATAGTTGAACTAATCATTCTTGGGATGTAAAAATGATGTTCCATAATTAGGTAGCCGTTTTCACTCATTGCATTCCAATAGTCCTCAACTGCTTCGGTTGTAAATAAGTAATTCTCAGCCAAAGCGAATGCACCTGATGCTAATGCCGCAAATGAATTCGAACTTATTGCATAAATAATATCGAATTTATTTTCAAATCTTCTAACATAAGTTCTTGCATCTTCTGTTATGACTTTTACTCTTGGGTCCTTGTAAATGAAACCGGAATATTCTGAAAGTTCGCCGTATTCAAGTAAATAATTTATATAAGGATTAACTTCGACTGCATGAATTTCTGCAGCACCTTCCTGGAGGGCATGAAGTACATCAACTCCTCCACCTGCTCCCAAAGAAAGAAAAACACATGAGTCAAAGCGATGAATCAGATTGGCTATGTTGACATCGAATTTGAATTTCGTACTATTGAAGTCTCCTTCAAATCTATAAACCGATGTTTGAGCAGCATTGTCAATACGAATACCCTTAGTGAATTCATTGTATTCAACTACCCTGATTTTGGACATTGCATCCCAGTGAGTTGAAAGTAATCTACCCCGGTCTTTTCTTTCAATTTCAAGAAGACTGTCCGAAAATATTGATATTATAAATGAAAATAAAACAAATATAATTGAAAGTGTTTTTACTGTTTTTTGGGAGTTTAAGAAAGCAATAATAAATATTGGAATTGCGATATAAGTTGCAGTCTTTGGAGTACCGAAAATATTCATAAAGAATATCACAAGAAGAACTCCTATACCGGCTCCAATAAGGTCAGCCATATAGAGCTTCGATATATCCTTGCTATTATTTTTCAGAATGTATGTAAGTGCTATACCTCCGAAGAAAAAAGATGTTGCAAGTATGATTACCGCAAATACAAATTTTAATGTCATCAGGAAATCGAGATACAAGAGAGAAAAATCCAATCCTATTTGAAATATTATTATAGGACCAATCAAAATAAACATCCCCGAAGCAAGCAAAGAAATCCTGAAGAATCTTTCAGTGTTCAGTTTTTTAAAAAGTCTGAGAGCTAAACCACCTAATCCAAGTCCTAAAATGGCAACAGAAAGAATTAAAAAAGCAAAAGTATAATAAAACTCTGCAGAAAAAATTCTTGTCCAAACAATTTCCAAAGCTATTAACGAAAATGAGATTAATGCAATGTTTATATATTTTGAATATTTCATCCTATTTGCAATATTGATTAATTAATTGTTGAGCCGGCTGATAGCCGAGATTTAATGCTTTTTTAAAATCGGCACATGCCTCTTTTGTTTTGCCAAGTTGCCGGTAAGCCATCCCTCGGCTGATGTAAACATCCGCAAAATCCGGTTTCAATTGCAGTGCTTTATTGTAATCAGGCAGAGCTTCCCTGTATTTTTTCTTGTAATAGTTGAGACCTGCTCTGTTAATATATGCTTCTAAAAATTGCGGATTTATTTTCGTTGCATTTGTAAAATCAATAATGGCTTTATCGAAATCTTCTAACTTTATATATATCGTTCCTCTGTTATATATAGCATAGGCATAGTCTTTTTTAAGACTGATAGCAGTATCATAATCTTTTAAAGCGGCATTTATATCGCCGAGAGCATCATTGACAGCCCCACGGTTGAAATATCCTTCAGCGTATTTCGGGTTTAAGCTGATTGCCTTGTCAATATCTTTTTTCGACTGAGTAAAAAGCTTTAGGTCGCCCTTGAGTTTTCCACGATAATTATATGCTTCATAGTCTTCCGGATTCATTTCGAGAATTACATCAAAATCGTCAATTGCTTTTTGGATTTCTCCTGATTTGTGAAGCAAAACACCTCGCTTGTAATATGCTTGAGTGAATGCCGGATTGATATTTATTGCGGAATCCAAATCGGAAAGAGCTTCGGGAAATTTTTCAAGTGTTTCGTTGACCAAAGCTCTGTTAAAGTAAGCTATATCGAATTTATTATTTAGTTTTATTGCTTTGGTAAAATCCTGAATTGCTTTTTTCAGTTCCCCAAGCCGCAGAAAAATTCTACCTCTATTGAAATATGTTTCGGAAGAGTTATTGTTGATTTCAATAGCTTTGTTGAAATCTTTCAAAGCTCCAAGTGAGTCTCCAAGAATATCTTTTACTGTTCCGCGATTGTTAAATGCTTCGGCAAATTTCGGATTCAGTTTGATTGCGTTATCGAAATCAATAATTGCTTCTTTGTACCTTGCAAAATCATTTTTTAAAACACCTCTGTCGTTGATAAGTTCAGCATCGTTGGGACTTTCGGCAATAACCAAGTCGAGTTCCTTTAACAGTTGTTCTTTGTCAACTTTTTTGGTTTTTTTATCAGAAGACTTTTTTGTTTCCGGTTTATCGGATTTATCCTGACCGCAGCCAAGAAACAACAAAATTAATATAACAGTTATAGTGCTAAGCAAAACCTTCATAACATTCCCTTGTGATTTTAAGTATTAAATTTTTCATAATAAACATTTTAAAAATTAAAATTAACAACAATTATCAGGACTTCCAAATATAGTCATTAATTATTTTTTCGTTGATTTGATAATTAAAATTAATAAAACATGCTTGATATAATTTTATATTTAATACTGCTTTTTGTAATAACTGATTAATAACAATCCCTAACTTTCATTTTAACCGGATTATTTATACTTTTATACTATTGAAATTTTATTTAATTTGGATTTATTTTAAAGAAAAGATATATGGATAAGAATAAATTTGTAATTATATTTTTAATATCGCTGACTATTTTGTCTTTGGAATTGATTTGGACAAGAATCTTTTCAGCTGAATTTTATTATACATTTGCCTTTTTGGTTTTATCGCTCGCAATTGCCGGATTAGGTATTGGTGCTTTAATTAGCCGGCTGTCCGTTAAGGTTTCAAATATGAATTTATCAACTGTTTTATTACTATCGGCTCTTTCCTGCTTGTTATCTCCGCCTCTCGTTTTTATTATTGATTTGGATTTCACTTCAATTTTCAGTAATCCGGGTGAAATACTGAAGATAATACTATCCATTATAATATTAGCTTCTACCTTTTTATTTTCAGGCATTGCTATGGCAAAAATATTTAGGACATATAAAGAAGTCCTTCCAAAACTTTATATGTCCGATTTGTTTGGAGCAGGTATTGGCTGCTGTTTTGCCTTGATATTGATGAATCTATTTGGGACTCCCGTTGCTGCTGCCATATCAGGGATACCAATAGCCGTTGCTGTTTTGATTACCGGAAATAATAAGTACAAAATATTTTCGGGATTATTGATTACGGCTATGATTGTATTTTCTTTTTTTTCGCAGGACATACTCGTAAAACCTACGGAAGAAAAAGCACCCGTTATTTATGAACACTGGGACTCAATGGCTAAAATAAAGATATTTGAGTATAACCAATTTTATCGCGGATTACAAACCGACAATACATCCGGCTCTACAGTAATCGGATTTGACGGGAATTTCAACAGGCCTGATTCAATGAAATATGATTATGGTATAAATATTAGTTATCTATTAGAAAAAACATCACCCTGTGTTTTTCTTTCTATCGGAGCCGGTGCCGGAATGGATGTTTTGCAAGCACTATTCGGAAATGCTTCCGAAGTTCATGCCGTTGAAGTAAATCCACACATAAATTATTTAATGACCGAAGGTGAACTCGCTTCATTCACCGGAAATATTTATAATAATCCAAAGGTTCATGTTGTTACTGAGGACGCCCGGTCATACATAAGAAAATTCGATAGGAAATTCGATATTATTTTTGCACGCAACGCCAACTCTTATGCTGCACTTGCTTCGGGTGCTTTTGCATTAGCAGAAAATTATTTATTTACAACCGAAGCTTTTATTGATTATTGGAATGCGCTTTCAGCCAAAGGTTATATTATAATGGACCACCAAAGTTATGTTCCAAGAATAATATCATCTGTAATAGATGCCCTGCTTGCAGAAGGTATTCATCAACCCAAAGCACATATAGCAGTATATGAAAGTGCTGAATTTCACCGCCAAATAATTCTGGTATCAAAGTTACCTTTGACTAATAGAGTAATATATTATGCATTCGACGAGTTAAAATATGGCAATGTAAAACGTTTGAGAATTTTATATCCTTTAGTACCGGGAGTGCAAAACAATCTAATAGCAAGAATCATCGAAGAAGGGTGGGAAAATGTTTCACAGGATGCTAGGACAGACATCTCACCTTCGACAGACGACAAACCGTTTATAGCACAACTCGGCTTGTGGCGTAACCTTAAGATTGCGAATTTCGAAAAGGTGTTGCCTTCCGATGAATTCTATGGCTTTCCTGTTTCGCAATTAATGATTGTCATCATTATTGCCGTAACATTGTTAATTGTTTTACCACTAAATTTATTACCTTATTTTAAATATAAAAAATCAGTGAAATTGAAAATATCTTATTGGCTGTATTTTTTATTGATAGGTATTGCATATATGTCGGTTGAAATAATTTTGATTCAAAAATACACATTATTTATTGGTACTTCTGTATATAGCTTGATAACAACTTTATCCGTATTGTTAATTGCTTCAGGCATAGGAAGCAGGTATTCATCAGGATTTTCTGTGGCTTTTATATTTATTTTTGTAGCTGTATTTCTTTTAGCCGATGTATTTATTTATACAAAATTAATTTATCTATTCGGAGGATTAGACATGTATCTGAGAATATTTTTAACAATAATAATGATATTCCCGCTCGGTTTTTTTATGGGAATGCCTTTTCCGAAAGCAGGAATAAAAGCAGGTGAGATGATAGATTGGGCATTTGCAGTGAATGGTTCTGCCGCAATCTTAGGTTCCGGATTAATTTTGTTGATTTCTTTCAATTACGGATTTCAGGTTGGATTAATGATTTCTTTAGGAATTTATCTTTTGTCATGGCTGCTTTTAACTAAAGCCAATATAAATAAAAAGGTTAGATAATACTCTGGGCAAAAAACAATTATTTTTTCAGTGAAGTACTATATAATAATATTAATGTTAAACATTATTTAATTTTGAAATTAGCAAAATTTTTTGTAATCTTACCTTTTGTGAGAGATAAAATTTGGAAAAAATGTATATTTTTTGAATATTTTTTGATTTTTTTTGATTTTTTTCACTTTTTTTTGATTTTTTTTCACTTTTTTAAAAAAAAAGTGTAACATTTTCGATTCTCATGTGTTATATAAGTAGAAACTGTGCAAAAATTAAAAATATGTTTTATAAATTAAAAATTGGAGGTTTTATGAAATTAAGGATAACACAAATTTTATCTATTATTCTATTGTTGGCATTGGCATTGCCGGCAGGTGCAAAAGATTTCTCACAGGAAGAAATCAAGAAAAACCTGCCAAAAATGTTGGGCGCCAATAACGTCGGAAGGGAGTTTTATTTTTCTTTCATTCCTTGCTGGGAAACACCTAATGCTAAGAATGACCTGAAACTTTACATATCTTCGGGTGTCCAAACACTCGTTACCGTTGAAGTGGAAGGTAAGGGCTACAGCAAGCAGCAGAAAACAGTACCTAACGACATTATAGAATTTACTTTAGTGCCTTCGATTGGACAGGCATATAGAAAGGTTCATACGGAACCACCGGAAGCAGAACAAGTTTGGAGGTCCGCGGGTGTACATGTTAAAGCAGATGACCCTATTATTTGCTACGGCGTTACACGGTATCAATATACTTCCGACGGATTTTTGGCGATACCCGTTCCTGCTTTAGGTAAGGATTATATTGTGGCATCATTCGCAGATGTTGCTTCAAACAGTGGTCAATGGTTGCCGAGCTACACAAGTATAACGGCACCTTATGATAAGACAAAAGTTTTCTTTACAATGGGTGGTTCTGCATGGTCGAGAACTGTTAGCGGATTAACCCCGGGACAAACATCAACCTGGTCATTGAACAGAGGAGATGTTTTGTTAATTTCGAGTTTAGGAAAAGATTCGGAATTATCAGGCAGTATAATTACTGCCAGTAAACCGGTTGCAGTTGTTTCCGGTAACTTCTGTGCATATATACCAACTAATTGCGGATGCTGCGATGTTATCGAGGAAATGGAATTACCGACCAGTTCTTGGGGAACAGAATATCACGTAACGAGAATTGTAAACAGATTGAAGAATTCTTTGATAAAAGTATTTGCCAAAGAAGCTAAGACAAAAATATTTATGGACCATCTTCAAATCGGATTTCTCCGTAATGGCGGCGGTCAGGAACAAGACGGTTATTTGTCTCGAAGAGCCGATGTAGGTGCTCCCAGGCCTATCGTCTATAGCGGAGATAAACCAATCGGCGTTACACAGTATAACTGCGGTCAGTTGGATGACAATATTGTCAGCGACCCATTCCAATTGATATTAACACCACTCGAGCAATACCAAAGAGAAATTATTTTCAACACACCCGGAATTAAAGGCGGCTTTGGTTTCCCCTACAATTATATTAACCTGTGCTACGAAGCAACACCTTACGGGACAATTCCTCAGGATTTGATGTTTGCACAAGTTATTGCAGGTAAGTATGAATGGACACCTATAAAGGATATGTCTCCGACACCCGGTGACCCCTTTGTAAAAGTTCAAGGCGGGAAAATATTTTATTCCAAAACATTGTTACTACCCGGTGATGGGGTTTATAAAATCAAAGCAGATAACCCGTTTACGGCTTATGCATACGGTTTTTCATGGTGCGATTCTTATGGATTCCCGACATCGGTTGCTCTGGGTGACTTAACAAAAGTTGATACGATACCTCCGGAACCCGCTTGGATATTGGATTGCAACGGAACTGTCAATGTGATAAATACAGGTTATGTAATCGAAAAACCTGATGACGAAGCAAATAGAACAAACATGAGTACAATCTATATGCATTCCGATAAGAGTTATAACTACAAACTTTTTCATGGTGACTTTATGCCATGCGAAGTACAAACAGTTCCCTGGCGGCTTGAAATTATTGACAACAGGGAAGATGCTCTTGCAGTTGTTACTTTTGCCGATTGTGCCGGAAACGACTCAACCGTAATTATTCAATATAATGCAGTGAAGCTGACAATCGTTCCCAAATCAATAGATTATGGCTTGCACAGTGTAGGGCAGACAACAGATAAGATGTTTTATGTGGTTAATCAATCCGAAACATCCGAAGCTTATTTGAAATACTTACAGTTAAAACGTAAAGACGAAGTAAAACCTCCGAAACCACAGGGCTTTACCATTTGGGATTCAACAGGTACTGTTCCACTTCCAACTGTTTTTGGTGGAGATAAAGATCCCGGAATTAGGATAGGACCTTTAGATTCCATGCCATTCATCGTAAGGTTTGAGGCAAAGGTAGAAGGTGAATTTTGGGATTCAATCGGCTTGGGCGATACATGTAATTTCTGGTATAAATCCTATGCTTACGCAATGGTTGGCTCACCAATCATCGATGTTACTGACTGGCTGTTCCCTCCGACAATGTTAGGTTCAAGTGCTTTCGGCAGCTTTACAATTGAAAACAAAGGAACCGTTATGTTGAAAGTTTATGACTTCCAGGGTCCTTTTATGACCGGAAATGTCAGCAATACTAAGATATATGAATCAATGGAACTTGTTGACCAAAATATAACTCCGGCTACTCCTTTGCAGTTGAAACCGAAGGAAAAAAGAGAATTTCAGGTGAAATTTACACCGGATGAGCAAAAGACTTATCCTGATTCAATTGTATTTATAAGTAATACAATAAAGGATAAGCAATATAACAACGGAAATGAAATTGACAGTGTTTGTGTGTTATTGGGTACAGGTATTCAATCCGACTTGATAGCGACCGGATATAACTGGGACAGGAAGAGAATCAGCAGAGCGGCTCCATTTTATATAGCTCCGTATCCTGCAGTTATCAATGCCATGAATCCCGATACTGCAATTCGTTTGTACAATGGTGGTACTGCCGCAGTTACAATTAACAGATTAACTTACAAACAGGTCGTTGGTGACACTTCTGCATTCAAGTTCAAAAGAAGTGATTTGTTGAGAACTTTGAATCCCGGAGAAGAAGTTATCATTCCCGTTACATTCCAACCTACAAAAACAGGTCAACATTATTTGGAATTCGAATATGGAACCGTTCCAAAAATTGACAATGTTGTTACAACATTGCAGGGTGTAGGTATCGTTCCAAGAACATTAACAGCCGATGTTGATTTTGGTACGATGATTATGGGTGATTATAATAATTCAATTCTCGAAGATGTTACAATCACAAACACGTCAAATACTGATTGGCAGTATGGTGATTCTGTTACAATAACCGGTTTGACTGAGTCAAATATTTATGATGATATTAGTACCGGTACCGATTGGTCAACATTTACCGAACCATTCAGGTATGACAAGGGTGAACTTGTGTTTAATCAAGGATTTACAACACCAGTAGTATTACAACCCGGTGAATCCATCACATTTAAAGGTGAATTTGCCGCAAGAAGCGGAGATCCCGTAAGCGGTTCATTAACTACAGTCAGTGATGCCGAAGCCGAAGTTGTTTCAAACTGGACAGGTGACGGCCAATTGCAAAGCGCCCAGGTTACCGGAGCTTCGACAGTTATCTGTCTCGGTTCAAAAGATGAAAACATGAATGTATTGTTGGAAAATACGAATGAAACTGATTTAACAGTAGATACAGTATTTATTACAGGTCCTGATGCTTCGTATTTCGATTTTTACAATTCAGCAGACAAAGGACCATTCACACTACCGGCGAATTCTCCTAAGACAATTCAATTTGTATTTACTGCAGATAGAAATAATGCAGGTACAAGGAATGCAACGGTAGAAGTTCGTACTTCCGCTTTGAACGAGGATTCATTATTAACTGCAACTCTTACAGGGACAGAAGTTCATTATGACAGGGCATTAACTGTAACTCCTGCGAATAATAGCACTCCTTATGATATAAACACTATCATCAGCAGAACAATTAATATATTGCCATCTGCTCCTATGACCGGTAGTAAAGTAGAAAGTATATATTTGAAAATCAGGTATAACGGTGACTTTTTGAAACTGAGATATGACCCTGCTAATCAAGCAACAGACCCTGACGGTGATGGCGTTATCTTAGGTTCAATTTTTGATAAGAATATGTTTGGTTATAGGATTCCAAAAAATATTATTCAGGCATACAAAGACAATGTATCAATTCCGAATACAAATTTCGATGCAGATGAATATAGAGGTGAATTGGAAATCGAGATATACAAAAAACAGGGATTTGATAATATCTTCTTTGATGGTTCTCAAGGTGGTGAATTGCTGACATTGACTTTTGGCACTTATTTACCAAAACTGGATTCCACAGAAGTAACTTTCAGTATTATTTCTGCAGATGCAATGCAGTTAAATGATGAAGCATGTATTACAATAACCGGAAACCAGTCTAAAATATTGTTAGACAGAACTTGTGTATTTGACATAAGGAAGATAATATTCAGCAGTGGGACATTCGCCCTTAATGCAATTAAACCAAATCCGGTATCAGGCGATGAAGCGGTTATTGAATTTGAAATTGCTACAAAGGATTGTCCGACAAAGATTGAAATATATAACAGTCTCAATCAATTGATGGCGGTTCCTGTCGAAAGCGTTATGCAGCCGGGCAGATATGAAGTAACAGTACCTGTTGGAAATTGGGCATCCGGTTCTTATAACTATATAATGAAAGCCGGACCTTTCGAAGGACAACAGAGAATGATTATAGTAAGATAATTCAGATTTAGCATTTCTTTTCGAAGAGATGCTGTCACAGAACGATAAAAAAGCGGAGCTTGTTCGATACAAGCTCCGCTTTTATATTTGCAATGAAAGCAAGCAAGATGCCGCAAAAATTGTTGCCAAGTACCGCAAGAAATAACTTACGGAAAGTTTGGAACTTTCTAAAAGTAGATTAGTAGCCGTTCTGTCAGATGTTACAATAATTATTTCTTTTTTGCTACTGCAAAAATTTCGACACCTGCTGTATCCTGATAAAATCTTGAAATTTTTTTCTTAAAGCTGATTTTTTGTTTGAAATATTTTTGAAATGTTCTATTGGATAGCTTGTTGAATAATTTCGTTAATCTGTTGTTTGGCTTTCTATGTTCGATATGGACAAGAGAAAATCCTGAAGATTCGATTACAAAACTTAGAGAATTTATCGAGTAATGGTAGTAATGGTTCTCGGGTTGGAACCAAATCCATTTATTCCCAAATAATTTTCTTGCTAAACTATCGAAAGCAGGCACTCTTATGAAAAGATAGCCGCTATCGGTGAGAAAGTTTCTTATTTGCTCCAAGGATTGCTTAGGAACAAGATGATGTTCGAGGGAATGCCATAAAGTTATTATATCAAAAGTTTCATTGATTTGATTCAAATTATTATACACATCAATACCGATTGATTTACAATACTCAGCTGCTTGCTCGAGTGGTTCCAATCCTTTTACAAGGTAACCGAAACGACGGGCTTCGTCAAGAAAGAAACCACGGTCAGAACCAATATCGAGAATTTTTGCGGGTGGTTTTTGGTAATGAATAATTTTTGAAATTAATTCGATTTGCTCGGGAAACCGGAATATCCGGCGTTTTTCCAAACCATTAAAATCCTCTTCGGAAATTTTATATTCTTTCTTATAATAATTTTCTAAAAATTCCTGTGAAGGCATATTCTTGTTGAAAACAGCCCCGCAATTACGACATTCAATCAGCGGAGTATTCCCAATTAAAAATTCCTTTGTATCCCGATTCTCACAAATCCTGCATTTAAAATTCATTCTTTTTTCTTATTGTTCCAAATTGTCTTAGCCCTACTTCTATATCGTTTCAAACGGGATAATTATTTTAATAAAATTAAAGGAGCAGAATAATTTCTTCCCAATATAGAAATAACAATATAATAATTACCTGAGTTCAGCCCGGAAACATCCTGGGTTATGTTGTTAATTCCTTCGGTTAATCCGTCATTATTCAATTCAAGAATTGTCTGGCCTTTTATATTTAATATTTTAATTTGAACTTTTTGAGATATATTTTTCTTTAAATTAAGTTCCATATTCAGTAGGTTACCTGCAGGATTCGGACTACATCTAAAATCAAACAAATCTCTGACGAAATTATCGTTGACTTCTGTTGATGGTATTGCATTTCCTTTTATATCAAAATTAATAGGACTGCTAAAAGACGTATTGATAATGCTTATTTCCGCTTCATACAATCCGGGAATAACAGGCAAAAACTTTATTTGAAATTCCAAACTGTCCGTCGGAGTCATCGTGTATGGGAAGTTCTCATCAATCAATAGAAATCCATTTGCACCGGTTCCAATGATACGAATATCGGTAATCTCAATTTCAACAGTACCGATGTTAGTAACCTTGAAAGATTCAATAGAACTCAAACCGATTTCGACAGTTCCGAAGTCGAGACTGTCTGTATTTAGTTCCAGTTCATTTTGCTCCTGAGACAGGCAGGAAAAAGTTCTGGTTTCTGACCAATAGCTTGGAACTGTATTGTTGTTTGCTCTAACACGCCAGTAATATGTTTTGTCTTTCTGCAATCCTGTTGGAACAAATCTTGTATTTGAACCTTTGTTTGAAGTAATTATATTTGAAAAGCCGGAAGTATCCGAAAGCTGAACTTCGTATTCTAAGGAATTAGAAACGGAATCCCATTCGAGAGAAACAGAAGTACCTTCAATCTTTTCATTGTCCAACGGAAATTTTAAAAAAGGTGTAGCAAGCCGGGTAATAAAATTACTCGATAACGACCAAGGACCCGTTGTACCGGAACTTCTTGCACGAACCTTCCAATATAATTTTTTACCGAGTTCCAAATCATTCGCATTGAAATTCGTTTCGGTTAGCCACTCATCCACAATTGTAGTAGTAAAATTATTATCATCGGAGATTTGAATATTATAGTCGGCTGCATTATTAACTGCATTCCATTCCAAAATGATTGAACCATCATCATCCACAACTCCGGAGCCGGGACTTTTCAGGGTAGGTGTTGCAAGAGTTGAACCGGGGACACCGTCCCAACCTGCGTTCCGGGCCATCATCCACCAAAATGCTTTACCTTTTTGCTGGCAATTAAGGCAATGTGAATGAGCACAGGAACAATCTTCACATTCACCCGGATGCGCTGCACACCACTCCACAGCCCAATTGCCGGTTTTTGCTCCCTGTGCATTATAATAATTACAACCGTCGTCAGCACAATCATCGAGAAAATATTCTCCATCTGGGTCATAACTTTCGATATCGGCGAAATCAAAAAGAATTTTTCCGTTATCCATGCAAAACTGGCGAATCTGTTCGTTTCTCAAATTATTATTCCCGTTGACGCATCCGCCACCTGAAGGTGGATAAAGATGTCCGGTCATGTAAACAAATTTGATGTTTGGAAAATCAGTTTCGAGTTGACTCATTAAATCGAGATAAAGCTGAATATTTGCTTCGGTAGTATTTGCTTGTCCGCACCAGGACCACATTATCATATTAATGTTATTTGTATTGTTATTCAATAAATTTCTGGTAGCTGTAGCCCAAGTTGTACGGTCGGGATTTCCCAAGTCACTTGCACCTGGGATACCGTTATCCCGGAAATATAATTGTCCTGTACCTGTACCATAGCTATAAAGAGTTGATTGAATCAATGACATTCCCGAAACGATTTGACTGCCATGTGAAGTATGCCCATAAGCTACACGGAAGCTTTGTTTTGCCTGAGTTACAAAATTTTCGGGAATTTTTGACAGGTCACAACAATTATGGTCAATAATTACCGGTGAACTACCTTGAGAAAAGCTCGAATTGTAAACCAACAAAGTAGCTAAAAACAACAATAACAATATTTTTTTCATGATGTATCCCCACAAAAATTATTATATCACATTTAATTTGATTAAATTAAATAAAAAAAAGGAAAAAACAAAGGCAAATTATCATTCACTTTTTTCACAATAATTTATTGATACAAAGCAGATTTATAATATCTGTTATAAACATTCTTTGTTTTTTACTATTACTGTAGAGACACGTTTGTATCATGTCTCTACATATAACTACTGAATACTTCCAGCTAACAACTTTTTTATTTGCAATATTTATCTAAGAAGTTAAAAAACTCACGGTACCAGACTATTTGCTCTTGCGGATGAACCATCCAGTGATGCTCATTTGGATAATATAATAATTTCGAGGGAATCCCTCTTATCTGAGCAAGTGTGAACGCCTGCAAACTTTGGTCATAAGGAACACGAAAATCTTTTTCGCCGGCTGAAATTAATATTGGGGTATCCCATTTGTCTGAGAACATATGTGGCGAATGCATTGTATATTGCGCTCTTGCTTGCTGACTTAAAAAGGTTCCGCCAAATTCCCAGTTCGGAAACCACTGTTCTTCGGTTGAACCATGCTTACTTTCTATATTAAAAACACCGGCATGAGATACAAAAGCTTTGAATCTTTTATTGTGATTGCCTTCGAGCCAAAACGTCGTAAAGCCACCGGCACTTCCTCCAATAGCTGCCATTTTATCTTTATTAACATAAGGCAATATTGCCATCGAGTCTGTCGCATCGAGAATATCATTCATTGCTTTGCCGCCCCAATCCTGTGAAATAGCGTCAACCCAAGCTTGCCCAAATCCCGGACAACCACGACGATTAGGAGCAAGGATAATATATCCCTTCGACGCCATTAATAATAAATTCCATCCGTAACTCCAATAGGGACTACATGCTTGTTGTGGTCCACCCTGACAATATGTAATAACAGGATATTTCTTGTTCTTGTCAAAGTCAGGTGGATAAACTACCCAGCTATGAAGTTTTTTACCGTCACGGGTTGTAATCCACTTTTCTTCAAAAGTAGCTTTTTTAACATCTTTTAGGGCTTCGGTATTAATATTTGTGATTTGCTTCATAGTTTTATCTTTACCAACTAATGGAAAGGAATATATCTCATCCGGTCCATTGTAATCACGTTTACTGAAATACAATGTTTTGTCATCAGGGCTTATAGCGATATATTTATCTGCATAGTTGCACAAACCGGACAATATCGTCTCAATTTCACCACCGGTTGCACTAACTCTGAATATTTGAGATTTACCTTCCTTTATTGCAGAAAAATAAATAAATCTTCCATCACCCGACCAAGCTAAATTGTCCACCCAATAATCAAATTTTGTTGTCAGGTCATTATATCTTCCGGTTTTCAATGAATAGGTAATTAAGCTGACTTTGTCTGATTCAAAGCCGGCTTTTTTTTGACTTTTAAAAGCTATAAATACGCCGTTTGGTGAATAAAGAGGGTCAACTTCAAATCCTGCAAATGGAAAGTTGGTTTCTCCTTTGCTGATATTTATTGATTTCCCGCCATTAGCGGGAGCTGTAAATATAGATGAGTTGGTACTCGATTCAAAATCATCTACTTTCTTGCAAGTATATGCAATTTCGTTTCCGTCACTCGACCAAGCAATCTGGCTTGCACCTCCAAATGGTTTAAGAGGTGTATCGTATCTGTCCTCTTTCATTAAATCAACCGGCTCTCCACCTGCAACCGGAATTACAAAAAGATGTCTGTATTTTTCATCAGTCCATTCGTCCCAATGTCGAACAGGTAAATCATCATAAACACGGACATTAGCTTTTGCCATATCGCTATAAATTTCATTGATTGTTCTATCAATCTTTATGTCGGAAACAAAAGCAAGATGCTTACCCGAAGATGACCAAGACAGAAAAGAAATTCCATTTTCCATATTGGTTACTTGCTTAGCATCCCCTCCTTCGAGGTCTAATATGAAACCTTGATTTGTTCCGTTCCTATCTGATATGAAGCATATCTTTTTTGAATCAGGTGACCAGGAACCACTGTTATTGTGCTTTCCTGAATAAGTTAATCTTTTAACATCACCGCCTGTAACGGAAATTAAATATAAATCCGATGTAGTCGTATTCTCCTGTAAATCAGAAGTTGATACTGTCATTAGCAAATTTTTCCCGTCAGGTGAAAGCTGGATTTCGGAAATTTTTCTTAAAGACATTAGCTTTTCTGCAGTCAGCAACTCAGCCATTATCGGAATATTTGACAAAATAAAAGCAATAAGTAATAGAATAATATTTTTTTTCATGACAATCTCCAAAAAATTTTGTAACATTATTTGTTAAATTTCAATATATTAAGTTAACAAAAAAGGATGAAAATTAAAATAATATTTTTTTTTATTGAAATATGATGAATTTTTGTTTATTTTAATAATAATTATTAGCGATTTTTGAAAAAAATGAATTTTTTATTCATGATTTATATTTTAATAATATTTATGGTATCCTTTACAAGACTCTGCTCACAAGATGCTCCTTCGCCTGATATGGTATCTTATCGTCCGGCGACGGTTGCAGGCACGTTTTATCCTAACGACCCAGACGAGTTGAAGCTTTGGGTCAAGCGGTATCTCGACAATGGAGAAGCATCAGACAAATCTCAAAATATTTTTGGGCTTGTTGTTCCGCATGCCGGCTATGTTTATAGCGGATGGATAGCAGGAAAAGCATATAAAAAGGTTCAAGGAAGAAAATATGATGCTGTTATTATTATTGCTCCGAGCCATACCCAGGCATTTGACGGTTCATCTGTTTTTGACGGTGATGCTTATAATACTCCTTTGGGAGAAGCTATGGTTGACAAAGAGCTTGCTAAGGAAATATCCGGAGTAAATGACCTGGTTAAAATATCCCGTAAAGGACATGGTTGGAAAGGTGATAGAACAGAACATTCTTTAGAAGTTCAGATACCTTTTATACAAACCGTTTTACCAAAATCAAAAATAGTCCCGATTGTAATGGGTACTCAAGATTTTGAGTCAGTTGATGCACTTATGAAGGCAATCGTGTTTTCTGTAAAAAAATTGAATAAAAACGTTTTGATTGTTGCAAGTTCGGATTTATCCCATTATCATGATGAAACAACGGCAAAATCAATGGATGGGTGTTTAATTAAAGCTTTCGATAAATATGATTATTTCAGGATTGCCCTAAATACTTTTTCAAGGAAATGGGAAGCTTGTGGTGGAGCACCGATTGTTGTTGCTATGATGGCAGCCGAACAACTCGGAGCCAATAAGGCAAATACGGTTTTATATTCCAATTCAGCTAATTCTCCATACATAAAAGGTGACAGCCAAAGGGTTGTAGGTTATTTTTCAGGTTTGATTTATAAGGATGAAATAACCAATGATTTGCTCCCACTAATCACTAATGAAAACCGTCATAAACTGTTAGAAGTAGCTAAAGCTACAATCATAAATACAGCTAAAGAAGAAGAAGAAATAATCAACATAGGTGTTCCTGCCGGAGAACTCTCAGAGGAATATGCCGTGTTTGTTACAATTCATAAGCATGGGCAACTGCGAGGTTGCATGGGGCATACTATAGCAGATAATAATTTAATATCTGCGGTTGAGGAGTCAGCAAAGCTTGCATGTTCGAGGGACCCGCGTTTTTCTCCAGTTCAAGAAGATGAACTTGATGAACTTGACTATGAAATCACTGTATTGTCAAGGATGAAACGGATTCTAAATATCGAAGAAATAGAACCGGGAAGAGATGGTGTACTATTGCGTTTAAGATATAATTCAGGATTGTTCTTGCCACAGGTGGCAACAGAACAAAACTGGGACAGACTGACATTACTCGAACAACTGGGGAGAAAGGCGAATTTACCGAAAGATTCCTATAAAGATAGCAAAGCAGAATTGTATATTTTCAGAGGTATGGTTATTAAATAAAAATATTTTTTCGCTACTAAAAGAAATTTTCTTATGTTTGCTGTTTGAATTTTACAAAATCTCTTAAGATTTATTATTATTTTTATGAAAAAAGAAATAACAATTCCAAAAAAACGAAAAAGGATAGCTCCCAAAATTGAAGTTATTGGTTCTTTCAGTGTTGAAACTGAAAAAATAAAAATTATTGAAACTATAATTAAAGATATTGGAAGATTTTCTGATGAACAAAATACAAAAATATATTTAGTCGGGGGGTATGTCCGTGATTATTATTTAGACCGGTTAAGGACAGATTTTGATTTCACGGTAATTGGCGATGCAGTAAAATTTGCAAAAAAATTGGCAAAACACTTTAACTCAAAAGCTGTCGTTTTTGAGCAATTCGGGACAGCAATGGTTCAAATCGGTGATTATAAATGTGAATTTGTCGGTACAAGAAAAGAGGAATATTCTGAAGACTCGCGTAAACCAAAAGTTACACAAGGAACTCTCGAGGACGATTTGAAGCGAAGAGACTTCACTTGTAACGCTATGGCTGTATCAATCAATGAAGCAACATTTGGCGAGTTGATTGACCGCTTCAATGGAAAACGTGATATAGGGGCTAATGTTCTGCGGACTCCTCTTGACCCATATGTAACTTTTAATGATGACCCTTTACGTATGATGAGGGCGGCAAGGTTTGCTTCGCAATTGCATTTTACAATTGATTCGGCATGTATTAAAGCAATTCAACAAATGAACGAAAGAATCAGTATAGTTTCTCAGGAGCGTATTACTACCGAAATACTTAAAATACTCGAATCGCCAAGACCAAGTACGGGTTTTTCGATTCTTTATGAAACAGGTTTGCTGAAAATTGTATTTCCTGACTTAAATCGGCTTGCGGGCGTCGAAGTTATCAAAGACGGGGACCGTAACTGGGGACATAAAGACGTATTCCGGCACTCTCTTTTAGTAGTTGACAATGTCGCAGAGCAATCCGAAAATCTTTGGCTCCGGTTTGCGGCACTAGTTCACGATATTGCAAAATCGGTTACAAAAAAATATGTGAAAGACATTGGCTGGACTTTTCATGGTCATGAAGAATTAGGTGCAAGACGAATGGAAAAAATATTCCGTGATATGAAATTACCTTTGGATAATTTGGCTTATGTCGAAAAACTTGTAAGATTGCATCAAAGGCCTATGGCACTCGTTGACGATGGTGTAACGGATTCTGCTATAAGGCGTCTTGCGTATCATGCCGGAGATGCCTTGGAAGACCTTTTCTTGCTTTGCCGTGCAGATATTACAACTAAAGATATATCCAAATCCAAACAATATATGCGCAACTACGACAAAGTTACTGCAAAAGTAATCCAAGTCCAGGAAAAGGATAAGCTCAGGGAGTTTCAATCACCGGTCCGTGGTGAAGAAATTATGGAAATCTGTGGACTGGAACCTTCCAGGGCTGTCGGAATATTGAAAACAGCTATCGAAGAAGCAATACTTGACGGAATAATTCCGAATGAATACGACGAAGCTAAGGCATATTTGATTGCTAACAGGGAAACATGGCTGAATAAAATAAGTAGCGGTGAGTGGGTTTAAGACTCTGCCTCAAATGTTTCATCAATATCTTTTTTCTCTTTTATTCTGCAGATTGAAGAGAAACCGCAATATTTACATTCGTTGTTTGCAGGATTAATTGGAAAAATACCATTTGAAATTTTGTCAACGATTTGCTTAGCTGTTTCAAGGGAATGCTTTAAAATATCTTCCAGGTTTTCAGATGATTTTAAAACCTGAGTTGAACTGTTTTTTAATTCTTTTGGTATTCGTGGATTTCTTTGTTCAGCCAAAACATATTTATGCGAAATAGATTTATTTGTATCGACTTCCTGTTCGAAACCATAATAAATTCCACCCATAGGTTCTGCATCAATTGAATAATAATCCTTCAAAATATTTTTTACAGCTAAAATATACAGTGGCATTTGAAAAGATTCGCAATTCTTGATTTCAGAATTTTTTGCCACATTTGACATTTTGTTTTTATAATCTCCAATCATGAAACAGTATTGCTCATTCTCTTTCATTAATTCGATTCTGTCAACTTTACCCTGTAACTTGAGTCCGTCTATTTCAATAAAATCAGTATGGGACTTGCTCTTGCTTAAGTAAGATGTTCCAAAAGCAAATTCAAATAAAACCGGTTTAAACAAATTGCATTGTTCAATCCTTTCAAGCTCTGCCAACAGCCATTTTTGAAGTAAACCCGGTTTACCTACAGTACCTAAAATTCTTTCGGTTTCCAAATCAAAAAATGGATGCTCGAAACGGAATATATCAAATTCCTTTTCAGCAATATTTTGCAGTTGTGTCAAATATGCGTTTGTGTTTTTTCGATGCAAAGTAACGGGAACAATTACAGGGAATTTCGCTTCGTATGATTTTATGTTGTATTCAAAGGAATTATCATCATATATGATTGCCTGATTTCCTGAATAAAACTGATAGACTATACTATGTAAAATGTTTCCAATATCAAGAGGTGAAAGTTCCAATTCGGGTTCTCTCGGTTCGGGAATTCTTAAAATCTTTTTAACAAAAAGCTTGAATGGACATTTAACATAGGTTTCCAAATCGGTAATTGAGATTGGATTATCCTTTATTCTTTCTATTCTTTTTCTTGCATCCTCAGTTAGCTTAGCGAAATCAATCATTCCGGTGTTGTTTCCTGATCGATTCAAAAAGTAATCAATATAATCAAGAGTTCGTTGCCTGTTTGCATTTATCTTAACTCCTTCATTCGTAATTCGTAATTCGTAATTTGTAATTAAATTTATATTTTCTGACTTCTGACTTCTAACTTCTAACTGCTGTCTGCTGTCTGCCATCTGCTGTCTGCTTTGTTTAAGGACTGTCCCTGTTTCAAAGTATAGTTCATTCTCACTTTCGATAAGATTCAGCCATGGCAGTTCTTCGGATTGTTTTATTAATTCCGTGTGATTTTCATATTTATTATTTGTTAAAGCATTTTTAATTTGAGCTATGTTATAGACTTTTCCGTCATCTTTCAAACTTGTGATTTTTAAAAGAGCATCAATAAATGAGGAACGCACAAGCTCTTCGGCTTCGTTTCTTTGGGGATAAGTGATATATATTCGTTTGTCTGATTTATCAAGTGATTCCCTGTCGTTAGTAAGAAACTGATAAAATTGAATTCTTTCCGATTGGATGTGTCTTTCGATTGTGTCTTTTAACTCTTTACCCAAAAATGTTTCAGGTCGGTAATTCATGGGAAATTCACCGTCAACTGTTCCGCATAAAATCAAAGCTTTATAAGGAATTCCTCTTGTCTGCTCGATTGATGTAATATTTACTCCCAAATTTTGCTTTTCGCGAATCTGATATTTTTGTCCGGTAACTGCAATTTTTATTTTGTTTATTAACTCAAATAATGTGAATTTCTTCCCGGGTTCTCTATCTGAAGTGATATAAGTTGACTCATTCAGTAAACCAATAAATGATGTTAATGCTTTAGCATCTTTTTCAATTGCTTCTTCAAAAATAATTCTTTCAGGTTCGCTATATTCCTGCTTTTTACTGAGATATTCCTGATAAGAATTTTGTATCCTTCTTTTAACAGATAATTTTTCAATTATCTCTTGGTTTATTAAATCATTAAATTCTTTTGGTGAGTATAGCTTTTTCTTAGTTGGAATTGCACTCCGCAGGGATTTAAAATCTACGAGTGCCTTTTCTATGTTTGCCAAATCCTGTTCAGCCCTTTCGATTTCTTCGGATTGCTCTGCAATATTAAATTTCATATTATCAAGCCGGATTTTTGAAGCGGTAATACGCGATTCAAACATTTTTTCCCAGTAATCAGCACCACCCCTGAAATAGCCACCCATAATTCTAAATCTTTGGGCTATACTAAATAAATTTTTTGAATCAAAGGTCTCATCACTGATACATAGATAACTGCTTAGTAAAGTTTTGTGAACATCTGCTATCCGATACTCATAATTTATAATATCCAATACTGAAAATAACGAGATGACTACTGGTGAAGCAGAAAGTTCATATCTGTCACTGATGTTTGCAGGTATTTTGTATGAATTAAATATTTCTCTGAATATGTTAGAATATATATCAGGCTGCCGCATACAGATACAAATATCATTTGGTTTGTAATTTTCTTTGAGCAATAAGTATTTTGATAATTTGGCGATATACTTAACTTCGTTTGTTCTGTTTTCAGCTTCAATAATTTTAACAATATTTGAAAATGCTTTGTTTCTCACATCGGTATCGGTATTAAAAAGCCGTGTCCTCAGATATCTTTCTCTTGGATATTCAGACAATTTGGAATTTTCAGTGTCGAAAATTCTGTTATTGAGATATTTTTTTTCAAGTGTGTCTTCGGGAGAACTGATTTTAAGCCCATTTTTACAAAATTCATTAATACATTCAACAAGATTTCCGAACAAAGGACCATTGTTGGTTGAGTAATCAATATGCAATGCAAAAGGAATTTTTGAATTGGTAAATAAAGAAATGAATTTTACTTCCGGCATTTTGAAATCACTGAAACCGTTGAACAAGACAAATTGTTTGTCTCTTAAAATTGAGTTATACAACAAATCGTCTTCAGTCCTTCTGTTTAAATAATCTGTAATTTTATTAAGTATCGCAGGAAAATCAAGATATTTTCCTTCAAGCAATTCCTCATATTTTTCATATAATTTAATTACATCTTCCAATCTCGAAGAATCATAGAAAGCCAGTTCTTCTTCTTTTGAAATATCATTCTTCAATGCTTCAACTGTCATCCCGTCTTCTTTCAATCCGAATATCACATTCGCAAGTCGTTGAAGCAGAACAGGTGAAATTCTTTTTTGGTTGCTCGAGTAAAATTTTAAATCCGCTTTTCCCGATGCTTCGTCGAGTAAGGCAAGACGGTATGCGTCGGATATGCTGTTTCTTTTTCTGTCCGAAAATATTTTGTCATAGCAATACTCGACAAAGCCATTTAATGTAAAAGCATCGATTGAAGGAATTGGCTTTGAATATTTTTTATAATACTGCCGGACAGCATTTTGCTTGAGTCTTCTTTCGAGTTTACCTGTGGGTACAACAATAATAATCGAATCTAATGTATCGGTTTCAATAGCTTTTTCAAGCAAATCATCGGCAACAATAGGTAGTTGGAAATCATATTCAGAGTTATAAATTATTTGTGCCATTTTGTGTTACCAAATAATCAAAATTTTCTCTTATTTAATTTTTTCAGCAACCATCTTAGCATTCCCGTATAATCATTTTCCGGGAGTTTATATGTTTCATTATCGGCTTTTTCAAAATACTCCATTATACGTAACTGTGCATCGTCAAAAACACCAAGTCTTTTGAATAAATCCTGTATATCAGGAATATATTCTTTGCTCAAACCGTTTTCATTCATAAACTTTTTAAGTAGGTTTTTATCAGAATGCTTTACAGCTTTTTCCTGGGCTTTTATAATTAAAAAGGTCTTTTTACCCTCGACGATATCGAGTCCTATTGTCTTACCTAATTCTACCTGCTCTGCTGATATATCCAATAAGTCATCCTGAATTTGAAAAGCAAGTCCAAGCGAATTAGCATAATTTCTTAAAGAAAGAATCCGGTTTTCATTTGCATTTCCACAGAAGCCGCCTATTACTGCGGATGTTTCCAGCAATCTTGCAGTTTTCTTCGTAATCATTAGTATATAATCTTCAATAGATACATCTTTTTTTTCGTTGAACTGCATATCGTATGCCTGACCTTCGCATACTTCTATTAATCCTTGACTGAATTCCCTCATTATTTCACAGGAATTTTTATTTTGGCTCATATCGGGAAGCAATCTCAAAGCATGACCAACCATTACATCACCTGTCAGAATTGCTGTTGGCTCATCCCATTTTGCATGAATAGTCGGCTTGTTTCTTCTCATCGGCGATCTGTCCATAATATCATCATGCACTAATGTGAAATTATGTAAAATCTCGATTGCAACTCCGCAATCCAGCGCATCTTCAGGTTTGCCACCGACAGCACCTGAAGTTATCATCGTCATGACAGCACGTATTCTTTTGCCTCCCGCTGTCATAATATATTTGTAAGGAACGTAAAGACTTACCGGTTCCTCGGCTTTGACAAATTCTTCGATTCGGTTTGTTACTTTTCCTAAAAATTCCGTATATAAGTTTTCGTAATCCGATGCTTCCATTTTTCTTTCCGATTGTTAAATAGCTTTGATATAATATTTTCCCGGTAATTGTTTGATGATTCCGTTAAATTCCATGTTAAGTAATTTCACCATTGTATCTGTAATTTCCAAATTTGCTTTATTTGCTATCTCGTCAATGTGAATCGGCTCGTGACTCAGGTTATCAAAAATTGATTTCTCAACACTATCCATTATAATAATTTGTTTTTGCTGAGTCGTTTCGAACATTGATGAAAGTCCCAAGTCCTCCATCATATCATGAGGAGATGTAGCTAGGGATGCAATATTCTTTTTTATTAGAAAATTTGTCCCTCTGCTCTTTTCACTTTTAATATGACCGGGAATAGCAAAAACATCTCTTCCTTGGTCAAAGGCAAATTTTGCGGTTATCATCGAGCCACCCTGTACATCGCTTTCTACAATTAAAGTTGCCTTGGATATTCCGCTGATTATCCTGTTTCTTTGTGGAAAGTATCCGGGTTTTGCAGTAACACCACACTTAAATTCAGATATAATAGCACCTCCGCTTTCAACTATTTTATCTGCATATTTTTGCTGGTAACTGCTCGATAACGCATCAATTCCGCAACCAAGCACAGCATAAGTAATTCCGTTGGTTTCGATAGCACTCAAGTGTGAAATGGTATCAATACCCATAGCCAGACCGCTTGTAACAATAATTCCATTTTGTGCAAAGTAAGATGCGAACTCTTCTGCATTTAATTTACCATAGGTAGTACATTTTCTTGTTCCAACCATTGAAATTGAAACAGAATCAGCATTTTGCAATTGTCCTTTTACGAATAATATAACAGGTGGCAAATGTATTTGTGAGAGCAGTTGAGGATATTTTTCATCCCAGAAACTGACAATATCAACATTCCTCTTTTCGCATAATTCAATCTGCTTTTTTGCCTCTTCTATAGGATTAATATCTTGTTCAAATAATTCATTTTTAGAGAAGAAGTCTGAAATATCATTCTTTCTTTGTGGCTTTATAAGTTCATCGAGGCATGAAAAAGATTCGACAGCACGGTAAATCAAGCTGAGGTTAACTTTCTTGTAATAAGTCAAACTCAATATTTCTTCAATTTTCCAATTCCCCGGAACACTCATAAACAAAAATTATTTAATGAATAAAAGTCAAATATACAAAAAAGGAGGGATTTAATTAAAAAGAACTTTCCGAAAGTTCCGAACTTTCGGAAAGTTTTATCAAAATTACTGAAACATTTTTTATCATCTATTCATATTGAAAAATTCTGTTTATCCCTTTCGGATGTAAAAGTTCAGGCGGTTTTGCTCTATAGAATTGTATATTATTGAAATTATCACTGTTAATTTTATCTTTTTTTAATCTTTCTACATGATTCTTGTCTTTAAACAATCTGAAACATATTACCATCCCACAATCTTTTTTATGAATCATAAAAATTTGACATTCTTTATATTCTTTTCCGAATTCTTTGTTGAGCTTGCACCAAGTATGCGCTCCATAATCAGCATTAAATTCTTCTTTTACTGCATCTGTTGGAAATTCCATTACTTGTCTAACCATTTTATTAAATGTAATCTCATAACTTGTATCATTTTTTTCACTGACATTAAAAATGAAAGAAAGGAAAAAGTTTTTATAAATTTCATTAGGATTAACCTTCAGTTCCTCAAATTCACCCTTTACCGGGTCAACTGGTTTAATTCCTTTAGCTTTTCTTTCCAGATAAGCATTGTATTCCTCTAATAATGAATCATAAGGCCAAATTGAATAACGAATCTCAATACCATTTTCTAACCTGTAAGCCAAATCATAGCGTACTTGTTTATTTTTAATAATCGGAACCATATTATATTCTTTTGGGAGAATTAAAATCAGATTGGCTCTTTCTAATAATTCGGGTAATTCATCATAACCATAATTATCCGAACATTGGTCAAATGACATCAATGAAGTTAGCATAGTAAATATAACTAATAATTTAAATAATCTCATAATTATTTCGCTTTAAATTTTAATAAAATAACCTTTCCTACTCCACTTCCCCCACAACCACAACATAATTCTTCCCGTATTTCTTTGCACATTTCGGGCAGGTTGTGTACCACATATACCATTTCTTAATTGTCAGTCCTTTCGTTTTTGCAACTGCCTCATAATCCTTGCACCATTTTCCCGTATCTTTAAATGGACCTTCGTAAACTTTGCTGAAATATTTTCCGCTCAGAGCTACGTTGTTTGCTCCGTCAATTTCACCGTCAACAGCAAGATAAATATCCATATTCCATTTGGATGTATGGTCAGAAAGACACAAGTAATCAGGCATTGTTGCACCGGCATTTCTTATAGATTTATCGAGACGTTTCATCACATTACCAAAGTTCATTGGCATATAGAACAGAGTAAATACTTTTTCCTTGATGAATTTTTTATTATCCCATTCAAAAACTTTATCGTCCCATGGTTCGGGCTCAAACTTTGGGCAGCACTCTGCATGTTCACTCATAAATCCTCCTGAAAGTTTATTAAAATCTATTCCTGTCTAATTCCTAAATTAAATATATTTTTTGTTTTATAGAATATCTATTCTTATTAAATTTATATTTTATAAAATTACTGATTGTATTAATTATATTTTAGGGAATTGAAATGTCAAGATTTGTGTTATTATTGAGTTTAGTTATTGTATTATCATCTTCACTTTTTTTGGCTCAGGAGCCAAAAAAAGATAAAGGAAAATTTGTAACACCAAAAAATGAATTTTGGAATGAAATCAAGGAAGCTGTCGAAGACTTCGAATCTCCTGATGAAGAAGAAACTAAAACCTTTAAAATGGATTTTTCAGGTTATCAACTACCTAAGTCCGTATCGGAATTTACTCAATACTGGCACAATGAACCCATATCACAAGGTTGGTCGGGAATGTGCTGGAATTTTTGTACTACTTCATTATATGAATCTGAAATAAACAGACTCCAAGGTAAAAAGATTAAAATTTCCGAGTTGCACAATACATATTGGGAATATGTTGAAAAAGCAAGAGGATTTATCAAAGAGAGAGGTAAATCTCATTTTGGAGAGGGCTCTCAATCAAATGCTTTAATACGTATTTGGAAAAAATATGGTTGTGTCCCTTCCGAAACATATACAGGAATGAAAACTGGACAAAAGCATCACGGACATGAAAAAATGTATAACGAAATGATGACATATCTCAATTCACTGAAAACGACTAATGCTTGGAATGAGGATATTGCAATTGAAAATATTAAATCCATTTTGGATTATTACATCGGGAAACCACCGAAAGAATTCGATTTTGAAGGAAAGAAAATGACTCCTGTTGAATTTTTTAATAATGTTGTTAAATTGAATCTTGACGAATATGTTGACATTATGTCTTTGATGCAGTTCCCTTATTACACAAAAGCTGAATATAAAGTACCTGATAATTGGTGGCACTCTACAGATTATTATAATATACCTCTCGACGAGTTTTTGGCATCATTGAAAAATGCAGTTAAAAAAGGATATACTGTAGCTATAGGCGGTGATGTATCCGAATCCGGATATGACTCACACTCGGAAGTAGCTATGATACCAACTTATGATATACCTTCTGAATATATTGATGAAAATGCAAGACAGTTTCGTTTCAGCAATGGAACAACTACGGATGACCATGGGATACATATTGTAGGTTATAAAGAACAGGATGGAAAGTTTTGGTTTTTAATCAAGGATTCCGGAGCCGGTTCCCGTAATGGTACTAATAAGGGATATTATTTCTTTCACGAAGATTATGTCAAGTTAAAAATGATGAGTTTCATGGTACACAAATCTGCAGTAGAAGATATTTTGAAGAAATTCAAGTAATAATATTAAGTGCTTTGAATAGAGTTCATAATGAATACCATGTTTAACAAAGTGAAGCATCCGGTTTTCTTTTTTCGGGATTATTCTTTACTGTATTTGTAAAATTATCAAAAATATATACTTTAATCTTTATATGTATTATCACTACATGTGAAAAAAATGTATTGAAAAAAACAAACCATTGTCTCCTTGTTTGGCTTGTTTGGTGTATTGAAAGCACAAAACAAAATTACAGAAGCACTCCAAATCAGATTAATGATTATGTAAGTATTGTGATATTTCGCTTAATCTGTATGTGTACATATAGTACATGTACCCGAAATAAAGGAACAGCAGAAATGCTCCTTCCAATCTGGATACTTCCAGCTTTGTCCAAGCCAAAGGTAGTAAAATAATTGAAATAAGAACCATAACAATCATATCAATATAATTTACTGCGTTTGCACCTGAAAGAATAATTGGTTGGATAAGAGCCGCCACACCTAAAATACACAGGATATTGAATATATTTGAACCGACAATATTACCAATAGAAATATCACCCTGTTTTTTAATAGCGGCAACTACGGATGTAGCTAATTCAGGTAAGCTTGTACCAAGTGCGACAACGGACAGACCTATAATAACATCTGAAACTTTAAGTATATTAGCGATTTTTATGGCACCGCTGATAAATAAATTAGCTCCAATAACCAAGACAACCAAACCACCAAGTATTAAAAAAAAGTCTTTCCATGTTTTTTCCTGCATCCTTTTTAATAATTCGTCATTGGTTAGTTTTTCTTTTTTTGCCGCACGCATTGTATAAATGTTATATGCAATTATGCCTATGAATAGTATCAAGCCGTCAATACGGCTCAAGTTCTGGTCAAGTATCATGAAAATTAAAAGGATAGTAGCTCCAATCATTATTAGAATATCGGATTTAATTAACTGAAGGTTAACCTTGATTGGTGTGATTAACGCTGATAATCCCAATATAAGAGCTATATTACATATATTTGAGCCAATTACATTACCGAAAGCTATTGCGGCATTTCCACGTATAGCCGCAGATACGCTAACAACAAGTTCAGGACTGCTCGTACCGAAAGCGACAATAGTTAAACCAACGACCAGTGGAGTTATTCCTCTTCGGATGGCAACAGATGCACTGCCTTTAACTAATCCTTCGGCACCAAAGTAGAGGAAAAGCCCCCCTGCTATTAATCCTAATATTGACACTGATATTGTTTCTATTGTGTTCATTTACAAATTTCAACTTTTAAAAATATAAATAATTAATTTCTTAGTAATAAATGCGAAATTTCATTTGCTCTATATGAAAACATATAATACATATATCCGAAATAAAGAAATAAGAGAAATGCACCCTCAAGCCGGGAAAGTTCAAGCTTTGTCCAAGCTAGAGGCAATAAAATGATAGATATAAGAACCATAACCAACATATCAATATAATTAACCTGATTCGAACCTGATAAAACAATTGGTTCAAGAAGCGCCGCAATACCTAAGATACACAGAATATTGAAGATGTTAGAACCAACAATATTACCGATGGATATATCACCCTCTTTTTTAATTGTTGCAACGACAGAAGTTGCAAGTTCGGGTAAACTTGTACCGAGAGCTACCACAGACAAACCAATAATTACATCCGAAACTTCAAGCATTCTCGCTATTTTGATAGCTCCATCAATAAAAAGATTTGCTCCTATAACTAAAATTATAAGACCACCGACAATAAATATAATATCCAACCATTTTTTTGATTTTATTTCAGTTATAAATCCTTCTTCCTTGTTTCTTTCTTTTTTTGCAGAATATAAAGTATATCCTGTATAAGAAATAATACCTAGAAATAATATTGCTCCGTCAAATCTGCTTAAATTCTGATCCAAAATTAATAAAATAAGTAAAAAAGTAGACCCAATCATAATAAGTATATCTCTTTTGATTAATTTCAGGTTGACTTTTATAGGTAATATCAATGCGGCTAAACCGAGTATTAAGGCAATATTGCAAATATTTGAGCCGATAACGTTACCAAAAGCTATACCTGAATTTTTGCGAATTGCAGCGGATACACTAACAACAAGTTCAGGACTGCTTGTACCGAAAGCAACAATTGTTAATCCTACGACCAGTGGAGTTATCCCTCTTCGGATAGCTACTGATGCACTACCTTTGACTAATCCATCTGCTCCAAAGTAAAGGAAAAGCCCTCCGGTTATTAATCCTAATATTGATACTGATATTGTTTCGAGAGTGTTCATTCACAAATTTCAAATTTTAATAAAATAATTAATTACTCGGTAATAAATGCGAAATTTCTACCGCTCTGTAAGAATACATATAATAAACATATCCGAAGTATAAGAACAATAGAAATGCTCCTTCAAGCCGAGATATTTCAAGCTTAGTCCATGCTAAAGGTAATAGAATAATTGCCATTAGAAGCATTACAACCATATCGATATAATTGACTTGATTCGCACCTGTAAGTACGATAGGATTAAGTAGTGCGGCAAATCCTAAAATACATAGAATGTTGAAGATATTTGAACCAACAATGTTACCGATTGATATATCTCCTTGTTTTTTAATAGCGGCAAGAACAGATGTAGCAAGTTCAGGTAAACTTGTACCAACGGCAACTATTGTTAATCCAATAATTACATCGGATACTTCGAGTACCTTGGCTATTTTAATTGCTCCATCAATAAAAAGATTTGCCCCAATAACAAGTATTATAAGACCACCAACAATAAAAAGAATATCTTTAATGAGTTTACCTTTTATTTCGGATATTATGCCTTCAGGATTTGTTTTTTTCCTTTTTGCCATATATAGTGTAAAACCGGTATATAAGATTATTCCTGCAAATAAAATTACACCATCAAATCTACTTATTGTTTGATCAAAAATTATCATAACAATTAATAGAATGCTAACTCCAATCATAATTAAGATGTCTGTTTTAATAAGCTGAACGTTAACCTTGATTGGTGATATAAGAGCTGCAATACCAAGTATCAACGCAATATTGCATATGTTTGAACCGACAATATTTCCGACAGCAATTCCGGCATTTCCCCGCAATGCAGCAGCTACACTGACAACAAACTCGGGACTGCTTGTTCCAAAGGCAACTATTGTCAATCCTACAACTAAGGGTGTTATACCCTTCCTGATAGCTACAGAAGCACTACCCCTTATTAATCCTTCTGCACCAAAGTAAAGAAACAATCCTCCAGCGATAAGTATCAAAACAGATATTAAAATAGTACTTAACATGTAAGTTCTTTCAATAAAATAACTAAATAATTAAAAAAAAGTTTATTAGGTTAAATACAAAATAAGTGTTTTTAGTTAAAAGAGCAAATATTGAATAATAAAAAATGATACTAATGCATATTTTATTTTGTAAGTAGATAGAATACAATATTTTAAGTGTTTCAAGAAATTTTTAATATTTGCCTTATCCTATCCAAAACCGGAGGATGTGAATAATGAATGAAAACATAAAAAGGATGAGGAGTAAGATTGGATAAATTGTCCTTTGATAATTTTTTAAGTGCATTAACCATATCACCTTTCAAATTTGTTGTTTTTACAGCATATTCATCTGCTTCAAATTCATTTTTCCGGGATAAGATGTTAAGGAAAACAGACAAGAATAAATCAACGGCAGAAAAGAGCATCCCAAAAAATATCAGACCGGAATAAACCGAAGTTTCATTCATATAAAAAGCATCAAATAAACCTTTCTCGTTCAAAAAGAGAGATAGTAAATAAAACAGAATACCCGAGTGTATAAAGCTAATCAGCATATTTATTTGTATATGTTTTTTCTTGTAGTGACCGATTTCATGGGCAAGTATGGCTACCAATTCTTTTACGGAATGTTTTTCTATTAAAGTATCGAATAGTGCTATCCTTTTATTTTTACCGAAGCCGGTAAAAAAAGCATTACTCTTTGAAGAACGTTTTGAGCCATCTATTACAAAAACATTTTTTAAAGGAAAGTTGACAGATTTAGCATAATCAATAATTCGATTTTTTAACTCACCTTCTTCTAAAGGTGTAAACTTATTGAATAATGGCATTATCCATGTTGGTGCTATAAATTGGATTACCAACCCAATAATAAGAACTGTTGCCCATCCGTAAATCCAGGTAAACTCACCTCCGGTTTCAAATATATACAACACCAATGCCAATACCGAACCACCAAGGAGAATAGCGAGAAATAATGATTTGATTATGTCGAGAATAAAGATCTTTGGAGTTGTTTTATTGAAACCGAATTTTTCTTCGATTACAAAAGTTGAGTAAATGCTGAATGGTAAGGATAAAATTGAATTGGATATAACTAGAATCCCTATATAAACTAATCCTCGTAGAATGCTGTAGTTCACTCCAGTCCTTACAATTTCATCGAGCCAGTTAAATCCACCTGCGAACCAAAAGATTAAAATAACGGATAATTCAAATATAGATGTAATAAAGCCAAATTTAGTTTTTATTATTGTATAATCCTGGGATGTCTTGTATTTTTCAATATCGTAAGTATCCTTAAATTCATCCGGTAATTGCTTCTTTAAATTTTTGAGATTTAAACCGTCTGCAATAGTTCCAAGAATAAAGCTAATAATTATTGTTGCTAAAATTATTATGCTATAAATATTCAAAATGTTTTCCTTGCTAAATATTAATTTATAATTTTGCAATTAAACGATAAGAAATGAAAATAATTTGATGGAGAAAATTTTGATTTATACATTTGAAAAAAAAATCAAAGAGTTGGCAAATGATTATGATAATGGAAGTGCCATAATTGCTCAAAAAGGTTTGAGGATTTTTACGGAAGCAATAGAAAGTAAAATCCTTCGACAAGCTAAGTATGACAATTTATTTTGCGAAACTTCTAAAGGAGATAAGCGAAACAAGAATACCGAAATTATAAATTTGTATGGTGAAATCGAAAATATTAAAAATAAAATAATCGAAACAAAACCTGCAATGTCAATGCTGAAAAATGTTATCGAGGAAGCATACATATTATTTATAAAATCTAAAAATCCCAAAGACATACTTGAACAAATAGAACAGAAACTAACTTCAGCTTCCGGAATCTGCTTAGACAGGGCTATCCAATGTATATTTGAAATGTCTGTGAATACAATAGCAACATGTTCATATAGCAGTAATGTCATAAATCTTTTTCAAACTTTGCATGAAGTAAATTATCAATTTAATGTGATTGTAATGGAATCTGTTTGGAAAGAAAAAGATTATGCACGAAAATTTACAGAAGTTTGTAAGCAAAAAGGAATCAACTCAAATTGGGTAAATAAATCATATCTGATGAAAAGTAACATTGATTGTGGAATAATCGGTGCAGATTCAGTCATCCATGAAAAAGGGATAGTTAATGGAATTCCTTCAAGAGCGTTCGCAGAAATATTAACAACCATGGAAAAACCATTATTTGTAATCGCCGAATCATTCAAAGCTGCAGATGAGGTTCATATTGAAGATGGATTTGAGTTTATTAAAAAATCCTTTATTGAAAAAATATTTTCAGATGATTTGTTTTTGCATTAGCCATTATTGGTTTTCCTTGTTTATAACTCCTTTTTCAATAACCAAAGTCCATGGATTGATTTAATGATAAATAATTTTGTTAATTATTACATTATTAACTATTTTTGTTTAGAATTGAGAATTGGTCAATAATTTTTTTCTCATTTATCCTATTTTAGATATTAGAACACCAAGGGAGGTAATTGACGATGAAACAGAAGAAGACTTTTGACTGTGTTGAATTACAGCGTAAAATTAGAAACAAATTAGTCCAAGAGGCAGAAATGGATATAGATAAGTTTTTTGATTTGATTAATAAACGAAAAACAAGTAGTTCGATTTATAAAAAACTTACTGAAAATTATGAAAAGCAGTCAGAACCTCTGATTTACACAGATTAATCAGATTACACAGAAAAGACAAAATACAGAATAGAAAAATCTGTGAAATCCAAAAATCTGCGAAAATCTGTGATTCTGACAGTTAATATATATTTGTAAGCGTTGCTTACTTTCGTTCATTGTCAGAATCGCTGATTTGCACTGATTAATCAGATTACACAGATTATATGTATTGTATTTCTGCGAAATCCAAAAATCTGCGAAAATCTGTGATTCTGACAGTTAAAATATATTTGTAAGCGTTGCTTACTTTCGTTTGAAGTTAATAAACATATTCACAAACATAGGTGTGTTATGAAAAAGTTTTCTTTTCTAATTTTATTTTTATTCACATTATTACCATTGTTAGGTCAACAGGGTAACAATTTCTTTATTGAGAATAAAGGGCAGTGGGATTCAAATATACGTTTCCTAGCAAAAGTAGATGGCATGAATGCCTGGATAACTAATGAGGGTATTTATTACGATTTCTTCGTCATTGAAGAAAAGAAAATTGATGATATCAAAAAGGAAAAATTCATATCTGATACTTATTCCCCGATTAACGAGAACCACAAAACACAAAGAGGACATGTTGTCAAAATGAACTTAGTGGGACAAAATCAGGTAATACGTTATAAAGGATTAAAAAAATTAGAAACGTATTATAATTATTTTTTGACCGGAGATTCAACTAAATGGGCAAGCTATGTACCACTTTATAAAGAAGTGATTATTGAAGATATATATTCGGGTATTGATGTTAAATATTATTTTAATGGTAATCAACTTAGGTACGACTATTTAGTTAATCCTGGTGGAAATCCCGAAGATATAATTATGCAATTTGAAGGACAGGATAGTATATCAATTAGTAGTAAGAATGAGATTGAACTGCAAACAAGTATATGCACCTTTAAGCATAATCAGTTAAGGACATATCAATTTAAGAACGAAAAAACTTCAAATATCGAATCACAATTCCAGTTAAATTCGGATAATTCTATTGGTATTTCTATTGCAAATTATGATAAAAGTAGAACTCTGATTATTGATCCTGCTGTAGAAATGGAAATTAGATACTCGAGCTATCTGAATTATATTGGAAACCCTACATGTAATGCCAATCAAGATAATTTTTTTTCAATAAAACCTTTAATGAAGTCAACTTTAGACACATTG
The DNA here is from genome assembly GCA_043804925.1 of bacterium. Classification (GTDB taxonomy): domain Bacteria; phylum Bacteroidota; class Ignavibacteria; order Kapaibacteriales; family UBA2268; genus ChocPot-Mid. The sequence continues at coordinate 24,364 of JAZDIP010000104.1, read as the reverse complement.
CAAGTCATTATTTACAAACTTGAACTATCAAATTCTAACTTAGATAGTATGCTATTTACTAATTATGTTCCTTCTTCAGAATATTATAATGCATTTAATGTTCAATCCATTAAATTATTAAAAAATGATAAAATGTACATAATTGGACAATTAGGAATAAATGATATAAATGTAACCCCAGGATGTTATTCATCTGATATTGATTATAGTATGGGTATATTTAAATATGACAGAAAAACAAATAAAATAGTTTTTGCAACAATGTTTTCTAGAGGTGCAACCGCTGCTGACGAATTAGCTTTAGGTAGAAGGATATTCATTGATGAGAATGAAAATATTTTTTTAGCAGGAATTTATGTTGAAAGTATCATGCCAAAAGGTCTACCAATAACAAATAATGCCTTTCAGAAGACTTATGAGCCTCAACCATGTCCTCCAAGGTATAATATTTTACCATTTGTTAGCAAAATAAATAGTACCGGAAGTAAGCTAGTTTATTCTACATTTTTGGGAGGGTGTGGTAGGGATTTTATTGATTGTTTATTTGTTAATAATAATGGTGAGGCAATAATAGTCGGTGGTACAGCATCCCCTGATTTTCCTATAAAAAATTCCTTTGATAGTATCAGTAATTCTCATGCCGATACTGATTACGATGCATTTATTGCTCAACTTAATGAAGATGGTTCAGATATAGTATTTTCTTCCTATTTAGGTGGCGATGATTATGATTGGGCAAAGGGTGTAATTTTCGATTCAATGGGAATGCCGATAGTTATCGGTACAACAGGTAGTAAATTTTTCCCAACCACAGCAAATGCATATTCAAGGGATACAAGCCGGACCCGAAAATTATTTATAACTAAATTTGATAGTAATTATAAGGATTTAGTATTTTCTACCGTATTTCCCGGTGGTAGTAAATTTCCTTCATATGATTGTATTGAAATAGATAAAAATAACAACATTATTCTATGTGGTAGAACCACTGCTTGGGATTTCCCAACCACAACTAATGCTATAGAACAGTCTTACATTGGCTCAGGTGGTGGGTTTATCAGTGTGTTTGATCCTTACGGATCAAATTTAATTTATTCATCTTATTGGAAGGGAATAATTACAGAGATATTTAAGGATGACAGTGTTTTTGCCTTGTTTGGGGAAACAAAAATATCTGATTATCCCTTAACTGATAATGCATTTAGTAAAACCATGTATTCCGGAACAAATATCACAGAACATTTTGTCACACAGATTACCTTGAATGTAACAGCACAAATTATGAATGCATCGCTATCTAAAATAGAAGTTTGTACTAATGATACTTTAATGATTAGATATAACCTGAGTGGTGAATTCAAAGAATCAAACTGGTTTGTAGCTCAATTATCAGATAAAAATGGATTTTTTGACAATCCTATAAATATTGGAAGATCTGATGGTAATACAGCAAGCGAAATCATTGCAACTATTCCCAAAGACTTAGAGTCAGGTACAGGGTATAAAATCAGAATAGTATCGTATGTACCAGCTATAACCAGTCAACCAACTTTTAGTTTTACAATATTCGAATCTCCTGATAAACCTACAATAACAGTATTTGATAAAATTCTGGCATCGAGTATTAATATCGGTAATCAATGGTTTTTGAATGGTGAAGCTATAGCTGATGAAAACAAACAGTTTCTAACAGCAAAAGAAACAGGGTATTATTCGGTTCAGGTTTTGGATGATAAAGGGTGCAAATCAGAAATGTCTGATTCTGTTTTTATTGAGTTTCTTGAAGTTGAAGATAACAGCTATGAATCATGCTCTTTAAAAGTTGAACCAAATCCCTATACAGAGATGACAAAAATATCATGGAACATGATAAACTCTGAATTTGTATCAATTGTAATATCAAACATCATCGGAAAAGAAGTAAGCAGATTATATGATAATATATTATTGAATACTGGTCAACACTTCATAGAATTTGATGCAGGAGAATTACAATCTGGCATTTATTTTTGCACTTTGAAGGCAGGTGCTTATTCTAAAACAGTGAAGATGGTTGTGGTAAGATAAAGATTCTAAAATAAATTAACCAAAAGTGAAGTTGATATCCTGCTGTCACAATCTGTGATACCTAAGATACAAAAAGATTATTAACAATTCTTTAACCTTAAATTTCTCTCATATTTCTGTTAATAAAAAGGAAATTCATATATTTGAGTTTTGGAAATTTTATAAATCAGATATAATTAATGAAATTTAGCGTTATAATTGTTACAAGGGACAGAAAAGAAGACCTTCGTGTTTCTCTCGAAGGTTATTTAAAGCAGACGTATCCCGACAAGGAAATCATTATTGTTGACAATGAATCAACTGATGGAACAAGAGAGATGATGCAATCCGATTATCCAACTATTAAGTATTTGTGGCTTCCCGATAATTTTGATATTCGTTCGATTAATATAGGAATTGAAATGTCTTCCGGTGATATTATTTGGCGTACAGATAGCGACTCACATCCCGAAAGTGAATTTGCATTCGAACAAGTCTTGGAAATATTTAATAATAATCCTCAAATTGATGTAATAGCAACTGAAGATATAGAAGTAAGAAAAGGCATGCAACCTTGGGAATGGTATCCCTTGCCTATAGATAAAAGCAATGTTCCTCCCGAAGGTTTCAAAGCAAATTTCTTCCCCGGAACCGGCGCTGCAATTAAAAGAACAGTATATGATAAAATCGGTGGCTTTTGGGAATTCGGATTTGAAGAATTAGATTTTTGTACAAGAGCAATTGTTGCAGGTTTCAATGTAAGATATTTTCCGAATATAAGGACATTGCATTATGCTTCTCCTCAGGACAGAGACAATCCGAACCGATGGGTAAAAGCATCGAAACAGCATATCAGATACAACTGGCGGTATTTCCCTTTTACTAAAGCATTGGGTCGTTCTTCGCAAATCTTTTTTTATCAAATAATATTTGCGGTAATCAACCGGCTTCCTATTGGTTCTATCATTGAGGGTATGCTCGGTATGCTTGAAATGATGTTTTATACATATAGAAACGAAAGAGCTGTAGTACCAAGAGAAAAACTCGTTGATATAACTCTCGGTGTATCCGTTGCACACACGCAGTATAGATTTTTTAAACAGGTAATAGGTAATAAACTAAGACGACTGTGGAAAAGCTAAAAATTTTACAATTGGTCCCCCGATTTCCATTTCCTCACGATGATGGAGGTAAAATCGGTATTGCGAATATTTACAGAGAATTTTCGGAACAAGGAACCGATGTTACTTTATTTTCTCTCGGTGATGAAATTTTATCTGATAAATCAATCGGACAAGCAGAAAATTTTGGAAATGTTCACCTTTTCAAGCACAATACTGATAATACATTACAAAGACTATTAATCTCTGCGCTGCTCCGGCAGTCAATTTATCTTAACAAACACATCAGCAAATTAATTCAATCAGAAATCGGGAAATTAATCAATTCAGAAAAGTTTGATGTAATTCATGCCGACCATACATGCATGGCTCCCCTTGCCTTATATGCAAAGAAAATCAATAAAATTCCTGTCGGTTTACGTTTGCACAACATCGAGCATACAATCTGGCAAAGATATGCAGAAGAATTATCATCATTCAATCCAAAAAAATACTTTGTTCTTCAGCAAGAATCAATACTTAAAAAAGCAGAAGCGAAAATTATAAGTCAGGTAGATATTAATTTTGCAATCACAGAACCCGACAAGCAAAAAGCTTTACTACTTGCTCCCGATGCGAATGTTGTCGTTGCAAGTGCAGGTGTAAATCCGGAGGAATGGAAACCTGATGATTCAATTGAAAGAAATCCTTATGAAATTGTTTTGGCAACGACATATCATTGGATACATAATATTAATGGTTTAAAATGGTTTTTATCTGATGTTTTTCCTTTGGTACAAAAAGAAATTCCTGATATAAAATTAACTCTTATCGGTAAGGAAGCACCGGATTGGCTGCTGAATTACAAAGCTGATGGAGTTAATGTGCTTGGATATGTTGATAAAGTCCAGCCATATTACAACAAAGCATCCATAAATATAGCACCGCTTTTCGTTGGTGGTGGTATCAGGATAAAAATACTCGAAGCAATGGCGATGGAGTTACCTGTCGTTGCAACCTCCCTGGCTGCCGAAGGCATCAAAAGACCTGAAACAGGACTTTTCATTGCAGACACTAAAGATGATTTTGCAAAACAGCTAATCAGATTAATTAAATATCCCGAGTTTGCTAGACAATCAGGGAAGACTGCAAGACAATTTGTTATTAATCAGTACTCATGGAAAAAGAATGTCGGAATTATGGTAGAAAAATACAAAAAGTTAGGTGGCATTAGACCTTAACATTTCTTATACTCATTTAACTCCAGTTGTATCCCATAATTTTTTATAATTTTTCGGTACATCGCAAGGACTGACAACCTCCATTGTGATTGTCCCTATGCAATCTATTATACTAAGTTTCTCATCGGAATTAATCATCTTTATTGTATAGGTATGAAGTTCAGCTTTTTCCTTAACTTCCAGCAAGGCACCCGGCATTATTGTTAATGAATCGCAATAACGAATATCCGTTACAACAACCGTATCGTTAAGAATAACATCGTCATCTTTTTCCGGTATAACAGAGCCAAGCCATGTGGTTGTATCGTCCCAGTTTCCGCCTTCCTTTGTGGAGTGAATTTCTTTTGCAAGGGTATGACAATAAATAAAAACACATAATAAGAATGTGATAACAACTGCATTTGTCCGATGATTTATTGAGAAAAGAATCATTTGACAATTCCTTAAAAAAGTTCAAGATTCAAAATTATTTATTAGCTCGTATTATTTAAAGTATTTTCTCTACCCAACCTGTTCCTCTTCAGAAATAACAATTATCTTATCTCCTTCCGAGAAGAAAATCTGATTGGATTTCTTCGGATTGACTATAACACCATAAGCAAGCACGTACTCTTCACCTGCAGGTGTTTTGTTTTCCTGAAGCTTGTAACCAATAGCAATCTGATTTCTCTGTCTTGCCGATTCGAGTATTGTGTAAAAATTCACCGGTCTGCCAAGTTCTACGTAATTTTCTGCAGGTTTGATATATATGGCAGGTCCGCCGGCAGTAAACAAATCTTCAAATACTGTCTTCAATTCTTTGTTTTCGGAAATCTGGGCAAGCATCAAACTGTCTAATTTAACACTAACGATAAAGTCATCGGTATGAGTTATTTCTGCTAACTTTCTGTTTCTGTCGTCGAGCATTTCACTGACGATTGAAAAAGTATGTCCTTTTTTGTCTGCTATATCGCGTAAATGAAGCAATGTGCTCAAAGTTCTTGCGTCAGTCGACTGAACGTCCGATAAATCGGTTTGACTAAGCACTATAATATGGTCATATTGCTCAATATTCAATTCATCCAAAATTCCTCTGTTGGTCGTATCACCGTACCAGTAGGATACTGTTTGATGTGCTAAATCCGAACAGTGAAGGGATAGCTCCGTTTCTGCAACCGGGTTTTCCGAAACAACTGTAATTTTTGAACCGGGCCAAACATAGTTATCTAGCTCATTAATAATTAATGGTGAACGTCTGTTCCAACCTAATATTAATGTACTTTCGGGTTTTGGAGGAACATATTTCGGTGCTACTCTGATAGCTCCGGGATCTATGCCGTATTCCCTCAAGCCGGAGACAATAACAGTATCATCATCTTCTGAAACTGCTATTACTTTGTCTCCTTGTTCAAATTTTGTGTTTAAAGGAGGCTTAATCATAATTCTTCCGTCCCTTTTTCGTATTCCGATAATTGCAGATGTTTCATAAGCAAACATAGTTTCGACAAATGTTTTCCCGATTAATTTCGGTTCTTCCTGAAAGTATATTTCGTCCCCGCTAAAATCTAAAAGCTCCGTGAATACAACCGAAAGTCCGGGCTGACGACAAGTTTGTGCAGTTATTCTCGAAATTAAATAATCAAAAATAACCAACTGAACTTCATCTTTGCCGGCTATCTGAGCTATTGGAACATTTTTCGGGTCGCGAATTTCTGCTGTAATATGATACTTATGTGGAGCAGGCTTCCTGTTTGGATTATTTGTTATAGCTAAAATAGTTTTGATGACTATGGAGTCCGGGTCACCATGTTCAGGTGCCAAAATGATGATAGACCTTGCTTCATGCAAATTAATAATCTCAAGGTCCATCAGGTCAATAGGAATACCTGTCCGGCAAATAATCCGGGTATTTTCGGTATCCCCTGCTTTTGAGCGAATTTCATCCTCCATCTTGATTTTATCCATATCGGCTAAAATAGCAATGCAGGGGTCTTTCTGGTTTTCATTGGCTATAACTAATTCGGAGATTATCTGGAAAACCTGAAAAGACCATCCTAAAATTACAGTATGGTTGGTTTCTACGACAAATGAACGACCTTTACGCAAATCACTAATTTTTCTGGTAACACCACTATTCACAATACCGATTAGAGTACTGACCATCAAAATACCGCCAACCGTTGCTAAAAACATAAAGAACAAAAACCAAAAATGTATCGGGTCCTGAGATATTACTCCTCCATCTAATGTTCTTAGAATAGTAACCCAAAAAACATCGAGGAAGTTATAATCCTTTGGATTGAAAACACCCAATACCTCTTCACTGGGAACACTGCCTGTAATATAGATGACTAAAGCGATGATAATCATCGAGAAAAATGCTGTTAAAAACAATAATGAAATGGGTGCGAATGTCCCTTTTGACATCAAATTATCGAATTTGTATCGTATATGCTGTAACAAAGTTGCTTTTTTCATCACTTCTACTTTTATTGTTAAAAAATGATTTTCTATTCCCAATCAACAATTTTCTGACAGATGCCAACTTTTCCTTCTACAAGTCCAAAGACAACTGCCAAAATACAAAATATAATTTAACAATTATTTATGTAAAGTACAATAATTATTAAAATATTTCTATTGTAATTGTATCCTTTTTCTAATAAATCTATTATTCCCAATCCTAACTTCACCGATATAATCACCTGATGGCAATGGTCTTCCTTTGTCATCTCTGCCATTCCAAACGAATGTTTGTTTACCCGGGTGTCTGATACCTTTGAATAAAGTAGCGACAACAACTGCTTGAATGGAGTAAACGACAACTTCAATTTCTTCGGTATAATCAAGTTCAAAGCTGATTACAGGTGAAACATCTTCAAGTATCCCCAAAAATACTCCAAGTTCCTGTGGAGAAATACTAAAACCGCTATTAATGCGGTTTGGCATAAATGGTATGTAAAAGGCATTGTTAATCATTTCTTGTCTTTGAACAATTTCGAAACTAGTTGGAGATAAAATCTCCGGTCTGATATTTAAGTTTTCCAGAGCTATTTGCCAGGGTAAACCGGATTCCATATCTTTTATTATACTCCTTTTTCCTTCAAAACGTTTCAGGTCATTTTGCAAACGGACGGAAACCGGAATTTTTAATTTCTTAGCTTTTTGATAGCTGCTGTCTTGTATCGGTGAGGTGATATACCCATGCTGAAGCCCGACTCTGTCATAATCATCATCGTAAAGGGGTTTATTGAAAATAGTATCCTTTGTAAAATATTCCAAAGGAGCAAATTTGTCGAATTCATTTTTTTCGAGAATTGTTTTCTTTGATTTTATACTGTCTGCTTCAATATCCTTACATTGTAGGGACATGTTTTGAGTTGTAAACAAAATAAGGTATAAAGCTACAATAGTTAAAATATCAGGAAATTGCTTGTGATTTCTCTTTATTCTATTGCAGGTCTTAACAACCTGCTTAAATTCTAAGGAATACTGCAACAGTTCAACACCTTTAAATTAGTTTTGTTATAAATTTCAAATTTAAGCATATTGACGTAATATACAAAGTTTTAAGATTGAAGTTAACCGAAATTTTATTACACGTTATAAATTTCATTTTTTCAAAGATAAATTTATATGTTTGTTTTGTGTAAATTACTTATAAATTCATATATTAACTCCAATTATCCCAAATAGCATGTCCGGCATTTTATTGGGATTCTGCAACAAAAATATTGTCATTCGGAAATATTCGGGGAATACTGCACTCAAATTAGCAATAGACTCTTCGTTTTTTTCTGAATGACAACAACTCCTGCTTAATTTTGAATATTAAATTTTTCTATTATATTCCGCTCATCTCTTTGATTATTGAAGCATTTTCAATTATAACTGAAAATTTATATCCGGCTCCGAAATCTTTGTCAAGTGCCAAAACACCTTCGAATCCGACAACATCTCCTACATTAACTATCCCATCGGTCGTAATAGTGATATCGAAATCATTTTTGCTGCCGGTTCCATCTTGCAAGTGTACCCAGTTTTTGCCCATAATGTCTGAGTTGAACTTAACTACTTTACCTCTGACTTTAACTGTCTTACCTGATAAATTACTTTTCAGAGAATATAGCTTTTCAATAGTGTAGCCATCTTTAATGGGTTCGACGTTAATTCCGGTAACTTTTTCGTTGCTCATGGTTTCATGTGGATTTTCACCTCCACCCATACCCTTCATGCTTTTATCTTTGGAAATTTCTTTCCAAGGATTTTTTGTGCAATTTTCTGCAAAAATGATTTTTTTAAAGTCCCTGTTCATTGTATTGCTGTGAAAATCTTTCATTTCCATAGCAGTTGAATAATAGACAGTATCGTCTTTTTTTACTTCCATCTCTGTTGCAGCAATCCAAACTTCATCGTTGTCCTGTTCCAACAACATATATGTATATCCTCCGGAGTTCATTGTTTCCACAACAATTCCTCTTGTATATCCTTCCGGTACAGGTCTCTCGTCGGATGAGCCGCATGCAGATAATATCAAAACAAACAATGATGTTGCAAATATAATTTTTATTTTAAACATTTTTTTCCTTTCTTGAATATTTATAAAAACAAAAATACGAAACAGATTGAAATATATTTGTTAAATAGAAAATGGAATTATTGCTCACTCAGTTTACCCAAATCATTCATGACAAAATCCTGATTAAAATGGGGTAAATTAAAAAAAAACCGAATATAGAATTACTGATACTGAAATAATTCATCAGAATTCACTCATATTCGGTCTATTATCAGATTAAATCACTATGTTTTGAATGACTATCTTATCACTGTAAATTTATCAACTTTTACCTTATCGCTTGCCTTAATGCGAACATAATAAGCACCTGAGGGAACCGGTAGTCCGTTATTATCCAACAAATTCCAGGACAGTTTATGTTCACCCCGAACAAGTAATATGTTATTAAAAGTTTTTACTATATTGCTTGTGTTGTTGAATATCTCAATATAAGTATTCGAGAGTTGTTCAAGAGAAATCGAGATATTTAGTTCATTGATAGCAGGATTTGGATAACACGTAACTGAAGTTAAAATTCCTTTATTATCGTCTACATCGCTAACAACAATGGATTGAATTATTCCCCTGCTAAGGTTTAGGAATGTGCCGCTGTTTGATGTATCAACCTTAACAGCTCTTACCATATATATAACAGAACCATATAAAATATTTGTATCGAGAAACTCAGGCGATGAAACCGGTTCTGAGTTTATTTTCAAAAAAGGTCCATTCAATTTTTCCGAACGATATATGTTATATCTATAATCACTATTACCATCAGGAACATTCCAGGTAACCTGTACCTTCCATCCGGGAATTTGTAAAACGCTGAGATTTTTTGGCTCCGGAACCTTCCCCATTTTCATTCTTAATGTGGGGTCACCCATTAGGGCAATATGAACTTCTTGTGCTGATTGATTTACATAGTACCAAAGATTATTATAATTAACATTCAATCCGATATAATTTGCTTTGTTGTTTTGGCTTAGCATTGAGCTAAAGCCGATAGGAAATCCCATATCCATGTGTTGTAAGAACCAATGTGGACGGCCTGCCCAGCAACATGTTAAAACTGATGGGTTTGAACATAATGCTGAACGCATAAAATTATTTTGTGAGTCCCAATCTCCAAACCAGGAACCAAATAACATCGTAAAAATTGCATTAACATTAATTGTATCAAACTGTTCTGAAACTCCAATACCACCACAGCTATTTAAGGAGCCACCACCACAACCATAAGCCCAAAGATAACTATCAACTGAAAGATTGTTGAACCAGTCATATCCTGCCGCATTATCGTGTACGCTATCTATTCCGAAAAACAAAGGAAAAGCTCTCCAAGCGGACGAGGAAAAACCATTCAATCCGTACATGCCAAAATTATCATCTATTAAGCCACGGTTGATATATGGCATATTACCTGTACGGTATTCGTGGTCTTTATCCAGATAATTTTTTATGAGTTCAGTTTCACTCTCTTCGAAAGTAGGCATATTATAAAAATCCACCCTTCCGACAGGATAACTAATAGGAATATACTCGAAACTGCTTGGGTCAAATTTCCCATCACCCGGGATATTCCTGTTTTCCGGTCTGGAACTGTTGTCAACATTTACACTAACATCAGTCCAACTGTTCTCGTTGAGAGAGCCATAATATCCGTCACAGGGCCAGGCACCCTGATGTCCGCCTGCTGTGGGTCCATGCCCATCAGGAACTATATATCCGGAATATGGGACTGCAACCCTCCCTAAAATAAATATATAAGTTTCTTTTCCCGGGTCTTTCTGTGCTTCTCCAAGAATAATATTTTTTACATATTTAACATCCTCACCGTTAAATGCTTCGGTCCTGGGAACATTACGTTTAATTAATTCCCATCCCTCACTTATCAAATCATTTTCGAGTCGGTTAATTTCAACAGGTAATGCATCTAAAAGATTATCTTCAACCAAAAGAAGGCATTTGCTGTTGACAGGTTTTAATTCCAAATCAATTCCGGAATAAATATATCCTGTTGCCGCAAAGTAATATGGTTCGGCTGTATCAGCGAAAATCTGTTGTTTAGCTTGATATATTGCTTTAACTTCGTATTCATATCCTTTCCCCACAATTACATTATCATCTGTAAAAAAAGTCTTGGAAGTATCAAGTTGTGCCAATGCTGCCCCGGGAAAGTAAGCATCACCGAAGTTTTTTCTTCTAATTTCATAAGAAACTGCATAAGGATGCTTTTCCCAAATTATCTTTATTTGAGGATTCGGTTCTTTCGTCACCTCTGCATGTACAAATAGCGAAGCTAATTTTGGTGTATTATTCGGTTGACCATATAGATTTGCCGGAATAATTGAATTTAGGATAATAGAGCTTAGCAACAAAATAACAAGTATAAAATACTTCATTGGTACCTCATTTAATTATTAAACAACTTATTAACTAAAAAAATGTAATTTAACGTATTACATTCAATTTTGCAACTATGCTTTTATTATTTGTTGTAAATTTTATTAAATAAATACCGGATTGTACAATTTGTCTTTGATTATTTGTTAAATCCCAACTATAAAGATAATAGCCGGGATTAAGAATAGAATTTGCAATTTCTTTAACCAATTTACCATCCAAATCCCATATCGAAACATCTACCCTTTCTTTTTTTGGGGCAACATACGAAATATTCGTGGAAGTCTCGGCAGGATTCGGATAGCACTTCAAAGAATAATCCAATTTTGAAGCATAACTTAAAGTTGGTAATTCTGTTTCCGCAAAAATTCCCTGACTCATATTAATCAAAGAACCGGTCGCAGTTTCCGTATGGCGAACTGCTCTTACCATATAAATATTTCTTCCTGTCAAAGGATTGTTGTCTTTGAATTCATTTTTCGTTATAATTTCATTATTTATTTTTACAAACTTGTTGAAAATATCATCCGAACGATAGATATTAAAACCTATAAGTCCATCTTCACCGGCTTCCCAAGTCAGAAAAACTTTACTCCCGCTCATTGAAACTTCTGAAGATAAATATAAATTCTCTGCCGGTTCTACAACATGCATCCTCAATGTCGGGTCTCCAAGCAACGAAACATGAACGAATCTGTATCCATATCTTCCATTACTTTCATACAGTATCTGATTATTTTGCGAAACTTTTGTCGAGTATCCAATCGGATATCCCATTCCTAAATGGTGAAAATGCCAGTAAGGTCTACCTGTCCACGAACAAGTCAAAGCGAAAGGAGAATATGCAAGTAAACTTCTCAAAATATTATCCTCGACATCCCAATCACCATTGAAAGAACCAAGTAACTGTGAAAACACAGCACCAGCATTGACAGTATCCAACTCTTCTAAATGTACAACAGCTGAGATATTACGATAAGACCCCGGACCGCAACCGTAAGCCAATAATCTGGGATTAGTACCCAAAGGCACCATAAATTCACCCTTTTGAACATTATTCGGACCTAACAATCCTGAAAATTCCATCCACCCGGTTGAAGCGAATACATCACCATACATACCAAAATTATCATCTACTATACCTATGTAATCCGGTTTCATTGTACCATGACGATAATCATGGTTTTTGTTCAAATATTTCCTCAAAAGTTCTATTTCGCTACGTTCAAAGTAATTCAAATTATAAAAATCAATTCTTCCTGTTTGCAATTCAACATCAGTAGGGATTTGATTCTGGTCAAACTTTCCATCACCGGGAATATTTCTGTTTGCCTGTCTTGATGCCATAGTGTCATTAATGCTTTCGTCAGTCCATTCTCCGTCAATATCTGCATAATATGTATCGGCGACCCATGCTCCCTTATGGTCATCATGTCCGTCAACAGCATAATCACCTGAATAAGGTACGGCTATTCGTCCAAGCAAGAGCAAAGAGCTTAGTTCACCATTAGATTTGTAATACTCTTCAACAATCAATTCCTTGATTTTTTTTACGCCTTTTCCGTCAAACTCCTCTGTTCTTGGAACATCTCGCCTTATTACCTGCCAGCCATCTCCGGTTAGGTCTTCGATGAATCTGTCAATCTCTATTCTCAAAGAATCGGCTACTGTATTATCAACGAGTAAAAGTAATACCCCACTATGGTCGGGGACGTTTATCAGAGACCCAACAAACAAATAACCATATCCTTCATAAGTATACATGGTTGTGTCTGTAGGAAATGAACAGTTTTTCATCAGAAAATATTCATAACAAATACCGCTTTCAATTGTCGTATCAGTATATGTCAAGGCATTACTGTCAAGTTCGGCAAGAGTTACTGTCCAAAATTCATCGGCCGGAAGCTTTCTCTTTATTCTGTAATCCTTGGCATTTGTATCATTGTCCCAACTGATAATTGCTTTTAATTTACCGGAAGTATCAATATCAACTTTTGAAAATATTACATGGTCCCTTGGCTCAACGGCTTCGGCATAATTAATAAAATTAATAATTAAAAACAAGAAAAAAAGAAATATATTCTTCAAAATTTTCTTCCTAAAAACTCAATAAACCTAAAAACTCTGTCAAACTACAGTTATTATCTAACTTGTTAAAACTTTAAAATAAAAATTTTATTGCATTTTTTCTTTGGAATGATTAAGTATTATAATAGTTTTGTAAATTATGGAATGCTTAACAGCTAAACGTGAAACTTTTTTTTTAAAAAAAACAATCCGGTTGGGATTGGATTTTAATATTTGACATTGAAATTAAATATTAAAAATTGATTTTAAATTTTAAATTGAAAATTTTAAATTATAAACATGGATTATATAGCACGGCTCGGTAGAAAAGTAATTAATTTCATAGCAGAATTTGGTAAAATCACAATTCTGTTACTGAATATATTCCGTTATTTCCCTCGTGTCATCAAAGACAGGAAGTTAGTTGTCGAGCAGATGAGCATAATCGGTGCCGATTCATTGCCATTGGTTATTTTAATTGGTTCATTCACCGGTGCAATTGCCGCATTGGAAGCCACTTTGCTTTTCTCGAAATTCAATTTGCTTGGTATTACCCGGCCATTCCTTGGTGCTTCGATAGCAACTGCAGTATTTACTGAACTAACACCTGTCCTTACTGCACTCGTTATTGCCGGTCGTGTAGGTGGAGCTATAGCGGCACAAATCGGGACAATGAAGGTGTCGGAGCAAATAGATGCCTTGGAAATAATGGCTATTGACAAAAACAGATACCTCGCGATGCCCCGCGTTTTTGGTGCATTGGTTATGATGCCCATACTTGCCGTATTTTCAAATATGGTCGCACTTCTTGGTGCTTTGGTGCTGGTACAAATTAAGTTCGGATTTTCAACATTCGAATTTTTCGACAGCATACAAACTTATTTTTCCAATAAAGAAATAATAATCAGCTTGAGCAAATCACTTATATTTGGCGGTATAACTGCCTTAATCGGATGCCATGTCGGTTTTATGACAAGCGGAGGTGCTGAAGGTGTGGGCAATAGTACCGTAAGAGCATTTACACTATCTGCTGCTGCTATATTGATTGTTGATGCCATATTTGGTTATTTGGTCTAATTTTCAATCAATAATTTTTTTCAAAAAAATTCGATATTTTTGCAAATCTGGAATTGAATTCCTTATTTCACATATTCCATTAGTTATTATCTTCAATTATTACTGAAATAATACGACAAAGATTATTTTTAAAACTTTTCGTAATTTGTGCCGTATATTCAAAGAAAATACTTATTGAGGGAAATATATGAAAAAGATTATCGGTTTACTAATATTGATATTATCAATAAATAATTTGTATTCACAGTCGGGATTTTTATCCTACTACGAATTGAAAGATTTCATGCAAACATCTCCGGGGGCATTTAAGTATGGATTGTATGGATACTTCAATCCTGCGACAACAACCTATTTAAATGAACCTGATTTACTGTTCACATTATCCGAAGGGAACAAAGATATGGGTACTTTGAAGAGCTGGGGAATTTTCATGGCTTCACCTAAAAGTGATATTTTATCCATGAATTTGCCAAGTTCCGGCTATGGTATAATCAGTGAAAATGATGGGAATAAATCTGTTTATAATTTTCGGTATTCCTTTGGTTTAGGTAACCGGATTTTCAATTTTGGTTTTGGATTTGGTTATTCCTTTGGAGATGTTGATTACTTCAACCGTAGCGGTATATTATTTTTAGGAGGATTAATAAGACCTTTCCGTGAGCTTTCAATTGGCTTGCAAAGGACATTTGCCTTTGAGAAAAGTGGAGGAGAAAGTGTTGTAGAATTGGCAATTCGCCCGGTCGGAACATATCCTTTTGCAGTTTTCGCTGATGTCGCTATGTTTGACAAACAAAGTATTAAAAAAGCTAACTGGAGTGCAGGACTGTCTTGGGAATTTCTCGACGGATTACGTTTGAACGGTAGGTATTTTAAAGATAAATCTATGGCACTCGGTATTGATATGAGTTTGGGTAATATCGGATTTTCTTCACAATCACAATTTGATAAAGAACAAAAATACGGATACAATAGTTATTCAATCCGGCTCGGTGCAAGCGACAGAACATTTGCCGATAATATTGGATTTGGAAACACCTTTGTCCAAATGGATTTAAAAGGAGCAATAAATTATAATAAATTTCTTTGGTTCGACAACTCAAACAAGCTCTTGGATATTCTACAAAAAATTGATGAAGCAAAAAAATCATCTTCGATAAATGGGCTTGTTATAAATGTGTCAGGCATGAACGCAAACATGGAAATTGCCTGGGAAGTACGTGAAAAATTGAAAGAGTTTAAAACATACGGCAAGAAAGTTATAATATTTACCGACAGAATTGGATTGACCGGATATCACTTTGCTTCGATTGCCGATAAAATTGTAATGGATCCGCAAGGTGCAATAACCCTGGAAGGTTTCGCTCTCGGCAGAAGTTATTATAAAAAAATGTTGGACGATGCCGGAATTGGTTTTGAAGAGCTCAGATACTTTAAATATAAATCGGCATATGAAAATTTTGGGAGAGACAATATGTCCGATGGGGACAGGGAGCAAAGACAAAAGCTGATAGATGATTGGTATGAATTTTCAAGAAAAGAAATTTGTGAAAGTAGAAATTTAAGCCCCGAAAAATTCGATGAACTCGTTGATGGAAGCATGATTTATATCGCATCCGAAGCTTATAAATTGGGTTTGGTTGATACTTTAGCAAGATGGAACGACGTTAAAGAGATTATGGATAATCTCGAACCAAAATCGAATTTGATATCATCATCTGTACTTTGGAAAAGTACAGCACCGACAGACGATAGATGGGGCGAACCGACAAAAGCAATTGCTGTTGTTTATGCACTTGGTGCTTGTGCAATGGATAATGGTATAAATGCAAGAGAACTTTCCAAATATTTGAAAAAAGTTGCCGAGAGCGGGGAAATTGGTGCAATCATTCTTCGAGTGGATTCTCCCGGGGGTGACGGTATGGCTTCGGATGTTGTTTCAGAAGTACTAAGAAAGTTCAAAGGTAAAAAGCCCATTATTGTATCGCAAGGTGCTGTTGCTGCTTCTGGCGGATATTGGCTTTCGATGGATGCCGACACAATTCTCGCTGCTCCAATGACAATTACAGGGTCTATTGGTGTAATTGGTGCATGGTTTTACGATAAAGGACTTGCCGACTCTTTGGGAATAAAAACCGAAATCGTCAAACGTGGTAAATATGCCGATTTGGGTTATCCTTTTTTGTTACCTTTAATTTCAATCGGTTTACCTGCAAGAAATCTTAATGAAGATGAAAAAGGGCAAATGGAAAAAATGATAATAGCACATTATAAGGATTTCGTTACCAAAGTTTCAACCGGTCGTGGCATGGAATACGATAAAGTACATGACATTGCACAGGGAAGAGTATGGACAGGTCTGGAAGGTAATAAGATTGGCCTGGTTGACAAATTAGGCGGTTTGGATGAAGCTTTGAAAATTGCAAAAAAATTAGCTGGATATGATTTAGATGATGAAGTTATGATTGTTGAATATCCCAAACCTGAATTATTCGATTTGAGCAGTATACTGCCGGGATTGTTGGGTGTTAATATCAACAAAACCACCGAACAGTTTAAAATGTTAAAATTTAGGATTGATAACAATGGTATACCAATGCCAATAATGCCAATCGAGTATTTTGAATTTGTTCAGGATAAATAAAAAAAAACGGATAACTTTAAATTATTAATTACCTTGTCACACTGATTACAATTAAGTATTTTGTTTACTATAAGTGTATTCAGGATGACATTAGTAGTAAACAATGAACCGGCAACTTTTGTCTATATAAACTTTACAAACTTTACAAACTTTAAAAACTTTCTACTTCTTCATTCTCTCGACAATTATCTCATCTCCTAAGCAGGGAGCCGGAGATTTCTTCCAATCAAGTTTCACCGAAATAGGGAATGTGTCTTTTTCGAAATTGATATTTGATTCTTTCGGTATTTCATTAAATCTATAAGTCGAATCTGCAAGAACAATAAACCAGCCACCGCAACACATACATTCCCTTAGGTCGTATCCGGTTATAACACCTTCACTTTTATATAGGTTGCTATTACTTGAGGTATTGTCATCACATCCCAATAGAATCAGGAAACAAGAAGATAAGCATATTAATATTCTTTTTTTCATTCTTTGTTGTCCGTTATTTGCTGAACATTAGAGATGTTCAAAATTCAGAGTTTTTAATTAGGATAGTATCAGTAACCTTATCTTACAATTATTAGATTCCCGCTTTGTTGTCTGTCATCAACATTAATTCTATAAAAATAAAATCCGGGTGGGTAATCGCTTCCATCAAAAATTACCTTGTGAGAACCGTTAGTTTGAAATTCGTTCAGCAAATCAACAATTTTCAAACCAAATGAGTTATAAATACCAATTCTAACAATTTCAGGATTATCAAGATAATAATTGATTGTAGTTGTACCAGAAAATGGATTTGGATAGTTATAAACTTCATGCTGTTTCGTATTTTCATCTTCAACAGAAGTAATTTCTGACCATACTATATCGCTTCTATATCCAAATAAATTAAAACTATTAAATGATGGGTCATTAAAAGATAAATCCTTATTAGAATAAATCCATTTATTATTATCATAAATTTCAAAAGTATGGGTAGCCATATTCCCATTTATATCGTATGAGTATGATTCTTTTTCAGTAAATTTCCAATTATCTTCGTCGAAACCCTCGTTAATACTGCTCAACTTATTACCCTGTTCATCATAAGTATATGAACATCTCCAGGAATTAATCCACTGTTCATTTTTCCAATCTTCATACAAAAAACCAAGATTTGTTCCGCTACTGTCATAATTCAATGTAAAACGCCAGGAATTTACCCATTGCCCACTTTCATAGTTCTTATCAATGCTGGACAACAACCTCATTTTTTTGTCGAAATACGAGGTATGTAAAGTTTCATATATCCAAGTGGAATCTTCCCATTCTTCATATAATCTGGTCTGAATGTTAAGTTTAAAGTCATAATCAATACTTAACTTTGAATCATTAACCCATTTACCATCCTCCCAGTTTTCATTAATCCATCCTATTAAGTTCCAATAATCATCATATAAATAAGTGTACCTCCATGAATTTTTCCACTGCCCGTCTTCAAATATTTTATACTCTCTATAGGTCATTTTACCGTGACCACCATAATAATATTGATTTTTCCAAAAGCTAATCCAATTATTATCAATTGACTTTTCATATAATTGGGATAACTTATTACCGAAGAAATCATAAGTATAAATTATTCTCGAAGAATCAACCCAAAAACCGTCAATCCATTTTTGATTCAGGTATGTCAGCACGCTACCGGAAGTATTATATGTATATGTTTTTCTTAAACTTATTACCCAATCATTATTTTGTAGTGTTTCGATTAACTCGGAAAGAATATGTTTCTTAGAATCAAAAGTATAAGAAAATTTTTTATCGTTTTCATTCTGCGTTTTTAGTAAAATATTATCTACTAAAAAATTATTGTAATACCAATTAAAACTATTTCCGACAATCTGATTGTCTTTGCATAAGCTTTGTTGAAATGATAATTCAAGGTTATCTTTTAATTTTATGATATTATTTTGTTCGAGATTTTTCTGAATTAAATATTCAATCAAATCAGGAGGACTCTCAGGATTGGAAATTCCATTATAATTTACTTCTTCATTGGAATATACCGGAAGAAGCATTGATATTGACAATATCAAGTATATTATTAATTTCATTAAATATACATAAATGTTTAGAAACACCTTAACCTTACAAATATAATATTATTATTAATAACAAACAAAATATATTTAATTCGTCCAAAATTTTGTTATTATTACTATAATTACACTTAAGATTGAATTTTGTTCCTTTTTATCTGTTATCCCTGCTATTTCTTGCTAAAAAAACCACCACGGTGGAGGGCTATTAGTCTTTTGTCAGGAATTTTGCTTCTCAACTATTTTACTTAAAAATAATTCGCTTGTTCTATTATTAGTTTCACTGTTTGAAATTTACTATCATATTGAAACTTTCTGTTTTTGAATCACGTAATTATATAGTAAGATAAATTGTTTGATTATTACATAATGATTATGATTAGATTTGTTACAATATCAATAGCGTTACTTTTATTATTTAATGGGATAAATCTGCTTGGGCAAACATATTCATATTTTCCAACAAGTAATGCCTTTTGGTCAGCAATGCACTGCGAACCGGGTCCAATGGTAGCAAAGTCGGGATTTGTCAAAGTCGGCGTTTTTGGTGATACTGTCATCAATTCTAAAACCTACCACAAACTATACTTGCAAAGAAAATATGTGAATTTCACTTTTAGCTGTGATACCTGTGGTTTTGTTTTTGTTCTTGACAGTGCGTTTTATTTTATGAGCTATCGGGAAGAAAATAAAATAATATATTTTGTTCCTCAGCAGAATGCTTTTAATGACCCACCCGGAACAGAATATCCAATTTTTGATTTTAATCTTACTCGTGTTGGTGAAACCATTTTGGGATATGAATATATGTTTCTTCCTTATGGTTCCTCGCAAGACCCGACACCTATTCCGGGATGTGGTGTATTGCAGGATACAGTTACACTAACCGTAGAATCAATTGATAGCGTTGAAATGTCCGACGGCTCTTATAGGAGGCGAATTAATTTTAAGCCATTGACTTATGGGCTTAGGGAATCGTGGATTGAAGGTATTGGTTCAACAAAGGGTTTTGGACTTTCGCTCAATGTAACAAATAGTAATAATACAATGGTATGTTTTTCGCACAATGGAATAAATCTTGAAACAGCGGAGATTTTGAGCCAACAGCTTTGCACACGTTATCCCGATTCAACAATAACATTTGCCGGCAGATGTGAATATACAGAACCGACTCTTGTGGAAGATTTCACTTTGGATAACGATAAATCCGTGTTTCCGAATCCCTTCATTCATTCAGTAAAATTCACAGGGCTGAAGACGGGAGACAAGATTACAATTTACAATTTATTTGGACAGCTTGTCTTTGAGGGAATACCAAGCGCTGAAGAATTTGAGCCGGATAATATTGAATATGAAAAAGGCATTTACATTTACATAATTACTTCATCAAATAATGAAATAATTTGTGGGAAAGTGGTGAAGTATTGAAAAAGATAACAAATATTTTTCAAATTTACTATTGACGATTTACTACTCGAAAGTCTGAATAGTCTATGGATTTTCTTTTCATTACTCTTTATTTTGGTTTTATTTGTCACTTTTTACTTTAACGAAAAATATATCTACTTTTGGGTTTGATATTATCCTCTTTAATAGTATTTTTCCCCATTATTTTAAAGTTTTTCTATTTAATTTTAATTAACTTTTCTGTAAGAGTTACATTTTCAGTTACCATGTTAACAAAATAATAACCATTAGGAATTGTTGAGGTATTAAGAATATAAAAATAAGTACCTGGTATTAATTCTGAGTTTTCAATATTTTTTAATAAATTACCTTTTAAATCATATAAAGATAAAATTACATTTGCTTTTTGTGGAACAGTTGCTTCAAGTGTTACCAAACTATTTGATGGATTTGGATAGATTATTAAGCACGCACTTGATTTTTTAGATTTATTATAATTAAAATTAATGTTCCCAGTCTCATTATAAATTGATATTCCATGAGGTGAGATAAACCATTTATTTTGATTTTGATCAATTAGCATCTTTTCAACATTTTCATCGGTTAAACCAGAATTATAAGGATTTAAAGATTCAATATTATTTTCTGAGACTTTTATTACTCCGTTGTTTGTACAGAGCCAGCAATCACCGTAATTATCAAATTTGATTTGGCTCATAGATCCACAAATTCCTTGAAAAGTATTATTTACAATAAAATCACTCCCATTATAAATGACTAATTTCCCGTCTGGATATGTACCAAAATAAATTGTATTTAAGCTATCAACATTTATTGTTGTAAAAGAAATATCTCTTAATTTTTCATTTTTGTTATCAATTTTTGACCATTTACCATTTTCATATTGTATTATTTGGTTTTGAGTTGTTACCCATAAACGATTTAATTTGTCAACTTTTAAATCACGAACAAATAAACTATCACTAATTTTATACTTTACTTCACAAGTATTCTTAGTAATATAATAAATTTCATGATACCCGGCTGCCCAAAAATTTCCATATCTATCCTGATCAATAATTTGGAAACCATATATAAATTTATCTGTAGAGTCAACAATTGACCAAGTTGGTTCTTTATAACTCAGAATCCCATTTGATGTTGCAAAAATTAATTCTCCGTTATTAAGTTGTAAAACTTTATAAAAATAATAGCTGCTATATTTTTTTGGCAATTCGATATTTGACCAATTTATGCCATTAAATATAAAGATTCCACCATAATAAGTTAAGATCAAAATGTTGCCATTATCTAGTTGTATTATATCACTAGGATTGTTTATCTGATAAGGAAAATTTGAAAGATTGTACTTATACCAAAGATTATCATCAAACCGAAATAAATCCACAGTATCGGAACTATACCCGAACCATTTATTATTATTATTGTCCACATGTATGCATTCTACATTTGCCCAAGGACAAAAAAAACTTTCAGATGTTTGAAATTCATCAATATAGTGATAAAAATTAATCCATATACAGTAAGCTCCCCTATTTGATGCAAACCATATTTTATTTTTTTTGTCACATTGAATATCATTAAACCATGTATATTCATCAAAATATTCTTTAATATTCATGGAGTCATAACTTCCATATCTACTTAATTCACATACATAATCTGATTGATATAACTGAAAATTATCTAACGAATCAATAGTGAAATCTAAAAAATTAGATTTTTTGGGTAATTCTGTATTTTCATAATTTTTAATAAGCCAGTTATTTAATTTTGCATTATATTCAATAATCTGATTTGATTGTAATATATAGATTTTGTCTTGCAATCTACTTTTTTCAATTCCTAAAGTAGTTTTAGTTTTTTTAAAGATATTGTTTGTATTTGATTCATTATATGAATACCATTTGTTATTAAAATATTTTTCAACATTACTATACCCAACAAACCATATAGCTCCGGAGTCGTTACACACTGCGTCAATTACTTTAAATTTTGGGAATTCTGAATCACTACTATCGAGTAATTCCCAAGTTTTATCATCATATAGCACCAATCCCAATTTTGTTTGAATCCATTTATTGTGCTCAGGATCAATAAAAATATAATAACTCTCATTATGTGGTAATCCCGAATTAACATTATTGAAATATGAAATTTGTCCGGACTTTTTCTCAAAAAGAATTATACCGTAACCTTGAGTTGTCATCCATAATGAATCACCATCTGATGCAATCGATGTGATACTTCCTTGATTTGATATTTGCATCCAATTTGGATGCTGGGCTATTAAAATGAAATGAAATAAAAATAATGAAAATAAAATTAAAAAACTTTTTGAAAAAAAATCAAATAAATTCATTTTTCTATTGATAATTATAATACTCATAAAATCCTCACTCTTATTTTATTGTTTCCAACGGCACTACTCAATTAAGAATTAAAAATTAATATCCCTCCATTCACCTATTCAACAAATTTCACAAAATCCAAATACGGTATCAAATGCCATTGTGTGCCAAAGAAACTTTTCCTTAACAAATTTTCACTTTACCATTATTGAATTCGCTTTCATCATATCAATCACAACTCAAGTGACAATTTCAATTTTCCGCCTAAACCTTCATTTACGATTTTCATTAATGTTGAAAGCCGGATATCTGAAGAATCATTTTCAATACGTGAAATATAACCCTTATTAGTTCCACATTTCATAGCTAGTTCTTCTTGAGTCATCCTTCTTTTTTTCCTTGCTTCTTCGATCAAGACGCCAAGCTTAAACGCTTCGAATTCTTGTTCCCATGCTTCTCTTTCTTTAGTACCTCTTTTACCGTACTTTGAGTTAAGCAGGTCATTGAAGTTTGATATTTTATTTTTTTTCATTGAAATATTCCTTCATTATCTTTGATGCCAATTCTATTTCTTTTTTGGGAGTTCTCATTGTTTTTTTCTTAAATCCATTAATTAAAATTACTATTTTCCCTGAATCAAAAAAAGAAAATATCCTGAAAATATTAGTTCCTACTTGTATCCTTACTTCATATAATCCCTCAGTCCCTGAAATGTGTTTAAAGTATTTCTCTGGAACCCTCTCCAAATCTCTCAACAATCCAAGCGTCCATTCAATTTTCTTCTGAACTTTTACATCTTGTTCGGTATAAAAATCCATAAAATAATCTCTATAAAATATAATTTCTCTTTTCACAAAGTTACCTTATTAGACAACAATATACAAAAATTATTTTAATCATCCCTTCTCCCTTTTCCCTTCTCCTTTATCCTATTCAACAAATTTCACAAAATCCAAATACGGGAACAAATGCCATTGGGTGCCAAATGGATATTGACCATAACAAAGTTTCCCGGTTATTCCCAGCTTTGCTGATTTCACGATATTCCAAAAACAACCGCCGTTAATTTCCATAAAGAAGTCTGTTGGGTTTTCGGGGTATTCCTTTTCGTAATCTGCTACGCCGAACGGGAAGAGGAAAAACTCTGTGCTTGCGTGATAATCGAATGTATGCCAGATGTTGCCTTCGGATGCAAGGACAATGTCCAATCCGGTGCTTTTGTAATAAACCATCGTTCTTGGCAGTATTACGGGTATGTCGAGCGAAGTTCCCGGTGCCAAATCCGAATTGTTCAATGCAAATTCAAATGCAATCTTTCCTGTGAGGTAATGCGAATTATCCAGCTTGTATGTGGCGAGCACTCCGTTGTGGATTGAAAACATTATCGGTATTTCAAAC
>JAZDIP010000103.1:0-26650 GCA_043804925.1 bacterium | reverse complement strand
TTATGGGAAGAGAAGTCTGGAGAGGAAAAGTAATTGATGGACAAAGAATTAATGTTTCGGATTTTTTTGAAGGTTTGTATTTTCTTGTGTCATCTGAAAAATCAATTACAACAAATTTCTTAATTCTGAAATAAATAAAATTAAAAAAACATATTCAGGAGTTAAATATGAAAAGGTTTTACGTTTTTTTTCTGGTCTTAATAGCTTTTTCAATTCAAACATCACTTGCTCAATGGGAGAAAGATGAACTGAGAAACAAATACAATCGAACTCATGAAACAATCACCGCAATTGATTCAAATCTTGTGGCAAGAGTTATGGTATATTCAGAAACTAATAACGACACAAGATATACCTATTCCTACGATGAGAACGGAAATATGCTGACTTCTACATCAGAAATGCTATTTGGTGGAAAATGGTCCAATTCAGAACGTATAACAAGAACTTTTAATTTATTTGGAAATGTGTTAACTGTGCTTACTGAGCAATATATGGGTGAGGATTGGTATGGTACGAGCAGTTCTACTTATACCTATGATGAAAAAGGAAATGAACTTTCTTGTGTGGATGCAGACTTTGATGACGCTTACTGGAAATGGGTATATATTAATAAAAAAACAACAAAGTATGATGAAAATGGAAACATTCTGTCAAGATTGTGGGAGAAATGGCAAAATAACCAATGGGTAAATTATCTACGTTATACATGTACTTATGACTTAAACGGAAATGAGCTTACCACAACTTATGCATCATGGACAGGTAAATGGATATTTTATTTGAGAGTTAGTTACACTTATGATGTTAATGGAAATGCGATTTCCCGGCTAAGCAAGAAATTTACAAATGACGAATGGGTTAATAATCAACTAAGCACCTTAACATATGACTCAAACGGAAATGAGATTTCGGAATTGATTCAAACATGGGAAATTGAAAAATGGACGAATAGAATAAGACATACAACTACATACGACTCAAACGGGAAATATCTTACTTGGGTATATGAAGATTGGATTAATGAGGATTGGATTGTTTCTCAGCAAGAAACTTTAACATACGACTCAAATGGAAACACACTAACTTATTTCTATGATTATTGGGAAAATGGGGTACTAAATTTCTCGGAAAAAGACTATTTCACGTATGACGAAAAGGGCAACGAACTAACATGGAAATGGACAGAATTAGTAGATGGTATTTATGAAAATCGCACCCAAAGGACATCTAATTATAACACAGATGGAAATGTAATCACCAAATTAATTGAAAAATGGACTGATGGAAACTGGACAAATGCTGAAGATTCATTACGTTTTCAGGATTCAAGAGAACGTTATTTCAGATTTAAAGGATATAAAATCGAAGTAACGTATCAGGGAACAGTTGGTGTGGAAAAAAAAACAGACAATTCAAACAGTTTGTTTATTTATCCAAATCCTGCTTCTGATTTCATCTTAATATCGGGTATAAATGATAATATTAAAATATTTGATGTTATGGGTAGAGAAGTATGGATAGGAATAATAAATGATGGAATGAGAATTGATGTATCGGATTTTTATCCGGGAATTTATTATATAGTTTCAGCAAGGAAAAATCAAACAGCAAAATTCACAGTATTGAAAAATTAACAGAAAAGCCACGACAAAATGAATTGCAGTGGCTTTTTTGTCGGGGTGAGAGGATTTGAACCTCCGACTCCTACGTCCCGAACGTAGTACTCTACCGGGCTGAGCTACACCCCGAAATTTTTCGGATTTCAAAAATAGGGATTATACTGTTAATTAACAAATATAATGATGAAATTCTTTATTATATTAAGGTATCTTTCTAAATACGAAAAATCTCAACAATAATTCAAGTAAAAAAGCAATAGCTGCTCCAATCGCAAAAGGAAGGAATTGCTCGGATTTTCTGCTGTATATGGAAACATCAACCCTGGTTTTTTCCATAGCATCTATTTCTTTGTAAATTTTAGCTAAAGCATTGTTGTTAGTTGCCCTGAAGTATTTTCCACCGGTTAATTTTGCTATTTCCTTTAATAATTCCTCGTCAATTTTCACTTCCATATTCTGGCGTCTTATACCCCAAGGAGTCTGGAATGGATAAGAGGCAAAACCCCTTGTACCTACTCCAATCGTATATACCCTTATATTGAAAGAATGAGCAATCTCAGCGGCTGTAAGAGGGGCTATTATTCCGGTATTATTCACGCCATCCGTTAAAAGAACCACAACCTTGCTTTTTGCTTTGCTGTCCTTCAGACGATTAACTGAAGTGGCAAGCCCCATGCCGATAGCAGTACCATCTTCCAATAATCCGGTTTTCAAATCCTTAAATAAATTTTTTATTACGTCATGGTCAATTGTTACAGGTGATTGAGTAAAACTTTCTCCAGCGAAAACAACCAAACCAATTCTGTCATCAATCCTCATATCAATAAACTCCATAGCCGTCTTTTTAGCCGCTTCCAATCTGTTTGGATGGAAATCTTCAGCGAGCATGGAAGTAGAAATATCTAATACCATTACAATGTCAATACCTTCAGTTCGGACATTCTTTTTACTTGAAGACGACTGTGGCCTTGCTAAAACAAAGATTATAAATGAAAATGCTAAAATTCTAAGAACAAATAAAATATGTCTGAATCTGATTTTCCAAGTAGGTTTACTCAATACTAAACCTTCTATGGAAGACATTTTTATTTCGCTTGTCTGTTTTTGTTGCTTTAAAATATACCATACGATTAAAACAGGTATAATAGAAAATAACCAGAACCAACCGGGATATGCAAATACAATATCTTTAATCATTTTGCCTCCCCTGTTTGTTCATTAGTTGAGAGTTGTGAGTTTAGAGTTGTGAGTTCAGGAACCGATTCTTCTTCTGATTGCATTTGCGAAGAAACGTTTACAAAATTTACGGAATAGTTCATACATTTTGAATTTTCATCCGGTAAAGTCTGGTGTTTTGCAAATTTCACAAAATCAGCAAGAGTAAATAGTTCTGTCATATCGATTATCAAATTTTCCTCGAAACCATAATTCCTTAAGGATGAAATAATTTCAGGTGTAACCATCTCCATTGCCTTAATTTTGAATTGCCTTTCGATATATATCCTTATAATATCAGTTAGACGGATGTAATATTTCTTAACATATCCCCCCTGCCACAGCTTTTCGGATTCCAATTGTTTTAATGCTTCCAAAGCTAAAACATAAGGTGGAATGCTTGGGTCATATCCTAAATCGGGAAGCTTTTGTTTTCTTTTCTTCCAATATTTATATCCTAAGAAAGCTAAAGCCAAAACCACTAATAATATGATAAAATAGATTATATATTCAGTCCAGTCAATGGGAACATCCAAAGGACCTTTGATATCCTTAATATCTAATGTTGTATCAACTTCAACGGTATTGAATTTCAGGTACAGGAGTTCGGTAATCAATGTATCTACGGAATCGCGGTCATTAACAACTCCAAAAGTAAATGAAGGGATTGCATAAGTTCCTTCATCAAAGCAAGTTATTACTATTGTCTGCTTTAAAGTAAAACGGTTTTCTTTGCTCAGGGTATCGAGTTTGTTTCGACTGACAACTTCAAAATGCCCAAGTGTATCGCCAACAACAGGCCAGATTATATTTGTCTTTGTCCTATTATTTACTTGTAGCA
The DNA here is from genome assembly GCA_043804925.1 of bacterium. Classification (GTDB taxonomy): domain Bacteria; phylum Bacteroidota; class Ignavibacteria; order Kapaibacteriales; family UBA2268; genus ChocPot-Mid. The sequence continues at coordinate 22,972 of JAZDIP010000103.1, read as the reverse complement.
ACAGCTTAATCTGGTCGCCAATCAATACGTTATTTGTATCCACTGATACCTTAATCTCAGGTATCTGCGAAAATCCGTCAACACTAAATAAAAAAACAGTTATTAAAAAAAATATCTTTTTAAACATACCAAATAATAATCAACTTTATTTAAAATGATAATTAAGTATGTTATTAGACGATTTAACGCTAAAAAATTATTTAATAATTGTAATTTTCTTTAGTAATTTTATATCCCCTGACTCTAAAATAACAAAGTATTCACCATGGCTTAAGCCGTTTCTTGCAATCCTAAAAGAATGTTCCCCGTTTTCGAAATATCTATTCATCAGCGTTTTAATTTTCCGTCCCGACGCATCGAATAAATCAATCGTAATATTTCTTCCATTCTTCAGGAAAAACCGTAAATCAGAATACTCACTAAAGGGATTAGGGAAATTGCCATAAATAATTACTTCTTCATTATTGGCATAATCATCTACACTGATTATTTCTTTGGTTCTAAAATTCGAATATTTTGAGGGCAGTCCTTCCTGTCCGTTTTTAATACCGCTGACCTTCCAATAATATCTTTGGGCAGATTTCAAGTCTGATATTTCAAAACTGGTGTCGGGAATAATCGTATCAAGAGTAACTATAGTAAAAAAAGAATTTTCACAAATCAGCAAATGATATGAATCCGATTTGTTTTCACCCATTAACGGAGTCCACTTAAGAGTAACGGGCAGTTCAATATCAGTAGCACTATTTGGTGGATAATCCAAAACGGGTGGAGATACGGCAGTAACAAACGTACCTGTTTCGGAGGCATCACTAATACCTCCGGCACTTCGTGCAAACACTCTCCAGTAATGCTTTACTACGCCTTGTTCCATATCGAAGATTTTGTGATTTGAATTGTTCAAGCCGTCTGCTTGATAGATGATACTTTCAAAATTTTCATCCTTCGAAACCTGTAAAAGATAATAATATGCATCACCTGAATTTTCCCAGCTTAATTCCAAATCCTCCAGTACACCTGTCGTATCATTTCCCGGATAAAGCAAGATAGGTTTATCGGGTCTGTGGGATAGTCCGGTATAATTTGCACTATACATTCCCACACCAAAAGAAGCGGCTGTTAGGTAACCATCGGATTCCCGGGAATCGAGCATGTAAACCATTGCGTTTCCTATATCGGTTGCGGCTTCCTGCTGCCAAACAGTATATGCACTATCTAAAAATGATGTAGAATAAAGACCCGTACTTGTTCCTGAAAAGTATCTATAAGCACCTTCAACAGGTAAAATTTCCACCCAATAAACCGCCGGTCCTGCTCCACCACCGCTTGGATACTGTTCGAGATTACCTGAAACATCAATCCAACCTTGACCTCCGTCCTCAGAATAAAATATACTTTTTGTATTGAAGTTTGTAAAAACGCAAAATACCTTATTTGCATCATGTGGATTTACAGCAACACAACCAATATTGGATAATTTCGGGAACTGATTATCTGTGATATTGACCGGGACAGGGTCTCCCTCATTCGCATTATCCAATCTGAATAATCTACCATAAGATGTACCATAATAAACTATATTTGCAGGATTTTTCGAGACAACAACGGCAGTAATCCTTTCGTCTCTATAAGCAGAAGGATTGTTGCTATCTGCTCTCGCATAAGACAAACTATCCCAACCTATCGAAGTGGAATCTTTCCTGTCTTCTACCGGAATCAAATCGAGATTATTATTTCTCCAAAGCATCTTCCCTCCTGCCAAATACATCCTGCGGGTATCATTTGGGTCTAAGCGGAAAGGAGTATTCCAAATCATATCAGTTACACCAATTGGGTCAATGCGTGTGGAAATCACAGGTTCACCGTCTTCATCGAGTACCTTTCTCCAAATTTTTATGAATGGCTGAAATGAAGTATTATTGGATGAATAATGTGCTTTTCCGCTGTCAGCTATGGCACAATGAAATCCATCCGCACCGGCGGGACTTGTCCAATCCCTGTTTAAATCCGGTGAATTGGTATATAAAGTACCGTTATCCTGTAAACCGCCAATTATTTCCTGGCTTCCTACGATTGCATGGTCAATAGCACATGTATAAAATTGTGTTGTATAATATCCCCAATTCAAAGATTCCCAGTCAACATGCGGCTTCAAATTATTATATGTTTTGGCAACACCGCCGTCACTCCCCGTAAACATAACATTCGGGTCTGAAGGCAAAAACATAATTGCATGCTCGTCAGCATGATGATTTGTATATGTATAAATTTCGTAACATGAGGTGTCGTCCCAACAATAACCACCGATATGAGTAGTATTTTCTTCTGTTCTGAAACCATCTGTTGACCTGTAAAGATTTGTCCCTCCAATAAAAACAACTTCCGGGTTATCAGGTTTTACTCCAATAACCAAATCATATCCACCCTGCGAATTAAATTGACTGCGTATTCTCGGTGGACATGGAAGTCCTGCTGTTCGATCTTCCCAAGTTCCTCCTTCCCCGCTGCCATCACCGTTTATGTATGTATATTTCCAAACACTATGCCATAAACTGTCGCCTCTCGTGTTACGGGTGAGTTTTCCTGTTCCCGGAGTTTCAGCTAAAAAGTAAACTTGATTTTCATCGGATGGAGAAATAGCAATTACTACTCTATCATATTTTTCCGGTATAAAATCCGGAGTTATTTCATTCCAGCTAATTCCATCAGTCGAACGGTATATCCCTTTAACAGCCGATGAAGCAGTTTCCCCAAATGTCTTTTGGCTTAATGTAGCATAATATATACCTGCATAGGAAATTGCAATATCCGTAAACCAGCTATATGAATTGCCAAAACCGCCAAGTATGGTTTTCCAAGTATCTCCTCCGTCAGTTGAGCGGCGTATCGCACCAACGGCAGTCGCTGTAAGTACAATATCCGAATCATTTCTTGTGTGGTCTTTAACGATATTCCATACATAATCAAAACCATCCCAACTTTGAGGAGAGTTTGAAAGTGTGGATTCAAGCTGGAACCAGGACTCTCCCCCGTCAGTTGATTTGTAAACACCATCTCCTCTAAGACCACCGTAGATATTGAAATATTCACCGGTGCCGACATACCAGACATTTTCTTTTCCATCTCGCTTGTCCTGAGCGATACAGCTTGTTGACTGCAACTGCTCCGGTTTTGTTGTTTTGACCCAATTCTTCCCTCCGTCAACAGAACGCCACATACCACCCGAAACACCGCCTGCAATCATTATGTTTTCATCCAAAACATCGAGAGCCAAAGCCCTTGTTCTGCCTCCGATATTTATCGGTCCTCTCAAATTCCAATTTTCTGAAAGCAACTGTTCTTTTTTGTTTGCGGAGTTTTGGGGTGAACCGGGAAGAGTTTGAGCATAAGCCAAAGACTGCTGGAAGGCATCATATGGGATTCTTCCGGTTTGCGGGTCTTTTAATCTCATTAGTTCCCATTCATACCTTGCTTTTTGATTCAACGGGGCTTCGCCTGTTATCTGCTTTGATTCCTGTGTCTTGGTTTTAACTATATCATCAGGAGCAGTAGTAACATAATAAGACATTAAACCGCCAAAGACAAAGGGTAATATACTATGCAAAATCATTTTCTCACCTAATTAAATTATTTAGTTTAAATTTTAAACTTATAAATTAATAATTGTATTAGAAGTAAAAAAATATTTTCTGAATCTTTTAAGGATTTTAGACTGTTAGACAATTAGACTGTTAGGTTTTCTTTATTTTTTTAACAAAAAAGTGAAACTTTTTGGGTAATTATGTGTTATATATGTAAATTTGAATTCAAAATTGGAGAAACTATGAAATATTTAATGACTTTTGTTTTTGTGGTTATGATTTTAACAAGTTTTCTTTTTTCAAAGGATTCTGTTAAAGAACCAACTAATTTATTAATCAGAGATGGGTGGAACTCAAATTTAATTGCATCAGGATATAACTGGGAACGAGTTCGAATTCATCGTCCTGGTAAATTTCCAATTAACCCATATCCTGCAATAATAAACAAAATGAATCCTGTAACTGCAATTCTGTTGTATAATACTGATGTAGCCATGGCTACTATAGATAGTATAACATTTAAGACGGTTATTGGTGATTCGTCGGCATTTAAATTTGACAGAACAAAATTAATAAGAACACTGAAATCCGGTGATTCTGCTATCATTCCCGTATCATTTCAACCTACTCAAACGGGAATTCATGTTTTAACATTTGAGTATAATGGTATGTACGGGTATAAACAAAAAGTCAAAACAACACTTCAAGGTATAGGTATTGTTGGCAAAATTGAAACACATGATATTAATTTCGGTCCTACTATTGTTGATGATTATAATAATTTCATAACAAAAACAATTACAATAAGAAATCTCAGCTTGGATGAATGGGAATTTGGTGATTCAGTTACAATAGCTAATCTTGAAGAAATAAATATTAATCCTGAGATATCGAACAATTGGTCTGCATTTCCTGAACCATTCAGATATGATAAAAGTGGCAAATTAAAATTTGATGTTCCAATAGTTTTACAGCCAGGAGATTCATTGACTTTTAATTGTCATTTTGTTTCTAAAGAAAAAGGATTGGTCTATGGATATTTAACTACGGTCAGCGACGCAGAAAAAGATACAACATCTGAATGGATTGGTTATGATAATGAATATATTGATGTAAAAGATGAACTCAATTTTGTTGAATCTAAAATTCATCCCAATCCAACTTCCGGCACTATCAACCTTCACTACCGCATTGAAACAGCAGTAATAGTTAATATTTATCTAACAGATATTTTAGGTAACCAAACACTATTAAAAAGCGAATACAAATTTCCGGGTGATTATGTGGAGACATTTGATTTTAGTGGATACCCACAGGGGATTTATAACGTTGTTTTACAGACAGAAAAGAAAGCATTTAGCGAGAAAGTTGTGATTATAAGGTAATTGTCTGAACTTGGATTTATGGGATTTAGGGGAATACATGATTTTGTTTTATCATAAAAATCACATAAATCCCAAAAATCACAGTTCCGACAAAAAAATCAGCTAAATCATTTCAATCAGCTTCAATCAACGGTTCAGACTTTTGCGTTTAAATCCTTCTTTGAATTTTTCAACTTAAAATTTAAAATTTAGAACTTAAAACTAAAAAAGTTATCTCCTGCTCCCTCTTTTCTTAAAAAATGTCATAAGCGGCTGTACATAAGACTCGTCTGTCCTGAGTTTGATTAAATCAACTTTGTTTCTGATTAACATCGTTCTCAATTCTTCCTGTTTATTTGACCACCATAACTTGTAATTATTTCGTACAGTTGAATTGGATGAATCAGCCCATATTTGATTACCAGTTTCGGAATCCAGTACTTTCATTAAGCCAATATTTGGTAGTTCGGATTCCCTCTCGTCATATATCTGAACGGCAATTGTATCGTGCTTTGAGCCGGCAATTTTTAGCGGTTCTTCAAAATTCTTATTAATAAAATCTGAAAGAATAAATGCAATACTTCTTTTCTTGACGACATTTGTGAAATACCTCAAAGCTTCACCTATATCAGTACCTGTATTTTCCGGTTTGAACTTTATTAATTCACGAATGATTCTTAGAATATGAGTTCTTCCCTTTTTCGGTGGAATAAATTTTTCAATTTTATCCGTAAAAAAAATAACACCGATTTTATCATTGTTTTGAATAGCAGAAAAAGCCAGTACGGCACAAAGTTCGGTAATCAATTCATTTTTAAATTGTGCCTTTGTGCCAAAACTTTCTGAACCGCTCATGTCAACGAGAAGCATTACGGTGAGTTCACGTTCTTCCTCGAACACTTTAACATAAGGATGGTTGAACCTTGCAGTAACATTCCAGTCAATTGTCCGTATTTCATCACCGAACTGATATTCGCGAACCTCACTGAAAGCCATTCCCTTTCCTTTAAATGCACTGTGGTATTCACCGGAAAATAGTTGTTTGGACAAGCCTCTGGTTCTTATCTCAATTTTTCTGACCTTCTTTATTAATTCTGTTGTTTCCATCTTTTTTTATTTAGTTCTTTAGTACTATGTACTGTTGTACTAAAACACACAACTTATTAAACTTATAAAACTCATCAAACTTATTAAACTATTAAGGAACTTCTACAGTATTCAAAATTTCGTTGATAATATCCTCAGAACTAATGTTCTCAGCTTCTGCTTCATAAGTTAAACCTATACGATGTCTTAAAACATCCAGACAAACTGCTCTGATGTCCTCAGGAATGACATAACCCCGGCGCTTAATAAAGGCATATGCCTTAGCCGCATGAGCAAGAAATATTGAACCTCTCGGAGATGCACCATAAGAAATTAGTTGAGCTAATTTCTCAAGTTTGTATTCCTTGGGAAACCTTGTCGAGAAAATAATATCTAATATATAATGCTCGATTTTTTCATCCATATAAACATCTTTAACCAGATTTCTTGCACTCAGAATTTCATTTATTTTCAATAATGGATTGACTGTTGGAAATTCATGAGCCAGATTTTCACGCATAATGGCTTTTTCGTCGTCTCTGTCAGGATAGCCGATAACCACTTTAAGCATAAACCTGTCAACCTGTGCTTCGGGTAAGGGATAAGTCCCTTCCTGCTCGATGGGATTTTGAGTTGCCATCACTAAAAACGGTTCATCAAGCTTGAAAGTGTTGTCACCAATTGTGATTTGTTTTTCCTGCATTGCTTCAAGTAAAGCACTTTGCACTTTAGCAGGAGCCCTGTTAATTTCATCAGCAAGAATAAAATTAGCAAAAATCGGACCTTTGCGAACAGTAAATTCATCTTTCTTTTGATTGTAAATCATTGTTCCTGTAACATCTGCCGGAAGCAGGTCAGGCGTAAACTGAATTCTGCTGTACTTTGCATCTATAGAAGAAGCAAGAGTTTTAATAGCCAATGTTTTTGCCAATCCCGGCACACCTTCCAAAAGAATATGCCCGTTTGACAATAATCCGATTAACATCCTTTCCACCATGGATTTTTGTCCGACAATGACCTTGCCCATTTCCATTAATAATATGTCCACAAAAGCACTCTCTTTTTGTATCTTCTCGTTCAGTTCTTTGATATCAGTCATTTATCACTCCTGCAAAAAATATTAAATTCACAAATTCATGTTTTGTATTTAAAACATTTTATAATGTTTTACTTTTCAATTCTTATATAACGAATTTTTTACCTGAAAATTTTTTTTTGAGTGAAAAAAAGTTTTTTTGAACCTAAATATATTTGAAATTTCTATTACAAATTATTTTTTCGTATATTACAAAATATATACTAAATGAGATTATAAATATGGAAAAGAAAAGATTATTCATTGGTACTTTCATCAAATCCGAGAAATTTTTTGAAGGTTATAAAAAGATTGTATCTGAGTTTTCTCCGCTTATTTACGGAAAATGGGTGGAAATAGAGAATCTTCATTTCACTTACAAATTCCTTGGAGATGTTGATACCGAAAAAATCCCTGAAATATTAAATTCATTGGAAGAACAATTGAAAACATACGATTCAAGCTTGGTTCTAAAAGGTTTGGGAGTTTTTCCAAATCCTAAAAGTCCAAGAGTATTTTTCGTGAATATTATTAATAATGATAGAAAAATTTACGAAATAAATAAATCTATTGAGACCAATCTGTCGAAGCTTGGCTTTAAAAAAGAGCAAAGTCCTTTCAAACCTCATTTATCTTTGCAAAGGATTAAATCTGTTACACCGGAATTCCAAAAAATGTTACCAAAATTTTCAAACATAGATTTTGGTCTAATACAGAATTTCTCAGTAAATCTTGTAGATAGTCAATTAACACAGAAAGGACCTATTTATACAATAATTAAATGAGGAATATTGATTATTTTCCTTTTTAACTTTATAAACTTTCAACTTTACAAACTCCTACGCTTTAGGATGTGCTTTCTTATATGCAGATTTTAATCTTTCGATTGATACATGAGTATAGACCTGTGTTGTTGAAAGCGAAGCATGTCCCAACATCTCACTCACTGATTGAATATCAGCACCATTATCGAGTAAATGTGTGGCAAAGGTATGCCGTAAAACATGTGGACTTTTCTGAGGTGATTCTGTATTTTGTTTCATCAAGCTGTTAATAATTCTATAAGCATTAACAGGATTCATCCTTGAACCTCTTTTGGATAGGAATAATGCATTTTCCTTAGTTTGATGTAATAAATTCTGTCTCTGTCCGATATAATTTTTAATGGCATTTAATGCTTTGCTTCCTATTGGAACAATGCGTTCTTTTCTGCCCTTCCCCAATACTTTAACGCTTTTTTCATAGAAATTTATATCAACCACATTGAGCTGAAGAGCTTCGCTTATTCTTAATCCTGATGAGTATAAAAGCTCTGCTAATGCTTTATCCCGCAAGCTCACTACATCATCACCGGTAATATTGTCAATCATTGTCGAAACTTCCTTTTGAAGCAGGAATGACGGTAATTTTTTCTCTCTTTTTGGAGTTGGAACAAGTGAGGCAGGATTCTTCACAGTTAATCCCCGCTTTTGGCAAAACTTGAAAAATGACTTTACAGCGGCTATTTTCAATCGCAATGACGATTTCTTCTGTCCTTTGTCCATCAGATAACTCAGGAATGGTCTGATGTCGTTTGTTACAATATCTTCCAAATTAGGAACTTCTCCGTATTCTTCATTTAAAAAATCGAAAAACTGAGCTAAAGCGGTGTTGTAGCTCTCGACAGTATAATGCGAATAATTCCTTTCTGTTTCGCAATAAATCAGAAAATTCTTTATGCCTTCTTTTAGTTCCATAATCAATATAATTTAAACAATATATTTTTAATAGAAGCAAATTACACGCCAAAAAAATAGGTTAAACTAATTATTAAATTACAAAAGATTAAATTTGACTTAAGAAAATTGGCGATATTGACAACTTTTTCCCAAATAATTGACAATATTGTCAATTATTTGATACATAAAAACTTACTAAAATTAATTTTTGGAATAATTTAAAATATTTCTTGCATTTCAAATAGATTTTTAATAATTTGAACGTAAATAAAAAAGCCCTGAACCCGAAGGTTGCAGAGCTATATTCCATGTAGCTTTTAAGCAAATTACGAAAAAAGAAATCCTTCAGGAATTGGGCAAAATAAATAAATAATTTTTTTTTAGTAGTTTTTGAAAAGATTTTCTATTTTATTAGCTGTTTCCTTATAGTGTAGAGAAGGGGTGCTTTAATGAGACAAATTCTTTTATTTTTCTTTATCTTAATAAGTCTTGGTAATCAAATATTATCAAATGAATTTCAATTTACTCCAATAAATATTAATTTCAAAGGTATTGCTAATAGTGGTGATACAATTATTGCTTTTGGTGATTTTGGTTCAATGCTTATCAGTTATGATAATGCGAAAAACTGGGAACAGAAAAGGATATTTGAGAAAGGTGGTATAATTAAAGTTTTTTTTAAGGATAATAGAATTACTGCTTTTAGCGATTTAGGAGAAATAGCTTTATCAAACGATGGAGGTAAAAAATGGAACTTAGAAGTAAATTTAAATTTACCAATAGTTGCTGTAATACAATCCCCCGGAGGATATGTTATAAGAACGATTTTTGAACTAATAACAATATCAAAGGATTTTGAAGTATTAAATAGTACTCCTTTAATATCAAATATTCATCAATTCCTTCGTGAATATGCTTATTCATTCTCACTAACTATTTTCAAGGATATGATAATAGCTGAAACCGAAAAAGCAAATTATATGATTTACAACTTAAATTTAAATATAATTGATACATTATCTATTGAAAAGCAGGGGCTTTGCACAAAATGTAATGGCGGACTTCAGGTTACTTCTGACACAAACTATTTTTATTTTATTGTAGATAAGATTCTTTATAGGTCTAATGATTTAAAAAGCATCGAAAAGTTGTATGAATTTGATGGTTATTTTTTTAAATTTTGGTTATCAAATAATTTTATTTTTTTTGTAAAGATCAGAGGATTATCACCTCCGTCTAACATTATTTTGTACCGTATTGTAGAGACGGATTCAGCAATTACAATTTCCGACTGTAATTTGGATGGCAACTTTGGTGTTATTTCTATGTGTGATTTTGCTTCAACAAATAATAAAATTTATTTAGTTGGAAATAGAAAATTTATAGCATCGCTCAATCTTTCTGAAAATACTGCTGAACAAATTTCTAATTTTACTTCTCCAAATTATTATATGGATCCTGATATGATTAATGATTCAACATTTTTATTTTATAGTGGTATTTATGACGAATATTATTACAGGCATTTTTTTATAACAAATAATTCAGGAAAGTTAATAAATCCAACCCTTGATATTGAGAAGCACCCAAAATTCTATAATAGATATTTAACTTTTAGTTACAAATACTTTGAAATTGAAACACAAAGGTTGTTTTTTATTGGTAACAGGAATTCAGTTTATAGCGAAATATTAATTTCTTGTGATTTAGGACAAAGTTTTCAAATTCGTGAGGATACACTATACAGCTTGGGTACTAGCCATTTTCCATTTGTAAATATTTATAAAAGTGGAAACAGATTTATAACAGCAAAAAATTGGAATAACAGGACCAACTATCCAATGATTTTAAACTTTAATGATAATTTTGATGTAACAGATATATACAGAGATTCCAATTTTGTAATTTATTATATTAATTCAAAAAATCTTGATAATTATTTAATGCTTTGCCACAATGATATTGATAGTATTTACGAAATTAAATATACTGATAGCAGAGGTCAAAGTTGGGATATAATTAAAAAATATAATCATCCAGATAGCTTACTACATTATAAAGAATTTCAGTTTAAAGGCAAAGAGTTTTTAGGGATTTTTATGTTTGACAAAATAGATACTACTGTATCACTGGATATATTCGATATTGAAAATAAATCCATTGAACGTGTTTATAGTTACAAAGTTGATAGTATTTATCAAGAGTCATTCATACATAATAGTTTGGATTGTGTAGATGACACAATCTATATTCCTATTGAAGATACTTTATTTTACACGACTGATATGTACGATAGAACCAAATGGAAATACTATCTGTTTCCATTTAATGGATACATAACAAGAACATTTAAAAAATTTAATGATGTTTTTTATGCTCGTTATCAGGATGACATTCACCTTCCAAACATTTATTGGATAAGAATAAATGAAGATATTCCTAAACCATCACCAACTATATTAACCGAAGATACTGATTTTGGTCAATATGATATTAGTAATTTGGATAGTTTGTCAAAAATATTGAGGGTTTACAATAATTCTGCTGATGCAGAATTAATTATCACAGGATATTCTAATTTAAATGATTCTGCCTTCACATATAATCTTCCTGAAATTACCGTTGATAATCCATTAGTTTTAAATCCACAAAATAATTTTGAGTTTGAAATTTATTTCAAACCTACTGAAGCGAAAAAATATGTTGATAGTATAATATTTTATTCGAATGCATTTGAAACAGATAGTATTTGTTACTTGAACGGAGAAGGTATTGATACAACAACATCAGTTATTGATTATGCAATTAATTATCAAAACTATCTTTACTGCTTCCCCCCTTATCCCATACCAGCAACAAACATCGTACGTTCACTAATTTATTGGGACACAAGCATAGAAATTGAAAATGATGATATTGCTGTTTATGATATATATGGAAACAAGGTTTCGGGTAAAGAAAAAATTAAAATAGATAAACAAAATACCTATAGCGGAATTCTCAAATGGGATTGTTCTGATGTTTCTGATGGAATGTATTTAATCAGAATAATTCACGGTACAAAGACATGGACACTGAAGGTGATAGTGAATAAATAAAAAGATTATTCAATTTTTTCTTAAAACGGTTTAGACAGGTCTGAGACCAGTCTCTACTCGCTATTGCAATACCTCTCCATCATCTGTTCTGCTTGCTCACTTCCCAACTCAACAGCTTTTTTCCAATCGGAACAGGCGGCTTTGCTCTCCCCCACCTGATATAATAAATTTGCCCTGTTCAAATATGCATCAGGGAAATTAGCGTTAAGTTGTATTGCTCTTGAGTAATCATCAATAGCTTTTTCTTTTTCTCTTAACGAATTAAAAGCATTCGCCCTCAAATAATAATTTACATAATCATTCGGAGTTATTGCCAAAGACTTAGTAAAATCGTTTACAGCACCCTTAAAATCGCCAATAGCATCCCTTGCAATAGCCCTGTTAAAGTAACCGTCAGGAATATCCGGTTCCAGCTTAATTGCTTTTGTAAGGTCTTTTATGGCTTTGAAATTATCACCAAGAAAACCATAAGCAGAACCGCGATTGTTATATGCTTCGGCATAATTTTTATCAATAGATACGGAACGGGTGTAATCGTTAATTGCCTTATCCATCTCACCGGAGTCTTTCCAGTAATTTCCCCTGAGAAAATATGCTACGGATGCTTTTGGATTACCCTCAATCGCATCTGACAGGAATCTGATTGGTTCGGTAAAGGTCTTAACATGATTAAATGAATAAATTGACAGTGCAATAGTCAAAACGATACCATAAATTAATAATTTTTTTTGTTTTATCTTCTTTAAATAAGGTTCAATCAAAGTCATTAACACGATAACAAATCCAATCATAGGGAGAAAAGCCCTATGGTCAAGATAATGGTAAAACATTTCTGACTTAGGATAATACCTGCTATAGAGCATTCCCGGAAGAACCAAGAGTACAAACCAACTTGTCCAGAACAATAACATCCTTTGAACACTCATCTCCCCTCTTCCGGTATCCTGAGTTTGTCGAAGGATTTTATTGTCCTTCTTCAAATTAATGACAATCAGAAGCAAGACAATAATAATAATTCCGATTACTGTTGTTCCCAATGTGAAAACCGGTAAAGACATGATATTTAAAGGCAGAATAAATTTCGAAATATATTCCGGAATAGTTCTTAGATTTTCAATGAATGGAATTAATCCAAAGATTTGATTTTCTGGCAGACTCCCGGAAAAAGAAAAACGCAGATAAATCCATAGTCCGTACACTATACCCCATAGAATTATTAAATTGAAAATTTCTTGCCTATTTGATTTAACTCTGAATATTATAACATACAAAAACATTAAACAAGGTATTAACAAAGCAGTTTCTTTGGAAAAAAATGCTAACAACAAAAAGAAGTTCAGATAAAATAAATTCCTTGTCTTTTTTGTATGAATGTAATCTATGAAATGAATAAAGGATGCTAATCCGAATAATGTTATCAGCAAATCCCCTCTCGCAGGGAGCCATGCAACGTTAATAGAAAACAAAGGATGCATTGAATAAATTAATGTAGCAATCAATGAGAAAAGAGCATCAAATTCAAATTTCCTCAACAACTTGTAAAGCAAAATTGATGAACCGTAAAACAAAATTAAATTTGTAAGATGTAAGGTCATCAGACCACCACCAATTTGCGTGTCCATCATAAAAGTTATTGTTTGGATTGGCCTGTAAAAACCGGAAACAGCATCGGTCAAAAATGAATTTCCCATAAACACATCCTGAAAACTTGCTCTTAGCAGATTTTGCAAATTATTGACAACAAGGAAGTCATCATCGAATCCTGTAAAGATAAAATTTAAAACCTGTGAATATACAGCAATTATAAATCCTAATATAAAGATATAATAGAATTTATTTATAGTGCCAACAAATCCCTCTTGTCCCGAATTTGTTTGAGTACTGATGTCATCCTTAGCTTTTGTAGGGATGTTCTTCTGCTGTTTGCTGTCTTTATTATTTTTTTTACTCATTTTACTAATACTTTCAATTTTTTATCCAATTAATTCTCGCAAAGTCCTAAAAACACAAAAATTTTGAATTTATAATTATTTTCATTTTCCAATATCCATTATCAATTAGATACTGCCTATCTGCAATACTGCGAAATATACCTTGGAGCTTCCCGATTACCAAGCTCAGTCGCTTTGTACCAATCGAGACAGGCACCCGTTGTATCACCATTAAGAAACTTTGCATTTGCCCTTAAATAATACAAATTGTTATTATTACTATCGAGTTTTTCAGCCATATTATAATCTCTTAATGCTATTTGGAATAGCTTTAGATTAGCAAATGTTACTGCTCTGTTAATATATGCTCTAACATATTTAGGATTATATTTTATTGCTTTATTGTAATATTCAATAGCTTTGTTTAATTCTCCAACTTGAAAATGAATTGATGCTATGCTAAAATAAGCAGTTGAATTAGTTGAATCATATTCCAATACTTTTTCAAAATCCATTTTCGCAGATACGGAATCACTGTTTTTTAATTTTAGATTTCCTCTTACTAAGTAACCCTGAAAAGCTTTGGGATTAGCAGTTAAACCATCATTATATAATTTCAAAGCTAATTTAATATTACCGGTTTCATCATATAAATTACCAAGATTAAAATATGCTTCGGCAAATCCCGGTTCGGTTTCGATAGCAAGTTCCAAATCATTTATAGCATCATTTATTTCCCCATGACTCTTTAAAATCAAAGCTCTGTTATTCAAAGCAAGTGCAGAGTTTGGATTTTTATCAACAGCATTATTATAAAAATCCAATGGATTTGAATACGTAGAACTCAACACAAGATTTGAGATTGAATAAGCAACAACAACAATTATTCCAATCAGCTTAAAATAATAATAACCTGAATATTTTTCATTCTTAATTAAAGTATAAATGAAAATAATCATTCCCACCATGGGTAGATAAGCCCTGCACTCGAGATAATCGAAATTTGTCTGACCTCGACTTGCAAACATACCCGGAAGTGATGTAAATATTATCCACAACAAAGCGAATAGTAAGTAATTCCTGTCCTTCTTGTTAAGGATAATAATAACAATCATTAACAATAAAACCAATGTGCCGATGATAGTATTTATCAAAGTATAAGCAGGTATTCCCGTTAAATTTATAGGAACAAAAAATTTCCCGATAAGCTCCGGTATCAACGGCAGATTATAAACAAAATTTCTTAATAAAGTATTCAAACTTTCTAAAGGCATAGCAACATTACTCCTCATGTGCAAGTAGAATAATATCACAACAATCCATTGAATGACAAAATTTATATTTTCCTTTGAGAATAATTTACTTTTATTTATCAAAATTTGATATAAAAGTAATATCATAGGGAAAATGATTGCTGTTTCCTTTGAGAATAGGGCTAAACCAAAGAATATAAAATGAAGAATAGTAAACCTGAATTTGTTTGTTTCGATAACTTTGCAAAAAAATAAAAAAGATAATAATAAAAAGATAGTCATTAAAATATCATTTCTTCCGGGAATCCAGGCAACAGCATTTATCAGTAAAGGGCTAATACCAAAGAATGCAATCAATAACAGTTGTGCATTGTGAGATGTGAGTGAAGAGTTTGAAACATTAGATTGTCCAATGTTTATGTGCTTGTTGTTTAAAATCCGTAAAGATGAAATCAGTAAAATGCAAGAAAGAATATGCAAAATCAAGTTTGTTGAATGGTAACCGGATGGATTTTTACCCCAGACAAAAGCATCAAACATCAATGACAATGTTAATGTGGGACGATAGTACAATCCTTCTTTTTTTAAGTAAGAATCGGTAAAGAAGGCATCTTTAATATTTGCAGGATTACTTATTTTTTCATAATTATCAATAATTTTAATATCATCATCGAGCATCACAAAATCAAAGAATATAGTTTTTGCATAAATTCCTACAATTATAAGAATTACAAATACAAATGAGACTTTAATAAAAGTATTTTTATTTTTTAACATAGGAAAAATCGAATTATTTTTTTTCAACAAACTTTACTTTTATATAAAAGGGAGAATTTTTCGCATTGCTTGTTACAGTATATATCACCATATTTTCTTCATTTTTTAAACCTTTTTTATTTATCTCCAAACGCAGTTTACCGGTATCGAGAAATTGTACATCATTTTTTTCAATAACTCCGTTAGAACAATAACATGAACCGGTTATTGAAGTAATATGTAAAACTCCAATTCCTCTATTTAATACAGTAACATTTTCAACAACGAATTTTGATGTGTCATTTTCTATTTCTAAAACAGAAGGGACTATATCAATTATTGGAGTATTTATTAAATCTCTCTTTACGGATAACGAACTATCCTGAGATAATAAGTTTGAAATCTGAAAGCAACAAATAACAGCAAGAATTACAAATAATTTAGCCATAAATATCTTTCCATAAATCATTAAGCATATCATTGAAATGATAAAAACCTTTTTTCCCATGTATCCACATCGCTGCTGATATGGCTCCTTCGGCAAAACCGGTTCGGTTCTTGGCTCTGTGAGTCAGCTCAATTGCATCAGCATAAGAATCCATGTAAACAGTATGTGTTCCAATTATCTCTCCACCACGAGTAGAAGTAACATGTAATTGTTTATGTGAAATCCTGTCATCACATTTATCGGCAATGATTTCTTTTTTTTCTTCGACATTATTTAAGATTATTTCAGCCAGACTCAAAGCAGTTCCACTTGGGCTATCTTTTTTTCTTTGGTGATGCAATTCATGTAGCATAATATCGTATCCGGAGACCCTGTTTATTAGCTTTGCAGACAATTCGGTAATTCTTTGGAACATCTGAACACCTATTGAAAAATTAGAGCCATAGATACAAGCGATATTATTCTCTTCAACAATATCTTTTACTTCTTTCAATCCATTGTACCAAGCTGTAGTACCAATAACAATATTTTTCTTCAATTTAGATAAAACCTTAACATTTTGAATAACAAATTCCGGGTATCCGAAATCAATTGCCACATCGAATTCATATCTTTTTTGTTCAGATATTTTTGAATCAATCTCAAAAATATCGGTAATAATTAAATCTTTCTCACGAGAGATTCTTTCAATTTCCTTACCCATCGCCCCATAACCGATTAATGCGATTTTCGGTTTTTTTATATTCATTAGTTTTCCTTTAACGTATTATCATAATAATAAAAGCAATTTAAATAAAAAAATATTCAAAAAAAAAGGGATGTCTTAAACAAAACATCCCTTCAACCTAAACTTTATCAATTATTTTTCGAATTCATTTAATGGTGTCTTAATAATTACCTGTACGGTACGATTATAAAATCTTCCTTCAGGAAGACTATTATCATACAATGGCTCATCTTCGCCGACACCACGTTTTGATAAGAAACCGAATTTACCGCTTGTTTTCTTCATAATACCACTATGAACGGTGTTTGAACGGCGTTCCGAGAGTTTCGTATTATGTTCATACAAACCAACTACGTCAGTATGTCCAATCACTTCAACGTATGAACTTGGAAATACTCTGTCGTAAACATAGTCACGCATTATTCTTTCGTTGATAGGTCCTGCATCAGACTTATCAAATGGAAATAGTATCAAGCTGTATCGTTCTAAAGTACTGTCTTTACCTGACCCAAATTTTCTTTCTTCTACCTTGACCTGCATAACAGGAATTTTTATTTCCGGAGATTTACATTCATTACCGTTAGTCGTTGTTATAATCAATTGAGCCATAAACGGAACTTCATCCGATGGTAAAATATAATCTTCACTATGCCAATCCCAAATCTTGGAAACATCAGTTACACCAACATCATTTAAAACTTTCCACATGGCATCACCACGCTTAATTTCAATTCTCCTTTTTGCAACAAGAATATCCTCGATACCATTATTCATGACAAATTTCATCTTATCAGGTTGTGGGAAAATTGTTGGGTCTTTATCAAATACAGGTTTCATGATTTCCCAGTTGTTGCAAAGAATCTCAACTCTTCTGTTTTCCTCAATACCTAAAGAATCTTTAACATTTGAAACAACGGCAGGTTTATCTCTAAAACTCAGTTTCATCCTATCTTCAGCGATATTCCAAACATTTTTAAAATAATCATAAACTATTTGTGCTCTGTTTTTGGAAAGTTCTTTAGATTTTTCTTCGGGCATTGTACCGTCGTTACAGCCCACTATATCAATTTTTTCTTCGGGAAATTGTGTTAAACGGAATCCGTAAATATTCAAAATATGATAGTATTTATCTAAAGTTCCACCTGCTATGGTTGTGTCATTAAATGCCTGTGTTTCATCAGGATTTTTAAATAATATATATCTCGATGGTAATTCGGCAGAACCTAATGGAAAGAAAACATAATTTAAAAGAGGATATAAATCCCAAGTTTTTACTTCTTTCATTATTAAACCGCGAAAATCAGCTAATTCGGGTTGGTCGGCTTTATAAGTTCTTACATGTTCAGCTTCGTCAATTTCAGTACTTAAAATAGGCATCTGCCCTAAAGTAAGCGTAATAAGAATTTCATCTTCAGCTTTTCCTGCTTCATCGGCTCTTTCTGTTGTTTGTGGTTTGTCAACTCTCTGTACTTTAGATACTTCACCATATTTATCATTTCTTCCGGTTATCTCCAAATTAATATGCTGAATATCATCTTTTGGATTACCGTAATCTGCGTTTGAAATAATAATTTCAAATTCCTTCTTATAAACACTAATACTATCTTTATATTGCTTACCAGTAACGGGATTTTTAATTGTAATTTCAGCAGGTATAAATTGCTGGCTACATTCATCAATTACAGTAACCTTAACGATTTTTGTTTTATAAAACGAAGGAACAAAAGCCATGAATAAATCCAGGTCGCCTTGATAGCCTGCTAAATCTTTTCTTTTGGAACTAAAATAAATTACATCACCACCGGCAGGCAAGGTAATAAATAATTCATCTTGAGGAGTATTGATAGGTTCTTCCATATTACTAGGTTTTGCCCATGTTTCGGTTTCTTCGTCATACCTGGTTACATAAAAATCCAAACCACCAATATTTGGAGTATAACCATTCGAAGAAAAGAATAATGTTACTCCGTCAGCCCCAATAAAGGGTGCGTACTCTCTCCCTGAAGTATTTATCTGAGTCAAATTTTCTGCTTTTTTAAATTCTTCAATATCCCAATCATAATCTGAATACCATATATCAAAATTGTTATCCCCATTAGGTCCCGGACGGTTTGAAGCAAAATATATCCTGTCTTTACCGGCAGTAATAGATGGCATTGATTCCCACTTTTCAGAATTTACATTAGGACCTAAATTGATTGGTCTTCCCCATTTATCTCCCTCGATTTCAGACCTGTATAGATCACAATCACCAAGTCCATCCGGTCTGTTACATCCGGTAAAATATAATGATTGACGGTCTGCTGCAATTGATGCAGCACCTTCGTTGAATTGAGTATTGACACCCAGGTTACCATATACTGTAGTCGTATCAATATTAAATGGTATGAAAAAATTAGTATCCAATCTTTCAGCTTTTTTAGTTGCCCAAAAATCATGCGATGACTTGTCTACTTCTTTGTTCCATTTGCTTCCGGGACGGTCGGATACAAAGTACAGAGTTCTTCCATCGGCACTAATCGTTGGAGCATAATCAAGCCCTGAGTAGTTCACAACCTGCCCAAGGTTAATGATTCTGATTGTTTCTTTTTTTCTAGTGATATCATCTTGTGTGTAAACAGTTGTATTAAGTAATAAACAAAATACAAACAACAAAGCGGTTATTGTAAATATCCTTTGCATATAGTTCTACCCGTATATGTTATAATAAATCATTCTTTTTCCAAATCAATCTCATACTTCTGCCAGATAGTATAATATTTTTAATATCTTCAAAATTATAAATTATAAAATTGCAAAATAAAAAATATCAATAAAAATTAAATTTTATTAATATACATATTTTTCTACAATTTTGAAAAATACAATTTAATAATATAATCTAAAATATGGAATAAAAAAAGTTATTTGACATTGTTTTTGTAATTTTCTTACAATCAATGAGAAAAATAGTATTTATTACTACAAATTAAGTTAATTGATTTTAATATTTCTTAATTTAATAGCTAATCTTAATTCAAATAATATTCGCCATCTGTTAATATTAAAATCATTTTGTAAACTGCTTAATTTTGACAAAGGAATTGAATATGTAAAAGAGGGATTTAAAATTATCTGATTACTAATTTCAAATGTAAAACCTAAAGTTGGCTCCAAAGATATTCGAAACGGATTAATTCCCGGAATTTTTCTATCTTCAACAGTTTCTATTATTGGATTATCATTAAGAATTTCCAGGTCAACAATTTCTCCACCGGATAGTGTATCAATAAATTTTAAAAGTTCTTTTTCTTGCTTGAAATTCTTATCCGCCAGAACAGATGCACCAAAACCAAGCCGAAAGAACATAAATTTTAGAGGCAACCACTGAATAAATGGATTTATAACTATTTCTCCCAATCCAAATTCAGCAGTATTGCGAAAGGGAATAGGCCTGATTTCGAAAAATGTATGTGCTTTATTCCAAACCTTTACTTCCTCTGTTTTTTGGTAAGATGTGTTTGCACTTAGCGAGTTAAAAGTTAGTGTGGCACCATATTGAAGATAAGGTTTAATGTCCCGGATAAAAACTCCGCCAACAGTTATTCCTAAACCCTGAGCATCTTCAAATTGACAATCTTCGCATTTCGGATAGTAAATTCCTGTCTGAAAATTATTGCCTAAACCAAAGATAATACCTGCTTCAGTTTGTAAAGGCGCCGCCTGTGGTTCCAATGGTGTCCCCAACTTTTGACTAAACATAAATTGGGCCGTAATTAACGAGACACAAATAAATATTCCAAACCTTAACAATATTCTCATTAGTATAACCGTATTTAAAAATGTTAAAAAACAAAAATAATAAAAGTGTCAATTGACACTAATTTAGTGTAATGAATAAAATATAATAAAATTATTGTTTAATAAACTACTATAATTTAATTTTGATGCAGGAAATTTTAGAAACCAACGTAAAAAATGGTGCGCCCGCTCAGGAAAATGAGAATGGCAAACAGGAAATTATTAGTATTAATCCGGCGCGTCTTGCTGCAGTGAAAATCATTAGCAGATTTGAAAGAAGTGATGCTTATCTCGACAAACTGATGAATAAGGAGCTACGAGACAGTAATCTATCTTCCGAAGATAAAGCTCTTTTAACCGAGCTTGTCAATGGAGTAATCAGATGGAGATGGAAACTCGATTGGGTCTTGACCGGATTTTATAAAGGCGATTACTTAAAATGCCTTAATATAGTTAAGAATGCTTTACGGGTTGGATTATACCAGATATTGTTTTTGGAACGAATTCCTGACCATGCCGCTATCAATGAAGCAGTCGAAATTATTAAGCGAATTCAGGGAGAAAAAATTGCCGGAATCGTTAACGGTGTTTTACGAAACATAGCCCGTAATATTGAGAATATAAGATATCCCCTTAAAGAAGAAGACATTGTCTATTATTACACTATTATTCATTCGCATCCTCGCTGGATGGTGAAAAGATGGATTGACTTATTCGGTGAAGAGCAAACTGTTCAACTTTTGGAGGCAAATAATCAGAAACCGAATATTAAAGTGAGAATCAATCTTTTAAATACATCGATTTCTGAAGTAATAAAGGAATTGATTGACAACGGCATCGAATTCCGGCAATCACCTTTTGCACCGGAATCATTGGAAATTCTTACTAAAGGAATTGATGTAGCATCCAATAATTTATTTGTAACCGGTAAAATTACTATTCAGGACACGAGTGCATATTTAGCAACAAAATTGGCATTTGTCCAGCCCGGTCAAAGAATTTTAGACCTGTGCTCTGCTCCCGGTGGTAAATCCTTTGCACTTGCCGAACAGTCGAACGATTCAGGAAAAGTAATTTCTGTTGATAAATATGCTTCTAAACTAAAAATTATTCAGGAAGGTGCAAAACGTCTCCAATTAAAATCAATCGAAACTTTGGAAGCCGATGCTTCTGTCGTTGAGTTCGATGAATTATTCGATGTTGTTTTTATGGATATGCCATGTTCAGGTTTAGGTACTTTGACAAAGAAGCCCGATATAAAGTGGAAACGCGAAAGAGAAGATATGCCCTTTTTAGTCAAATCTCAAAGGGAAATAATGTCTAATGCCGTTAGATTCGTCAAAACAGGCGGTGCCTTGATTTATTCTACTTGTACAATTGACCCTGAAGAGAATGAAGATAATATAACGTGGTTCTTATCCGAACATCCGGAATTCGAGATTGACCCTGCTGAAAAATATTTGCCCGGTGAAATCTGCAAAAACGGATTTATGCAAACATATCCTCACATTCACAAAATGGACGGTGCTTTTGCAGCAAGACTTGTTAGAAAGCAAGAAATAATGATTAAGCAATAATTATTTTTATCCTTTTTTACTGGATAATCAAAATAGGTTTGATTATTTGCTCCTGTCCATCAATGATAATTCGTATCCAATAAGTTCCTGAAGGTAAGTAACTTTCAGGTGAAAAATTAATTGTCTTTTCGCCTGATTCGATTGAACCATTGTAAATATTAGAAACAATCAGACCTAAATTGTTGATTAATTCTATTTTTATTATTACTGTCTGACGGTTTTTTACAACTATTTTCAATTCTTCATCTGTTGGATTTGGATACATACTGACTTCGATATCGTTAGCCATCAATATTCTGCTAATATCAATTGCACAACCCAAAATCGTTAAACTTCCGTTTTGTGTTTCAATATCGCAATACGGATTTTCCAATGTAAAATCCGATATAAATATTGGTGTCGTGTTTTCTTTTGCAAGAAGGACTGTTCCGCATATTTCGGCAATTACACTTGTGTCCTTGCTTATGCTTAAATCCTTATTATCAAAATCAACAATCCTGTCAGTTCCAATAATTGCATAATCATTTTCCGGTTTTAATGCAGTTACATCATACCGTATTTCTGCATCGAATTTTGTA
>JAZDIP010000102.1:0-13639 GCA_043804925.1 bacterium | reverse complement strand
AATTTTTCTAAATAAAATTATTGACCTTTATTTAAATTAATATATTAATTATAGACTAACAAATTATTATTTATTGTTGATATCTAACATTAAAAATTAAAATGGAAAATTAATAAATATTAGTAGTTTTTGAATTAACTTGGTAGGTATTACTACAAGAATTATATAGAATTTATTCTTAAATTTGCATTATGGCAGTACAGATATTAACAGTTAGTCAGGTAACCAATGCTATCAGCCGTGTAATCAGCGAGGGCATAGGTTCAGTAAGTGTTCAGGGTGAAATCTCGAATTACAAACTTCATTCATCAGGACACAGGTATTTCACGTTGAAAGATGAAGGTGCTTCCATTTCCTGTGTGATGTGGCGTACCAGACAATTGAATTTTACCCCTGCTGATGGAATGAAAGTTATTGCTTCTGGAAATATCACCGTCTATCCTCAACGCGGAAATTATCAGATTGAATGTACTTCCATCAAACCTGTCGGTCAGGGAGATTTATTTATTGCCTACGAAGCATTGAAAGCAAAACTTCAGGAATCAGGTTATTTCGATTTAGAGCGGAAAAGACAAATACCCGAACTTCCAATGAAGATCGGTGTTTCAACTTCGCCAACAGGTGCGGCAATTCAGGATATTTTAACAACATGCAAAAGAAGATTCCCTGCCGCTACTATATATTTCAGACCTACTTTAGTTCAGGGCGACGGTTCAGCCAAAGACATCGTTAGTGCTATCAATGAACTAAACAAAGAAAATGTTGATGTTATAATAATTGGAAGAGGTGGTGGCTCATTAGAAGACCTTTGGGCATATAATATGGAAATCACTGCAAATGCAATTTTCAATTCCAAAATTCCAATTATCTCTGCTGTAGGACATGAAACAGATTTTACAATAGCGGATTTTGTTACCGATAAGCGTGCCGCAACACCGACAGCCGCCGCTGAAATGGTAACTCCTTTTACACTTGACAATGTGCTTCAGGTATTGATGAATTCACAATCAAATATGACAACATCAGTACGAAATTATATCGAATCGCTCAATAATAGTATCAAATCAGCCGTCGATTCTCATGCCTTTAAAGGTTTTACCGAAAAAATCAAAAATAAAATTCAGTATCTGGATGATTTGGAACAAAAAAAATTAATGCTAATCAAGTACAGATTTGAAGCATTCAAAAATCGGCTGAAATCTAATGAATCACATTGCAAATCATTGTATCCCCTATCACCTTTGGAAAAAGGATTTGCTTTATTGCAATCAAATGGGAGGTATATAACAAAAGATGAGACATTAGGCAATTTTATTACAATTGATGTTGTAAGGAAAGATGAAACCGCGACTGTGTCTGTTAATAAAGTTTATAAAGTAGAAATTTCATAAAGTTATTAGAAAGAATAGAATATGAGTAAGAAAAAAATGAGTTTTGAAGAGCAAATGGACCGGCTCGAAGAGATTCTCGATATCCTCGATGCAGGTAATGTCCCGTTGGAAGAGATGCTCGATGTTTATGAAGAGGGCATGAAGCTTGCATCAGAAATGAGGGAATTTCTCGAAAAGGCAGAACAAAAAGTTATTGAAGTATCTTCCAAGAAAAAAGTAACTGATGAAACATTCTAATATTAAATTAGAAAAACTTATATTAGTAACAACCGGTACAATCCGATAACTTAAAGTTTGCTAATATTTTCTTATTTTTGAAAAATAATTTTGTGTTAATAAGGATTAAAAATGAAAAAAATTGTAATTATTGTAGCAATATTTCTTGTAGGATGGAACGTTAACTCCCAAGTACCATCCAATATACTCTTTCCGGAAGGTCTTTATAAATATTTACCTGATTCAATTGCTGTAAAATTCGATGACATAATTCAGGAAGCACTTGATAATAATTATCCTAATGAATTTTTGTGGGGTTTTCTCCCTGATTCGATAGCAGACATGTTACCGGATTCCATTCATTTGTTTATTCCGAAATTTGATGTGGATGCAGGTAAAGTCCTTTTTAATGCTGAAACTCTAATGTCTTTGAGAAGAATCAGCGATATGCAATTATCACCTGACGGGCAATGGGTACTATATACCTTGAGAGTACCATATATCAAAGGTAACAGTTCATCTACAGATATTTGGGCAGTAAGAATTGACAGTTTAATATTGGAGCAGGTTACGACACATGGTAAAACTGATTATAACGGACGTTGGTCTTCAGATAGTAAAAAAATTGCGTTTTTGTCAACACGTTCATTAACTCCACAAATATTCGTTATGGATTTTCCGAAAGGTGAACCAAAACAAATTACCGATGTGCCGGGAGGTGTTTCGAATATGGCATGGTCACCGGATAACAAGTATTTTTCTTTTACATCGGAAGTTAAACTGGATAGAACTATTGGTGAAAAATATCCTCAACAACCAATGGCTAAGATGAGAATTTATGATAAATTGCCTGTACGTCACTGGGACGAATGGATAGATGAAAGCTATTCCCATTTATTTATCGTATCGGCTACAGGTGGAGAACCAAAGGATTTGATGAAGGATGAGAAATTCGATACTCCATTAAAACCTTTTGGTGGTGCAGAAGAGATAGCTTGGTCTCCCGACGGAAAGGAAATTGCTTATACATGCAAAAAGGTGAACAATTTTGCTAAAACAACCAATTCTGATATTTATTTGGTGAATATAGAGACCGGAGTTACTAAGAATATAACGGAAGGAATGATGGGCTATGATTTAGCTCCCTTATATTCCCCCGATGGAAAATGGATTGCTTTTGTGAGTATGGAAAGAGAAGGATTTGAATCGGATAAAAGAAGGTTGATGCTTTACAACTGCAAAAGTGGAAAGATAAATGAACTGTCTAAAAATTATGATGGATGGGTCGGCGAGATGATTTGGCATCCCGACAGTAAATCTTTATATTTTACTTCAGATGACAAAGGAACCGTCAAGATTTTTAGAATTGCAGTTGAGAACATTAGACACGGCGGGAAATCTCTTTCTGAAGGGGATTATATTGTTGTTGCTGATGGTTGGTACAATTACGGCGATGGGCTTGGTATTAGTAAAGATGGAAATACGCTTGTGTTTGGCAGGCAAAGTATGGTAGAACCTCTGGAACTGTTTTCAATGCCTTCAGCCGGTGGAGAACAAACAAATCTCACACATTTATATGAAAGTATTTTCAATTCAATTTTGATGCCCAGAATTGAAGAAAAATGGATTACATGCCAGGACGGTGCATCAATGCACGCCTGGATAGTTTATCCACCAAAGTTTGATTCAACTCAAAAATATCCCATGATAACATATTGTCAGGGAGGACCTCAGTCAATGATAAGCCAAAGGTTTCATTACAGGTGGAATTATCTTTTAATGGCTTCTCATGGCTATGTATTGGTATTGCCAAACAGGAGAGGAGTACCCGGATTCGGACAAAAATGGAATGATGCAATTAGTAAAGATTGGGCAGGAAAACCAATGCAGGATATTATGTCTGCAACGGATATAATGTTGAAGAAACCATTTATTGATAATAAAGGTTCTGCAGCTGTCGGAGCAAGTGCAGGAGGTTATGCCGCCTTTTGGCTGGCAGGGAATCACAAAGGCAGGTATAATGCCTTTGCTTCACATTCCGGAGTGTTTAATCTGGAAAGCATGTATGGTTCTACGGAGGAGCTTTGGTTCCCGGATTGGGAGTATGGCGGACCATACTGGGAAGAAAAAAATAAGGAGTATTATTCTAATAACTCACCTCATAAATTTGCTCAAAATTGGGATACACCCATATTTATTTCAGCAGGTGAGCAAGACTTCAGGGTTCCCTTTTCTCAAAGTCTGGAAGCATTTACTGTAGCTCAATCAAAGGGTTTAGATTCAAAATTAATTATATTCCCAAATGAGAATCATTTTATAGTACATCCTCAGGAATTTCTAATATGGAATTCGGAATTCTTTAATTTTCTTGATAAGCATTGTAAAAAAAGCCGTTAACCGTCAATATCGTTCTATCAGTTGTTGTAACCGGCTGAGATTCAGAATTGAAAAAAAAGTTATATTTTAGAGTAAAACATTAATTTTTATAATAATTTGGATAATGTGAAATGAAAAATAGATGGTTAGAAATTGTATTGTTAATTATCTTATCTTTTTTTATAACTAACTGTAATGATACAACAAAACCGATTGTCAAACCGGATAATACAGATACGACTTTAACTCAGAATTACAATATCTTTTATCCCTTAAGTCAAAGCGACGGTTGGCGGCCTGAACATTCGGGTTTGTTTTTTTATTCTTATAAGGATTCTCAAGAACCTGATAGAATTCTGACTGAATCTATCGTTCACATTTCATCTGTTGGAAGAAATGGAACCATAGTTTTTCAGTATGAATATCATCCTGAAAAATTTTGGGTGAGATATACAGATGGTACAACGCTTCCTATTCCATTTCCTCAGCTTGACCAGAGCGAAAGGGATTACTTTTATACAATACCTCCACATATAGAGCTTAGCGGTGATGGAAAAAAAGCTGTGTTTTTTGCTACTATAAAAAGATTAGACGGGACAAAACCTGAAGAAAATAATTTAGTTTTAATTATTGTAAACCTTCCTGAAGCAACATTCAATATTTATGAGATGAATCAATTTATCTTAAATAACTTTTCAAGTGATAATGTTAATTTCGGTGAAGTTTACGGTAAAGATTTCCTTGTCAATGAAGATGCTTCTCAAGTTACATTTGTTATGAAAGGAAGGAATTTTTATAATGGACAATTTAGCGACATTGGTTATTACATTATTGGACTCAACAATAGTTCTTTAAGTAATTTAATAGCTAAATCGTCAGAAACTATTAAATTATTAGGTGTGGATGAAAATTCACAAAAGTTTTTTGCTTACTTTGGTTCAGATTTAAAAGTTGTAAAAAACGGTTCATTACAAAATACAAATTTTACTTCAGGAAATATGAGCAATCCACATCAATTTGTATCCACGAAATCTGAAGTTGTTTTATGGACAGATTTTGGTATTTCGATTTTTAACTCAGGAACCGAAGAAAAAGTATCAGATGTTATTTCTTGGGATTCGCTAAAGACAATTTATCCGGACATAAAAAATATGGTTAGGAGCAATAAATTGTCAATTTCACCTGATGGCGGTATGATTGTTTTTGGATTTGATAAAAACACAGACCCTGTTTCCTATGATTTATTTGCAATTAGAAGAAATGGTAAGGATTTAAGGAGATTAGTACCAAATACTCCAATAGGTATACCGGTTGTATCTTGGGGAATGAAATAACGAGAAATATTTATCGAGCATAAAGAATGAAATAATAAATAATTAAAATTTAAAAAAATTCATAAAATTACTTGTATTATTAATTAATATTCATTAAATTGTCAAAGAAAAATGAAAAGAAATTAATTTTACGAAATTTTGTTTTGGGGGAAAAAATGAAAGCATATTTAATTCTATTAATAATATTATTCTCTTGTTTTTATGAGAATATATATGCAGCAGATTACTGGAAAAAAACCGATGGACCTTTTGGTGCAAGTATCAGTTGTATAAGTGCCGATGAAAATTCAGGTGATTTATACATCTCTACTCTTACATCCGGTGTATATCGCAAACAAAACAATGAAGAAAAATGGACTTCATTGAACGATAATATTCTTAAATTTAATTCGAGAGTTAATTCAATATACCTTAATAATAATGGTGATTTATTTGCCCTTACGGATTCTTTGGGAATTTTGAGAAGAAAAGAAAACGGGAATTGGACAAGCATCGGTATTGGATTATCAGAACATTTAAGTTTTAAGACAATACTAAAAATCAAGGACAATACTTTTATTGTTGGTTCGCTGGGAAAGGCAATTTTCAGAAGCACAAACGGTGGTGAAAACTGGTCGAATTACAATACCGGTTTGCTTCCCGAAGAAAATATAAATACCCTTAGCTTAGTCAAAAATATTGTATTTGCCGGTACAGACAGAGGAATATTTAAAAGCAGTGACGAAGGTAAGAAATGGCTGAAGATAAACGATGAGACCGGAAAAGTCAACAAGTTATTTTTCGATGAAGCAAGTAATGAACTTTTTGCTGTTACAAGCAAAGGCGTTTTCATAAGTAAGGATTTTGGAATTAACTGGCAATGGGCTAATACCGGTTTGAACGAGGAAACTTCTGTAATGTATATTGAGAAATTCGAAGATAAATTATATATAAGTACATTAACCGAAGGATTGAAATTTAGCAGTATTGATGATATTAATTGGCAAAATGTACCCGATAATATAGATGCCCAATATGTTCAGACTATGAAAAGCTTTAATGCTCAATTATTTTTTGGAACTACACGTGCATTTTTTAAGTTCGAAAATAATGAATTGCTCAGGAGTGTTGAGGGTTTAGCCATACAAAATGTAAATGGCTTCGTTGAAATTGGCAATGTATTATATTCTGCTACCGATATTGGAATTTATAAGTCATCTAATTTTGGATTATCTTGGGAAGCGAACAACAAAGGTCTCGAAGCTGTTACAAAAATTACTTGTCTTATTTCGACTAATGATGAGGGAATAATAGCCGGTACGGAAAAAGGACTTTATTACCTTGAAAATGCAACAAGTACATGGCAAAAATTTTCAAATCCCGAATTAAACAATGAAAAAATAAATACTTTAGTAATTGATAGCACTGGAACTGTTTATGCAGGAACCGTTAGTAAAGGGATTTGGAAAACATCCGAGGACAGATGGTTGCAAATGAATGGAGGAGACATTGAAAAGCAGGAGATATTATCAATGATTGTCGTTGATAGTAATTATATATATGCCGGAACAAAGGAAAATGGATTATACAGAAAAGCACCTTTTGACGAATGGAGGAAAATTACGACAATTGATATTGGGATTAACAATGTCAGTTCACTGGAATTCAAAGATGAGGATAGAATGATTTTGGCAGCAACTAATATTGGCGTTTACCGTTCGAGAGATAATGGTGTGCTATGGGCAAAATCAATGGGAACATTAACCAGCCAGGTTACAAGTCTTATCTCACTTGAGAAGGATACTGTTTTTGCAGGATTGAAAAATGTTCCGGGAATTTACAGGACTATTGATAATGGTGATACTTGGAGTGGGTTGTATGACCAAAGCGGTATAAGCAAGTACAAAGTAACAAACTTTTTTGTTAGTAAATCAGGATTTGTTTTTGCAGGTACAAAAGAAGGAGGATGCTACAGAAGTACCGGTACATACAAAGACCTAAAGCCACAGCCGCCGGTTTTAACCCTAATCGGAAAAAACGAGTTTTGCGAAGGCGAATTTTGTGTTTTGGATGCCGGAGGCGGATTTGAAAAATATCTTTGGTCGGATGGAAGCAAAGCGAGATTTGATACTATCTGGAGCAAAGGTTATTACTGGGTGAAAGTACAAAATAATTTTGGTTTCGAAGCTGTTTCGGATACGGTTTCCATTAATGTTGAGTCGAAACCTGCCAAACCGAATTTACTTTATAATGGAGATGTTTTATTCTGTCCATCAGATGCAGCTATATATGTCTGGTATCTCAATGATGAAATTATCGAAGGTGCATCACAAAAAACTTATAAACCTTTGGAAAACGGATGGTATAAATGTGAGATTTTCACTGAATTAAATTGTTCGAATATTTCCGAAGCAGTAAGAGTGGAATTAACTGATGTAAATGATTATTATTCAGGTTATGTAAGTGTTTACCCTAATCCTGCAGGGGATTATACAAATATTGACCTGTCTTTAGTAACAACGGATATTGAAAGCATTGAGAACATCTCATTTTCTATCCTAAATTTAATGGGTACAGAGATGCTTAATACTCAAGTTAAATTAGGAGTTAACCAAACTTTTAAGTTGAATTTGGAAGCGTTGTCTAAAGGAATGTACATAATACATTGTAAGTTACCAAATAACAGTTACTACTTTAAGCTAATTAAAGATTAGGACTTGGCATCAATGTTCAGTTCTAATTTTTTTCATGCCTCGAATTTTTTTTGAGGCATTTCTATGTTGGGGAAAATTAATTTTATTTTCATTTTTTCCAATAATTGAGTAATTTAGAAAAGATTGAATATAATTTATATGAATAATAAAATTTTTTATTAATAAAATTTAATATAATTCGTATATTGCTTAATTGGAATATAGAATTTTTGATTTAATTATTTTTTTAATGATATTGAATAGAAAAAAATATACAGAATTTAGAAATATTAAAATTTTAATCAAATATACAAAAATCTTGACAAAGTTTTTGTTTTTGGTTTCTATTGTATTATCTTCAACAAAAATTCTCTATTCTCAATCTTATGCTGTGGGTATTAATACATCAACTCCCGATGCTTCTGCAATCTTAGAACTATATTCAACAGAAAAAGGATTTTTAGTTCCACGCATGACAAACATCGAACGTGATGCAATCGCTTCACCGGCAACGGGACTACTAATATACCAGCTTGACGGTCTTGACGGTTTCTATTACTGGGATGGTACTCAATGGCTCTGGATTGGAACCTCTTTAACCGGGAATTATGTGTATGGCTCAGGAGCCCCCGGACAGGTTGGCTACTGGACTTCTTCGAGTACGGTTACCGGTGATGACAATTTATTCTGGAATTCTACTACTAATCGTTTAGGGATAGGAACAAATACTCCAAGAGAGACACTGGAAATTACCGGTGGCTTGAGAGTTCAAAATACAACAAATACTAATCTGGGTGCAATCCGATGGACCGGAGATGATTTCGAAGGTTATACCACTACCGGATGGAAATCTTTTACAAAAAAGAATCTTGCCGGGGATGGTGAAGCAGGACAGGTTACATACTGGGAAAGCTCTACTTTTCTTGCCGGTGACGACAGATTATTTTGGGATGTGACCAATAATTGGTTGGGTATTGGTACGACTACACCCCGGGAACAGCTCGAAGTAGTAGGAGGCATCAGGGTTGGATTTACTAATGCAACTAATCCCGGCGGTTTCAGATGGAACTCGGGGACCAGTGACTTTGAAGGTTGGAACGGAACTCAATGGCTTTCTTTTACATCGAGTACTTTAACAGGTTCCGGTACTCCGACTCAGGTTACCTTTTGGAACAGCCCCTCTAATTTGACCGGTGATAATGATTTATATTATGATGAATCAAATACTTTTCTTGGTTTGGGAACTATGACTCCAAGAGAGGCACTCGATATAGCCGGTGGTGTCAAAGTAGGAAACACAACTGCTGAAAGTGCAACAGTTACAGGAACAATCCGCTGGAATGGTTCGGATTTCGAGGGATACGATGGTGGTTCATGGCTCTCTTTCACTAAGGTATCGAGCATGATTGGAACAGGAACAAACGGTCAGATAGCTTATTGGCATGCTCCGGCACCGGCAGCAGAGGTTCGCGGCAGTGATGATAACTTTTTTGACCTAACCAACAAAAGGCACGGAGTAAAAACAAACTCACCTGCCTATCCCTTGGAAGTTGATGGCACTATTATGGTAGGAGGTGATGGGAAAAGCGGGCAGTTTATCTTTTATTCGGAGCAGGGACCTACCGACTATCAGGTCTTTGTAAAACCCAGTTCAACCATGACACAAAACACTATTTATACTTTTCCTGCAAATTACGGGAATCCTAATGACGCTTTAATAACGGATGGTGCAGGGAATCTTTATTGGGATGAACCATTGGTCGCATTGGGTGATTTCTGGCAGTTGAAACCTGCACCGCGCCAGGATGTTCTCGAAACATATCAGGACTGGGGTCTTGCGAGATACAGCGCTGTTATTACAGGTGCAACACCGGCAATGATAATTTCACAGGTAAATTTTGGTGTTAATAGTAATTCAAGAGGTACTTCAGCTATGATAGCCGGTGGATTAAATAATTCAATTAATGCCTTCTATGGATTTATCAGCGGTGGTGAAGCTAATCAGTCGAATGGAAACTATGCTTATATTTTTGGAGGCAGCCAAAACTTTGCTTCCGGAAATTATAACCGTTTATCGGGTTTCAATAATGATGTTAGCGGAGTTTATACGATTATTGAAAACGGACAAAATCTCGACATGGCAGGAAACAGGTCTTATGCTTTTAGAGGGGGATTAAGTACTGCTCCTTACTCTTTACCTTCTATAGTTGATGAAACATTCAATATTTTGGATGCCAACTTCCATTTCAATGACGGCAATGCCGATGCCGATTTCAGGATTGACGGGGACAACAACGATAATGTTATGTATGTTGATGCTTCTGCCGATAAAATCGGATTAAATACTGATACTCCGGGACATTTGCTGGAAGTGAAAGGTAATGTTGCTTTGACTAATAATTCCAGTACTGCAACAGCTTTACGATTTCAGGAACCGGTAAGCAGTGGTACAAATTATTCGTCATTTTCAGCTACATCACAGACAGTTAGCTTAATTTACAAACTTCCGCCTGACCACAAAGTACCTCATTCGGCTTTGTTTAATTATGGGAATGGTATCCTCGAATGGGCTACCCCCGACCAGGTTAAAGGATATTTGAGAGCAACAGTTGTTACTGTTCCCGGAAGTTATACTCCATCTCTTTACAATGTCCATATTTTAGTAAGAAATTTGGCTCCCGCTACGATAACACTTCCACCCGCCGCAACTGCTCCGGGTAAAAGATATTTTATAAAAAAGATGTCTCCCGGTGGTGTTGGATTTTACGTAACAATTGACCCTGCGGGTGCTGAAAGAATTGACGGTGCGGCTGATTTTAAAATGAAGTTCCTGAATGGCGGAACTATGTGTGTCAGTAACGGAACTGCTTGGTTTATTTACTCAAGTTATGGGAACTAGGTTTTCAATGGTTTATAGTTAATGAAAAATATAGATGAGCAGAATTTATAAAATAGTATTAATAATGATGTTATCCGGCATGGCTTTGTTTGGTCAGACGAACAATGTCGGTATTGGTACGTTAACACCGGACAATACTGCTCTGCTCGATTTATTTTCTACTACGCAGGGATTTTTAAATGTTCGGTTTACTCTTGCTCAAAGAACTGCTTTGGGTGCACCTGCAAACAGTCTGCTGATTTATCAGACGGATAATTCCGATGGTTTTTGGTATTGGGATGCTCCCGATGTTGTCTGGCGCAAGTGGGCGGCATTAAAAATCAGCTTTTTAGTGTATGGTGACGGAACTGACGGACAGGTTGCTCTTTGGGGAAGTTCGGGTACACTAACCGGTGTAAATGATTTGTTTTATGATTACTCCGATTCCGAACTCGGTGTTGGTACAACGACACCGGGAGAAACATTGGATATTGCCGGAGCTATCAGGGTTGGAAACACTACTACCGAATTACCCGGAACAATCCGTTGGACGGGTACGGATTTTGAAGGTTTTGACGGAACTTATTGGTATTCATTCACAAGTACTACTCTCACCGGAACCGGAGCTCCCGGGCAGGTAACTTTTTGGACGGGTACAAATTCAATCAGCGGTTCTAATGATTTATTTGTTGATATGACAAATTTCAACCTCGGAATCGGCATTGGTGCAAGCTTGCCTCCGGGTGAAAAACTAACTGTTGGCGGTGGCATTATAGTTGGAAATACAAGCATAACAGAAGAAGGAAATATAAGATGGTCAGGTTCAGACTTTGAGGGATATATGGATGGCAATTGGGTCTCTTTCACAAGCGGGACATTATCCGGAAAAGGTGCAGACGGACAGGTAACATTTTGGGAATCCTCTACTTTCCTATCGGGTGATTTCAATCTGTTCTTTGATTATTCTGATACACGTTTAGGTATTGGTACATCCAGTCCGAATGAAACTTTGGATATTGACGGAGCAATGACAATAGGTACAAATACTCTTGTAGCACCTATAGAAGGTACTGTAAGGTGGAATCCCATAACTAACGATTTTGAGGGATATATAGGAGCAGTAGGTGGATGGAAGTCCTTTACTCAAAGCGGACCCTTTGGGGACGGTGACCCAACACAGGTCGCTTTTTGGCTGACTTCCAGGACAATAAGCGGTGACGATAATTTATGGTGGGATGTTCCGAATAATAGACTGGGTGTAGGTACCAATGCTCCAAGCTATGATTTGGATGTTGTAGGTACTTTAAGGACAGGCGGCGAAGGTACTCACGGGAGACTTAATATTTTTTCAGAGCAGGGACTCACTGACTTCCAGCTTGGATTCATTGCAAACTCTTCTTCTACTGCAAGCATGACATTTACTTTACCTCCTGATGATGGCGACAATTTGTTTATACTGGCTTCCGACGGCAATGGAGAACTGTATTGGGGTGACCCTTTTTTAATGCTTGGATATTACTGGGAACTGATTGCACCGGACAATTTGGTTCTACATACTATTGGTGATTGGGGTATATCCCGGTACGGCAACACATTGACAGGAAATACGAAAACTCAAATTAATTTTGGATTCCTGAGCACAACGGGTAATGCTTACAGTAGTGTTTTAGGAGGATTGAACAACACTTCAAGTGGTTCTTTTTCCACTGTCATGGGTGGACAAATTAATACCGCCTCCGGGGATTACTCAATAGTCCCCGGTGGCTACAGCAACATTGCATCCGGAAATTACAGCTATGCTTTTGGTTCAGGCAACAATGCTGTCGGAAACTTCTCAACTATTTCTCAAGGGCAAAATCTATTACTTTCCGGAAACAACTCTTATGCTTTTAGGGGAGGATTGAACTCGAGTTCTTATACTTTGACTGCTGATAATACATATTATATTTTAGACAGCAGATTTCATTTTAATTATAATAAAAATAATTATGATTTCAGGTTAGACGGCGACAATCTCGATAATATTTTCTTTGTAGATGCTTCTTCGGACAGAGTTGGTATTAATACCACCACACCCGTTCAATTGCTCGATGTGTTCAACGGTGCCATTCAAATGTCAAATACTAATGATGCAGCATCGAATTTTATTATTTATGAAGAACAGGGCTCAGGCGATAATTATTCTTCAGCGAAAGCAAGGTCTCAAGTTGCTGATTTAGTCTATACCTTACCCACCTGGCACAATGTAATCCATTCAGGTCTAGTCAATAACGGTGCAGGGATATTAAAGTGGACGAGCCCAACGGAAATAAATAAATTTTTGTACCATGTAATGACAGTCATCACAACTAACTATGTGCCAACAACAAGAGACATACATATTTACTGTGATGGTCCGGCTGGTGTTAACTTTACAATCAACCTGCCTGCTCCCAATACTGTACCCGGAAAGGAATACTATATTAAAAAGAATGATAAAAACTATACCGTTTGGATTCATAGTTTTTGGGGTGCTACACAATATGATATTGATGGTGAGATAGACGATGAGATAACTTTAAATCAGGACTGGGAAGCATGCTTGCTCGTAAGCAGCGGTACCCAATGGTATATAATGACATGGTATGGAAACCCATAAATAGAAAATAGAAAATAGAAAATAGAAAATAGAAAATAGAAAATAGAAAATAGAAAATAGAAAATAGAAAATAGAAAATAGAAAATAGAAAATAGAAAATAGAAAATAGAAAATAGAAAATAGAAAATAGAAAA
>JAZDIP010000101.1:0-31091 GCA_043804925.1 bacterium | reverse complement strand
TTACCTTCGTCATCAGGCATTATTACCGTGTTGCTCAATATCTTGTCGCCGTTTGTGAAGTATCCGGGTAGCTTTGCTACCAAGAAATCGGATGGGTCCATACTGTTTCTCTCGGTAAATACTCTAATACCTACCCTATGGGCATCATAAGCTGCGTTAACTCCCCAAACAATATTGTTTATAATACGTGTGTTTTCATCTCCATCGGGGAATACCGTATATTCAGGTGTCTTGGGATATTCCGTACGAGTTTGCTCCACCTTGATTCCATAAGCTACATAATCGGATGTTACATTGCTTATTTCGTTTCCGGTTATTGTCAATCCCATATTGTTGTATCCTTTCCATGTTCCATATACATCGCCTCCGGCTAATATACCGCCTGCATCATAAACTACGGGTTGTCCCATTTCCATGTATGTATTTACTCCGATACCTGTTACATTGTATATCCTGTTTCCGGATACTTTTTCATTTAATGTGTATCCTAAGAATATACCTGCACGGCTGACATTCTTAATAATATTATTGCTAATTTCATTATTATTGTTGTAATACTTGGTCCAGGCATTTTGTCCGATTTTCATCAATGCACCTGCTCCCATATCAACAACTCCATAACCGAAACCGCTTATTTCATTGCCGCTGATTACAACGTTGTTTACTGTTAATGTATCGAGTTGATAAAGTGTGTTTCCACCTGCTAAGTCAATAGGCGCCCTTGACCTCATTACGATTGCCGAACTATAACTTGTATTACTGTGGAATTGGTCCGGCATGTATTCTACCAACGAACCATTTGTTCTTACGCGTGGCAAAAACACATGTGGTATCAGGGTTGAACCTGATGCATTTCTGTAATTATTCTCAAACAAGGAGTTCTTAATTTGAATATTTTCAGAACCTTGTTTCATATAAACAACATTGTGGAAATATTGATTCGTGTTTCTTGGTGTTATCAATACAAACCTGAATGATTTGTTTTGACCACCGTCAATATTGAAATATCCTGCAGATTTTGAATATTTGTTTTTATTGCTTGGCGAAGCTGTTATAACAATTGCAGCGCCGTTTTTAGGTTCGAGATTTTGACCGAACAAAATTCCGTAACCGCTGCCGGTCAATAAATTAATTGTTACACCGCTGTTATTGCCTCCCCGCTCGACTGCTCTTGCATCCGATGGTTTGAAAGTTACAGATGCATCAGGACCCATGCCGGATATAAAAGCTGATAAATCCAATGCCGGTGCATCCACCCTATTTGTATCGCCAACAGTATAGTTCCTGTCGGTCAATATAAATCTTACATGACCGCTGGCACCTTTCATATAAAGCATGTCAACTGCCTGTTGAATTGTCGAAAAGTATCCGCCTACACCAACAGTATAATCACCTGCCAAACCGCCTTCTGCTGAAAAGTTTGTACAAGCTATTTTCATCGAAGCAGGATTATTGCAATATGTGGATACTACTCTCGAACATATCTGGTATTCACCAACAAAAGGTGCAACAAATGGCTTTATTGCAGTTACGTTTGTCGTGTCATACCTGGCTCCTGCAGACAAAACTGCATTGATAACGGTATCTCTATAAACTACTGCTCCTGAAGGAATGTATTTAATTTCATAAAATACAGTATCGAAATCCAAATCGTTTACACCCTGGTTGGTAAACCTTGAAATAGGATGCATCGGCCGTCCTACGGTTACCGGATTGCTTGATGTTGGATTCACTATACTTACTGCTTTCAAATCAACTTCCTTTGCAAATGCAAATTCATATTTCGGAAATCCTGCCCTTGGGACTATATTACTGGAATAATCCTGATCTGTTGCATCTCCCAATTCTGCCCATGATTGTAATTCATATATACCTGTTCCTGCGGCAGGATAAAAACTGGGATACATAGTGACAATGACGGATTGTCCGGCTTGCAAAGGTGTTGTTGTATTTAACCAGTGTGAGTGCAATGTGTCGCTGGCTCTTTGTCCGTCTTTATAGACAACCACAAATACATCAAATTCGGTCATTTCATTTATACCAAAATTATCAACTTCCATTTGTATCGGTATGGAACCTAAAGGATATTTCTTGTCTTCCTTTTTCTTCGGTGCCCATACAAATAATGCCAAATCCCATGCAAGTGCTATGTTGAATCTTTGTACCTGATAATCCACCTTACCAATATCTTTGATATCAATTGATGCTTGTGTAAAATATTGCCCCGGTGAAAAGCTCGATTGATTTGTCATCAAATCAAGGATACCGCCTGTACCGCGAATGACTCCCGTACCGGCTGTGAAATTATATCTCGCAGAATCACCTATAATATTTCCCGGGTCAACATTCAAAGCATTTGTAATTGGGTCTTTTGCCTGATATACTGTTGCACTTCCGGGTTCGCCAACTTGTCCGGGTCCGTATATCTTGTATAAAAGAGTTACTGCAGGCATTCCTGATTCCCTCCTGACAAATACTGCCGGATGGTCTTCGCCGGAATAAAATGCGCCTTTTTGATAGATTTCACCTTGCATTGGCTTAACATTTACCATTTCAGGACTTGATTTACCAAATGTAAGTCTCTGACCCTGTGTAGCAAATGTACTGTTTACAAGAGCTGCACTGCGAAATGTCGGAGTGTTTCCGTAAAGATTCGGACCTTTGATTGAAGTCCTGTTCTCATTAACGTAGTTTGCTGCCCATGTTGAATTACCTGCCGGTGAATTCGGCGGATATACATTTATAAAGTCAGAACCCGAATTAGTACTGGAACTATAAGCACCGTCCCATCCGGACAACATTATGGCAGGAGTATAGTACCAATACTGGCTTGCATAATTATCCATATAATATGTGTATCCACATACTATCTGACCATAATGGTAAACAATTGTACCGTCTTCATACAATTTTATCTGAACATTACAGGGATTACTCGAATTAAAGTGGAATACACTAGTCAACCATTCAAAAGTCATAACTCTGTTTGGTGCTGAACCTTCAAGCTTCCATCCTACATGACCGGTGCAATAAGAATACGAATATATAAGTCCGCCCCATGCATAAATGTAATTTTTATTGTATGATGCATATCCCCATCCACCATTATAACCAAGGTCATAATAGTAATACGGATAAGAAGTAGCATTACCACTTCTGTAAGGCATGAACATTAAATTCGCATTACCTGCCTGTTGAACCGATGTATATTGCTTTGTGTCGTAACAGAAAGTAAATGGTAATGTTACTGTCCAGTAAGCATAGTAATAACTGCTCGCCCTCTCATATGTGAAAGGGTACACAGATGTCCACGTAGCAACATCTGACTTGAATTCATAATCCATCAGTGGTGTACCACCGCCTGAACAGGTAGGAGGAGTACTTTGGGCTCTCGCTCCGTAAATGGTGAGTGAAAACAACGCTATTGTCACCAGCAATAGTCGTCTAAGTATTTTGTTGTTCATAAAATCTCCTATAAATTGTGAGTAAAACGTAAATTTATACAAAAATCAATTCTTTAATTCTAAAAATCATTTTTCAAATTTAATTTTTTAACTTGCATTATTCTTATAATTCATCATACTTATAATAGAATGTTAAAAAAACAGTAACAAATATAGCGAATTTATCTTTAATAATATTCAATTTTATCATTTTTTATAATGCTGCAAACATGTCATTTTTTGCGACAAACGACACAAAAACGTATATATTTGTAAAATCGCAACAATTAACATCTATAATGACACATTAACAGGGAAATCGTCTCAAAAAAAATTAGTACTATTTAAAATTAGTTGATTATACTACAATGATGTAGTAGTTAATGCTACAATTTTCAGTATCTTCCATTTTTTTATGAAATATTATTAATATTGGTTATTTGCTATTTTTAGAGGGTAATTCTAATTTAATTTTTCCGGTAATCAAAAAGATTGCTTTGCAATCTTTTCAAATTTTTACCCACTTGTAATATCGAAGAACTTTTATGCTATTTTTTTACTTGATAACAATTATCCTAATTCCCCGGTTCCCGGTTCCCGGTTTTCAATTATCAATTCTTTCCACACCTTTTATTCCCTTCACTGATAAAATCTTCGCAAATAAAATATTGATAGTGTGAACCGAACTTACTTTTAAATGGAACAAAGCTTCAAATTCGTAATTGGATGTATATAAAAAAATTCTTTGTATGTTGTCTAAACCTAATTCAGTTCTTAAATCATTTAGAAGACCTTTACGGTCTTGGGCTATAACTTTTAAAATAACAAGTTCGCTTTTATCAGTTGCTTTTATGTAAACTTCAATGCCGGTCTTCTTAAAATAATTATAGAGATTAACAACTGCCTTATTTGTTATAACAAAATTTTGCCAAAGTGTGTCAGGTTTACTTTTTAAAGATGTTATTAATTCAACTTTATCATGGTTTCCCAATTCGTAATCGAGAGATTTTACTTCGCCATTGACTTTAGCTGATATAAGGTTCATTGCCAATTCACTTGAAACGGCAAATGCCAAATCAACAATACAAGCCCCTGCAGGCAAAATATAAGAATCGCCATCTTTGATATGGACAACTATATCATTACCATATAAGTTTATTTTAATGGAACCCCAGATTTTCTGAATGGCATCCTTCTCTCCTGATTTAATTATTTCCTGCATCCAGGCAACCCATTCTTTTACATCATTTTCCTCTAACGATAGAGGTTTTGTGAACTTCGACAAAGAATCTGATGCGACTATACCCTTATCAACAATGTTATCCATTTCTTCCGTTCTGATGATAACTTCAATTAGTTTTCTGTTTGGTCCCAGGTGAGTAGAATGCAATGCTCTATATAAGTTTACTTTTGGTCTCGAGATATAATCATCGAGAGAACTGACCGGTCCAAAAATGTTGGCAACAATACCATAAGCCCTGTACGCTTCTGCATAATCATTAGTCATTAATACAATAACCATCGAATAAAAATTATCAATTTCTTCCAACGTTTGTCCCTCTTCGAGCATTGTATAAATTTCATATACATGTTTATGCTCCATGGTTAGAGTATGCGGCATATTTCTTTCCGAGAGTTTACTGTTGATGGTAACGAGAAAATTCCTAATGAAATTCAAAAAAGCATTTCGCTTTTCAATCAATGCAGAATGTATATTATTAAAAGCCCGTTTATCAATAAAATATAATGATAAATCCTCGAGAGATTTTTTTACCCTTGACAAACCGAGCCGTTGGGCAAAAGGGGTGTAAAAATTCAAAGTTTCCTCGGCAATGACTTTCTGTTTGCTTTCATTAAGATAATACAATGTTTTCATATTATCCAACCGGTCTGCCAGTTTGATAAGTATAACTCTCACATCCTTAATTAACGCTAAAAATAATTTACCGTATGTAGCGGTTCTATCCATTTGCCGTGTCATTGAACCTCGTATTTTAGTAACAGCATCAACTATTTCAGCAATATCCTTCCCAAATTTACTTTCAATTAACTCAATAGTAATGCCTTCAACATCTTCAACCGTGTCGTGCAAAAGCGATGCGGCAATACTCGCGGTATCCCTAACCGAAAATTCTCTTAAAAGCGAAATTGCAACCTTTAAAGGATGTGTATAATAAGGTTCTCCTGATTTTCTTGAAATCCCCTTATGGCTATCGACACAAAAATAGAATGCTTTTGTAATTTGGTCAAAATCGGTTTTCTCTATATATTTATTACATAAAGACAACAAATAAGCCAAATCCTCGCTACTATTTTTCCCAAAAGGATTTTCTTTTTCCAATGGAATTTCGTAAATAGGTTCTATGATAATCTCATTTTCTTGCATTCTAAACCATTTTATTGGATTTTCTAACAATAC
Source organism: bacterium (assembly GCA_043804925.1). Taxonomy (GTDB): domain Bacteria; phylum Bacteroidota; class Ignavibacteria; order Kapaibacteriales; family UBA2268; genus ChocPot-Mid. Next base: position 25,229 of record JAZDIP010000101.1, on the reverse strand, counting down.
CTGTTGTCTCTCTGCGATTGTCGAAAGGCGAATGACGACTTTTGGCAAACGACAAAAGGCGAATGACTATTTTATTATTTTCAAAAATATCCTTAATTTGATAAATAAAAAAGTATAATCAATTTATTTATTAATTTATAAAAGAATTTGATGGATAGGCGACAACTTCTAACGGCGGGTATAGTGGGATTAACATTATCCGTTTTCCCAAAAAATATTTTTCCGCAAAAAACAAAAAATATTTTGAAACCGAAAGTACTAAATGTTGGAGATACTGTTGGGATAATCGCACCCAGTACGGCAGTACCCGACCCGGGAGATATACAAAAAGCATTACTTGTGCTTGACTATTTTGGTTTGAAACCGAAAATTGCAGGCAATCTGTTAAAAGGTGCTGGGTATAAAAGCAGAAGCGTTTCCGAAAGAATTGACGACTTGCATGGAATGTTTCTTAATAAAGAGGTAAAAGCAATTTTTTCTATTCGAGGCGGATATGGTTCAGCCCAGCTTCTCGACAAAATTGATTATGATTTGATAAAAAACAATCCGAAAATATTCATAGGTTACAGTGATATAACGGCTTTGCATTTGGCTATTAATAAATTTTCAGGATTGATTACATTCCACGGACCCGTATTGCTATCCGCATTTCCAAATTATACTGTTGATTATTTAAGGAAAGCAATATTTTCAGAAGAGCCAATAGGTGAAATATCCAATCCATCTTCATTATCGGGTATAAGGCCCGCATATCCTTATAGAACTATCACACCTGGAATAGCTGCCGGTAAGTTAACAGGAGGTAATTTATCATTAATATCTTCACTTATGGGAACAGCTTTTGAAATCGAGACTGAAGGAAAAATAGTATTTCTTGAAGATGTCGGAGAAGAACCCTTTAGAATTGACAGAATGCTTACACAGTTAATCCTTGCGAAAAAATTTGACAATGCCGCAGGCATTGTATTCGGCAAATGCACTGATTGTGTCCAGAATTCACAGGTTTGGGATTATTCATTGGGTGAGGTCTTAGACCAACAACTGTCTCAACTTCATATTCCGGTTTTATATGGATTATTGATAGGACATACTCCTGAGCAGGTTACATTACCCTATGGGATTGATGCAACATTAAACTCAGTTCTTGGTACCTTGACAATTACTGAAAAGAGCTTTGAATAAGGAATAAAATTCCTTATTAGAATTGGAAGTTTTAAAATTAGTAAAAAAAAATTTGATTATATGATTATATTCTTCTTATATTTAAATTTATGATTATATGTAAAATTATTAATATTCTAAATGAAGAAAATACTTGTAATTGATGATGCTGAATTTATATTGGAAAGTACTTCAACTTTGCTCACTTTTGAAGGTTATGAAGTATTTACAGCACACGATGGAGAGGAAGGTATCAAAGTAGCTTTTAAAAAACATCCCGATTTGATACTTTGCGATATTTCCATGCCGAAACTTGATGGTTACGGAGTATTGAAAGAAATAAAAAAAGACAAGTATTTATCTACTATCCCATTTTTATTCTTAACAGCTTTTGCAGAAAAAGTAAATATGCGTTCGGGTATGGCTAAAGGTGCTGACGATTATATAATCAAGCCATTTACTAAAGAAGATTTAATAGCTTCTATCGATTCTCAATGGAAAAAATATAGAATGATTGAAGAAAGGGTACAAAAACAAATAAATGAAGTAGGTAAAAATGTTACTTATGCTTTACCCCATGAATTTCGTACAGCTCTTAATGAGGTTATCGGTTCTGCCAAATTCTTAATATCCGGGGCAGGAACAATAGGTATTGAAGAAATTAAAGAAACAGCCGAAGATATAGTTTATTCTGCAAATAGATTACTAAAAATTACTGAGAATTTCTTAATTTATGTAAGTATTGAATCTTTAGCTTCTAATCCGGATAGAAGACCTTTATTACGGCAATGCCTAACCGAAGAACCAAGAGCTATCATGCATGATGTTGCTAACGTTACTTCTTATAAATACAATCGTTTTGATGATTTAATTATTCATGAGCTATCGGATGGTGAATCTGAAATACAATCCAATAAATTGATGATAGAGATTTCACCCGAAAGTTTCTCAAAATTAATCAACGAATTGTTTGACAATGCCTTCAGATTTTCCGAAACCGGTCAGAAAGTTCAACTATCATATATAAAGCAAGGAGATTTTTTGAGCGTTACAATTTGCGACGAAGGTAGAGGTATGACAGCAACTCAAATAAAAGAAATCTCTGCTTTGACTCAGTTTGATAGAGCTTTGTATGAACAACAAGGTGTTGGCCTTGGTTTGATTGTAGCAAAAAAAATTGTCGAAGTTCACGACGGTGAATTTAAAATTTCAAGCAATGAAAAGCAAGGTGTAACAATTAATTTCACATTGCCTCTGCATTTTTAAATTATAATATTTGATTTATTATCCTGTTAGACTTATTGTTATTAAATATTGTGTTAAAAAAATGAAAACGGAAAACATAAAGAATAAATTCACTAAAATCAAGAAAGACAAATCAAAATATTATCTTAGAAAAATACTCACAATAATAATATCTTTTTTTCTTTTATTCCTGTTCCAAATCAATCTTGACGCATGTGAAATACACTTTTCAATAATCAAGGGAGAAAAGGAAAAATATACTAAAGGTGATGAATTAATAGTTAAAATAACGGTATTACTGACTCATAGAAACTGCCCTGAAGGAATAAAAAGCACAAAATTTGAAACGAAAGGATTGGAAATAACCGAAACAACAAAATGGAAAGAAGAAAATTCTACTACTTATATACGAAAACTGAAATTGAAGATTACAGCAGAAAAAGGAACTGAAATCATTTTAAATGCAGTCAGAAAGTGTGAAAAGGAAGGTGGTTTCGGTTCATTAATATTGTATAAACCTTAGTATTTATCTACATGAACTTGAAAATCATTATAATCATTGTCTTTATACTTTTTTTGACAGGAGCTAGGGAAAGTCAAACCCAATGCGGCTCATGCAACAAATGCTATGAAAAAATCCAACTAACAAAAAACCATGTCAAAATCCAAAACCGGGAATACAAAACTAATATTAATAATGAGACCAAGGTATCCGGAACAACATCAGATAATAACAAAGTTGATGAATTTGAAGAATTTTCGGATTATGACAAAAGCAAAGAATCTTCAAACTCTTCAAATACAAAGAACTCAAAACTCTTAACTTTAAACTCACAATCCGGAACTATTCTGATAGTTCTTTTTTCCGTTATTATCGCAGGATTCTTTGTTAGGTTCAAGCCGTTGAGACACTTGAGAGTTCTGTTTATGCTGGGTTTCTTAATCTATTTAGGTTTTTATTTAGGTGGCTGCCCTTGCCCGATTTCCGCATACCAAAATCTGATTTTAACTACACTTGGAAAAGATGTTGACATTATACCTATGCTTTATTTTATTGGATTAATTCCAATAACTTATGTATTTGGTAAAGTCTGGTGTGGTTGGATATGCCATCTTGGAACTTTACAAGAGTTATTACACATTCACAAAAAATTTAACTTTTTGAAAAGTAACAAAACGTTAAAAATAATGAGGTCAATACGATGGATACTTTTTTTCGGATTAATCTTTCAGCTTGCCCTTACTCAAACAAATTGGTTTTGTAAAATTGACCCGTTTTTAGTTGCCTTTAACTTCATTTCAGTTTATCAAATCGGCTGGTATTTACTCGTACTACTAATACTAACATCAATTTTTATTCACAGACCATTTTGCCAATCAGTCTGTCCTATAGGATTAGTTTTAGGATGGATCAGTAAAATTCCCGGTGCTTCGGCATTATCATATAATGAAAATTGTACAAATTGCAATATTTGTTTAGATACCTGTAAAATCGGGGCAATTACAAAAAACAATGGTGAACACATGATAAATAATGCTGAATGCAATCTATGTGGAGATTGTCTCGATTCCTGCACTAAGAATGCCATTAAACCAATCAGGAAAAAACATTGACCATAAATCACGCAATCACTATAAATAGCAATTTATATTAAGATTTTATAATGGATATTATTCTCTAAAGATAACCTTTTATTTCAGACATAGTAAACAAAGGAAATAAATCAATACCAATTGCTTTCAGATTATCTTTACCGCCTGATTCCCTGTCAATAACACAAATAGCATTACTAACTATTGCCCCTTTGTCCCTTAGCTCCTGAGAACTAACAACAACCTGTCCTCCACTTGTAATAACATCTTCGACAACAAGCAGTTTTTTATTGAATATATCGGCACCTTCGGCTAAATTGCAGGTTCCATATTCTTTTGCTTTCTTGCGGACAAAGCAAACGGGTTTCCCTGTCAATTGTGAAAGAATGGCAGCAATAGGAATACCTCCCATCTCAAGACCCGCCAATACTTCAAAGTCCTTGGGTAAAATTTCCAATAAATGCTTGCAAATTTCAAGCAACAATTCGGGATTTGCCTCGAATAAATATTTATCAAAATACTCATTGCTTATTGCACCCGAACGAAGTTTGAATTCACCTGTCAAATGAGATGTCCTGTATATTGCTTTTGCTAATTCTTTTCTTGTCATAATCTCCTTCAAAACATGTTCAAATTATCAACTCATTAAACTTATTAAACTATTAAGGTAAATCCGCATAAATATATATCATCGCCGCAATCGCTGCAATGCAATCATTCAAATCTTTGGAATTGATTTTATCCGGGGTATCTGTAGCCGCATGATGATACCAAAAGTATTTACCGTCATCTTCGGTGTTAATATGCATAAGTGGTATTTTATTAAGGTCTGCAATCTGTTGAGCATCAATACCCCATGCTCCTCTTTTTACAGCAATTTTACCTATTTCATTCAAAACTTTTTCGATTGATTTAGCTTTTGCATAAACCGAATCAGAACCATTAATACCAAATTCTCCTGGAGGAAAAACACCGGAATCAAATTCAAACATCAAAACATGATTTTCATTCTTATGTGCTTCCATATATGCTTTGCCCCCTCGTAAACCATTTTCTTCGTTCACCCACATAACAGCACGGATTGTTCTTTTTGGTTTTAATCCCAAGTCATTTAAAACTTTTAGTGCCTTCCATGTCGAAAAGCATCCCGAAGCATCATCTTGTGCACCGGTGCCAACATCCCATGAATCACTATGAGCACCTATTACTATTATTTCATCAGGTTTTCCAGTTCCTATTATCTCTCCTATTACATTATAAGACATCACATCAGGTTCGGTTTTTGCTTCCATATATAATTTTACTTTAACGCCCTGTCCCCTTTTGAGCATTCTTTCAATCATGTCTGCATCCTCATGTGAAAGAGCTGCATGAGGAATTTTAGGAATTGTATCAGGATAAGGCATTATACTTCCCGTATGAGGAGCTTGCATTCCAATTGGACTTACCGAACGGCATAAACTTGCAACTGCACCATACTCTGCGGCTCTTACCGCTCCTGCCCAACGATAGGCAACTGCCTGTCCATAATTAATATATGGTTCATTATATAAAACAATTTTCCCCTTAACTTCATCTTTTCGCAATTCAAGTTCTTCGAAGCTTTTAACAACAATTATCTCTGCACTTATTCCATTTTCAGGAGTAGCAACGCTTCCTCCCAAACCAAGCATGTGAAGTTTTACATTTCGGGGTGTTAACAACTCGCAATATTCATTTCCCCGTACCCACTTGGGTACATACACTTCTTCTTTACGGACATTTTGTAATCCGTCTTTTATCATTTGTTCATACATGAAATCCAGGGATTTTTCCAATCCGACTGAACCTGATAATCGCGGACCATAAGTATCGCACATAAAAGCTAACTGCTCCCAGGCAGATGAATCGGCATTTGCTTTTTTAAAAATTTTGTCAACAATATCTTTATATTTTTTGTATATCACCACTGAATCATACTGAGAATAAGCAGTCGAAGAAACAAATGTAAGAACAAAGATAATAATAATTAATCTATAATATTTCAAGCCAACTTCCTTTCTTAATAAAAAACACAATCTACAAAAATAACTAATAGAACATATTCATTAGCCAAAATTAAAAAAAAGTCAGTTACGAATAACTGACTTTTTAAAACTATTAAATATTTTATTATCTTGAGTAATATTCAACCACTAAAGACACTTCACACTGTACAGGAACTACCTCCCGGGCAGGTAAGCTAAGCAATTTAGCTGAAAAATCAGCTTTTGATAGGTCAATATATTCAGGAGCTGCGGCTGAACGTATAGAATCCTGAATAACTTCAAGTTTTCGTGTTGAAGGTTTAATTCCTACTAAATCATTAACCTTTACCTGATATGAAGGAATATTTAAAATTTTCCCGTTTACTGTTACGTGCTTGTGGCTGACAAGCTGTCTTGCCATATATATAGTACGAGCCAAACCGGAACGATAAATTAGAGCATCCAACCTGGTTTCCAATAACTGGACAAGAATCTCGCCCGTGTTACCTGTTAATCTTGTTGCCTTTTTATAATAATTTCTCATTTGCTTTTCAGATACATTGAACTGCAAACGAAGTCTTTGTTTTTCCAATAATTGTCTTCCATAATCCGATTGTTTGCCGCGTCTTTTCGTAGCACCGTGCTGACCGGGTGGATATGGTTTCTTCGCCGTATATTTTGCCGCTTTCTGCGTTATTTCAATCCCTAACTTCCTTGAAAGTTTTACTTTAGGACCCGTATAATTCATGATTCCTCACAAAAAAATAAATTTATAATATCTTAATTTCTAACTTTTTAAAACAATTTAATTTAAAGAACTACAAATATAACTCTTTTCTACAAAAAGACAAAAATAATTTCAAAAAGACATTACTTTGACTGTAGCATTAATTATCAATAACTTTAAAAATTTAGAAGAATTATTCTTATTTTAAATGTTTATGTCTAATAAAAACATTATCTTTGATATTTAAATGTTGGACTTTGTGATAGAATTATTCGAGAATTAGGTTAATGGTGAGAAAAGATAGATACATTTTGCAGCCACTTGTGAATTTGCTCTTGTTTGATATGTTACTCGTGGCAACTCCTTTTTTAATGTTACAAAACTATCTTCAACATACAGTTAAGAATTTATCCCGTGCCTCTGTTAACATTTTAAATTTAGATATTCCGATTATTCTTATTATTGCCATTATATTTATAATTGTAGTTATTTATCTCAACTATAAAAAGATTACTCTGTTTAGATTAGCTGTTATCTTTTTCGTTGTTTTAATGATGATTGTCGGACAAAAAACAGCCGACTATTTTATCAATAACAAATTTTATGACCTTCAGCACAACTGGCATTACTTTGCCTACGGCCTTTTTGTATTTGTCATGCACAGATACATTTCTACAAAAAATATTTCTGACAGCAAAATAATAATTGCTACATTCAGCAAAGCATTTGTCATTTCAGCATTTGACGAAGGGATTCAGGTATTTATATCTAACAGGATTTTTGATATTTCCGATATTGCAAAGGACATGTGGGGAGTTACAATGGGACTAATTCTCCTTTTCATGATTTTAAGAAACGGAGAAATAATCAAAAACGGATGGAAATTCAGTCACAAAAAGTTTAAGGAGTATTTATCCTCTCCCCTATCTCTTCTTTTATTATTACTTTTCTTGACTTATATATTATTGTTTATCAGTTCCATATTAACCGAAGATTATTATTGGTATGTTATTGCATTGTGGACTTTCCCTTTATTTATTATAGCTTTTTTATTTTTACATATAAGCGGATTTAAAATTGGAAGAATTATTTTATTAATAACTTTGGCAATTGCTTTGTCGGTACTCGGCACAAGCTATCTTTCAAATCATAATGATAACATTACAACCTGTAAAAAAGGATATATAGTATATGATGGAATCCCTTTAATCTATTTCGACTTTATGATATATCCCGACGGTTCAATAAGAGCTGTTGACAAGAAAACAATATATAAGGGAGGTGATTTTATGGCTTTTTTCAATCAAAAAGCCGATATTATTTTAATTGGCAGAGGATTCGAAGACAAAGGCGGATATGGTTTTTTGGGTACCCGGTTTGTAGATTATCCCTATTTTATTTTTAATTCTGTAACAAATAAAAATTCACAGGTCGTGCTTCTCGATACACCGGCAGCATGCAGGGAGTTCAATAGAATGAAAAAAGAAAATAAAAAAGTTTTGTTTGTTATTCATAATTCGTAACTTTCTTGCAGACAGAAGTCTGCAGGCGGGGAAAATGGAAAAGGGAGAAGGTATTGGTTTTGTCATTCCTGCGAAAGTAGGAATCCACAAACAACGTAAAAATAATCCCGTCAGGATTTGAATATTTATAGATTGAAAATTATCTAATTGAAAATTGATTGAAAATTTTAAATTTTAAATTTGTTATGGGCATTAATAAAAACAGAGTAATAAATTATCTTCCAGACAGAATTATGTCTATCGGAATTATTTTCATTTATATTTTTCTGACAATTTTCGGCTTATACTCTCTTACTAATCCACAATGGCTGATAGACACATCTTACACTAACAAAAAAGAAGAAGTAAGCTCATTAGTTTATCAGGGAGTAGAACTTTCGAAGAAAAATTTTGAGAGGGAAGCAATTGAAAAATTCGATGAAGCTCTTGCGATGATTCCGGATTTTGCCGAAGCCATGATTAATAAAGGTGTGTCTTATAAAAGATTGAGGATGTACGATTTGGCCATCGCTGAGTTTGAACGTGCCTTATCTTTTTCTTTTTTTGACTCCTCCAACATTTACTCAAACATGAAAGATATATACCTGGAAATAAATGACACAATAAAAGCCGAACATTATTTTAATAAAGCCTTCGAAACAAGCCATTCGACTGTTGATAAATATATGAAAAGAGGAATTCATTATTACAATATGAAAAACCTCGACTCATCTCTTGCTTCATACCAAAAAGCATTATTTTACCGGCAAAAAATGATAACCTACTACAAAGATATATTATCTAAGGAGCATAGAAAATCAAAAACTAAATACCAATTACGAATTACGAATGAAAAAGAAGTTCTGAGACCTTATGATTCGGTTTGCTTCAAAATGAACCTCGATATGGACAGAGGTTTGGCAGAAAATTACAACAAGATTGGCTTTATAATCGCACTTCAAGGAGATTATTCAAAAGCACTTGAATATTTCTATAAGGCAGTTAATATATGGAAAGGATATAGGGATGCTAACTCCAATATCATGTATATTTATGAAAAAATGAATAAAAAATAATTTATTTAATTCTTTTTTGTTGCTATTTTTGATAATATACTATAATATACAGTAAGAAACAATAATATAAGGTGATAAACATGAAAACAAATATTCTAAAAGTTTTTAGCTATTACCGCGATAAAAATGAATTTATCAAGCAGGTAAGCCAAGATGATTTTGGTTGGAATTTCATTCTAAAATTTTGTTTGATGATTTTCCTTTTACTATTTGCATACGGCTTCGTATTAGGAATTTATCATGGTCCGTTTCAGGCAATTTCTGCCGGTATAAAACTTTTCGTGTTATTTCTTCTTAGTATTTTAATTTGTTTCCCGACATTTTACGTCATTCAAATTATCATAGGTTCAAGAATTAAACTAATTAATCTCGTTGCTATCATTTTTAGCGGTGCTTTGCTTTCAAGCTGGATTCTTGTGGCGTTTATACCTATTGTTATATTTTTTATGCTCACAGGTGGTGATTACTATTTCCTCCAGCTTTTACACATAGCTGTTATGGCATTTGCCAGCTTTTTCGGAATGCGGCTAATCGTCGAAGCATTAAAATATAACTGTGAAAATGAGGAGATATATCCAAAAACAGGAGTTACCATATTCAGGATTTGGATAGTTATTTTCTTGTTCGTAAGTATTCAATTGGGTTGGAACCTGCGTCCATTCATGAGCAAGAAAACCGAAACTTTCCAGGTCTTCCGTGATTACGAAGGTAATTTCTATGCAGCAATTATGTATTCTCTTGATAAAATAATTCATCCTCAACAACACAAAAAAGAGATAAATAGAAAACGTGAAATTTATTCACCATACAATTTTAAAAGATAGAAAGCATGGACGTTATAGATGAAATATTAACAATTGAAGAAGTTGCAAAATATCTGAAGTTGAAACCGCAGACGATATATACATGGGCACAAAGCGGAAAAATCCCAGCGGCAAAGCTCGGAAAGGAATGGCGTTTCAGCAAAAAGATTTTAGACGAATGGTTCCTCTCCCATTTCGATGAGAAGTATAGCAATGGTCAATAGTCGTTAGTCGGCAGACAACGGTCGCTAGTCAACAGTCGGCAGTCAACGGTCACAATTAACAATTGACAATTGAAAATTACATTTGCTTTTAAATTCTTTTGTTCGTAATTTTTTTTTTTTTTGAGCTTCAATTAATTAAAACAAGAACTTTGAGTAGAGTTTGAATATTTTTTCATAGGAGTTAAAGATGAAAAGCAGAAAACACTTATTCTTTTTTCGTTTAATTTCTTTAATAATAGCAATCTGTTTGACATTCGTGAATGGTTGCGATTTTAAGCAGAATAATGAAAAGAGAACGATTAGCAATTTAAGAACATTTGCAAAACTCTATGGATATGTTCGTTATTTCCATCCAAGCGATGAAGCATCATTAGTTGATTGGGACTGGTTTGTCGTTAATGGTGTTGAGAAAGTTAAAAATGCAAAAAGTAATGACGAATTACAAGAAATACTACAAGAACTTTTTTATCCTATAGCTCCAACAATTCAAATTTACAAATCGAATGAAAAACCGGAAAAAATTGAATTTCTTAAGGACTCAAATTTACAAATTGTAACTTGGCAGCATTATGGTTTTGGAAATGATAACAAGAATTCATTATACAGCAGCATTAGAACTAATCGTCAATCAGACTCAATGAATAATGATTTTTATTGTTATAGAGTCTTGGATGCATCAAAATATCAAAACAAAGAAATTATTTTCAAAATAAAAGTAAAAACAGATTTTAAAGACTCAAAAAGCAATTTTATTTTTTATGCATCAAATTATTTGATGAAAGATAAGAATGCAAATAACATGATATTCAAAGCAGACACAATTAAATTAAATGGATTACATGAGTGTGAATTTAAATTACCAATTTTAGAAAATGCAACTCATCTGAATATAGGTTTTTCTTTTTCCGGACAGGGTAAGGTAATAGTTGATGATTTTCAAATGTTTTTAAATAACAATAGTACTCAAAAAAAGGTAAAATTTTCAAACTCAGGTTTTGAGGAATATGATAAAGATGGTGAGCTTATTGACTGGCTTCTTCGAAAAAATTTATTTGAAGTTACTGCAAACAAGGAAAACCCACTATCAGGTAAATACTCTTTACAAATTTCTAATACAAAAGGTTTCATTAATGGTCAAGTATTCGAAACAATACCTAAAATTGGTGAAGTAATTGAAAAGAATTTAGGCAATGGATTAAGATGTAGAATACCTTTGGTGTTATTAAGTAATGAAAACGGAACTTTAGGAAAAAATAGTAAATATCCACTTGACACATCAAAATATTTACTGGCAAATATGAAAACTTCCAATAAAAAACACTACTCTCTAAATGATGAGAATGTTCGGCTTTCTGATGTGATAATCACTTGGAATGTATTTCAGCATTTCTTTCCTTATTTCGAATATTTAAAAGTAAATTGGGATGAGGCATTGAAAAATGCTTTGGAGAGAGCATTTTCTTATCCAAGTCCTGAAGATTTTAAAACTACCTTAGAAATGATGCTGGAACCGCTTCAAGATGGTCATATATATGTCAGTTCTGAAGAAAATTACCCAATCGGTACTTTACCGTTAATAGCAGACTGGGTTGATGGAAAAGTGATTGTCAGAAAAACCTATGATTCATTGATAATCAAGCCGGGTGATTTTATATCGCATATTGATAATATTCCAATAACAAATGTAATTAAAATAGGAGAAAAAAGGATATGCGGCTCTCAACAATCGAAGCATTGGTTGTTTTTTAATTACGGATTATTAGGAAAAGGTGATATAAAAGATAGTGTGGATTTATCTTTGGAACGTTCAAAGAAGAATACAAAAATAAGAGTAGCAAGAATAACTTTAGGTACATTTTGGTGGATGAAAGATTCCCAAAAAAGATCATTTACTGCAATTGATTCTGATAAACAGGAAACAAAAGGAGGTTTATATTACATTAATATCGGTAGAATAACAACTGAAGAATTTAAGAATAATCTGGGAAAATTTCAGAATGCCAAAGGTATGATAATAGATTTGCGTGACTATCCTAATTCAGGAACTTTTGGGTTATTATCTCATTTTACTGATAAAACCATTAATTCGCCAAATTGGTGTATTCCGCTAATTATTTATCCGGACAGATATAAATTAAAATTCAACATATTTAATAATCAGTATGTACAAAAAACACCATATATAAAGTGTAAAAAAGTTTTTATTATTAATAATGGAACAATCAGTGCAGGAGAAACATACTCTTCAATAATAAAAAGTAATAGTTTAGGAATATTAGTTGGCCAATATACTGCCGGGGCAAACGGTAATGTCAACTCTTTTACTCTACCAGGTAATATTTCGGTACGTTTTTCAGGTATGAAAGTAACCAACGAAGATGGTTCAAGGTTTTATATAAAAGGTGTAGAACCGGATATTTTTGTAAACAAAACAATAAAAGCAGCACAAGAAGGCAAGGATGATTTCTTAGAAAAAGCAATTGAAGTCATCAAGCAGTAAACCAAAAACAAAGAAAAGATAATAGCAAAAAATCAGCGATATCAGTTCAATCAGCTACAATCAGCGTTCTGACAGTGGAGTCTTTGCGTGAAATAGTTTATTCCCTGACTGGAAAAAGACTGCTTGTGTTTCGTTGTGTTACTATAATCTAATCCATGTCGGGATAGGAGCATTTTCAATCAATTCCAAATTTCTCATTTCAAATTGCTGTCTTCATCTATCTTTCTGTCATCACCCTCATATTATCGGGTGAAACAATAAAATCTCCTGAAACAAGTTTTTATTATTGCCATAAATTATTTCTGTTCCTTTTTCGTATATTTTAACCGGAATCAGTATTTTTTGAAATTTATCTAATTTTTATTAGAATTTATTTGAAGGAGAAAAGATGATAAAAAATTGACAATTTATTTAATTGACAATTTATGTGGAGACTATAAGATGAATATAAAAGTTGCAGGTTTATTAATTGCTTTACTATCAGTTGGATACTATAGCAATTTTAAACTGTTTTCAAAGGATAATGGAAAGATATATATAGAAAGTAACCGGAAGTTAAATGATACTGAACAAGCTTCTTACACTGACAGTTTGTATGATAATTTAGCTCATTCGAGAAGAAATGCAATAACGGAAGCAGTTGCCAAAAGCAGTCCTGCTGTTGTTGGAATAAATGTTACCGAAGTTAGAAAGGTTGAATACAGGGACCCAATATTTGACGATCCGTTTTTTCAAAGATTTTTTGGATACAGTCGTGAACCACGTTACCGAAATTATGAAGTTCAGGGATTAGGTTCAGGATTTATCATTTCTCCGGACGGATATATTTTGACAAACCATCACGTTGCCGGTAATGCAAGTAAAGTTGTTGTTACCATGGCAGGCGGAGAAAAGTATGATGCTGAAATAATCGGTTCGGATAGGATAAGCGACGTTTCTTTGCTGAAAATCAAAGGAGAAAATTTCCCCTATATAAAATTTGGCAGTTCGGATGACATAATAACAGGTGAATGGGTAATAGCTATGGGAAATCCATTCGGATTGTTTGATATAAATTCCAAGCCAACAGTTACGGTAGGAGTCGTTTCAAATTATGGAGTAAGTCTTTTTTATGATAAAAAAGTTTATAAAGACATGATACAGACCGATGCGGCAATAAGTTCAGGCAACTCAGGCGGTCCTTTAGTTAATGCACTGGGAGAAGTTATTGGCATGAATACAGTAATATTTTCTACTGCACAGGACCAAAAAGGAGCCGGCTCAATCGGCATTGGATTTGCTATTCCAATCAACAGAGTAAAAAAAGTAATTGATATACTTGCCAAAAATAAGACAATTAATCGTAATTTTGCAATCGGGATGGAAGTCCGCGAAATAGATGACAGAATTGCCAGGTACCTTACAACAAATATTAAGGAAGGGGTAGTTATTTATAGCATCAACAGGCGCTCTCCAGCAGAGGACTCAGGTTTGGAACCGGGAGATATAATTTTAGAGATTGACGGAACTCCTGTGATTAAACTCGATGATTACTATATTAACGTCTATGATGGAGTGGCTGGGCAGACGCTTAATCTATTGGTAAATAGGAGCGGACAAAAGATAACTAAGAAATTATTTTTAAAACCGATTTGATTAATTGACAATGGATAAAGAAATAGGACAACCGGAAATCCTTCGACAAGTTCAGGATGACCACAGACAGCGGATTGCAGGAGATTTGAGCCATTTGAGGGTACAAAACCTTGTAAAAAAATTCGGGAAACGGACTGTGGTTAAAAATGTTTCATTGGATTTGAAACAAGGAGAAGTAGTGGGATTACTCGGTCCAAACGGTGCAGGTAAAACGACAACTTTTTATATGATTGTCGGAATGATAAATCCAAATACAGGCATAGTTGAACTTGAAGGGAAAGACATAACCTCTAAAGCCATGTATAAGCGTTCGCATCTTGGAATCAGTTATCTGCCACAGGAAGCATCCATATTCAGAAAACTATCGGTGGAAAATAATATCAAATCAATTTTACAACTGCAAACCATGAACAGAAAAGCTCGTAAACAACGGCTGGAAGAGCTTTTGGAAAGTTTCGGAATTCAACACATAAGAAAAAGCAAAGGATATCTCCTTTCGGGTGGAGAACGCAGACGTTGCGAAATTGCAAGAGCTTTGGCTTCAAGTCCAAAATTTATTTTATTGGACGAACCATTTGCAGGAATTGACCCTATTGCTGTTGAGGACATCATGGAAATGGTTCGTAAGCTTAAACTTCAAGGCATTGGTGTCCTTATAACCGACCATAATGTTCACGAAACTTTGTCGATAACCGATAGAGCTTACATTATGATTGACGGAAAAATCTATACTTCCGGAACAGCAGAAGAAATAGCATCCAACGAGGAAGTAAGAAAACGCTACTTAGGCGAAACTTTCAAACTGGAAAGATATGAAATTAATGGCTAATGGCTAATTGTTAATTGTTAATTGTTAATTGTTAATTGTTAATTGTTAATTGTTAATTGCTAATTCCTGTCTGCCGTCTGTATTTTTTTAAATAATAATTTGTATTTTTGTATCCTGATATTTGAAATTTATTTTTGAAAAACAATGAAAATAATAATTACTGAAGATAATCACGAATTACGTGAGATAATAAAAAATAGACTGTCTCAAGAATCATATATTGATATAATTGGGATTGCACAGGATATTTTTTCTCTCAAATCCTTGATTATGTCCGAAAAACCCGAAGTATTAATAATAGATATTGAATTAATAGGTCTTGACGGTATGGAATTTCTACGCAGATTTATTCAACAGGAAAACATAGCTGTAATTGCAATAACTTCACAGACTCAAAAGGGAAAACACTTAGCTTTGCAAACACTTGAACTCGGAGTACTTGATTTTGTCATTAAGCCACCAACAGACATACAAAAAGGAATAGAATCAATGCTTAGCGAATTAACCATTAAGTTAAAGTCGGTTCCTAAAGCAAAAATTAAAAATTTGAATGTGGATAATCAATTCGGTAATGCAAGAAAACCGGAAGCAATAATTAAGGATGAGCAGATTTTAAAAAATAAAATAATAGTTATAGGTTCATCAACCGGGAGCATTCCTTTTTTAAAGAAATTCCTTACACAATTACCTCCTGAAATACCCGGTATGATAGTGATTACTGATTTACCTGCCGGTTTCACAAAAACTTTTGCTGACCGGTTGAATGAAATTTCCAAAGTAAAAATCCGGGAAGCAGTCAACAAGGATAATTTCAAACCCGGAAGAGTTTTAATAGCTCCGGGTGATTTACACACAAAAGTATTTAAAATTGGCAACAGATTCGAAGTTGTAGTTGAAAACGGAGAAAAAATCAACGGACAAAGACCGTCAATTGATGTTCTTATGCATTCAGTTGCCGAACAAGCACCTAATCTAACAATTGGTGTTTTACTGTCAGGAAATATTGCAGACGGTATTCACGGCTTTTTGGAAATGAAAAGAGCCGGTTCAAAAAATATTTTAGTGGATAAAACAAATTTAGTCTTCGATGAACTTGTTTCTTCAGCTTCAGAACTTAGGGCAGCAGACTTTACAGTCAAACCCGACATGCTGATTGATAAAATATTGGAGCTGGTATAAAAATAAATAAACCCGATTCAAACAACAACTTTTCAAGTTTTTGCTTTTCTCTTTCTGATAAAATACATTATAACAAATCTGATGAATACAATAAGCAATATAATAATTATGGCAGGTAAAATAAACTGTTCGTAAGATTCTAAGTATTGCTCTGCTCTCCGCCAGTTTTTCCCCAATACCATTCCAAGATAGATTAATATGAAATTCCAGATTAAAGCACTCGCTCCGGCTAAGGAAATTGTATAAGTTGGCTTTAACTCAGCCATGCCTGCAAGAAAGGATACGACTCCTCTCGTCCCTGATAAAAAGCGATTGAGAGCAATAATGAAATACCCATATTTATTAATCCATTTATTAGGACGTTTTATGTTTTCTTCGTTAATAAATTTTATTCTTTTTGATTTAATAATTCTATGCCCGACAAATCTTCCCAAATAAAACATAATAACAAATCCAACTATGGAACCGGCTGTGGTTACGATTAACAGCGGAATCAAACCAACAGTACCTATGCCAACCAATGTGCCTGTGAAAATAATCACAGAATCGCTTGGTGACGGAGGAAAGACATTTTCCAGTATTGTGATAAAAAATGCAGTAAGAAGTACCAAATACCAAGGCACCGTTTGCAGAAAAGCAATTACTCCATTTAAAAATTCAAGCATTCATCGATTCGTTTAGTTATCAATTAAATATTTATTTATAAAGTCAATCTAAAATAGGCACAAAATCTTCAATTACAAAAAGATTTTTTATGATATAGTCAGCATCGGATATATCTTCGATTTTATAATCACCCAATAAAACCGTTTTCAAACCTGCACGGCGGCCTGCAGTAACATCACTTGGAGAATCCCCGATTACCCATGATTTTTGTCCATTAAGATTCCATTTGTCAACTGTATTCATAATCATACCGGGATTGGGTTTCCGGAAATAACTTCCGCTATCTGCCAAATCAGTACAATAAAAAATATCGTCAAAGCCCTTGCCGAATTTCTCAACCAGACGTTCCTGCATAAATGAAAGAACACTTTGCAATTGCTCCTCAGTCATCAATCCCTTACTGACACCCTGCTGATTTGTGATTAAAAAAACAAGATAATCCGTTTTAACTATTTTCTGAAAAAAATCAAGAAAATCAGGCAGGAACTGAAACTCATCCTCATTCTTAATATAGTCTTTGACAGCTCTCATATTCACAACACCGTCCCTATCAAAGAATATCGCTTTTTTATATTCAATTTTAGAATTTTCCATCAAACAATTTTCACACATATTTCAACGTTAAATTTATTTCTTTAAAACTTTGTCAATAATATTATCCAGTTCACTATAGACTGTATCCCATGATAACTTTCTTACAATTAATTCCCTTGCATTTTTTGACAAACTATCTGCAAAACTTTTGTTTTGCAATATCTGTACGGCATGAGAAGCCAACTCGGTATTATTTCTTCCAATCAATACTTCTTTTCCGTGTTCTGCGTTAATGCCCTGATTTCCTGTTAGAGTTGTTACAACAGGACAACCTGAAGACATCGCTTCGATTAATTTATTTTGGATACCTGAACCTCCATTATGCGGATGAAGAAACAAGGATGCTTTTTGAAGATAAGGTAACATGTCCGGTACGTTGGCAATTACCTGAACCTTATCCGAACGTAAATCCAAAACCTGTTTGGGAGGATTTGCACCAACAATTTTAAGTTTTGTGCCGGGCAAAACTTTGTGGATTTCGGGCAAAATATCATTTATTATTTTTTGTACCATCAGCTGATTTGCCCAAACATCGAGTTTGCCTGCAAATAAAATATCTTCTCTTTCGCTGCCTTCTTTTGGTTTGAAATAATCAATATCTGTACCGTTGGTTAACAAAAAGTAAGAGCCATTTGGATTTTGCTTTTCCATTGCTCCGATATCCTGAACTGAAACCAGAGTTGTAGCGTCAAAGCAATTAACGATATTGGGTTCATACTGCTGAAGCATTTTGTATTCCCAAAATCTCACGATTTTTTGAATGAAATTACTGCTCGTTTCATAAGACCTTTTCTGGTAAAGTGTCCGGCAATCTTCGGCTATAAGAACTTTTTTAATGTTTTTGTTTTTAAGATACTCTGCGGTTCGCATGAAAAAAGCAAAAGATAAATCAAATTGCTTTGAATTTAATAAATCATTTACAGTTTGAAAATACTTTTTGCTTGAGTAAAATCCAATTTCCAGCGGGAATTTAAATATTTTTGAAAAAGCTTTTAAACCTGCACTAAAAGTATGCAAAGGAATCACAAAAAGTTCAGCACCCAAATCCGATATAGCTTTCTTATATTCATCGGGAGGTTTACCTCCGTGATAAAATGTTACGAGAGTCAAATTATGATGCTTTGCCAAATATGAGATTAGATGATACGGCTTTAAACGGTCTCCCCCGATTACCGGAAAAGGAAACCTTGCCGTTAAAAACAATATATTTAATTTTTTTTCTGCCATGTTTTTTATTTTCTTTTTGTCATTCCGAATCTATTGAGTAATCCATGTTCCAAAAATCAATGGATTCTTCGATTCATTCTGTTTCGCCCGGAATGACAATTTTAACTGAATTATCATTTCCTTAATAATAGTTGAAATTAATCATTCAGAAAATTTATTATAAACTTTCAAAATTACAGAAAATAATATTATATATCTAAAGAAAAGAGACTTTAAGTATTGAAAAATCATCAGTGAGCTTTCTGCCTTTCCTCAATTTAATAGCGTGGTTATAGGCATCGTCCATTTCAAGTGATGTTCCTTCTTCGCTATTTTTCTTTGATGATTCAATCAAAAACTTGTTAAATTCTTCAAGTGTCCAACGTTTTTTGTCAGCTTTCAAAATCTCGAAAACACCGTCAGAAAAAATATATAACCTTGAGGACTTTGTAACTTTAAATGTCTGCTCTTTAAATACATAATCCTCATCTACCCCAATTAGTATGTTTTTTGAAGACAAGTAGCTGTCATTTCCTTTAGAATCAAGCAACAAAGCAGGAGGATGTCCTGCCGAAGCAAAATTCATCAAACGTGTTTTTTTATTATAAACTCCATACCAGATTGAAAAATACATCTCGTTATGTTCAGTCATCTGAAAAACTTTGTTAAGAGAAGTCAAAACCTCCCAAGGTTGCCTGAAATCAGTCTTTCTCAGGTTTTGTTGTCTTAAAGTATTCAGGACAGATATGGAAAGCAATGCAGGACCTATACCATGATAGCATACATCCAACAAATACACTGCCCAATGCTCATCGTCAACCCAATGGTAACCGAAAGAATCACCGCCTAATTTTGTTGAAGGAACAAATTTCCAACTTGTTCTTATCGAACCTTTGTTTACAGGTGAAGGTAAAATTGAAATAACATAATCCGAAGCAGTTTGCAGTTCTTTCGAGATTATGGATAAATACTTGTCTTTTTCAGAATATATTTTTGCTAGTTCACGGTTGATATTATTCAATTGTATTGTAGTATTCTTCAATTCTTCACGTGAAAATTTCAACATCAGGTGTGATTTCAGCCGGGCAAAAAATACTGCCGGTTCAAATGGTTTGACAATGTAATCAACAGCACCTAATTTAAATCCTCTTAATATATCACTTGTATTTATTTCGGATGCAATAAATATAATTGGCGTGTCAGGACACATACCGATATTTCGGATGTTTTCACATATTTTAAAGCCGATTGAAGCCGAAGTCTCAATATTCACAACGATTATATCAGGTTGCGATATTTGAAGAAGGTGTTGAACTGAATTCGCTGTATCAGCTAAAAATACCTTGTATCCCGTATCACTCAATAAATCCCCTGTCTCTTTCAGATGATTTTGATTTGTATCAAAAATAAGAATCACGGGTGTTCTTGGATATTCTATGTCAAGTAAAGATATCATTGTTATCTGTTTTCAGTTATCCGTTGTCAGTTAATATAATTTTCAATTTTGCAATTTTGCAATTTGCAATCAATTTAAAAATAATCAAATTTTTAAAACAACTTACAAAACTTTTTGGGATTTTTTCACTAGCCACGACTTTCAAGTCGTGGAAAAATGAACAACGAACTTCCGGCTTTAGCCACCGAAACATAATGGGCTAAAGTCCGGGAACCGGAAAAAACTCATATATCCACGAGTTGAAACTCGTGGCTATTCATTCATTATCCATTGTCTTAACCACTGATTAATCTGATTAAATGATTAATTTGATTTAGTTATTTCGTAATACTACAAACTTTTGAAAATTTCCACCAATACGGATAAAATATATTCCGTTTGGAAATCCAGAAACATCAATCCATAGGGGCAAATTGTTCCGGTTTAATCTGGTTGCCTGTTCAAATAATTGTTCCCCATAAATATTATATATTTGAATAACATGTTTCCGTACGGGCGAACTGCCGTTCACCCCTACAATTATTTCGATATATTCGCTTGCGGGATTAGGGAAAAGTACAAATTTATTTATTAATAAATTATCTTTAACGGAAATAAATGGATTAAAATCATACTTTCTCAAATATCCTGTATTCATAATGTCCGTTATATTTTTTAGGGAATCAATGACATTATCAATGTGAACATAATTATCAAATTTTATTAAAAATACAGTACTTGTACCAATAGATGAATCAACATCATCTGGAAACCTTTTTTGTAAAATATAAGTTCCAAAAATGTTTTCCATTTCTTCCAAACCAGAACGCAAGTTTGAAAATGTAGTACTAATATCCGACCATAATCTTGTTATAATAGTATCAGGAGAGCCTTGTGGTACATCTAATGCTCCAAATGGAAGATCTACAATAAACCATTTTTTTGCATAAAAATATTGTTTAGGAAGTGTCCTATCATTATTATAAAAATATTCAAAGACATCTCCACATACACATGAATCGTACATAACAGAATCAGGATTATAATATTCTTTATCTGGATTATGTTCCCAAATAAGTCTAAAGCAAGAATCTTGATAAGTCTGACCATTAGCATTTAAAGAAAACAAGAATGAAATTATTCCTGTGAGAATCAAGATTTGACAAATTCGTAATACTTTTTTCATTTCTGCATTCCTTTTTACTACAAAGACACAAAAACAGCAAAAACGTCTCAAAAAAAGAGGAAGATTTTTATTGAGAAAGCTGGAACCGACCTTCCAAAATACCTTTTACTGTAATATCTTCGTCCAATTCCTCCCAACGCAATGCAAAACCATTCAATCGCAGCTCGACTTTCTGCAATTGTTCATTTGTTGCATTTTTTAATATAATGAACCTATCGGCAGGGAAAGCTATTATCCGAAAATCAGTCAGTTCAATATAAATCATTCTATCCTTAGCCCAGGCATTGATTGCCACAGGTTGTGTTTCTGTCATTTTATCTAATACTGTGGTATTCATAATATTTCTCCTTTACATACTCGGATTTAGAAAATTATTAATCCTTCAATATCTTCACCACACTCCTTTTTCCCGCAAAATCCACAACTACAAAATAAACTCCTGATGTCAAATATTCCAAATCAATTTCGATTTCGTTGCCGTTTTGTAGGGGTGATAAATAATGCTGTACGGGCGAACGGCCGTTCGCCCCTACGCCCAAAATGTTATAAATGTTAATTTTCGGTTTTTCAAACAATTCTTCATCGAAGAATATTTTTAGTATGCTGTTGTTGTAGGAATATTTTAAATTATTTGTGAAATTATCTTCAACTTTTGTTACTTTCCAATTTGGTCTGAGTAAATAAACATAATCTCCTTCCATAAAAACAAATCCAGCTGTTATAATATCATCATCCTTTGATATATCAATTGATTTTGTTCCTGAACAAGAGTATTCATAAACCAACGTATCTTTTTCAATATTCCATACAATTAATTTATTTGGGTCATAATCATCATAGTCATAATAACCAAATATTATATTCTTTGAATCTCTTGAAAAACTGACTCGTCTCATTCCATTCCTTAAATCAAGGATATTATTGAATCTAAAATTCTTTATTAACTTTAATGTTGCTATATCCCAAAGAAATATTCCATTTCGGTCAGTCATGGCAGCAAGTATTCTACTGTCCCATGAAAAAGCATTATCATATAGACCATCATCAGGATATTCTATCCTTGCAATTTCTTTGTATGTATTCATATCCATTAAGAAAAGGATGCCTTTAGTTCCTCGGAAATCCCAAAAAGAAAAATACTTGCCATCACTAGATATTGCCAAATTATCTGTTTGACTGTATGTTCCGATGAAAGTTTTAATAACCTCTTTTGTTTCGATGTTAATAATAAGAATTTGAGGTTTATCAATGCCAATAAGTCCGGTTAAAGTAATTATTCTTTTCCCATCTGGTGTGAATGACGCATCAGATTCTGCTCCAATATTAATATCACGTAAAACACTAATATATTCTATTGTATCACCGGTTTTGTAATCCCAAAGAACTATTCTGCCATCATCACCGGATGATATTATTGTATCACCTGTTGAAGAAAAACAAATATTTTTAATTCGAGCTTTATGATAATACATAGTTCTTACAATTTCTCCGGTTGTAGCATCGAGTTGTAAAATATCATTTCTAACTCCGATAAAAACATTTTGTCCATCTGGACTAAACTTAACAACTTTTGCATTATCAATATATTTGTTCCAGACTATATCGGGAAGCGGTTCCTGTGCCTGTAGGGACACATTGCAATATGTCCCTACGATAACTGCGAATAAAATTAATATTTTTGTTTTCATAATGTTTCTCCTTAACACACCCCCTAACCCCCTCTTTTTAGAGGGGAATTTATCTTATATATATCAATTAGTTACATATAGCAAGTAACATTTAAGTACCAATACATTACCACTGAACTTTTGAAAAACAAAAATACAAATTTACCATTAATTATCACTTAACTATCTCCACCTTCTCCGCTTTCCTGAATGTCGGTGTTTGCAGAATAATGAAATACAAGCCGGAGCCGATGTCGTTTAAATCTGTATCTACACTGTAAATTCCTTTGCTTGCTTCTTTGCTGACAATTGTTTTTACTCTAACGCCGAAGGAATTTACAAGATATATTTCAGTTTGTATGTTTCAATTTCCACTGGATATTTCTGTAATTTTGTATTTGAAAACTATCTAAACATTTTTATGTCTCAATATTTTTTAATATCTTATCAATTTTTTCTACAATATCTTCTTTATCAAAAGGTTTTGATATATAATCACTGCATCCTTTGCTGAGAAATTCTTCCTTGTCTCCTTTCATAGCGAAAGCAGTCATAGCTATTATTGGTGTGTCTTTATAATTTTTCATACCTCGTAATTTTTCCGTAACGTCCAATCCGCTTTTTCCTTTTCCTAAGTTTATGTCCATCAATATAGCAGGATAATTATATTTCTCTGCCATTTCGATTGCTTTATCAGTGTTTGATGCATAGTCAATCTCGCATAAATCTCTTAAGTATCTCTCTGTGAGAATACGGCTTGGAAGGTCGTCTTCGACAAGAAGGATTTTCGGTAGTTTTGGTTTTTTTACTTCTTCTGCTTTTTCTTGTTTGGATTTAGATTTGTCTGATACCTTTGTGCCACAACTCATAGCAGGGAATTTAACTGTAAATGTTGAACCTTTTCCAACTTCACTTTCGACTGTAATAGTGCCACCCATTATTTCAACATTCTTTTTTGTAATAGTCAAACCAAGTCCGGTACCGTCAAAATTTCTGCTGATGCCTTCGCTTACCTGCCTGAATTCCTCAAAAATTACTTCCTGAGACTCTTTTGCAATTCCAATGCCTGTATCAATAACTCTTATCACAGCATTTGTTTCGTCACCAATTATTTCAGAATCTACTTCAACGGTTAAACCTCCATTATCTGTATATTTAATTGCATTATTGATTAGGTTATTTAGAATTTTGTTCAATAAACTTTCATCGAGATTTGCAGTTACTTCCTCATCAATTATATTTGTCCGTAAATACAGGTTTTTTCTGTTTGCAATAGGTTGATAAAGCTCTGCAGAATCATAAACGGCAAATGGTATGCTAACTTCGTTTAAGCAGATGTTAACCTTATTAGATTCAATAGCCGATAAATCAAGTATCAGATTAAGAGTTTCCATCAGCCGGTCTCCACTGGAAACTATCATTTTTGCCATGTCTTTTTGGTCAACTTTATGAAGTTCACTCTCGAGGAGTTTGGCAAAACCCAAAATGCCAATCATGGGAGTTCGCATCTCATGGCTCATGTTAGCAAGGAAATTGCCTTTTATCTTACTAAGTTTTTCGGCTTCTTCTTTTGCTAAAATCAGTTCTTCTTCCGCTTTTTTGCGCTCGGTGATGTCTTGATTCACACCATAGGTTTTAACGGTATTTCCATTTTTATCCTTTATTATAAAAAACCGGACATTTATGTAACCAATTGTTCCGTCGGAGTATAAGAATCGGTGTTCTATTTGCCGGTTGAACTTGGGGTCTGTAGTTTCTATAGCTTTTCGGATTTCTTCTCCTACCACTTGCATATCATCCGGATGGACAAAACGCCGGGCATACTCTGCTGACGTCATTACATATCCGCCGACCTGCTCTGCCGTAGTACGGAATATTTTATAGAAATGGTCATTGAACGTAAATTCATCCTTTTTGACATCATATTCCCAGGGACCAAGATGTGCAATTTCCAATGCATTAGAGAGCTGCATTTGGCTTTTACGAAGCGATTCT
>JAZDIP010000100.1:0-61386 GCA_043804925.1 bacterium | reverse complement strand
GACGTCAATGGCAGAAACATAGAAGTCAAATATGAAATCAGCAACGGAGTGATGGAAATGGATATGAGCAGTGTAAACAGCGGCTTATATACCATAGTACTGAAATCCGGAAATATGATGTTGACAAGACAGTTGAGAGTTGTTAAATAATAACTCCCGATAATATAAGAGAAGCCCTTAAGGTTTTACCTTAAGGGTTTCTTTATTTTTATCGAATAGTTTTATAATGTTTTAATTGTTCGTTTTTCTTTTAGCTTTTCTTCAACGGCTAAAGGAACAAATTCAGCAACGTCTTCTCCATAGAGGGAAAGTTCTCTAATGATGCTTGAATTTAAATATGTATATTTTTCGTGTGGAAGAAGGAAAATCGTATTTACATCAGGATTCAGTTTTCTGTTCATTAATGCAATTTGGAATTCATATTCATAATCGGATACTGCTCTGATACCTCTGATTATTGCTGAAGCATTGACTTTTCTTGCAAAATCCACAGTCAAACCCTGATGCATTTCAACGAGAACATTATCAAGATGTTTGAGAGACTCCTTAGCCATTTCAAATCTTTCAGCTTCACTGAAAAGACAAGTTTTTTTTGAGTTAATTGCTACTACAACAATAACTTTGTCGAACATTTTGCTTGCCCGGTCAATAACGTCTATGTGCCCGTTTGTAATCGGGTCAAATGTTCCGGGATATATCGCAATTCTTTCCATTTTCTTAATCCTTTAAAATTTTTTCTTACAAAGATAATTAAAAGTATAATATCTTAAAAAAATTGAATAAATGAATTAAAAGAAATATTCTGCCGATAAATAAAAAGCCGGTGCATAAAAGCTGTATTCTGTTCCTGTTCCACCGTAGAAAAACATTGTCCCTAATCCAAGATTCAAATCCTGAAGAGCATTGTAACCAACAGATAAACCAAGCATTCCGCTTCCGTCATTCAGATTCGTAATTGACATTAATGAGGAAGAAACCAAAGGATGAATCTGATAAGAAGACATAATAGCGAGGTAATTCCTGCTGACATTTTGAATTTCACCGTTCATCAATCTTGCGAAATAATTCAGGTATTCATTCTTGTTTAGTGTGCCTTCACCATTGTATTGGTATTCAATCATTGCGTAAATATTATGAGGAAACTGATAATCCAAACCAATTATTCCTCTAATGTAATTTGAATCTGCATCTTGCTCATTCATCGAATAAATTGCCTCACCACGAAAACCCGCATCGAATAAATTTCCTGCAAAGTATCCGCCAATAACCGCTCTATGGTCAAAGTATCCGGCAGTAGCTGACAAATCGTATTCCTCATAATTTGTCCTGAACCTTGCACCATAGTTGTAATTTTTAATTTTCTCGCTGAAATTAGCAACAAGTTCCAAATCGGTGAAATCACCTATGAATATTTTCGAGGACAAGGCATCAGCACCATCCCGCTCAGTTTTTGAGAAGTTTGCAGGATTTAGCGGATTGAACAAATCTGTCGGTTGCCAAACACGACCAACTCCCCAAGCAATAACCTGTCTGCCTAAAACGACTTCACCCCAATCGAAGAAGTGTTTGTAATAGAGCATATCAATAAAGTGATTAGCTATAATATTCACACCTGAACTGATTTCTTCATTGGCAATTTTCCAATTCAAATCAACTACCTGTCTGTTTGTTTGTTTGTAGCTCCCAAAATAAGGTAGATTGAATTTTGTAATCAAAGCATCCATTTCATAATGCAGAGTCAGTCGTCCAGTTTCGCCGAACTTTACATTTGGTCTGAATCTCAAACGAGTGATATTCATTACAAAATTATCAAATCCACTCAAACTTGTGTCCATGCTTTTGAATGTATCCGGTACTTTCTGGTACGATGGCAAATCATAAATATATCCGTTGAAATCAAATTCAATCTCAGCGAATAAGTTACTATTCACAAACAACAAAATTATTATGATATATTTCTTCATATCTTCTATATTCTATTTTTTATTACCCTCTGTGGAACTCTGTGTCTTCAACTCTGTGTATCTCTGTGTCATGTTGTTTTTAATTAAATGAAAAAATCAATTACACAGAGTTCGACGGAGAATCCACAGAGTCTCACTGAGTTCTTAAATCGAATAAATGTATTTCCTTTAAACTTTTGAACTTTCTACTGATTAAAAAGACTTGTCTTCAACAATCAGTCCATCTTTCAAAATAAGTAACCGTTTTGCCCTGTCAATAACCTGCTTGTCATGCGATGAAAAGATGAATGTAATATTCTTTTCCTTATTCATTTTCTCCATTAAATCAAGCAGGACATCTCCTGTCTTTGAATCGAGATTAGCAGTTGGTTCATCAGCTAAAACAATAACAGGGTCATTTACAATCGCTCTTGCAACTGCTACTCTTTGCTGTTGACCGCCGCTCATCTGGTTTGGCATTTTGTTTTTTAACTCTGCTATGCCAAGTTCCTCCATGACAGCCAAAGCTTTTTGATGCCTCTCCTTTGCTGATATACCTCTAAGCAACATTGCAAATTCAATGTTTTCGACGGAAGTCAGAACAGGAATAAGATTATATGCCTGAAAAACGAAACCAAGTTTGGTTAGCCGGATTTCCGAAAGTTCTTTTGCTTTTTTTTGGCTGACATCATTTCCTTCCAAAAACACCTGTCCTTTTGTAGGCACATCCAAAGTACCCATTACATTCAGCAATGTCGTCTTACCCGAACCTGAAGGACCTGCAATAACGATATAATCACCTTTATTAACCGCAAGGTCAATACCTCTCAAGGCATGGACAGGCACGCCATTATCCTGATAAATTTTCTCAACATTTTCAACTTTAATTATTTCCATATTGTTAACCTTAAATTTATTTTATTTGTTATTTATTTTATTCATTGGGATATTTAAATTCACTCACTTGCTGTGTAAGTGTTCTTTTATCATTAAACATATTAGCTAATACTACCTTATCGTTCTCAGATACAAATAACAAGCTAATGTATAATTCCTTACCTTTTCCTTTGATTACAATTTCGTCATCTATTCCTAATGGTATTCCTCCAGTAACATTTCGAGCATCACTAAAATAAAAAGTATTTCTGTTGTATATTTCATATCCAAATTCAATAAGAATTTTTAAATGTCGTGAATAAAATTTCAAAGAATCGTCTGGCATATTAATTTTTCGACAAATTTCTGAAAAATAATCGCTATTATCTATTACACTAATTAATTGTTCAGGATTTTTACACATTAAATCAACAAATCTTTCATTTTCTTTAAGCACCGTATCCCTTAGAGATAAATCTCTCTTTCCCTTATAAATTGATGATTTATTTGTATCAATTTTTACTAAATTAAATTTATTTCTCTCAGTTTGGAATCGAAAGACCATATACAAATCATAGTTTTTGGCTTTAACAAGAATTTCGTTACAAAAATGAACTTTTCTAGAATTTGCTTCCCGAAACATCCAAGGGTCAAGAATTTTAATTGTATAACCATAACTTTTAATTTTTTTTACGTAATCAATATATTGTTTTAATGAATCCTGTATAACAAAATTTTTACTTGATATAGTTTGGAAAGTTCCAGAATTATTCCATGTACTAATAATTTCGTAAATATTTTCCGGATTATTTAATATTTTAGATATATAGTTAATTTGCCATTCTTTTATTTCATCATAAATTTCCCTACATGATAAAATAGTTATTGCCAATAATAATATTAAAATCAATCTTTTCATTAAATCACTTCAATTTTATTCATATAATTTTCTGTTACCAACATTCAATCCCTCTGGGATTGTATTTCTTTAATAATAATCATTCTACAAATATTCAATCGCTTTGCGATTGTTCCCTCAATTCTTAATTCGTAAATAAACAACTTCACTGAACAATTGTTTTACTCTCAGTGGAACTCTGTGTCTTCAACTCTGTGGTTCTCTGTATAATATTGTTTTGTAACGGAATAAAATCAATTACACAGAGTTTCACAGAGAATTCACAGAGCCACACAGAGTTTTTCAACAAATCTAAACTTCTTCAATTGTTTTTTTACTGTCGACTAACGACTATCGACTGTCGACTAACTTCATTTTACATTCTACATTCTACATTAAGAAACGAAGTTTCTAAACGTATCGCATCGCCTCCGTCGGCTGTAATCTTATTGCTTTCATAGCCGGATAAATCGCACCAACAACAGTAACAATCGGCATTGTTAGGAATGTATAAATTATTACTTCTTTTGTCATCATTGGATACAAAATACTTCCCAAACCATAAGAACTCAAGCTTTCTGCGTAAATGCTGAAATCAATTCCGTAAACCGACAAAGGATAATATATTGCCATTCCAAGTACAAAACCAATTACCGTACCCACAAAACCAAGCATAAATGCTTCCTGAATAACCATTGTGAATACTTTAGTTCTTTTCATTCCGATAGACATCAAAACACCAAATTCATGTACCCTTTCGAAAACAGCCATCAGCATAATATTTACAATTCCGAATAAAACTGCAAAGCCGACAATCAAGTAGAAGATGATTATCATTTGGTCGTACATATCGAGCCAAGTTAGCATCATCGGCATTTTATCCCAAAATGTAAGTATTTCGTATTTTCCATCAATTGCTTTAAGTAATTTATCCTTATACTGAGGGACCAATTTTGAGTTATTGGTAATCATTGCAAACTCGTGAACTCCATCGTTAATCCCAAGCATTTTCTGTGCTGTTTGAATTGGAATGTAAATATATGTTTTATCAAAATTATCGTCACTTGTTTTATAAATTCCCGCAACCCTAAACAACTCGTTGCTGACATTACCATCGACATCAGAAGCAACAGAAACCACTTTATCGCCAATTTCAACTTCGAGCTTTTCTGCTATTTTTACACCAATAACTATTTCATGGGGATTACCCGACAAATATTTTCCTGATATAATTTTTGAGTGAATATCGGTAATGTTTCTTTCTTTATCCGGTTGAATTCCAATGATTGCAACACCTGCAGAAGCATTTGCACTGCTGAGTAAACCAAATACAGATACTCTTTTGCTATAGTGTTTAATAAATGGAGTTGAACCGAGGAGTGTTTCAATTTTCTTGTGTTCGGGAACAACTTTGTGCACATCATTATCATTTTCAAAACCTTCATCATGAATTTGAATATGCGATACATGAGCAATGATGTATCTTTCGAGCATTTGTTTCATCATCCCCCGACTGATACTGTCCATAAGCATTAAAGCAATAACACCGATGACAATTGATGATATAATAATCATTGACCTTCTTTTGTGCCGCCAAATATTTCGCCATGCAATTTTAATAAACATAATCAACCCTAATTATAATTTTCAATTTTACAATTTTCAAAATACAAATTTTCAAACTATATCCTTTTAATCCTTACAGTATAGTTTTTCTCTTTTCTATCTTCTTTTTTCTATTTTCTATAGCCGCGTCTTTGCGTGAAATTATTATTTAACTGTTTGAGTTATACCAATTCCACAGAGTTCCACAGAGAATTCACAGAGCCACACAGAGTTTTTCACTACATTCAATCGTCTTCAATTGTCCTGACTAACGACTGTCGACTAACGACTGTTGACTAAAAAATCATTCTACATTAAATTAAGTGTATCTAATTCCCTTCAACGCTTCCAGCTTCATTAATCTGTATGCTGGGAAAAAGTAAACAATCAATACTATCGAAAAAATTGAAATCAAAGTACTGATGAAAATACTCGGTTCCAACGATGAATACATTGCCGCTTCCCAACCAAATTCTTCATACATAGAAGCAAATTCTCCAGAAAACTTGATTGGGTTTTGCACAATGTAATAGTTAAAAATATACCCCAATACAATGCCGACAAAGCTTCCAATTAAAGTGATAAATATTGTTTCAAGAAAAACTATGACGGCTAGTTTAATTTGTCTCATTCCGAGTGCTATAAGAACTCCGAATTCCCTGTATCTTTCTGTAATTGACATTACAACTGTATTTAGAATACCGAATGCAACTATGGCTAATAAGATTCCAAGAGTTAAAATTCCTTGTGCATTGTCGAACTCTATCGATTGTTTCAATGAAGGTAAAAGTTCACCCCAGTCAAATGCAGAAAGTTTGTAATCATTATTTAATTTCACAGCATTTAACTTATTATTCAAATTTGATTTGACTTCATCAACATTGTGAAGATTGTCAATTTTAATTGCAACTGCACTGATTTTGTTCCCCATGGAAAGCAATTCTCTAGCGGCGTCAATGTGCATAAATACGGACATTTTGTCAAACTCTGTTTGTCCGAACTTTGAAGTACCGATTATTTTAAACTTTAAATTACCCATTGTGCCGTCGTAGCCGGAAGAAAGAATTACAATCTCGTCTCCGATTTTTGCCTGAAGATTTTCGAGAAGTTTATAACCAATGACAATTCCATATATATTTTTTGAATTAACGAAATCACCAGTTTTTACACGTTCATGTAATTTTGATACTTTAATTTCGGTTTCGGGATTAACGGCAATAATACCGGTTCCGAATGAATTAGTCTTATTTCCAATTAACCCGTCGGCATTGATTCTTGGAGTATAAGCCAGAACTTTTTCTTCACTATTCAGAATTGATTTAATCTTATTATCATAATCGAAAGTTTTTCGTAATGTTGGATTGTCGAGGTATCCGACAACCTGAATCTGAAGATAAGATGTCATCATTTCAAGTGTATTCTGAATATTTTTATCATAAGTACCGAGTTGCATACCTCTCATGATAATAGTCAGAAACACTGCAAACATTATTGCTGCCATAGTGATAACAGCCCGTCGCCAGTTTCTCCAGATATTCCTCCATGCTAATTTAAAATACATTTTCTTACCCTATTTTTTAATTTTCAATTTTACAATTTTCAGTCAATTAATTAATACTTTGCGTCTTTACGTCTTTGTGTCTTTGCGTCATTGCATCATTGCTTCTTAGCGTCTTTGCGTGAAATTCTTTTTTAAAACGCAAAGTACTCAAAGTTTTTCGCAAAGTTTCACAAAGTTTAAAATTATCCATTAAAAATTAACCATTAACAATTAACAATTATCTCTCCAGTTCTTTGAAGCTAAAAATCCTTCCAGATATTTTAATATCAAACTCAACTTCATTGTAAATGAACTTTGTTACATTACCTTCCTTTTTATTATTAATAATCGTCCAGACTGTCGGTATTGTCCTGCCACCGATTTTCTTAATATCTTCAAACTTCATTGTACGGTGTTTTTGTCCCTTCTCGTCATAAAACTGCATCATTGCAGGAAGATTGTCAACTTGTCTAATCCAATAATAAATATTATTCCAAACAACCGGTGCATCAGGTCTTGGTTTTAATTCAAATTTCCAGCAAAGTTCACCAGCAATTTTCTCATCTAACAAATATTTCAATTCATAATCATCAACCAAATCAGATTCACGAACCATATCGTCATAAGTCAAATCAGAACCGTTCCAAGATTGAAGCATCATCGAAGAGGGCAGTTTCATCGTAGTTTCAGTATTCTTAAGGTAGCTCCAAAGCTCTTTATTAATCTTTAACAATTTATTTCCGGCTTCTTTTTTAGGTTCAAGGGTAACAATCAATGCTTTGTCGTTACCATCGTTCCAAGATTGCATCTTAACAGTCCTTTCGTATTCAGGTGTTTTTACTATCATAGTAAAAATTCCTTTTGAAGTTTCACCCTTATACATATTCTCAGCTTTTTTGATGATTGCCACTGGGTCAACAGCAAAAAGCTTGGTACAAAACAAAATGTTAATCAGTATCACAATAATCTTTTTCATTTTAAATCTCCTTCAATTTCGTATTTTTTTCCTAAATCCTTAATTTTATCAACAACTATTTTGCTCATTTTCTCATATTCATCTAAAAATATCTTGAAGCATTCTGTTAGATATTTCATGCGATTGTAAATCTGCTTTAATTCCTCATCTTTTTCCCTTTTATTACCCATTTCTTCGATTAATTTTACACTTTCGGAAAATTTCTCATAAAGCAATTGAAGTTTTCTGTTCCCCGGATTAATCAGCATTTCCATTGAATTATATCTTAATTGCATGAAATTTTCTCTGGGAAAATCAGCATTATACTGTTTTCTAAAAACACCGTATTGGATTCCCATATTTATTGTTGAACTAACAGCCGGTTTGGATACATTCAGCTTTTTTGCCATTTCCTTTAAAGAAACAGGTCCCGGACTTGTTAATAACAGCCCCCAAATCCTGCCCAGCAATACTCTGCCGGATAAGGATTCTACATAATTGCCCATTTCATCTATCAGAAAGTCCTGAACAATTTGCAGATTGTCTTTTTCAATTTTTGCTTTCATATATTGAATTTTCTTATTTCCAACATCGTTTTTAACGTTAAGTACATTCTTAACGATACAAACGTAAGAAATTATCTGAAAGTTTCAAAATATTTTTTTATTTTTTTTAAAAAATAATTATTGTGTATTTTTAAGTTTTATAAAAAATAAGAAATAAATATATGAGTTTAAAAGTAATTACAATAGATTTTTGGAATACGATTTTCGATTCAAGTTCGGGTTTAGAAAGAAATAAATACAGATTAAATGCTCTTATTACGGAAACTGATAAATTGGGCTGTTTTATTAAACAGGAAGAATTAGAACCTGCAATGAAATCATCTTGGGAATACTTCAACCATGTTTGGATGAATCAACAAAGAACACCTTCTTCAGTTGAACTAGTAAATTTTTTCTGGAAAAAGCTTAATTTACCAAAAAATGAGGACTCAATTAAAGAAATAGCTGAAAAATTTTCCAATTCAATTCTTGTTCATCCTCCTAAAATTATTCCTGAAGTTAAAGAATCATTGAAAGAACTAAGCACTGGTTTTAAATTAGGAATAGTTTCCGATACGGGTTTTTCTCCGGGTTCCGTTCTGAGACAAATACTTGAAAAGGAAGAAATTTTTAAATATTTTGATGTTTTTAGTTTTAGCGATGAAACAGGAGTTGCAAAACCAAATCCAAAAGCTTTTATGACTGTTCTTGATAAATTTGAGTGTAATCCAGAAAATGCACTGCACATAGGAGATATTGAAAAAACTGATATTCTTGGTGCAAAAAATTTGGGTATGAAAGCCATTCGTTTTGATGGGGATTCAAGTGCTTTCCTTGTTAAAGAAAATCCCAAAGAAACTTTAGCAGATTTTGAATGCAGTAATTGGCATGAAATTCCGAAATTTTTAAAAAAACTAAATTAACCTTAAATTTGTCTATTCTATATTAATTGGACAATTTTTAATTTTCTTTTTTGCTTAATGAAAAAAATAAATTATAATAGTATAGTCAATAGTACCTTTTATTTATTTTGTAATAGGTATTTTTCTGTTTTAAGTTTTTTAATTGCATTTATATTTACACTTTTTTTAATATCATGCAGTTCAACAAATATCCAAAAAAATTCCCGATTCAATGACCTTGTTTTGAATGAACAAAGAAATTTCGTACAACTGGATACCGGCAGAATTAACGAACTTGCTATTGAACATGTAATTGAGGGGTCGAAACTTCAACAACAAAATAAATTTGCAGAATCAATACTTGAATTTCAGGAGGCATTGAAATATGATAGTTCAGCTTCGATTATCTATGCAATTGCAAAAAGCTACATGATGCTGGGTAAATATGAATCAGCTTTTCAAAATACTATTAAATCTTTGAATATTGAACCGAACTTTATTCCTGCAATGGAGCTTTTAACTGAATTATATGTTTACAGGAATAATATCAAAGATGCCATAACTGTTTACAAATCCATATATGATTTGGAACCGACAAGACACAGGAAATCTAACTTAGCCAGAATATATGAATATGACGATATTGAAACAGCAATACAGCTTTACGAAGACCTTTTAAAGCAAAGGGAAGAACCGGAAATACTTTACAGAATTGCCGGGCTGTACGAAAAAAAAGCCGATACAATAAAGATGATTTCCACTTATGAAAAATTAATTCGGTACTCCGGGAAAAAACCTGAAGCTTATGATGCTTTAATCAGGACTTATCTTAATAGGTCAAATTATCAAAAGGCATTTCAGGTACTCGATACAGCCAGAATTAATTTTGTTGAAGATGATATCAACTACTTTTATAATCTGACTGCGAATTATTTACTTGATGATAATAACGAAGAATCAAAAAAATTCATCCCGAAATTACTTAAAGATGTTGAAAACAATTTTTACTTTGATTGGCGGATGAACATGATAGCCGGATACCTTGCCGATAAAATAAAGGATACTGCTTTAACAGAAAAATTTTTCAACAGAGCTTTAAAAGCAGATACTATTCCCGATATTTCTTTAGCAGTTACTTTATATTACATACGTAATGCTCAATACGAGAAAGCACTATCCATAATTAATGAATTTAATCCAAAGTTTCCAAATAGCTTTTCCTTTCCATTCTATCGTGGCTTGGTGTACCAGAATATGGACAGCAATGATTTGGCTTTGAATGAATACTTTTTATCTTTATCGCTTGATACAAATAATATCGAAGTATTGAGTCAAATCGGACTTCTTTACGACCAGTTGAAAAAGTATGACAGTTGTGATATAGCGTATCTAAAAATTTTATCTATTGAACCTGACAATGCATTAATTAACAACAACTATGCTTATTCCCTTGCCGTTCGAGGTGAAAAGCTTGATACTGCAATGCTCATGAGCCAGAAATCTTTACAAATTGAGCCGGATAATCCATCTTTTCTCGATACATACGGATGGATACAATATCAATTAGGAAACTACGAATTAGCTTTAGATTACATATTAAAAGCAATTCGGACAGGAGAGGAAAATTCAGAAGTATTGGGACATTTAGGTCATATTTATCTCAAATTGGGTAGAAAAGATGATGCTATTCAGGCATGGGAGAAATCATTAACTTTTGAACCGGTGAATGAAGAAATTAAACAACAACTGGAATTGATTAGGTAATTCAGTTCATATAGTTCATAAAGAATTTTTAGTAGGGGTAAATCTTTTAGCTGAATGAGAATTCAAAATTTTCAATTTCAATTTTGAATCAATTTAAAAATATAAATTTAAAACCAATAGTTCAATCCCGCTCGGATTTTGAAATCCATGGTTGAACCCTGCTACCATAGTTCAATCCCTCAGGGATTGTAAACCTGGATAAAATTTGCTTTCTACAAACATTCAATCGCTATGCGATTGTTTTAAAATCCCTTTTCCCTTCCCCTTTCTACTGACTATTTACTAACGACTAATGACTGTTGACTAAGAAATACGTCTTCATTATTCCCTTGCCCTTAATCTCAATCTCCCCTCTCTCCTCGAATTTCATTTTCAATTGTCCATTATCAATTGTCAATTTATTCTTAAACCTTTCTGTGCATTGTATCTTCCCTACAACCCCATTCGTCTCCATTCTTGAAGCAGTATTAACCATATCGCCCCAAAGGTCATAGATAAATTTCTGTTCGCCGATAACTCCTGCTACGATTGGACCGCAGTCCAAACCGATTCTAAATTGAATCTCTTGGGTTTCGGGTATTGGGTTTTGGGTTTCGGAAACCCCATCCCCTATACCCTGAATCCCAAACCCTATACCCAATACCCTACCCCCTATACCCAATACCCTATCCCCTATACCCGAAACCCTATACCCCTTCATAGTGTCCATTACCTCAATCGCCATCTTAGCAATCGCTTCAGCATGGTCTTTTCTCGGAATAGGTATTCCTGCCGCTGCCATAAAGCAATCACCAATTGTTTTGATTTTCTCTAAACCATACTTATCTGAAATCTTATCGAATATGGAGAAAATATCATTCAGCATTTTTACCATATCCTGCGGTTTTGACCTTGCACTCAGCTTTGTGAAGTCAGCAATATCAATAAATATCACACTTGCTTCTTCAAAGTGGTCAGCTATAGGTGTTTCGCCTTGTTTTAAGCGATGAGCAATTTGCTCGGGAAGAACGTTGAGAAGGAGTTTATCGGATTTATCTTTTTCAATTGTCAACTCCAATGTTCTTTCATCAACAAGTTCTTCAAGATGCTCCTTGTGATGTTGGAGTTCGACTGCTTGTGTTTCTACTGTTTTGAAAGCAGTAGAAAAGTTACGTGCTAAAACAATTGCCATACTACCTGTCAAACAAACCAGCGCAACATTTGTTGTGTATAATTCGGTTATTATAGTAAAACCAATTGGTTGGAAAAAGGAATTTAAAAAAAAGATTAAAAAAAGTATGTAACCGATTAATAATCCCATGCTACCTTCTTTTCTTTTTATAAATGCTTTTACAGTAATATAGAAACAGTAAATTATTGTTATAAGAAAGATTAAGTTAAAATATACCCAACCTTCCATTTGATTGATAATAACAAAATAATAATATAAAATAAATGCATTACAGAATATTATTATGAAATAAAAGAATTTCTTTGAAAATGATTCATGAAAATATAATTTAAAAAAATATAAAAAAAGAATAATTCGTATAATTGAAACAAAACCTAATAAATATATTGTTAAAAATTGATTTAATGCAAAATTTTCAGGTCTATCAATATATGGATAAAGAGGATGAATTAAACCTGCGATAAGAAAGTTTTCACTGGCAATTGATATGCACAAAAGACTGAAAAACAGAGCGAGCTTATTATCTCTTCTATAAATAAATATTATAAGATGATATAAACCAATTATGAATAGAATTCCAATTGAGGCAATATGCATACCATAAGACATGCTGAAAATTGAAAAATATTGTTCAAAATTTGTAATTTGAAATCTCCAACCAGTAGGGACTCCGGGATGTGATACATTGAAATTTGCGACTTGAATAATTAAATCAATTTCATCTTTTTCAGTAATAAAAGATTCACAAGGATATCTTGAATATGCAAATACTGTTTTCTCGAATGAAGTGTCAGGTACACCCATTGTCGCAAATAAATTGTCGTTAACATATATTCTGCCTGAAGCAAAATTTGACCAAAAGAAAAAACCGAAATGTTTCTGATTCTTAGGCGGTTTTATTTTTAACTTGAAAGTGGCATAGCCACCTGAACCAAGTTCCCTGTTATTTATTTTTAGGGTATCCCAAAGACCAGGAAAAATAATATATAAATCCGGTTTTATCGAATCATTTTTTAAATCTTCAGGTTTTAGGAGTTTTTTCCAATAAAACTCCCACTCACCGTACATGTAAACATTACCGTCTTTCTCGAAGTCCCAGTCCCGCAAGTCGAGAACACCGTTTTTTGCCATTGGCGGCTTCTTTCGGTTTGTATCGCAACCAAATAATATCAAAGCTAATAAAAGAATCAGTACAATTTTTTTCATAAACCATTCCTTAGAAAAATTTATCAAATTTGGGCTAAAGCCCGAACCGTTTCGTCTCTTCATTTCCACGACTTAAAAGTCGTGGCTATTATTCACTATTCATTATTCGTTATTCATTAAAAAATACGTTTTCATCATTCCTTTGCCTTTTATCTCAATCTCCCCTCTCTCCTCAAACTTAAAATTCCGGTCGACTGTTGACTGTTGACTGATGACTAAATTTCTGTCTGCTGTCTGCCGTCTGCTGTTTGCCTTAATTTCTAATTTATTTTTAAATCTTTTGGTAACATGTATCTTTCCGGCTTCGCCATATTGTTCCATTCTGGAAGCTGTATTTACGGTGTCTCCCCAGAGGTCATAAATGAATTTTTTCTCGCCGATTACACCTGCAACGATTGGTCCGCAATCAATTCCACATCTGAAATGTAGTATCGTTCCGTCACCTGTATCATATCCTTCCATTTTTTTCATTGCCTCTAATGCAAAATTCGCTGCAATTTCTGCATGGTCATCTCTTTTTAGTGGCACACCGGCGGCGGCCATATAGCAATCTCCAATAGTTTTTATTTTTTCCAATCCGTATTTTTCTGCAATATGGTCGAATATTGTATAAATATTATTTAATACTTCAACTACTCTTTCAGGTTTTGCATCTTTTGATAAGAATGTAAAATGAGCAATGTCAATAAATACAATACTTGCTGATTCGAAATTGTCAGCTATAGATTTTTTCTTTGTCTTCAATCTTGATGCAATAGATTTTGGTAAAACGTTTAGTAGAAGTTTTTCCGATTTTCGCCGTTCCCACCAAATAACAAAAGCTATCAGAAACAAAGCAAAAGCTCCTGTAATAAGTGAAATAATGATAAGCCATTGTTTTCTGTTCTTTTCTATTTGATTGATTTTTTCTTCACTCAATTCCTTTTCAAGACGAAACTTATCTTCTAAATTGGAAATTTCGCTTTTAATGTCACTTTGATAAATTTTATCTTGTAAATCGGTATTTTCTGTAAAATAATAATATAGTGAATCAACATTTCTTTTAATATAAAAATACTCGCAATAGCCAATATATGTATAATTTAACAGTGATTGTAAATCGGAAATATACGAATAATAGTATATTGAATCCAAAAAGCTTTTTGCTTCATCTATATTGGTTTTTGTTTTCAAAAAGATTCGGGAAATATTATATAAATCCCAATAATAACCAGTAATGTTATTAATCTCTGAATTGGTTTTTCTTGCATCCAGAGCATATTTTAAGGATTTGTCATATTGTTTTTTATGAAAATATATTTGAGAGATTACGGAAAGTACATTGGCTTCGACTTTCTTTTCATTCATATTTTTCAATATATCTAAACTTTTGAAAAGGTAGACCAGCGATGAATCAAATTTTAATTCATTTAAATAAATTTTCCCAATGTTTGCCAAATTATTTGCAATTTTTTGTTTATTGTTAATTTCATAATTAATCTTTAATGCTTTGAAGCTATATCGTTCAGCTCCCTTAAAGTCACACAAATAATTTTTTACAATGCCAATATTAACATAACAATCAGATAGTAACCATTTATCATTTGCATTTTTTGCACTTTCCAGTGCCCTAAGATACATTTCCTGGGCGCTATAGTATTTAGCATGCTCTAAATATACATTACCTATTTTTGTATAAATCTTAGATATCTTTTTATCAGTTTCTCCGCTTTCGATATAATTATTTTTTAATTTTGTATAACTTGAAATAGCTCCTTTGTAATTTCCCAAAGAATAATTAATATATCCCAAAGCTTCCAAACAAGACTGAATTTTTTTATAATCGGTTTGGTCAATATATTTCATACATTCTAAAAATTCCCTGCGGGCATTAAGAAATTCATTGTTATCAAGAAAATAAAATGCTTTAATATAATGATTTTCACATATACCATTATTATAATTTATTTTCTTGGCTAATTGAAGTGCTTCATCAAATAGTTTTAATGATTGCTCTTTCGAAATAGTAAAAAGTGAATCCGCAAGATTATTCAGTGTGTTTACTTTTTCCTCAAGGTCTGTTATTTTATTAATTCTTTTCCGTATGTTCTTTGATTCATTATTTGAATATAATGAAACAGTTAAAATACCTAAATAAAATAGACAAAAAAATAAAATTATTAGTTTCATAATAAAACTTAGTGATTTTGGCAAAAATAATTTTAAAATATAAATAATTTTTTTTAATTTAAACATGTAAATTTTCAATTATTTCATTAAAGGAGTATTTATGTCGCCCAAATTAAAAAAAGATTTGCTGAAAAAAGTAAATGAACTGCCAAAAATTAAAAAGCCGGGTAAAGTAAAAGTATCTATTGGAAATTCCAAAGTTCCTCTTAAAGTTACCGATACCTCCCAGCCAATTCCTGCCGGAGATTCTAAACCTGTAAGAATTCCTTCCGGTAATAAAATTGTTATTGCATGTCCAGATGGAGGCAATGGTTTTATCAAATTCTTTCTCGATGGAGAAAAATCAATTGATTATCCTCAAATTCCCGGAGCAACACCTTTGTACTTTTTTCCAAGTGAGTTAGGGATATTCTATAACGAACCAAAGCCGGGAACACTTGGACAAACTGTTGTTGTAACATCTGAACCCTAAATTTTATAAAATTGATTTTTACGGAAAGTAATTAGTTAGACAATTATTATTTTTCTATTATTTCTGTGAACCTTATATAAAGTGCTTTCAAATAATTGAATTTTTCAATTATGAATGCGGCTGTTTATTGTTAGTTTTTCTGAAGAACAAGAATGGCTAAGTTAATCAGCAATAAGTAAAGTTTGAAAAATCTTACAAAAAATTAATTTTTATACTTACAAAAAATTAATAAATTAAATAGAGTCTTTTATTTAACCAATATAAAGGTGTTATAATGGCAGATTTTTTTATCGTTCAAGCAATGCCTACTTGTCAGGATATCCCTGCAGGCAATTCTAAACCAGTAAGAATTCCAAGCGGGAAAAAAATTCAGGTTACTTGTGTTGACCCGAACGCTTCCGGCAATGTAAGATTTATTTGCAATGGTGTGCATTATATCAGTTATCCTCAGGGTATACCCCCATATCCACAATATAATTTTCCGGATGAAATCGGGGTGTTTTTAAATGACCCAATTTTAGGACCTAATCCGCCTGCAACTGTTACTATTTCTGCGGTTGATTAATTATTCTTGGATTGCTTTGACTAAAATTGGTATTGATTTTTTATTATTTCATTAATTATTATTAATGGAATGATGTTTTATTATTTCAATAATGGTATAACGTAATAGAAAATTTATAAAAACATATTCCCAGACCCCAAAGCACTTTTTGGGTCTAAGGCATTTTTTATTTTTTTCATATATCCGATTTTTTCCTCACCGTACATTTGTAGCAAGTATTCTTTTTTCATTTTGCCTATACCATGCTCAGCTGAAACTGTTCCGCCATATTCAAGGGCTTTTGCTATGCAATTTCTATAAATCACTTTTGCTTTGAGCAATTCTGAATCATCTTTTGATAATAAATTAGCATGGAAATGTGAATTTCCAATATGTCCCCAAAGAAAATAAATTAATCCTGAATTTTCTAATTGCTCCTTTAAAAAATAATAATATTCTTTGAGATATTTGGGAGGTACAGATGAATCAGTTCCAATTTTGATGGAATTAAACTTCGAAATTAGTTCATATACCTGCAATGGTAATTCATGACGAAATTCCATAAGTCTTTTATGTTCACTCTCGTTCAAAGCTGTCCATGTAGAATCGGAAAAGCTTGTGTATTTATTAATTATCTCATACCATTTTGTTAGTACGACATCTTCATTGTTTGATGAATATTCCTGTTCCACCCATATTGCACCTGCACAATTTTCAGGTATTTGAGGAAACTTTTGCCTAAGTATCCCAAGTGATTTATTATCGAAAAATTCTATCAGTCTTGCAGAAATATCTTTATTTGTATCATATTTTATGTCATTATTATTTATGCTGTTAGTACGAACCGAAACTACAAAATCGAGCATTTTTTCTTCATTATCAAAAAAGACAATCAAACCGAGAATTTTCTCAGGTATTTTCACTATTCCAACTTCAATTTCTGCTACTATTCCCAGAGTCCCCTCCGAACCTATAAACAAATCTATTGCATCCATACTATTTTTTAAGTAATATCCTGCGGCATGTTTTACATTTGGCATATTGATATCATGTATCGGAATAATGTACTCATTATCTTGCTCAGTTCTGATTTTTATTATACCATCATTCTCAAATATTTCACCTCTATTTAGTTTTAATGAATCACCATTTGCAAGAAGAATTGAGAGCTGTTTAATAAAATCTCTTGTCGTTCCGTATTTGAAAGTTCTTGCTCCTGAGGCGGCTGTGCTTACATTTCCACCAATTGTGCTGTTCGTTTCGGTGGGATTTGGTGCATAAAAGAAACCTTGCTGTTTTATCTCATCCTGAAAGTCAGCTATGACAACTCCGGGTTGTAAAGTTGCCGTTTCTTTTTCGGAATCAATTTTAATAATTTTGTTAAGTTTTTCCATTGAAATAATAGCCCCCTCTAACGGAACTGCACTTCCGGTCAGACCGGTTCTCGCCCCGGAGATTGTTATCCTAATATTTTTCTTATAACAATCTGAAATAATTTCTTGTAGTTCTTCTGTGTTTTCCGGTATAAACAGTATAGAAGCATTTCCTGCAAAATTTGATGCATCCTTTAAATACGGTTCAATAAAATCTTTATCAGTTTTTTGTATCATCTCTATTCTATTGTATTACATTAATGATAATTAATTTCAAAATCTACAATTAAACTCCCAATAATTTTTTAATTTAGCATTTTTAGGAATTATATAAAACAATTGAATGAAAATATTTTTTAAGATAGTGATATTTTGGCTTTTATTTACATGGTTAAGTAAATCTCAGTTATTTTCTGAAGATTCTGCCACTTACTCTGAGATATTTGCAGTTCATCCAAAAATTGGGGTAGGATTTAACTTCTATAATTCTGTATTAGTCAAGTTTGAGAATTCCGTTGATTGCGGACTTTTTGAGTCCGGAAGCGGTTTAGCTTATTCAGGGGCTTTGTATTTCGAGAGAAAAATATCGGATTATTTTCATATTGGTTTAGGTGCAATGTATATTGATAGAAGCGGTGTTTTTACTTTGGAAAGCACAATACCTTCAAGAGAGATTGATGCAACTGATATTGAGTGGGTGAAAACCGAAAACAGGTTAGAACCAAATATCTCTTTTCTTGAGTTCAATCCTGAACTGCGTTTCACTATAAAGGATGATTTCATTAATGGACCATTACGTCTTGCAGGGGGATTCCGATTTGGTTTTCCGGTAACAAAAACTTTCAATCAAAAAGAAATAATTTTATCACCGGGGAATGCCAAATTTATAAGCACTAATTCAAACGAAAGATTGATAGCAGAAGGAGATATCACAACAATTCAATCACTGCATTATGGTTTATCAGTTGGCATCGAAAATATGTTGAAAATCGGAGTCTATAACTACTTTACACAACAAATAATCTTTGACTATAATTTTAATAACATTTGTACGGACGTGCAATGGAATTTATATAGCATACGGCTGGATTTGGGCTTCAGATTTGGAGTAATTGAAAAGAAAGAAATCATTGCACCGGAACCGGAGATTGAAAAACCTGTAATCGAAACTCATGAAATTGTGAAAAAGGACACGGTTATTTTGGAACCTAAGTTAGCATTGGAATTTGTTGATGAAAAACCGGATTTACAGATATTGACTGGTAATGAAATATTAGCCACCTTACCATTGGTTAATGCTGTGTTTTTTCCGGTGAATTCATCGGAATTACCAATTGATTATATTAAAAAGGACACGATTTTACCTTCACAATTTTATGGTAGTGCTGTTGAAAACAGGAAATATATTTTACTAAGAATGGCTGATTTGGTTAAGAAAAATCCAAATGCAAAAATCACGGTTCAGGGGGCTACATCAGGTCCTGAAAATGAATCCCTTGGTATCGAGTTAGCAAAACAAAGAGCTGAGAATGTTAAGCAAACATTGGTACATTTGGGTATTCCCGATTCTATAATTACAACTAATTTCACTTTACTTCCGACATATCCATCCAATCAGGATTATCCTGAAGGAAAACTTGAAAATCAGAGAGCTGATATTTTTATACAAAATGCACCGCTTCAGGAATACGTAGGTTTCCAAAAATATGCAGAGGTATCAGGAAATGTGAAAATCAAAATTACACATGAAAATTTGAGGGAGCTAAATGAAGT
Organism: bacterium; assembly: GCA_043804925.1. Classification (GTDB taxonomy): domain Bacteria; phylum Bacteroidota; class Ignavibacteria; order Kapaibacteriales; family UBA2268; genus ChocPot-Mid. Next base: position 41,650 of record JAZDIP010000100.1, on the reverse strand, counting down.
TATACTTGAACCATTCTTTTATGACACTCTGATTATTTGCTCACAGCCGGGGATTTATATAATTCCTGTTAAACAAAGAATCAATATGGAATCCGATTCGTTTCAACTATCAGCCGAATTATCTTACAGGAACATCATTAAAGAAACTAAAAAGGCCTTATCAAAAAACAACTTCGAATTGATTGAAAAGGAGTTATTATTAAAAAATTTCAATGCAGTTCTTCGTTTCGACTATAACAGCAGTGAGCTTAGTCAGGAGAACAAGGAATTACTCAATCAATTAGTCAGGAAGATTCCGGAGAATGCAACTATTGTAATAAATGGCAGTGCTGATGCCTTAGGCAGTGAACAGCAAAACATTCAATTGGCGATGCAAAGAGCAAAGGCGGCTGAGGATTATATTAATCAAATCACACAGTCAGCATTTACAATCATTACTGATAACAAATTCTTAAAACATTCGGAGAAGACAGCTGAAGGCAGATTCTTCAACAGGGCGATTAGTATTAGGATTCAGTGAATAATGAATAGTGAAAAGTGAAGAATATTTATGATACTTTTTCATATCATTCGTCTAAGTATTTTGAATATATAAATTTATTCATTAGTTTTGCAAATATTACGAATAGAAATCATGATTGAAAAAAGTAAAATAGATGAAATTGTTAAGAGGATTGCTATCGCCTATAATCCTGATAAGATTATTTTATTTGGTTCTTATGCATGGGGTAGTCCGAATGAAGATAGCGACATAGACCTCCTGATAATAAGAGATTCCGAACAGCCAAGACATAAAAGAGCCGGTGAAATATGGAAACATTTATATGGTTCATTGATTCCTATCGATATAATTGTTTATACTAATGATGAAATTCTGAGAGAAAAAGTAAACAAACATTCATTTATTTATTCTGCAATAAATTCGGGAATTGTACTATATGAACGGACGAATTGATATAGTCAACAGATGGATAACAAAAGCCGACCATGATTTGGGTACAGCTAAGATAACATTTGAGCATATTTCCGAATACCACGATACAATAGCATTTCATTGTCAGCAAGCAGTTGAAAAATACATCAAGTCAATTTTAATATTTTTTGATATAGATTTTTTACATTCTCATAATTTGGTTTACCTTTTAGATTTATTGAAAACCAAGTACCAGATTGAAGATATTTGGTTTTACAGAGCATCAAAATTACAGGAATATTCGGTTGAAATAAGGTATCCTGATACAATTATTGAATTAACAAATGATGATTTAATTGAAGCAATATCAATTGCAGAAGCATTTAGAGTTTTAGCATTAGAGAGAATACAGAAATCGTAAGAAAAACAATATATAGAATTGTGATTCAAAATATTTATGTATAACAGTCATTTTTATAAAGGAATATATTATTAAAAAGACAAAATTTTTATTGACATCAATTTTTATTTTTTCCTTGTTAACTTGCAGCAGGGAAGAAGAAGAAAAGAATCCAAATTCTCAAAGAATTATTTCTAAGGAAGACGAACTTTCTAAACACATTTCAAGCCAGCATTTTAATTATTTTATGTCTGAAAATGATAATGTAGATACTGTTTTACAGGAAAAATACTTTTCTTGGTTAATAAAAAAATTACAAATTAATGTAACTGAAAAAATTAATTTTTATAAGTTCAGGGACAGAAAACATATCAAAAATGTTACTGGTTTCGAGATAAATGGTTTTGCAGAGCTTGGGACTTTAAATATTTATGGTGTCTGGCCCTGTGATTTCCATGAGACTACACATGCACTTGTAACGGGATATGTTGGGCGATCACCGGAATTATTTAATGAAGGCATTGCTGTTGCACATCAGACAACTTTAAAAAATGATGAATTAGTAGTAGGGGTTGCCGGAGGTGATTTTAATTTAATGGCTAAATATCAACTTAAACACAATAAAATTCCTGACCTCGATACTTTCTTAACTTTGCGTTCTATTTTTGATGTTGGAGAGTTTGTTGGTTATCCGGTTTCTGGTTCTTTTGTTAGTTTTCTAATAGAAACATACGGAATAACCGAACTCAAAGATTTTATACGAAGTACTCCTTACGGCTCGGATTTAAAAACTATTTACGGTAATTTTAATCAAGTTTATAATACTAATATGAAGAATGTATGGGAAGATTGGAAGCAATTCCTGAACAAATACGAGCCGGCAATTGATGTTGATAAATATTATCAGGATTGGTATGATAAGCTGATGAAAAAGTAGGAATAATCACAAAAAATGTCATTCTGAACGAAACGAAATATTTTTTCAATCCATATATTTTAATCTATATTCTTCACTTCATTAAGAATGACATAAATTCCGTTGAGTCAGTTGTAACAACTGACTCAACGGAATCACTAAATCAATCTCAACCGAAATCTTTGGCTCTTTTTCCGCCAGCCATTGATACGATTACGTCATCGTAGTAATCAGCATTAAATGCCACAGATTGTAAAGTTGTCATAAGCTCATTCTCATCGAGATTGGAACCTGTAATCGAATGAGAAAATATAATTGTATCATCGAATAAAAGTCCGAAGGCACCAAATTGAATCTGAGCATTCTTTCTCAATAGAAAATGCATAACTTCATTGTTGATTTTCGCTTTCCTGACCACATTTGAACTGCAGATAATAACCATTTCATTATCAATTAAATAATTAATCGTTATCATTACCTGGGTAGAACCATGAAGAATAGTGTATTTCCCGTTTTCAAATCTTATATAGTTCGGGTAATTTTGCTTTAAAATCCTGTCAACCTTATTACATACATCGTTGTAAGATTGTTCCGGGCTTATTTTATTTTCTGCCATTAAAAACTCCTTTTTTAATTTTATTTTTATTAAATTAACTTTTTCAAAGTATTAAAAACATTCTTTGATTTAAAATTTTATCAATCCCTTGATTAAATCTAAAAATTGGTAACTTTTATCCAACCATTCTCTGATAATTTCAGGGTCCGGGACATATAAATCTTTGTAATCACATTCCATTCTTGAATTGAATAATAAGCTATAAAATGTTGACCATTCCTTTGCAATTAACCCTTTATTAACAAATTCAATTAAGAACAAATTTCTAACTCCTTTGTGAGTTTTTGATGTTAAATTATGACTTAGCAATAGTGCATTCAAAGAATAAAAAGCAGCATAATACAATCGGTTAATACATGAGCCGAATTTTTCTAAATCAAATAGAACTTGAGTATCAGATAAAGTTTCTTCAGCTTTATCCAATCTGTACTGTATTATGATTTTCAATTCTTCGTTCATATTGCCAAATATTCAGAATAAACATTTTTATAAAAAGGAGTTACATGGAAAACCTTATCATATTTCCAATATTCTTTGTTCATAGCCATTGGAAAAACAGTAATTCCATGTGTGATCTCTGTATCGATAAGAGCTTCAATTATTTTTTCTTTCCTTCGAGTATTAATCATTCCATCGAGCAATATTAACAAATCCCAATCCGAATCATCTTGGTAGTCTCCTCTTGCCCTTGAACCAAATAAATATATATCAGCATCCGGTTCAACGCTGAAAATTGCTTGCTTTATTTCATTTAAAATGTCAATCATCTCAATATTTTAACTTGGTAATAATCCCATCTTTTGCTTTAATGCTAATAATTCATTGTCAACCGAAGACTCTGTCTCGAGCATTTTAAATTCTTCCTCAAGTCTTTTCCCTGAGTCTGCAAGTTCACCGAAAGCAGAAGCTTCTGCTTCGATCTGCTCTACTTTTCTTTCATATTTGTCAAACTTGCTGAAAGCATCTGAACCGACACCCGCCATTGCCTGAGAAATTTGTTTTTCTGCTTTAGCCGCCTGGGAACGTGCAATTAAAGTATTTTGCCTTGTTCTTGCTTCGTCAAGTTTGGTTTTTAATATTGCTAAACGGTCTCTCATTTTTTGTGCAGTTTCGCTCGCCTGCAAATATACCGGCTCTAAATCAGAAACATTTCTTGTTTCCAGATTTTTCTTTTCCAATGCGGCTTTTGCCAAATCCTCCCGGCCACTATTGAGAGCTTTAACTGCCTTCTGTTCCCAATCTAAAGAATCCTTTTTTGCTTTCTCAATTTTACGTTCCAGTGTTTTTTCGTTTGCAATAGCCCTGGCTACCGCTAAAGCTGTCTGATTAATAGACTCTTCCATTTCGATAACCATTTGCTTAAGCATTTTCTCCGGGTCTTCTGCCTTGTCGAGAAGTTCGTTGATATTTGCCTTTATTACATCTCCTATTCTATTGAATATTCCCATAAATACCTCTTATGTTTAAACTAATTTTTTCAATGCTAAATTCCTAAAATACGTCTGTTTTTGTTAAAAATCAAAATAAACTTTTCAGATTAAATAATAATTTTTATAATTTAGTATGTAAATTTAATAAATTTTTTAATAAAGCACGAAAAGAATATGAAATTTAATATGCAATCAATGCTCGAACAGGCAAAAAAAATGCAGGAAGAGATGGAAAAAGTCAAAGAGGAGGTAAACCGAAAGAGTGTTACTGCGGAATCGGGAGGCGGTATGGTAAGCGTTACTATGTCAGGCAACAATGAAATTAAACAAATCAAGATTAGTAAGGAAGTAGTAAATCCTGATGACATTGAAATGCTTGAAGACCTGATAGTAGCCGCTATCAATAAAGCTAATAAAGCGGCGGGGGAGATGGTTCAGCAGGAATTGGGCAGGGTGGGCGGCATGCTTCCGAACATACCCGGTTTAAATTTACCTTTTTAAATTTTTAATTATGATATACACATCAAAATCTATTGAAAAAATAGTAGAATTGTTTACCGCATTGCCGACCATAGGAAGAAAAACGGCTCAGCGGCTTGCATTTTTCCTTCTCAAGCAGGACGAGAAATTTATTGAGCAGTTCTCAGATGCTTTAAAAGAGTTAAAAAAGAATGTAAAATTCTGCTCTGTTTGTTTCAATTATACGGAAAGTGACCCATGCCCAATTTGCTCTTCGAGCAAGAGGGATAATTCGATAATCTGTGTGGTTGAAGAACCGAATGATGTTCTAGCTATCGAAAAGACAAATGAATTTCATGGCTTTTATCATGTACTCCATGGCACTTTGAATCCTTTGGAAGGAGTTTCAGCTCAGGATTTAAAAATTGTTGAATTGATTTCCAGATTGAATAATACCGTTCTGGAAGTTATTTTGGCTTTGAATCCTACAGTTGAAGGTGAAGTTACAACACAATATCTGAGTAATTCCATAAAACCTCTTGGGAAAAAAATCACCAGAATAGCAAGAGGTGTCCCTATTGGTTCGGATTTGGAATATGCTGATGAAGCTACATTATCCAGGGCATTGCAGGGAAGGGTGGAAGTATAATATGAAGCTTATTAGTCAAATATTAATTATATCATGTTGTTTAGCTGCCGGGTGTGATTTGTTTTCAACACGGACTCCTGAACCACCTGACGCAGGTCGTTCCGGATTTCTTCCTCCAACGACGGCGACTATTGTTTTAACAAATTTCAAAAATGCTATAAAAGAAAAAAATTCAGAGAATTTTCTTGCTTGTCTTTCGGACTCGACTACGGGAGACCAAAGCTATGTTTACATTCCTTCAACCGAAGCAATGGCAAAATTTCCCGGGAAATTTAATGATTGGAATAAAAATTCGGAACAAAGGAGTTATAATTCAATACTGGCAGCAATAAAAGAAGAACAAATACCGGAACTGATATTTAAAACCGGCTTTAATGATTTCGAAATCTTAACAAGTGACTCGGCAGTGTTTTATTCCGATTATTATTTACTTATTCCTCATAGTAAAGAAGCTGTTCCTACCGAATTTGAAGGTACTATTCAGTTTACCATTAATCTGTCAAAACAGCGATGGAGTATAACCCGATGGATTGATATATCCTCACTTGAGGACTCTGCAAAATATTCATGGAGCATATTAAAGGCAAATTTTTCGGATTAAAGTTTTCTTAAGGTATTGAAATACTTGGTTTTTCATTATTAATAGAGGGTAAAATTAATCAGATTGCTTCGTCACTCCGTTCCTCGCAATGACGGATTATATCGGTTTACTGTCCACAGGACAGCAACAATCATCACGCGTCATTGCGAATCCCGATTCATCGGGATGAAGCAATCTTTAGTTATTAAGCGAATTTGTATTAACTTAAAATTACCCACTTCATTTAGGGAAGAGCCAAATATTTTACAAACTCTCTCTTCTGATTGAATAATTTTTCCTGAGCCTGTCAAAAGCGGTAGCTCTTTCTTTGTCAGGTAAATTCATTGTTTCCAACAATACACCATGGTCCTCGTCAAATTTACGTTTCTGAGATAAAAGATTATATATGAAATCAATATCTTTATATTTTGCAGGTTCAACGGGATTGTATTCGTCTAATTCTGATTTAATCGTGCTAATATCAACCGGCTCTCCGGTGAATTTTTGAAATGCATCAGCCATCATTTTAACACCTCTCAGTTTTCCATCTCTCGAATAACCTCCAACATGAGGAGTCGCAAGAATACATAATTTAACTAATTCAGGATTAATAAGGGGCTCATTTTCCCAAACATCAATCGAAGCAAAAACTTCTTTCTTCTTCAACCTGTCAAGCAATGGCTTTTCCTTGACTATATAGCCCCTTGAGGCATGGATGAAAAGTGAACCCTCTTTTAGCAAAGAAATTTCAATTTCACCTATAAGATTATATGTCGGATATTTTCCCGTTTGTGTCATTGGAATATGATTAGTAATTATATCTGATTTTGAGCATAATGTTTTCAAATCAACATGTCTTAAAAAATCAGGGAATTCAAAATTTTCATCCAATAGGGGAGGGTCATTGACTAAAATTTTTAAACCTAAATATCTTGATAATTCTGCAACAATTTTTCCAATATGCCCAAAGCCAATTATTCCAATAGTTGTTTTTGACAAATCTTTCCCTGTGATTTTTGACCATTTAATTATTGAATATACTACCATTTCTGCTACTGAATTTGAATTGGAACCTGCCGCATCAGCAAAATGAACTCCGGATAAATTTAAATATTCCGTGTCAACATGGTCAATTCCTGATGTAGCTGTCCCAACAAATTTCACTTTGGTATTTTTTAATAATTCCCTGTTAATATTTGTTGTTGACCTTACGAAAAGGAAATCGCATCTGGTTTGTATCAAGACTTCATTAGACAAATCTCTTCCCGAAAATTTGCTTATTATCCCAAAAGGAGAAAGAATATCGGCTAAATACGGGATATTCTCATCAATAAAAATATGTTCCTGTTTATTCACGTTATAAAAAATATCAAATAGTTTAAATAATAATTAATGATAAATTACAATAAATTTGTAAATTAGTTAATGGTTTTTGAATAAAAAAATTGAAAGTTATAAAAAATGGATTATACCGGAAGTTCGGAAATAGATACAAGAAAAGTAACTACCTTGCGACTGCTCGAAATGAAAAAAGCAGGGCAGAAGATAGTTGCCCTGACTGCTTATGATGCCTTGATTGCAAGGTTGCTCGATGAATCGGCTGTGGATTTAATTCTTGTCGGTGATTCTTTGGGCAATATTGTGCAGGGTTTGCCTACTACCTTGTCTGTAACGATTGAGGAAACAATTTATCATACCAAAGCTGTGGTTAACGGTGCCAAAAGAGCTTTAATAGTTGCCGATATGCCTTTTATGAGCTATCAGGTTTCCGCAGAAGAAGCATTCCGCAATGCCGGAAGGATTATGAAGGAAACCGGGTGTAACGGAATTAAACTCGAAGGAGGTAAACTGGTTGTTGATGCTATTGAGAGATTAACAGAAGCAGGTATTCCGGCAATGGGGCATTTGGGATTAACCCCACAGAGTATTAATAAGTTCGGCACTTATAAAGTTCGGGGAACTGATACTGAAGAAGCTGAACAGATTTATAACGATGCAAAACTTCTGGAAGAAGCCGGTGCATTTGCAATAGTTTTGGAAAAAATACCTTCAGAACTTGGTAAGAAAATTACGGGTGATTTGAAAATTCCTACAATTGGCATTGGTGCCGGTCCCGATTGTGACGGGCAGATTTTGGTCTATACCGATATGTTGGGTTTGACTGTGGACTTTAATCCGAGATTTGTCCGGCGTTATGCCCAACTTTATGATGACATTAAAACAGCTATTCTGCAATATGGAGATGATATAAGGAAGAAATCGTTTCCGAATGTGGACGAAAGCTACTGATTTAATTAACAATTAACAATTGACATTATAAATAAGAAGTGATAAATAATATTTTTAAAATAGCAATAACCGGTGTTTCATTAGGAATTATCCTTTTGATTACAACCAATTGTGGTGACAGTTTGATAACACCTGACAGGAAGATTGATTTTCCCGATTCAAATGTCAGCTATCAAAACCATGTTCAGCTATTTTTGAATTTTAAGTGTGCCTATCGCGGCTGCCATAGTGTTGAAGAACAAAAAGACGGAAGGATTATGACGGATTATTTTAATTTGTTTTCTACGGCAAATGTCGGTTTAATTATCCCCAATAATCCGGAAGAAAGCAGAATAATTCAAATATTGAGAGGAAATCCAAGACATCGAGGTACTTATGAATTTCCTGCAGGATATTTTTCTGATGATAATATTAATGGTATGGTTACATGGATTAAAGAAGGAGCTAAATTCAATTAACAATTAACAATTGATAATTTATTATGATATGATAAAAATTTCTTTTATTTTGCTTTTTTGAAATTTTTTAAAATTGTGTTCATTTGAAAAAAAATATTTTTTTATATAAATTTGGAGTTTTGTCATGAAAAAGTTTTTAATAATTACATTATCATTTTTGACTGCATTGATCTTTCTAACTAATTGCGGTGGCAAGGGAGACGTAGTTGAAATCAAGGAATTAAAGGTTTACGATGATGCCGCAATGGGCTTTTCAATAAAATATCCTGATAACTGGGTTATCCAGCAGGTACCCGGTGCAAGGTTTCTTGCGTTTTCAACGAAAGCTGTTAAGAGCAGATTTATTCGTTACGATGCTTTAGGAGTTGCCGGTGCAAAGATTGAGATTTTATTAACTGCCCTCGATTCCAATACTACAATGGACACTGTCATTGCCAATAAACTTTTTGAAAAAGATTTTTATACAAATCCGGTTAAGGTTACTATTGATGGAGTGCAGGGAACCAAACAGGAATTCGATTTTGAACTTGAAGACGGTCCTTTCCATGGTGAGGTAATTTATGCAACCAAGGACAACAAGATTGCAACAACAATTTACTTAGAAGCTTTTGGAGGTACTTATGATGAATACAAAAAAGGTTTCGAAGAAATTCTTGCTTCTGTTAAGTTAGGTCAAAAAATTGAAATCATACCTGATACAGTTACTGTTGTAGAAGAAGCCGAACCTCCATCACAGACATTGAGAACAGTAAGCGGTGAAGGTTATAGCATTGATATACCGGACAATTTCAGCAAGGAAAGCGGTATGTATATGGGTAAAAGAAGAGGTGACAGCTATATGAAAGTCGAGTCTTTCGATGCATCGAAAACAAAAGATTTTGGCAAACTGGTTGAAGAAAACCGCAAGAAATTACCAGGAGCAGGTTCTGCACAAAATATCACAATTGGCGGAGAAAAAGCCGCTAAAGTTACATACACACCAAGCGGCAAAGTCGGCGGCGAAATGTATTTTGTATTGAAGAACAAGAGACTTTATAGAGTTACAATCAATTGGTTCAAGGGTGAAGAAAAAGACTTCAAGCCGATTTTCCAAAAATGTGTAATGACACTTAAGGTACAATAAAGTTTTTACAATAATTTAAGCCTCATACCTTTCTTGGTGTGAGGTTTTTTTTATTTTTCTATTATCTTGTCAATAATTATCTTTCTTATTTGCCTTTTTTATTAATATCTTCTAGCCATTCCTCTTTTGTGAATATGAACAATTTATCAAGTCTGTAATCCCAAACACTCACATAATCTTTACCCATAACAGCATGGTATTTCCATTTTGTAAATCTATTATACAACAATATCGTACAAATATCTGTAGCAGTTATTAAATCTCCAGTCTGTGAGTTATGACCATGATAAGTAAATACTGTATTTGTATCATTTTCAATAGAAATAATATTATTATGAAGCTTCTTCTTGCTTAAAAGATTGTTATTATAATCAAATTCAAGTAAATAATCATTTCCAAAAATGATTACTTTATTATCAATTGGAGCAGTTAAAATATATACTTTCCGAGTTCCTATTTCCACGATTGGAATTAAATTAAAATTTGTAATTTTGAAATGTTTGAATAAAGTATCCGTAAAAACCTCAACTTTGGATTTTTGACGAATTTCATATAAATCAAATTCAAATTTCGTAAAGTCTCTTTCTGATAAATCAATTGAAGTAGTAGTCAAATTGAATGTTGTATCAAAAGTAAATGAGCCAATTACTTTTGGGTTCTCATAATTTGAAAAGTAAATACATCTAATACTATCTTTAATAATATATGAGAAATAACCACCAACATCTTTGTTATTTGTGTATTTATCCCTAAAAATATCTGTCCCATACCAAGAAGCCATCTCGAGTTTATATAATTTTCTGCCCTCATCTTCGATAAGTTTTGCTTGTTCATAAATTGATTTTTGACAGAACAAACTCATAAAAGAAAAAAGAAATACTATAGCTAACATTTTCATAAATATTTGAACTTTCGTTTTTATTTAAATCCCAAGTCATTCAAAATTATGAAATCAAATTATGAAATCAAAATATTTCGTATATTTGAGCAGAGGTAAATGTTTTATCTCTGCTTTTTTATTTTGGAATCTAATATGACTAAAGAAATAATAAATATTGTTATTTTGTTTATTTCAATAAATTTGTCTACTGTTCACGGGCAGACAGAAGATTTCAGTCGTGAAGAAAACATAGATTCCACAAGACTTTTTTTGGGTATCTCAACCGGCTACCAGAATGTAATACACAAAGATGCTCGATACCAGATGGGAGATGAGTATTGCCCAATGAATATACCTTCAGCTTATGGTAATGGTTATTATGTTGGAGTGAATTTAAAATATGCTCTCTTTACTGAGCCATTTGCATTTAGCTTTATTTCATTGAAGTTATTATATGAGAATAAGACAGCAGAAAGTGAAAACAATTATTTAAATATTATAGTTTATGATCCAGTTAAAGAATGGGATACGGTTGGAACAACAATGTATGCTGATATGAGTATTTCTTATATTACAATTGTTTTTCAATATTCAAGTAAATTGAGTGAATCTTTTCCACTTTCAATTTGTGCAGGTCCGACAGTATCATTTTTTACAGCAAGCAATTTTCTTCAAATATGGAACATGATATCGGATAACCCTTCACATCGTTTTCCTAAAAATCCAAAGTATGAATATTTTAATAATGATAAAAGTGTAATAGCCTATGACAAAGAAATTCAAAACACGAATAATATTATTCCAGGAATACAATTTGGTTTGTCTTATGAATGTAGTATTACTGATAAAATACAATTACTGCCTGAAATTTATTATACATGGAATCTGATGCATGTAGTGAATAATCACAGTTGGAATATGTCAAGCATTAACGCAGGTATTTCATTACTTTATGCTATTGATTAGGAATTTATATGAGAAAATTATTTACTCTAATAATATTACAGATAATCTTAATTCAGATATCACTCTGTCATTCACAGGAAAATCCTGTTCTTGATTCAGTCAATCACTTATATATTGGTGCTAACTTTTCTTATATAAGTATTTATCAGACAGAAGCAGTTTATCAAAACACTGAATTATACTGTTTCAAAGATATTCCCAAAGCTAACGGGAGTGGTTATTATATAGGACTTTATTTTAAATTCAACCTCACTCCCGGAAAAGATTCTTATAGTTCAATTCTACTGAATACTAATTTACAAAAATTCAATACAAAAAAAATTGCTTCGGGAGACAGTTATCCATCATTGATACCATCAGATTCTATCATTGACCCAACTGGTTGGGATTTTACTAATACTTTTACAAATATGGATGTTGATATTGAATATATGTTTTTAAACATTGATATGTTATATAATCAAAGGATTTTTGAAATCTTGCCTTTGGGTGTTAGTGTTGGATTGAGCTTGTCTTATCCTGTTAGTACAAATTTTTATCAGACATATAACATTGTTGGTTCGGATGTACAATTTGCCCATTTACCGGAATATCAATACCTGAATGATGACCGGACTGTTGTTTTATATGATGATGAAATTAAAAATATGAACAAGTTTATTTTCGGTGTAAAAGGACTATTGAATTATAATATCACATTGTTCGATGACCTGATTATTTCCCCCGAATTAGGAGTATATTATCCTTTAACAAAAATAACAGAATTTACCGACTGGAGAATCACTTATTCCAGTCTTGGAATTTCATTTATGTATAAAATCAACTAAAATTTTAGTCGTTTTAATACTATCTGCTGATTTTGGTTTCAAATGTAACTTCACATCCTGCAAGTTTGAACATAGCAGATGCACCGCAATACTTATCCTGAGAAAGCTCAACAGCCCTGATTAAATCTTTTTCTTCGGCATCAGGACTTTTCAAATTGTAAATCATATGAACAGTTTTAAAAACTTTTGGATGTTCTTCAGCTCTTTCACCTTCAATATCCACCCAGAATTCATCAATCTGTCTGCGTTTTTTTCTTAAAATTGATACAACATCCATGCCTGAGCAACCTGCTAATGATTGTAGCATTACTTCCATTGGTGTAGCAGCTGTGTTTTCTCCGCCTACAGCCGGTACCGTATCAAAAATTGTTTCTAATCCATTTTTATTTTTACCTATCAACCGCATATTGCGGTCAAGCCGAACTTCTGCTTTCATTTATTCCGTCCTTTTTTTCATTAATTATCTGATAACTGTTATCGGATATGTTTTATAAATATTTCCTGACTTAATTGTTAATAAATAAGTTCCCGATACAAACTGTGATAAATTGACAGGGAAACATAAATTTCCAATACCGTCAATATATTTATTTGTCGAATATACCTCTCTGCCCATTATATCATATATCTTTATATTCAAATCAATAGTTGAATAAGTCTCAATTTGGCAGTACAAATAATCCTGTGCCGGCTGAGGATATATCTTAACAGAAAAGTATTCTTCTCCTTCGTCGTTGACGCTAGTATATGTAGAATCGAGTGCTACTTTCATTTTTTGTATAAATTCTTCCTTATTCTCAGCACCACCAAAGCATATTGAATATTTTCGTTTTTCTCCGGGAGCAAAAATACCTAAATATTTCATTCCTGAAAAAATTGCGGCATCGAAAACTCCAACATCCTGTATATCTGTTCCGCTGTTTATAATTACAGTTCTTTCATTATCATCGTAAATTTTTTCTATATTATTAATAATTCTTTTGAATCCGGCTAACTGAACAATTGCACTTGTTTCGTAAGAAATTGCTGCATTCCCAAATACTGGATAGGTATTGTCAGTAAAACTCATCATTTCGGCAGCTGCCTGATTTTCATCCAATCCATCAGGAACAGCTTCGGTTAACAGTTCAACTGAATTACTGTCTGAATCGTATATATCCCAATCGAAATAATAACCGGAAGTAAAATCAACTATATCTTCAGTACTTGTATTTGTGATTTCGATGTTTACTTTGGCAACAGTTTGCTCTCCTTCCGGAAGTATAAATTCCTGTTTGACTTCAATACCTAATTTATCTAATTTATAAGCATTATTGTCATTGAATATTCCAATATTGTTTTCAGGAGGTACAAAAGCTTTAATGTAACTAAAATCGTTATCATCAAAAGAATTTTGGTCCCAATTTAAAGATGTTACAGTCTTTTTATTGGAATCAGAAGCGATAAAGCATGCTTTCCATAGTTGGTTGCCTTTATCATTATAAACAAAGCCGACTCCTTGTTTACTGTTTTCAGTACCACCGAAACCTATTGTTCCCCTATCGGAAACTGAAAACGAAATAGCGTCATTTTTAAAAGTTGTAACTATTGGGCTTGGAATAAATTCAATCAAAAAGAAATCGTGATAGTTGTTCTGTCCATAAATATCACATCTAAAAAACATTTTTTCCCGATTTTCTTTCTTGATTACAAATTTATATTCTTCAATTGTTAAATTTGATTCTCTTTGAACTGATGGGATTGAAACCAAAGAATCTACAACCTGAATGCTTCCTGTTTCGTCCCAAACAGCGGATAAATCAAAAGTCAAATTGTTTGCATCACCCAGATAGTTGAAAGCATCAATTGACATTAAAACCGTGTCTCCTACGCTAAATCTGGTGGATTCGGTACCTTCTTTGCTTTTATATACAGCTTTCAACGGTCTTACAGATGGAATCGAAAACGGCTCAGTTGTAACTGCCTTGTAAGCATTGATTCTCCCCGGTAAAATATCCTTCCAAAAAACATTTCCGGGAAGTTGCGATACATCGTCAACAGACTGCCTTGCAAGTTCGATGGATTGAAGTGCAGATAAATAAGGATATTTTGACCTGATTAAAGCAAGGATACCTGTAACTACAGGAGATGAAAATGATGAACCGGTTTCGGAATTTCCATAACCGGTGGAACCATTGGAATTGTCCGGTGCCCAGTTTCTTGTTCCCGGAGCCAAAACATCGAGATATGCCCCTATGTTATTTCCCGAAAAAATATCCGATTGGTTAACTTCACCGACAGCTAATACACCATCATAAGCCGATGGATAATTATTTTCCAAACTGCCCATATCATTTCCTCCTGAAGCAACAACAGCTACATCATTGGCAACGGCGTAATTGAAAGCACTTTGGTCTATCTCTGAATATGGTTTTACTATTCCCCAACTGCAATTCACAACCTTAAAACCTCTTTTAGCTGCATAGTATATGGATTCATAAGCTTTTATAAGTTCACCGCCTGCTTCTATTTTTATAGGAAAAAACCTGCATTTAAATGCTGTTCCACATATTCCTGCTTCATTATCGGTAGTTGCAGAGGCAATTCCCGCAACACTGGTGCCATGGCTATCGGAATTGTATGTATTATCCGGCGGCAGGTTCTCTCCGGTTAAATCGTATCCGGCAAAATCGTCGGTATAACCATTTCCGTCATCATCAATTCCATTAACAGGGTCATTCCAGTTGCATGCTATTGAATTTTTCAAATCTTCATGTTCCTGATTAACGCCATTATCACTTATACCAATAATTACATTTGTATCTCCCTGCTCTATATCCCAGGCATCATATAGTTTACAGGTATCCAGTAAGGTCTGTGAGAATCGCATAGGGTCATTCGGTTCATATTGCAATTCGGGTAGGATAATTGGTTCGGCAATTTCAAGAGCAGGTGTTTTTTTCAATAATTCTTTGCAGAAATCTTCAGGAGATTGATTCCCATCGTATTTTACTACAAAAGTTCTTAGCAAAGGTTCTTCTGATTTTATAATTTTACCTATATTTTGGTTAGGTTTCAATAATGTTTTGGCTCTGAGATTTACATTAAAGGTTATAGATTCAGAAGGCTTAAGCAAAGAATTATCAATTTTGATACTTTTGTCAATGGATTTCAAAATACTTTCAACATTGGAATTTTGAATATATTCCTTTTTTATCCTTATTATCACTTGATTGGCAAGGACTTTTGTTTTCCTACCAATTTTTTTATCGGGTAGTAAAACCTGAAAATCTTTATCAGAGGAATAAGATAATTCACTGCCAAATACTAATATCAGTATTACGAATATTAAAATATTTCTTATAATGATGTAATTGTTATTTATCATATATTTAAGTTAAAAATTTAACATTTCTTTTCAGTAATCAATATTCATAAGTATATTCTTTTGTTTCCAAAGTTTTGATAATTTTACTTTCATTTCCCATCTCCTCATCTTTCATTTCAACCCGGCGTGAAGTCCTTTCATAATAAATAAGCATAGTGGATGGGTCAATTACTCTTTCACCTTCACCGCTGAGTTTAATGTATGTTGTCAATCCGGAGTTTGCATTAAAGTCGAATAATTCCTTTACATCTTCAACCGAATAACCAAGAAACGATGCCAAGTCTTCCGAATTTGAGCTATTTTTAAATATAATTTTAATACATTTTTTTCCAAGAGTATCAACAATTTCTGCAACCTGAATTATGGAAAAATAGGTTAAAACCTCCCCGTTTGGCAGTGGGAACTTACCTTGGGCAGAAAGCATATCGCCAATTTTGAAAGTATTGCCGGAGAATTCCGAAATGCGTGCATTCCACTCGGCTTTTGCTTTATTTATCATAGCTTCTTCGTTGGCGACGAGCATCATTGCTTCAACAACTTCTTTTGGCAATTCTGTCTGTGCCCTTGGAATAATATGTTCGTATCCGATGACATGTGTTAAATTGCCGCTACTGTCAATCTCGCCCCTTGTAGGAATATTTGTCAGAAACATGAAAATCGGATTGTGAAAATCATGCCCATCTCTTTTTGAGCTAATAAACAATGGAGATTGTTTCAGTTCATAACCGTGTCCTTTCTTAGAAATTTCGATTTTTGTTTTAACATTAATCTCATCTTCCTTTTGTTTTTCGTCATTGACGAAAGAAATTTTGGTTGTTTTCAATATTTCCCTGTAACTGGTATCGGGAGGATTGAAAACAAAAGTAATCTCCTGTGAAAAAACAGTATTTGTAAATAAAAATATTAATGCAATCCAAATTAACTTCATATTATTCCTCAATTTTAACAAACCAATAGTAAAATTAACGATAAAATATGAAATACATTTTGAAAAAGTTAAGAATAGTTGTGTATAATATCAAATTTGTTAAGTTTTTCTTTAAGTTGAATTTTATATATTCATGTATGCAAGAAAATTCACACTTGTGTAAACTTTTTTTAACACTTAGTGAAAAGTGGCTTAGAAAGATGATTTTTTCTAAAATAATCTGCTTTTTATTCTTTTTCATTTAAATCTTTACAGATAAATTTGTATTTCAAGCTATATTTGATGAATTGTTAAAATTTCAAAGAATCAAGAAATTGTAAGATTTTGTTAAATTATTGTTTTTTCGTTTATTATAATTTTTTTTGGGTTTACTTTTTTAAGGAAATTATGTCAAGTATAAAATACTGGTTTTCCGAAATAGGAGAATCACTTTCAGGTAAAGAAAGAGATTATACAGAAGAGAAGTTGAAAAGAGCAATCTTTCTTCTGTCTGTTCCTATGGTTATGGAAATGGTGATGGAATCAATCTTCGCAGTTGTTGACATATATTTTGTTTCAAAGATAAGTTCTGAAGCAGTAGCAACAGTTGGAATTACCGAATCCTTAATGTCAATTGTATATTCAATTGCATTTGGATTATCGGTAGCGGCATCAGCAATTATCTCGAGAAGAGTAGGCGAAAAGCAATACGAAAGAGCATCTAATACGGCAGTACAGGCAATTTTTGCAGGAATTATAGTATCTGTAATTATTGCATTGCCGGGAGTGTTATTTGCTTCTGATATTCTCAGATTGATTGGTGCTTCGGAGCAAGTAAGTCAACAATTATACGGATATGCTTCAATAATGTTTGGAACAAATGTTGTGATAACATTGTTGTTCGTTATTAACGGTGTTTTCAGAAGTGCAGGAAGCCCTGCGATTGCCATGAGAGCTTTGTGGATAGCAAATATTATCAATATCATTCTTGACCCAATTTTAATTTTCGGTTGGTGGATTTTTCCCGAAATAGGTATTGAAGGTGCCGCAATGGCTACGGTTATAGGCAGAGGTATCGGTGTTATTTATCAATTTTTTATCCTGTTTAAAGGTAAAAGCCGAATTAAATTGAAATTGAATAATATTCATTTTAATTTTAAGATAATCAAGAAGATTTTCAAACTTTCTCTTGGTTCGATTGGTCAAAATATTATCTCTACATCGAGTTGGATTGGGCTTGTAGCGATATTGACATCATTTGGAAGCATAGCTGTTGCAGGTTATACTATAGCAATTAGAATAATGATATTTTCTTTACTGCCTTCATGGGGGATAAGTAATGCTGCAGGCACTTTGGTAGGACAAAATCTTGGAGCAAAACACCCCGAAAGAGCAGAAAATTCTGTTTGGATTACGGGCAAATACAATTTAATCATTCTTGGTATAATAGGATTATTCTATGTCGTTTTTCCGGAATTCTGGGTTGGTTTGCTGACATCAGATCCAAATGTAATTGATAAAGGTGCTGATTGTTTGAGGATAGTAAGTTACGGATTCTTAGCTTATGGTTTCGGAATGGTTGTTTTGCATGCTTTCAACGGTGCGGGTGATACTGTTACACCTACCAAAATAAATATATTGTGTTTTTGGTTTATTGAGATACCATTGGCTTATTTACTCGCAAAAATGTTAGGTTTGGCTGAGCAAGGAGTTTTTTATTCGATAGTTATCTCAGAGACAATACTAACATTGCTTGCGGTTTATTTGTTCAGAAAGGGAAAGTGGAAAGAAAAGCATGTATGAGGTTATTTGAATGACTACTGAATGGTAGAACAGAAAGGACGGATTTCATAATAATATCCTTGATAATTCCATCCAATTTACACTCGCGAAGTGTTTTGGAAATTGAAAAATCGAAATTATTTTTAAAAATAATAATTCTGAAAAAAATTATTAAGAATTAAAGAATTTATGTAAATTAATATTTCTTTAAAAGTTAAATTAATTATTAATATTATGAAAAAAGCTTTTATAACGGGTATAACGGGGCAGGACGGCTCATATCTTGCCGAACTTTTAATTTCTAAGGGCTATGAGGTTCATGGTATAATTCGCAGGGCAAGTACATTCAATACTCAGAGAATTGACCATATCTACATTGACCCACATGAGTCGAAGGCGAAATTGATATTGCATTATGGTGATTTGTCCGACCCGGGAGTGATTACGGAACTTGTATATAACATAAAACCTGACGAGATTTATCATTTAGGGGCTCAAAGCCATGTACGTGTATCGTTTGATTTACCTGAATATACCGGAAATATTTCCGGTTTGGGAGCGACGCGTTTGCTGGAAGCGATTCGTAGAAGCGGTATTAAAACAAAATATTATCAGGCATCAACTTCTGAATTATTTGGTGCGTCTGCACCACCTCAAAATGAAAACTCAGTATTTTACCCGAGAAGTCCTTATGCCATTTCCAAATTATATTCGTATTGGACAACTGTAAACTATCGTGAGGCGTATGATATTTTTGCCTGCAACGGAATATTGTTCAATCACGAAAGCCCGAGACGCGGTGAAACATTTGTTACAAGAAAGATAACGAGAGCAATTGCACAAATTCTAACCGGCAAACAGCAATGTATTTATCTTGGATATCTCGATGCTAAACGTGACTGGGGATTTGCTCCTGAATTTGTTGAGGTGATGTGGATAATGCTTCAATTGGAAAAAGCAGAGGATTTTGTAATTGGTACAGGTACAAGTTTTTCGGTTAGGGATTTTCTAAATATCGCATTTAATTATTGTGGAATTGAACTCGAATGGAAAGGTAAAGGCATTAACGAAACCGGTATTGTAAAAAGTTGTAATGATTGGATTGGTTCCGTTAAACCGGGCAATGAAGTAATAAAAATTGATTCAAAATATTTCAGGCCTACTGAGGTAGAACATTTGCAGGCGGATATTTTAAAAGCGAAAAAGATTTTGAATTGGGAACCAAAGGTTACATTTGAGGAACTGATAAAAATTATGTTGGATTATGATATGCTGAGAATTGGTTTGAAACCGAAAGGAGAGGGTGTCATGGCTGTCGAGAAGAAGGGTTTCAATTGGACAAACCATGAGTTTAAAACAGTTTCATTAGTTTAATGAGTTGATAGGGATAATAGAGTTTGTAGAGTTTAGTAAGTTTGATTATTTTAAGTTTTAATGGATAAAATTGCAAAAATATTAATTGCCGGACATAAAGGATTGGTCGGCTCTTCACTTGTTGAAAAGCTTGTGGAGAAAAATTATACAAATCTGCTCTTGGTTGATAAGGATGATATTGACTTTAGAAGACAAAAAGATGTTGAGGATTTGTTTAATCATCACAAACCGGATTTTGTTTTTCTTGCGGCAGCTAAAGTCGGAGGAATTTTAGCAAATGACACATATAAAGCGGAATTCATATATGATAATTCAGCTATAGCTATGAATATTATTAATTCAGCATATAAATCTGGAGTGAAGAAACTTCTTAATCTCGGGTCTTCCTGCATTTATCCGAAGAATGCTCCCCAGCCATTAAAGGAAGATTATCTGCTGACGGGTGATTTGGAGCCGACAAACGAACCTTATGCAATAGCAAAAATACTTGCGATTAAATTATGCAGGTATTATAATGAACAGTACGGAACTAATTATATTTCAGTTATGCCGACTAATTTATTTGGTATAAAAGACAATTTCAATCTTGAGACTTCACATGTATTACCTGCCTTGATTAGGAAAACTTTATTGGCAAAAGCTTTGAGGGATAAAGATTTTGATTATATCAGAAAAGAATTAAAAAGATTTAAACTTGGATTCGGTATGGATGATAGAATAAATGATGGAAATGACAGCATTAAAAAGGCATTTGAGTTAATTGGAATTACACGGGATTTTATTAAAATTTGGGGGTCCGGAAATGTAAAAAGAGAATTTCTCGAAGCAGGAGAACTTGCAGATGCTTGTGTGTTTTTGATGGAAAATTATTCTGCAAAAGAAATCGGTGAATTTGTCAATATTGGAACAGGTAAAGATATAACAATAAAAGACCTCGTATATTTAATCAAAAAAATTATTGGTTTCGAAGGTGAAATTCAATTTGATTTATCAAAGCCGGAAGGGACTAACCAAAAGTTACTTGATGTAAGTAAATTGAAAAAACTCGGTTGGGAAGCAAATACTAATCTTGAGGATGGGATTAGAAAAGTAGTTTTAGGTTTTAAATTTTAAGTTTTAAGTTAGTAGGGACCGGTTTTTAAACCTGTCTGTTAAGTATAATGAGATTATAAGTTTATTAATTATTCAAAAACGAAAAATAGTTCCTCTTGAGAGGGGTAGGAGTTTGTTAATGAAGTTATCTATAATAACAGTTTGTAAAAATGCGGTAGAATCAATAGGGAAAACTATTGAGAGTGTCATCAATCAAACATTTACTGATTATGAATATATTATTGTAGATGGTGCTTCAACAGATGGAACTGTGGATGCTATAAAAAAATACTCTGAAAGAATTAGTAAATTGATAACCGAACCGGACATAGGGATATACGATGCAATGAATAAAGGTATTAATATGAGTAGTGGTGAATATCTGATGTTTTTGAATGCCGGGGATTATTTTATTCATTCAAGTGTGTTAAAGCGTGTGTTTGATTATAAATTACATGGAGATATTATTTATGGAATTGGTTTGATTGAGTTTTCAAATGGTTTCATTTTCAGAAAAACATTTCCAAAAAAGATAAGTAAATTCTATATGTTCATGGATACTATTCCGCATCAGGATTCTTTAACAAGAAAAATTGTATTTGAGAAATCTGAAGGATTTAACAGTAATTTTATTATTGCAGGCGACTATGATTTTTTTATTAAATCTCTTTATCAAAATCATTTTACTTATCAGTACATTCCTGAAGCCATAGCCGTGAATGATTTGACAGGATTAAGCAGGAAAAAAAAATATAAAAATGTTACGAAAAACGAGAGAAAAAGTATTGCAGAAAGGTATTTTACAAAATCCCAAATGATAATTTATTCGTCAATTAAGCCATTTTATTTTTTAATGATAAAATACCCAAAATATCTTTTTAATTTAATTAATTCAATTTTAAGACAGAATTCTATCATCACTAAAATAAAATGAATAATACATTAGGAAAAATAATAACCAAACTCACTTATAAATTTCCAAATTTATCAATGTGGTATCGTTTTTTCCGTGATTATCTGAATAGACATAAAAAACCAACATTAACAAAGCAAGGATTTTATCTGACCGGAAATACACAAATGGAAAATGATGATTTTGAATTAGAAGAAACAAAATTGATACAAGAACTATTAAAAAATGCAGATATTTTTATTAATATTGGAGCTAATATTGGATATTACTGTTGTTTTTCAATGCAACAAAGAAAAAAAACAATAGCTTTCGAACCATTACCATCTAACTTATTTCTTCTTTATAAGAATATGAAATTAAACAAATGGTCGGAAAATATTGAGATACACCCTATTGCGTTAAGTAATCAATGTGGAATAACGGATATTTATGGGCATGGGACAGGTGCTTCAACAATAAAAGGTTGGGCAGGAAATAATGCAAAATTCAGTCATATAGTACCGGTTAATTCATTAGATACAGTAATCTCCGATAGATTTGCCGATAAAATGATATTAGTTGTTATGGATGTTGAAGGTGCTGAACTTAATGTGTTGAAAGGGTCCATTAATATCATCAACAGAACTCTAAAACCAATTTGGTTTGTTGAAATATCAATTTCAGAACATCAACCCGAAGGTATAAATATAAATCCGAATTTGCTTGATACTTTTAAAATTTTTTGGGAAACAGGATATAGTTCAGTTATTGCAAATAAATCATTACGGGAAATTAAATACAAAGATATCGAGATGATTATACAAACACAACGAGATAATCTAAACTCACATAATTTCATCTTTTTTGATAAATCTTTCGACATCAATAAAATTTTAAATAATTATGATAATAATTAATCTTAAAGGCGGGCTTGGTAATCAAATGTTTCAATATGCTTTTGGAAGAAATCTTGCGTTGAAGAAAAAAACATCTTTGAAACTTGATTTGACTTATTTAATGGACAGAACTCCAAGGAAATATTTCCAGTTTAGGGATTATGAATTGGATATTTTTAAAATTGATGCTAAAATCGTGAATGATGATTTCATCCAAAAAAATAATTTACCCGTATTGAAAGAACCGCATTTCCATTTTTTCCCAAAAGCTTTATCTTTACCGGGAGATTTGTATCTCGATGGGTACTGGCAAAGCGAAAAATATTTCATCGAAAATGAAAATATCATTAAGGAAGATTTTTGTTTTAAAAATAAGCTATCAGAAGAAGTAAAAATCTATGCTGAACAAATCCTTAATTCAAATTCAGTCTGCCTGCACGTTCGCCATGGATTTGTAAATAATAGAAAAGACAGATTATATCATGGGTTTGTTGGTATTAAATATATCAATAAGGCGATTAATCTGATTAACAGTACAATTGAAAATCCTGAATATTTCATATTTTCCGATAATCATGACTGGTGTAGTGACAATATCAAAACAGATTTTCCCATTCACCATGTAGAGAAAGAAATAGAATTGGAAAACAAAGATTATTTTCAATTAATGACTTTGTGCAAGCATTATATAATTTCCAATTCTTCATTTAGTTGGTGGGGTGCATGGTTGTGCAGAAATCCCGGGAAAATCGTAATAGCTCCGAAAAGATGGTTCAGGTTTTCTATGAATAATACAAAAGATTTATTACCTGATAATTGGATTAAAATATAGATGAATACTGAAGACAAACATACATTTGTAATTATGGGATATGGTGAATCACCTTATTTGGAAGAATCTTATAATGCCTTAAAAAATCAAACTGTGAAAAGCCGGATAATAATGACAAGCTCAACACCAAATGAATATCAGGAGAGATTTGCAGAAAGGAACAATATTCCTTTAATAATCAATCCTAACAGGCAAGGATTTGCCGGAGATTTGAATTTCGCATACGCAAGTGCATCAACAGATTATGTTACAATGGTTCATCAGGATGATTTACTAATGCCTGAGTATGCAGAACAATGTATTAAATATGCAGATAAATATCCTGATACACTTATTGTCTTTACTGATTATGTTGAATATTATAACGGTAAAATGAATGATGAAAGCTTAAACATGAAAGTGAAAAAAGTATTGTTGAAAACTCATTTTCCGTTTATAAATAATTTAAAATCTAAAATAGCAAAAAGGTCCTTATTGTCATTTGGCAATCCCATTTCATGTCCGTCAATTTTTTATATTAAGAAAAACATTGGTGATTTTGGATTTAAGCATGAATACAAAGTAAGCCCTGAATGGGAAGCACTTGTCAGACTTTCTAGGATGGATGGCAGATTCGTTTATGTGAAAAACAAACTTCATGCTTACCGTGTCCATAGCGGCCAGATAACATCGGTAGGTTTGGAACACCGGAAAAGAGAAGATAAACTTGTTTTTAATCTTCTTTGGCCGAAGCCGATTGCCTCTTTACTAATTAAGTTTTATAGCTATTGTTATTCACAAGTTCCAGATGCCGAAGCAAATGATAAAATATAACGCTCTATTGTACAAATGCGAGTGCCTGGTTTAAGTCTCCATCCATATATACATGCAGTTTGCCGCTTTTTTTGTAATCGTCAACTTTTAATACTTTGATAACATTTTGAAATTCTGCGAAGTCCGGCAACAGTTTGGGTAAAGAATTTCTAATGCCTCTGAAAAAGTTTTCGTTCAAAATATTACCCTCTTCATCGGGATATAAGGGCAGATACTTAATATTTGCTTCAACCAGGTCCTGGAAGAAATGCGTTCCGAATGACACTTCAGGCAAGTAGCCGCCTTCTATTCTTGCAACTTCGATTAACATGGCAGTATTATTGATGTCGCTATATATTACCGGTACACCAAGTTTAATATCTCCTTTGCTTCCCCATCTGCCGGGCCCAATTAATATAAATTTCCTTTTAGGTAAAATTGAATTTAGTTTACCTATTATAGTTCCGGTTGTTTTCATTTGTTCGGCTGTAGTCAATAATTTGTATTGAGAGCAATCAACATAAACTACATATTCGATATCCTTTACGGTGCCGTTATTGACAAATTTCGATGCTGAAAAGATTTTTGTATAATATGGAATATTTGAAGGAATTTTTACTTTTTCTCCGGACATTGTTTTGCTTTGAGGACGGCATTGAAGTAAATAGAAATCATTACCATCGGAAGCAAATTCAACATCAACGGGTCCCATGTATGCATCCTGCAATTCCTTTAGAATAGAGTTGATAGTTTTGATAAAATCGGTTCTTGAAATTAGATTGTTAAAGGTAATAATCATGTCTTCTTTAACGAAATCGTCCATTGAACTGATTGGTTCGACAAGGGTATTACCTTTGTTAAATGAAACAATTTTT
Organism: bacterium; assembly: GCA_043804925.1. Lineage (GTDB taxonomy): Bacteria > Bacteroidota > Ignavibacteria > Kapaibacteriales > UBA2268 > ChocPot-Mid. The sequence continues at coordinate 16,335 of JAZDIP010000100.1, read as the reverse complement.
TCAATTGAAGGCAGATTTCCTTTGCACTCCTCCACAAGTTCGGTAAAATGAATGGTTTCAAAAGAATTTTTCTCGAGATTAATCACATCAACATAGTGTTGAGAATATTTTACGTTATCTTCTACTGTTTGATTAACTCTCAATCCCGGTTGACCGGGTGCAATCAAAATCGGGTAATCGTCAATCGTTCTGTCAACAGCTCTTGTACCTAATCCGGCAACCAATCGTATGATTCCGTCCTCTCTTTTTATTCGGGTTGACCAACGCATTTCATTGTTACTGAAAGCAACACCGGCATAACTTGGCAGATAATACTTACCAATTTGATTTCCGACAACCTGTTGTATTAATATTCCCATTTCTTCCCTGAAATCCAACAATCCCCTTTCCCTTCGATACTCGATTGGGTCAGGACCAAAAGAACTTGCATAGACTTCGGCGATAGCATTCATCAAAGAAGCGAGGCGTTCCTCTTTTGAGCCGGTGTTACTTATAAACAAACTCTTGTATTTTCCACTGAATGCCGCTTCAAAGCTATCTTCCAGCAAACTTGAAGACCTGACTATAATCGGTTTTCCCTCGAAATCATCAACTATCATATTCAATGTTTGAATAGCTTCAGGGGGAAAGTGAGAGTTTTTAAAGACGTACTCGAGAAATGAATATTCCTGGCGGATGTCCTCAATATTTTGATATTTTAAGAAAACGAATTCTTCCAAGGCGTTGTAATGAAGGAACTCAAATAAGGCATCGGAAGTAAGATAACGGCTTTTTGGTGTTCTTACCTTTTCAAAAAGTGAATTTTCTATCCTTTTGTCCCTGATTATTTGCCTGGCTAAGATAAGACCTGAAGATTTTCCTCCTAACTTACCGTTTCCGTTAGCCGGTCCAATTACTCTGTCAAGCAAGCCATCGAATTTCTTAATAGTCAGATAATTTTTTGCTACATTTATATAAGTTAAATTCTCGGATAAGAACCTGTAGATTAATCCAACCCTAAGTCCGATAATTTCGTCAACAGATTGCAACTGTTCAGCACTGAAAAGACGTAAATATTTTTTTACTGCCTCGAGAACTTCAGACAAAGGTGCATGTCTGCGTTCCAATACAAGTGATAAATCATTTATTTGTTCCTGATGCAACCACATTCTTAGTAATTTACTGATATCTTCATCCGGAAGATATTTATCGGCAATGAAAAAAACCTTGTCAATTATTTGGTCGGCAAGAAAAGGGCTACCTTTAGGTTTGGGCCAATTTGCTCCCGAAGTTTGTTGAAGTTGCGTTGCTTCAATTCCCGGACCAAACTTATTCATTATATCTTTTATTTCTTTTACATCTATTCGATTAAGCTGTATAATCATCCTTCGGCAAATTCGATATAAAATCATTTGGTCTTGATATACAAGATTTTCAAGAATGATTTTCCATTCCGGTTTGCTTGCTCTTTCGTTTTTGTTTACAACTGTTAATTCCATAAAAAATCCAATTCATATTCTTCAAAATTATATTAATTTAAAAATACAATTCAAAATAAACTAATGATTTGAATTATGCAAGAAAAAAAAGATTTTATGCAACAATCTCTGTAAGATTATTCAATTTTGAAATTTCTGATAAATATCGTAAATTATATTTTCAAAAAGATAATAATAGATGTTCTTTAATAAAATTAATTAAATATTATGAAAAAAGTAATAATAATTCCCGCACTGATTATATCAGTATTATTTACTTATGAATGTTTTTCCCAGGCAAGGAAATACGTTCTTTTGGAGCATTTTACAAATGCAAGTTGTGCTCCTTGTGCTTCACACAATCCTGTGATGGATTCGACAATTCTCAAAAGAAATATTGGAAATATTGTTCATGTTGCCTATCATACCGTATGGCCCGGTGTTGACCCAATGAACGCATATAATATGATAGATGTTGCCGATAGAGTCTCCTACTATGGTATAAATGGTGTGCCTCATGTGCAATTGAATGGTAATCGGTGGAATGGAATGCCCGCAGGTGTAACGCAGGAAATGATTGATGCAGAATCTTCCGATGGCAGTCCTTTAAGGATAACTATTTCGGAGACTCAGGATGATTTGATAAGAAACGTTAAAGTTGTAGTATATACAGTTGGCGAATTACTACAAGCTACTTACAGTTTAAGGGGATTGGTTTTAGAAAAAGAAATAAATTACTCCTCAGCTCCCGGTACAAATGGTGAAACTTACTTCCCAAATGTATTCAGGGCTGCTTTTCCCTCTATAACCGGTCAATGGTTTACACCTGCTGAATTAGGGGATTCAATTGCATTTGATTTTTCTTATACATTAGATACTACTAATTGGAATATTGAGAATATATATTCAGCTGCATTTGTTCAAAACGAAGCAACGAAGGAAGTTATTAATGCAGTTTCGACTTTAACCTCAAATTGGGGACTTACGACACTTAGTCAAACTTTCCAAAAAGGCAGTGCTGAAGAAAACCTGTTCGAATCGGAAATTGAAAATTTTGAAACAAATTCAAAAGATTTCCAGATAACTTTTACATCTGAAATGCCAAATGATTGGTCTGTCGAATACATCGTAAACTCCGAACCAAGTGCAGAGATATTTACCATGACATTACAACCTGGTGAAAGGATAGATTTTTTAGTTAAAGTATCATCAGGTGAAACACCTGCTGTTTCGTCTCATACTATTAAAATTCAGGATTTGGGAAATCCTTTGATTGCTCCGCAAACGGTTCGGTTTAATGTCATAAGAGGAGTAACCGATTTAATTGTCAATAATGACGGTTCATGGGGAGGAACCTCATCAGAGAATATGAATTGCAAAACTTTCGAAGATAATTACATCAATGGATTGCAGTATGCCGGTAATTCAAGTTATGCAACGACTTGGAATGGGAGCTATATTAAAGGAAGCAGACTTGGTTTACTCGATGAAGTTAGAAACGTATATTATAATATGGGGTGGTCGTTTCCAGCTCTTTCTAATGACAATGTCGCAGAATTAACGAAATTTCTCGACGCCGGAGGTAATTTGTTTATTTCAGGACAGGATTTAGGATGGGAGATTTTCGATACAACAAAGTCGTCATACTCTACTCCTCAGAAAATGTCTTTCTATACTAATTATTTACATTCTGTTTTTCTCGGTGATGGTTCAACTAGTAATACCGCAATTATTCCTAATGTAAACGATGTGCTTTTCGGAACCATTCCTAACGGAACTTTGGTTAATGTTTATGGTTCCGGTGAAAATGGTCCTTTCATGTACCCTGAGGAAATAAGGGCTACAGCAACAGGTTTCCCGATTTTTTATTATAACACGTTTAAAACAAAAACAGGAGCGGTCAGGTCAAACATTAGTAATTATAAAGTCGTTTATCTCGGATTTACTTTGGAGCAAATAACAAATTCCGATATTAGATATCAAATATTGGCTACGGCACATGATTGGTTTTACGGCTTGATTTCATCAGTGGAATTTGACAAGAAGTTAGAGCAATTGTCGAACAGCGAATTTTATCCTAATCCATCCAAAGAGATGGTAACTCTCAATCTTGATGAAACAATATCGGATTTGAAGCTGGAAATACTCAATTGTCTTGGACAGACCTTGGATGTTATAAACTTAAAAGGAGAAAGGGATGTTATTAATTTGGATGTAGGAAACTATCCATCGGGGAATTATTTAGCAAAAATTTCATCAGGAAATTCGACAATAGTAAAGACGTTTGTTGTGATTAGATGATTATTATTAAAATGTAGAGACAGGTCTCAGACCTGTCTCTACATTATTTTTTTAAAGAATATCATTTGGTATTCGGGAAAATCAATTCTACGACTGCCCCACCTTCGGGAGCATTCTGGATTGTGATTTTGTATCCGTGTAATTCCATTATTGATTTCGCCGCTACTAAACTCATACCTGTTCCTTCGGTATGTGAAAGTAATTCACCTACTTGAAGTAATTCGAATTTTCTGAATAATATATCGGAAGAGAATCCAATGCCAAAATCCTTTATAATGATTTTATAATTTTCATCATCAGAAGCATCTTTAATGATAATTTCCGAACCAAAAGGTGCGAATCTTACCGCATTTTCAATTATAATATCAAATACTTTTGCAATCAATGAATAATCGGCACAAATAATGAAATCCTTTTGAACAATTTCATTAACAATAATGATATTTTTTGATTCGATAATTGATTTTAATCTATATATAGCCGTTGTGATAAATTCATTTGTTTTTTCCAGATTTTGATTAATATTAATTTGCTCTGCCTTAATGCAAGTTATTAATAAAGAAATATCGATGAACTTTCTTAGTCTATTTTCAGATGTCAAAATATCATCGCAACTTTCTAATATGTCAGGGTCGGTTGAAACTTCTTTTATCATCTTAGCATTTCCGTTAATACCAATTAGGGGAGTTCTTAGTTCATGTGAAAGCAAACCAATAAAATAATTTTTTGCAATATCAAGTTTAGACAGTTTCTTATTAGCTTCTAACAAGTCAATTGTACGCTCATCAACTTTTTGTTCCAAGAAATCGTTCATATCTTTTAATTGTTCATTTTTATATTTTATTTGCAGATGAGTTTCAATTCTAAGCATGAGTTCTCTTGAATTAAATGGTTTGACCACATAATCCTGCGCTCCAAGCTCAAGACCTTTGATAATCGTATCCCGGTCAGAAAATGCAGTTAAAAATATCACCGGCATTTCCGCTAATAGCACATCCCTCCTTATTTCCTTGCAAGTTTCATAACCGTCCATTATTGGCATATCGATATCCAGTAAAACTAAGTCAAAATCTCTATTAGTTTTGAGAATATCCAATGCCTGTTTACCATTGTTAGCAAAACCGATTATATAACCGTTTTCTCTAAGAATATTTCCTAAAACCTGCAAATTATTAACATTGTCGTCAACAATTAGTATTCTAAATTTCTTGCCCTGTTCCGGTTCCATTTATTTCCCCATTAATTTAGATTTTAAACTTTCAATTACTATAGGATACTTTTTTAATGATTCTGTAATCTTCTCGATATCAAAACTCTGTGCGCTGTCAATAATATTCGTACCCAATTCGATTACAATTCCAATAAAATATTTATTACCTAAAATTTGCAAATCCTTGCCAAACATTTCAATTTCATCTATCATATTATTTTTAATAACTTCCTGATATTTTTGCTTGAGTTCATTATCAAGTATTTCAGTAAGTTCAGGTAAAACCTCGATTTGTTCTTCGGTTAACATTTCTTGTGCTTTGATTTCATCTCTAGTTATATCGGTTTCAACAGAAGTATATTTTAAATATTTTTTTAGAGTTTCGAAAAGTATTTTAATGTTGAATGGTTTCAATATCAAATCATCAAAAATTTCTTTAATTCTATTTAGGTCGGTTATAACTTTTGAAGATGCAGTGAGAGCAACAATTGGGATTGATTTAGTCTTTTCATTTTTTTTGAGTATTTCAGTTGCAACATCACCATCCATTACAGGCATACTCAAATCCATAATTATCAAATCAGGGAGATAATTTTCAGCTTTTTCTAATGCCTCTTTTCCATTATATGCTTCTAATATTTCAATCGGTGAATGGTGCAATATGTCTTTTATTAAATCAATATTGGTCTGGACGTCATCACAAACGAGTATGGTAGCTTTGTCAAACTGAATAGATTTAATATCAAAAGCCGTATTCAAATCATCAGTACTTATTTCTTCGGAAATTTCTACATTGGGAATAACTATTGTGAATGTACTTCCCTTATTCAACTCACTCGATAATGTTATCTTCCCGTCCATCATTTCAACTAGTCTTTTAGTAATGGTTAATCCCAAACCTGTCCCACCATATTTTTTGGTTGTGGACTTTTCGGATTGGCTGAATGCTTCGAATACTAAGCCCTGCTTATCGTCCGGGATACCGATTCCTGTATCTTTTACTTCGATAGTTAATTCAATTTTATTAGTTGTATTCATATAACTCTTTAAATCAAAGCTTAAACATATACTACCCTTTTCGGTGAATTTAATTGAGTTCCCGATAAGATTGAGCAGTATCTGCCTCAATCGAGTTTCATCAAGCAAAATACTATTCGGCAACTTAGTCTTTTGCTCAATAATAAAACTCAAGCCCTTGCTTGATATTTTCCCCGTAAAAGTACTTTCAATTTCCTGAATTACACGTTGAATATTCACAAAGTTTTTATTAAGCTCCATTTTTCCTGCCTCGATTTTGGACAAATCAAGAATATCATTGATTATCCTTAAAAGATTTTGGGAACTGTTCAAAATAGTTTCAGCTTGTGAAACTCTTTTTTTATCTTGAATTGTAGTTGTGAGAATCTCGGAAAAACCTATAATTGCATTAAGAGGAGTTCGGATTTCGTGAGACATATTAGCTAAGAATTGACTTTTAGCTTGATTAGCCACTATGGCTTCTTCTTTAGCAACAAGAAGTTCTGCTGTTCTTTCCTTAACTAATTCTTCGAGATGCTCCTGGTAATTTTGCAATTCTTTTTCGATTCTAAGTCTTTCATTGAGTTCCAACATTAATGTCTCATTAGCCAATTTCAAATCCAGAGTGCGATCGGTTACTCTATTTTCCAATTCCCGGTTCATTTGTTGTTTACTTCTATATCCCCTGTATATTAATATTACTAAAATTATTACAAGAGCTACAATGATAAAAAGAAAATACTGAATATTTTGCTGTCTTTGAATTGTGTCGGCTTTTTCTTTGACTAATTTTGATTGTTCTTTTATTTCAGATTTCTGTCGTTCAATATTTTCTTTTTGTCTCATTAATATTTCATCACCTTTTTTAAGTTTGATTTTCTGTAGTTCGATATCTTGAGTTTGTAATTTATATATTTGATTTTGCTTTTTTATTTTTTCAATATTATTTTTAAGTATTTCATCTTTGCTTTTTAGAAGTTCATCTCGTTTTTTAAGCAACTGGTTTTGGTTGTCCAGAATCTGTTGTTGTCCTTTTATTTTTGTTGTTTGTCTTTCTAAACTATCTCTATAGATTCTTAAGTCTAATGATTTGGAAGTAATTACATTTTCAAGTTGACGCAAATTATATTCAAGTTGTTCACTATGCAGTTGAAGTTTTCGTAAACTTTGTTGTCCTTCCCGATATAAAGCAGCTACATCAATTTCAGATCCTCCAAGTAATATCATATCTTGCAAAATTCGTAATTGTTGATTTAGGATATTTGCTTTGTTGATTTCGAAATGAATAGTATTGTCCTTATCTTCAATAAAATTAATCATTATCAGTTTTTTATCCGAATAGTTATCGCTAACAAGAAGAATGTTTTTTCCTTCTATTTTATCAAATACTCGTAATAGTTTATCGTTTTGGTCTTTTGTAATAAAAATCAGATGCACATCTTCCAAATTTGTAATGTCTGTAGTAGCTGCTATTTTTATTGGTTTATTTCTAAGTGTTTTAGCTTTTGCAAGATTTTTCATTTCATTTATTATTTCCGGTTCTTCGGTTATTATCAAGAAATGATATTCATTTATATTTTCATCATTTTGCCATTGAACATTCTTTGCAAAATTTAAAATATATGCTGCGATTACCTGTTGTCTCTTTAATTGTTGTGAGTTGACTGTCAAAAATAGAGCTAAACAAAGGAGAAAAATACATGTTGAATTAATTAGCAGTTTAATTACAATATCATGTAAAACCAGATTTTCTTTTATTTTTTTCTTCATAAGATTTATATTTCTATTTTGTATGCTACAGATAATAAAACAGTTCGTTGAGCTTGACGGTATCTATCCGGTCCGGAATTTGAAGTATGATAATATTCCTCGTTGAACAGATTTTTAACTAATAATTGAATATCGAAATCATAATAATTGATTAAAGACAATGCCGAATGAAAAATAAAATAAGGACCTACATCAAAACTATTAGTTGTAGCAATAATTTTTGTATTTCTTCTTTCCCCCAAATAATTCGCTCTGAAGTTAAAAGTGAAATGTTTGAAAAATTGATAAGTAATACTAAAATTGGCACTATGCTGACTAATTTCAGGAACTACTTCATTCAACTTATTATGACTGTCATTAAAAGTATAATTAAGTGATGATTTAAAATGCTGTGAGGTATATCTTAAATAAATTTCAAAACCTAAAGTGTGAATTTCACCACTATTTATCCATCTGTAACCTGACTCACTAACTTCCTTATATAAAGCATTATTGAGATAATTGTTATATCCAATAATATCAATTCTGTAATTTTCCAATATAGATAAGGAAATTGCAGTTTCAAGTGATTTCATGATTTCAGGCATAAGCTCAGGATTTCCCAAACCATCGGTATAGTCCCATGGCTTCGGAGCTCTGAATGCCTCAGAATAAGATAATCTAAAAACATGTTTATCGTAAGAATAGCTCATTCCCATACGTGGAGTAATAACCTGATGATAAACACTACTGTTATCATATCGCAGTCCTGCCGAAATATAAAGATTTTTAAATAATGTCAATTGCGGTTCTATAAATATACTGCCAAGATAATTATTTAACATCTCCGGCTTAGTTGGAGCAGGTGGTTTAATATCAGATGAATCGCTGAAAGAAAAAGAAAATCCTTTGGCTAATTGCTCATATTCAAGAGAAACACCCCCATTAGCCGAAAAGATATCACTTATTTTGTAATTGATAATATTCTCAAAACCCATCAAATTATTTGGTCTGGAACATCCAATCTGTGCAGTATCAACAACTGCATAAATTGAGTTATCGAGTACTGTTGCATTCCGATTGAATAAGGTTGAGGAAAATTTTATATTATCGGATAAATTTTTATAATATTTGATATAGTTGTTTATAAATCTGATATTCCAAAATGTTCCATGGTCGCTATATATAGTACCAATTGACTTTGTCGAAGTAGCTCGGGATGTTTGTTTTTGGAGAAAGTTTGTTCCAAAAATAAAATTTCCTGCTTGAACCTTCAGGTCAAATGAATAATCATCTTCAAAATTATCCATTTCATTTGTCCAATTATAATCACCCTCTTTGCCAGCCAAATTTGCCTTTTCAGAAGTTTTGAACATTCCTGAAAACAAAATTCCTAAAGTTTTTTCTTCATTAGTTAAAGAAAGGTTTAAATCAACATTTGAAGTATTGAATGAGCCAATTAAACCTTTAGCTATCAGACTATTACTTTCAGGTTTTTTTGTTATTATATTAATAATACCATTAACAGCGTTTGTACCGTATACAACTGAAGAAGGTCCGTACATTACTTCAATTCGTTCTACATTTGATAAAATATATTGACCACCTGCGTAAAAACCACCTGAATTTATTTCATTAACCTGTACACCATCAATCAGAATCAAAGTTAAATTATTCTGATTTGGGATTCCACGCTGAAAGACATAACTGTTAATTCCTTGAATATTTCTGAATTGAAAACCGGTAAGGTCTGATAATGCTTCTTCAAGAGTGAAATAACCTCTTTCCTTTATTTCCCTTGATGTGATTATGAAAATTGTTGATGGAATTTCGTTAATTGTTTGTTCTACCTTGCTTGCTGTAGTTATTTTTATTTTTGATAATTGTGTGAAATTCAAATCATATATATCTATACTGTCTGCTTGTGACAACAACTGGATTGGAAGCAATATCATTGATAAAAGAGGAAAAACAAATAGAAAATAATTTAACCTAAAATGATTAAAATATCTTAATACGAAGGTAGCAATTAAAGTATTAAATGAAAAAATTGCTGTCCAAAAAAATTGTTTTTTTTCCATAATTCTATAAGAATATTTTATAAAAAAATTTCCTCAACTAATTCTTTCAAAGGTTTGAAATTCCTCGAAAAAAAGAAATAATGATACTTTTCAAAACATAATATAGTTATTTTTTCCAAATCGTCAAAAAAAATTATTAAATTGGATTATTGAAAATTCAATATGAATTGGTCTGCATTTATAGAAAATTAATTCAATTATTATTTAGTTATATAAGAAAATTAGCTTTAAAATTCTTGTTATTTATAATACAGGTTAATTATATTTGAATATCTTTTGAAAAATATGTATTTTTGTAATCCGAAATTTTGCGGTAAAGGAGGATTCGCATAATGGTATTGCAGCGGTCTTGAAAACCGCCGGGTTCACACCTGTGGGGGTTCGAGTCCCTCATCCTCCGCGGCTTTAGAAAATAGAAGATAGAATTTAGAAAATAGAAGTTTGTGGAGAAGTCGGAAGACAGAAGTCAGAAGACAGAAGTCTGAAGACGGAATTATCGTGAACGAGAACCGTGAACCGAAAAATAATCCAAAACTCAAAACTCAAAACTCAAAACTCAAAACTCAAAACTCAAAACTTAGAATTTATTTTGTCGGCGTGGCCGGATTTGAACCGGCGACCCCTACTACCCCAAAGTAGTACGCTAAACCTGGCTGCGCCACACGCCGAATTTTTCAGAAAACAAAAATAACATAAGTATGGTTATTAAACAAATGATTTCGGTTGAGTGAACAAATTATCGTTTATTCAAAAACAGTAACAGTATTTGCATTTTTTGCGGAAAGCTTTAGCATTTCTTTTGCATTATCAAAAATATCATTCAAAGCTTCGTCCTTGCCAAGTTGTGCAACGCCCATACTTATAGTAACACTAAAGCTGTCGGATTTTATTTTTACAATGGATATTGCAACATCCGACCTTAATTTTTCAGCCCATGTTTTGGCATCATTTATAGCAACGTCAATCAGAACAACACCGAAAATATTTGAGTCGGCTCTACCTAATAAATCATAAGGTCTGAGTTTACTTTGTATAATCTCCAAAACATGCTGCAAAACCAATTCCGAACGGTCCGGGTGTATCTTTGGGTCAATTGCTTGATACTTATCGATTTTGATTAAGCATAAAGTTAACGGATATCCAAAATCTATGCTTCGTAAAACTTCTTCGTTCAATCTTTTCATAAAAGCAGGAGTGTTCAGCAAACCGGATAATGGGTCAAAGAGCAATCCTTTTTTGAGCATGTCGGCAAAGTGCAATTGCTCGATTGTGGATGCGGCATGGGAAGTTAATGTAGTTAATATATTAACTTCATAAGACGTAACGTCGGAACTATTTACACCTTCGACAAATAATGCTCCGTAATTACCTGTAAATGATTTTAGCGGCACTGCTATAAAGAAGCCGGAATCGAGTTTGATTTCCCTTTCATTTATCCTGACTTGGTCAGAAATATTGGGTACATTCACAACAATTTTGTCGCTATAGACAGCAGAACCTGCTAAAGAATGTGGAGATACTGTCAAGCCGTTTTCTATGTTGTCGGGATAGTTTTTGTTAATTGAATTCAATACTATCCATTGGTTTAAATCAGTGTCAAAACCAATAACACCTGTAATGGCATTTTCGAATACACCTTTTGCGGAATCGAGTAAAGAATCGTATAATGCTTTAAGACTCAGACTTTCTTTATTTAGCATTTCCCTGAATTGATTGACAGCGGAAAGTGTTCTCGAATCCTGTAATAAATCATATTTTGCCGTATAACTTTTTACTAAATTTCCAATTAGTTTTGCGAAATTGCCAAATAAACTAACAATAGAAGTATCATAAGAATTTGTTTCTTCAGAATCAACACACAAAACACCTATAATAGAATTGTTGAAAAATACCGGCATACCAAAGAATGAGGAAATTCCAATATTTTTTGTATAATATGGAATTAAGTCCAATTCAGCACTTGGACTTATTTCTGTCAGTATCTCCGGCTTCATGCTTTTTCCAATTTGGCTGACAATGTCATTGCCAAAAGGAATACGCCTTCTTGCCGCAATCAATCCCGGAACATCCGAATCGAATGCTTCGATAATAAGTTCTTTTCTATCGGAATTGACTAAAATAAATACTGCGGTCTTTGTATTGGTAACTCCTTTCACAATCTTTAAGACTCTGGTGAGCAAGTATTCAAATTCTTTTCGTGGCTCCAAACCAGATGCAGGGTCGGTTTCCATTAAATCGGATAATGGTATATCAATTTTTTCCCTCTTATAATCTTCGTTTATTTTTATGTAAGATTCTGGTTTTTTCTCAATTTCAAGCTCTTGAGTTTCAGTAACATTGGATTCTTCTTTTGTTGTATCAATTGTAATTTTTTCATCAACTTGCTTTTCCTTATTTACTACTTTCATTCCTGAAAACTCTTCTTCAAATTCAAAGTCCTGAATTTCGGAACTATCGAATTTCAATTTTATATCTTCTGTTGTTGTGATTTGTGGCTGTTGCTGACTAAGTTCCGAATTTTCGTCTAATAATCTAAAACCCTCTTCTTCAGTTATTTCCTTTGTGTAATCTTTTAAATCCCGAACTACTTCATTATTTTGGTTAACTTTTCCAGAAGGAAAATCTTCAATTACCAAGCGTTTTGCTTTTTTATCTTTCCTTTCGGTTGTTTTGTAATCCTGGGAAGCGGGTTTGGTTCTTAATTTATTCGCGTTCATCATCAAATTGATACGATAAGTTAATATCATAACTGACCTTACTATCCCAAGAATAGACAGGGAAATGCCTATAATTTTCATTGATACCATATCAACAAAAACTGCAATTAAGAATCCGAGAATCACTAAACCAATTGTAAATAAGTCTCCAACAGTTAGTAATTTCTTTAAATCTATATTTTTCATAAATTCAAATTATTAATAAACAGATTATTTATAAATTTTTTACTAAAAGTAAAATAATGATATTTCAAAATTAATTAATTATATGATTATTCGCTAATTTAAATGGAAAATAATGAGTTTTCTAATTCCAACACTCAAATTTTTTAATCTCTTTTTGTTATTTTTGCAGTTATTGTTTTTCTTTCTCACAATTGTAGTATATTATAATGAAAAAAGAACTTATAAAAGAATTATTTGAGCAGTTTGAAAATGCCTGCTATATTTATGAAGGCATAGAGTGCTGGAGTGCAAGAGAACTTCAGGAAATTTTTCAATATACGCAATGGCGTAATTTTCTTAATGCTATTGACAAGGCAAAGGAATCTTGTAAGAATGCGGGTGAGTCTGTCTCAGACCATTTTGCTGATATCAGCAAAATGGTCGAAATCGGCTCTGGCACTAATCGTCAGGTTGATGACATTGCATTAACACGTTATGCATGTTACCTTATTGCACAGAATGGAGACCCAACAAAATCCGAGGTAGCATTTGCTCAATCATATTTTGCAGTGCAAACAAGAAAGCAAGAGATAATCGAAAAAAGATTACTCGATATTTCCAGAGTTACAGCAAGGGAAAAACTCTCGAATTCGGAATCGAAATTATCCAAAATCATTTATGAACGTGGTATTGACAGCAAAGGATTTGCAAAGATTCGTTCGCAGGGAGACCATGCTTTATTTGGTGGTTATTCGACTATTGATATGAAGAAGAAGTTGATGATACCTGAGAAAAGACCATTAGCGGACTTTCTTCCAACTCTTACAATTAAAGCAAAGGATTTTGCTACAGAACTTACCAGTCATAATGTCGTTGAAAAAGATTTGCAGGGAGAAAAACCAATCGCTAAAGAACATATTGACAATAATTTAGCAGTTAGAAAAATATTAATTAAAAGAGGTGTAAAACCTGAAAATTTGCCTCCGGCTGAAGATATTAAAAGTGTTCGTCATAAATTGAATTCTGAAAATAATAAGAACTCAAAAAAGTTAAAAAAATGAATAAACTAATTATTAATATTATTTTTGTTATTCTTTTTACAAAAGTAGTTTGTTGTGATGAATTATTTTGTGATAATTCTGATTCTCTTAATCACACTTTTATTGGATTAAATTTTGGGTATTTAAATGTAGTTCAAATAAAAGCTAACACTCAGTTAGATGATCCTTTTTGTTGGAACAAAATACCTACTGCTTTTGGTAATGGTTATTATTACGGAATAAAATTAATATATAATCTCGGAAATGGTGATAATTCTATAAATTCGCTGCTCCTTAATTTTTGTTTAAATAATATTAGAACGAATTCACAACATATAGGTGATACATTTCCAGCATACAATATAAATCAGAGGCTTGTTAATGCTATGACAGAATGGAAAATTGAACTTGAATATTATTTATTAAGCATAGATATGTTATATAATCAAAAATTTTGTAATGAAATCCCATTTGAGATAAGATTTGGTTTCAATTTATCCCTTCCAGTTTATTCTAATAACTTTTTAACCTATAATATGGTTACAGATAGTGTGATATTTGCAAAAGTACAGGGGTATAAATACATGAATAATTATAGAACTGTTGTAGTTATTGATGATGAAATTCGAAAATTATTAAGTTCCATTCTTGGAATAAAAGCTGAAATAAGTTACTCAATATTTCTATCTGAAAATATTATTTTAACACCTGAAATAGGGTATTATTATCCATTATCAGCAATTGTTGAGAATACAGATTGGAAGTTAAGATATTTAAATGCAGGATTAGGTATATTTTACAGAATCCGTTAGAAAATTAATATTGATGCAAGAATGCGGGTAAATCTGTCTAAGACCATTTCGTTGACTTCAACAAAATGGTAGAAATCCGCTCTGGCGCTGGTCGTCAGATTGATGACATTGCTTTAACACGTTATGCTTGATAAAATCAACATGAATACAAACTCAATTAATCATTCAATAATTATTATAAAATATTTTACTAATTTACATACTTACTATTTACTTTTTTAGTAAATTAATTTTGAAAATATATTTATGCAGACAAAAGAAAAAATAATTATTCTTGATTTCGGTGCTCAATATACTCAGTTGATTGCCAGAAAGGTTAGGGAAGCCGGAGTATATTCCGAAATTTATCCTTTTAATATCTCAAAGGAAGAACTACTATTACTTAAACCAAATGGAATTATTCTTTCGGGCGGTCCTTCCAGTGTGTATGCTGAAGGTTCTCCGCATACATCATTTAAAGTGTCAGAAATAGGTGTTCCTGCTCTTGGTATTTGTTACGGTTTACAATTGATAGCATATCAGGAAAAAGGGAGCGTTGACAGAGCCGCAAAACGTGAATTCGGCAGGGCAGAACTTATTATAGATAAAAATGACGACCTATTTAAAGACGTTACTCAAAATTCAATTGTTTGGATGAGTCATGGCGACGCTTTGACCGAGCCACCTGCAAACTTTGAAATAATAGGACATTCGGGCAACTCCCCTATTTGTGCTATTCGTTCAAAAGACAGAAAAGTATTTGGTGTGCAGTTTCATCCCGAAGTTCACCATTCAGCAGAGGGAAATAAAATATTATCGAATTTCGTAAGAAATATCTGCGGATGCACCGAGCAATGGAATGCAGAGTCATTCATTGAAAATCAGATTAAATCAATACGGGAGCAGGTCGGAAATGAAAATGTTCTACTCGCATTGAGCGGTGGGGTGGACTCAACTGTTGCGGCGGTACTTCTTCATAAAGCTATTGGTGAACAATTGCATTGCGTACACGTAGACACAGGAGTTATGCGTTTAAATGAAAGCAAGATGATTGTTGACCTTTTCAAAGAATCTTTTCATATTCCCATCGAGTTGGTTGATGCTTCCGAATTATTTTTGGGAAAACTCGATGGTGTTTCGGAACCTGAGAAAAAGCGAAAAATAATCGGAGCAACATTCATTGAAGTATTTGAAAAATCAGCCAAAGCATTGAAGGATGTTAAATGGCTTGCTCAGGGAACTTTGTATCCTGATGTAATTGAGTCTGTATCCGTGAAGGGACCTTCTGCTACTATCAAGTCTCATCATAATGTGGGCGGCTTGCCTGCTATTATGAATTTAAAATTAATTGAGCCCTTCAGGGAACTTTTCAAGGATGAAGTTCGAGAAGTAGGCAGAAAGCTTGGTGTTCCTGAATGGTTCATCGAGCGTCATCCATTCCCCGGTCCCGGTTTGGCAATCAGGATTTTAGGTGAGATATCCAAAGAACGACTCCAAATATTGCAGTTAGCTGATGAAATCTATATCGAAGAAATCCGTAAAGCAGGACTTTACAATGAAATATGGCAGGCATTTGCAGTTTTGCTTCCGGTACAGTCTGTTGGTGTCATGGGTGATGAGCGAACGTATGAAAATGTATGTGCCTTGCGTGCCGTAACAAGCGTTGACGGCATGACAGCGGATTGGTTTCCGATGCCTTATGAAGTGCTTGCAAGTATGAGCAATCGGATAATCAATGAGATTCGGGGTATTAATCGTGTAACGTATGATATTACAAGTAAACCACCGGGGACTATAGAGTGGGAGT
>JAZDIP010000099.1:0-4532 GCA_043804925.1 bacterium | reverse complement strand
AATGCAAATAAAAACTACCGGTTGGTTTCAACACCCTAAATATTTCAGCAATTCTTAATGTCATACTGATAAGATAAGCTAACAAACTACCTTTTGTTAATACTTTTTCAAGTCCAACAATTAAATTAATACTTTGCTTTGTAAATACTCCATTATAATTAGTTATTATCTCAGCATAACCATCTTCGGAGTTTGTATCCCAAGTCCATGTATCCACAAATGCCTGTGCCTGTGCTTTATCTTCCTTGCCAACATTATTATAAATCTGATTATAATTACGTTTAGAATTAAACGGTGGATCAATGCAACACAAATCAATTGTTTCATCTTTGATGTATTTTCGTAAAACTTCAAGATTATCGCCATAATATAATTTGTTCATTTTTCCTCTCCCTTAATTTATTTTATAAATAGTACCATTATAGTCCTGTTGTAGTACCGCTACGGTTCTGTTGCAATACCGCTCCAGTACCGTTACAGTCCTGCTTAATATCATCTACAAGCTGTTGCAATGCTTCAGACGGCTCAAAACCGGTTAAAACCTCCCCTGAATCAATATTTAGCCAATCATGAATCTCTTTATCCCACTTAAAATAGCTTATTTCATTATTATTTTCGGCTAATTCAATGACTTCTTCACTTTTCTCATCAATATCAAGAGCTTTAAACCCATAATTTTGGTAAGTTCTTCTATTGTACATCGAGGTAAAGATAACATCAAGAGCATTTATATATATTTTCCTGCGATATTCAATAGGTGCTTTTAAAAAGTCTTTATTATTTTTATCTGATTTTGTGCAAATTACTTTTGTAAAATATTTAAAGAACTCCATTAAACTTCCTAAATCAGCTTCCCGAATATCTTGAAGATAATTCTCTGCATCGAGATAACGTTTTAACCATTCCTGTTTTAACAATTCAGCAACCTGTTTGCCTTTTACGATGCAATGATAATGAGGGTGATAATCATTTCGTTCAGGGTTATAAGTGCATTCAAGTTTACGGATAGCAATAAATTTATGATTTCTTCTTTTCTTTATCACCTGAACAATATTAGTAAAATCCCTCAGCATCTTACCAATTGTTTCACCTAATACATCTGCAGGGACATTCGGAATCGTCAGAGTAACAAAATAACTATCACTCCCCCAGCTTTTAATTTCATCTGAATATTTTTTTATTGAAACAGCAGTCCTAATTCTATTGCAGACCATACACCATCTATTTTTACAATACTTCGTAGTTATTTTTTTTCCATCTCGTTTCAGTTCATAAGCACAATAATAAGTGTTCCAGTAAGATTTTTTCAATATACTATCAAGTTGTCCTAAACCAACAGTCAAAGCTACAGTAAAATACTTTGCTTTTGCTCTTTTAAATAATGTTTCTTTGTCATTACTATCGGTTGATTTTTTTAACTTAAAATCATCATCAGAAACATCTATATTTTCAACCTTTTTACTCATTTGTACCGAGTTCTGCTAATTTATCAAGAAAACCATATATTTTTTATTACTTTTTTATTAAAAAATTCCCTATTTTTGTAATGCAAAACGCTTTTATTCGGATATAAAAATCCTATTCGTTTTGATGCTTTAAAAAAACCTTGTAGCCGGGACAAGCGAGCAAGGTTTTTTTATTTATGTATCATCGTCAAAAGTCATAACAATATTTCACTCCGTTCAATATTGACAGGGGAAACTCTTTTTTGTGTAGAGAATAATAATTAAAATATACTTTTCCACACAAAATAATTAGCCACAATCAATAGTACAGTAAAAATCCAAAAAAACAATCTTTTCAAATGAAAAAACATTTTTATTTTTAAGAGGAGGGGAGTTTTAACACTCCCCTTATTATTCCCCACATCCGGATTTGTCAGGTTTCCAATCACGACTCACCGGCTAATTTTATCGTTAAACATAGTTGCCGTCATTTCAGTAGCACCTCGTAAAACATATGTCAATCCCAAAATTTCCTCCGGGACTCTGCCTGTTTTAATGTCCGTATCCAACAACGCTCTAATTTTATCTATAAAAATCTTATAGCCAATTGGAGTAACAGGAATTATAAAAGCAACAGGTTGAGTACTGCGTTCAAGCATCACAAAACCATTATCTTCGGCTAAATGAACCAACTTGCCAACACCCTTTTTTTGTGCTTCAGCAATACCAAATCGAACAACATCATTCTTTTTCATATATATACTTATTAATGTTATATAAATACACATCAAAAATAAAAAAAAATATGTTTACACACAAACTTTATTTCATTAATTTTTTATTTAATTTAAAATAATCGCTAAAACACATCTTATATATTGCAGAATACGACATTCCTGTTTTCTCATTATATGCTATTAAAATAGGTTTCAAATCAGCATCATATACTTTCGTAGGAGAAAACTTCTTACGTTTGGTCCGCACAATAGGAGTTTTCTTTTTAACAACTGCAGTCACCTCAGTCTTAACCTCTTCAGAAACTTTTAACGGTTTTGTTATTTTTGCTCCTCCAATAGTATGAGAAGCAGATATTTCAGTTACTCCGGCTATTCCTGATGTCCTACGATATGCAGGTATAGGTGTATCTTTAGGTACAGTTCTTCTCTTACTCATATTTACACCAATTGTTTTTGATTAAAACCTTCAAAAACCCATTTACAAAACAATTCTATATTTTGAGTAGCCAGAGAACGACCACCATACGGCACTTCCCAAGTAGCTAAACCCATAGATTCAGCTTTTCTAATTACATCTGCCTGCGGTATTTCAAGATAAAATACTTTTAAACCTAATTTTGCTATTTCTTTTCTCTCTCCTCTACCAAATTTATTATTTAAACTCTTATTTGCTACAACGTAGATTTCCTGTTCTTTAGAAAACTTTCTAAGTTCCTCTACAACAGCTATTGCACTTTCAATTGAAAACCGACCATCAACAGGAATAATCCATTTATCAATCTTGTTTGATAGATTTGCAATTACATCATAATTCGGATTAGTATCATAAATAACAAATTCATTATCATACGGTATATCGTTCAAAGTAACCATAACCGTACCTTTCTCATAGCTTTCATCTCCAGACCAAGCATGACCAGCTAACCAAGATATTGTGCATTGTTGTAAATCTCCATCAACAACAACAGTATCATAACCGTTTTCAAAGGCATAGAAACCTAAATGGGATGTCAGCGTACTTTTTCCAACACCGCCCTTGTGATTAAAAATTGCAATATTCATTTAAAAACCCTTTCTAAAAATTTATAATAAAACCATTAATATCATATTATTAAAAATCCAATTGTGTTTGATTACCTTTCATTTTTTGTTCAGCTTTTTTCAAAACTTCTAATGATGTCGGGAGTTTCATTCTTTTACCTTTTAGTATATCTTCAACACTTATCACTTCTATTTTTTGGTAGGTATGTCCAAATAATTTATTTTCATAAACACCATATTTCTTACTTTCCTTAACAAGATTTTCCATAGGATACAATGTAATAAAATAACCCATCACAGCTTTTTCACGTTCAATAGTTCCATTCAGATCCCGAATTACAGTTGGAGATAATTTTTCATTAGATTTTACACTAAAAATAACTTCATTGATTATTTGCTTACCTTCTTCATCCTGGTCTAATACAAATGAAGTACCATCAATACCTTTGTCGCCACCCTTTTTTTCATTTATTATTGCTCTATTATTCGAGAAAGCAAGAACAGACCATTTCTCAAATTCTTTCCTTGTCCTATCATCTTTTTTATGAGCCAAAGCAACGGCACTTTCCATATCTTCCGGAACACCATTAATTTCAATTTGATTTATTGTATCAGCTCCAAAATGTTCTTCTAATCTTTTCTGAATAACAGAAATACTTTGATATGTAATATCAACTCCTACCCAATTTCGATTTAATCTTTCTGCAACGGCTATTGTTGTACCACAGCCACAATAAACATCAAGCACAACATCACCTTCATTTGAACTTGCTTTAATAATTTTTTCATACAAAGATTCAGGTTTCTGAGTAGGATAACCAAGCCGTTCCTTTGCCGATGGAGCAATAGGCTGTATTTCCCACCAATCATCTGGTTGTTTACCTAAAGGATTTAATTTTTGTAAACCAAAATCACCACCTTTTCTTTTATTTCCTATATAATGTTTAAATCTTTCTTTAGTAGTCTCAGCATATTCTTCTCTAACATCATCTAAGTTAAAAGTAAATTTTTTTCCTTTAGAGTATCTAAAAATCAAATCATGCCTTCTACCAAAATCCATTTTAGGATAACCTGCACCACGATAACACCAAACAATTTCATTTCTAAACTCACCACCCTGCGGACAAAAAATAGCATCTATAATTAACTTCAAATAATGACTTGAAGTCGGATCACAATGCAAATAAAAACTACCGGTTGGTTTCAACACCCTAAATATTTCAGCAATTCTTAATGTCATACTGATAAGATAAGCTAACAAACTACCTTTTGTTAATACTTTTTCAAGTCCAACAATTAAATTAATACT
>JAZDIP010000098.1:0-33897 GCA_043804925.1 bacterium | reverse complement strand
TTGATGATGAAGGGCACTTAGATATGAATAGAACTCAAAAAATGAAAAAAATAAAAATCTTGCTTCAGAATTTATCAAATTTTATTGATGATAATAATAATGAAATTAATGAATATATTGAATCTGAATTTGAAGTTGATTGTGATTTTAATGTAGTAGGATTTTGGGAAAAAGTATTCAAAAAAGAAATTCGTTTTAATTAACATGACCCCCTGGAAAAAATATAATTTAAGCGATTCACCTGTTCAAATACTCGATGGGGACAGGGGAACAAATTACCCAAAGAAGCACGAGTTTTTTGAAAATGGTTTCTGCTTATTCCTTAATGCAAAAAATGTATTATCTCATAGATTTGATTTTTCCGAGACTATGTTTATATCAGTAGAAAAGGACAAAAAATTAAGGAGTGGAAAGTTAATTAAACACGATTTGGTATTAACAACAAGGGGAACCGTTGGTAACGTTGCTTACTTTGGAGATAATATTAATTTTAACCACATGAGAATTAATTCCGGGATGGTTATTTTAAGAGTAAATCAAGAATTAATTCTGCCGAGATATTTTTACTATTTATTCATATCTCCCATAATCCAGAATCAAATTAAATCCTATGTATCAGGTAGTGCTCAGCCACAATTACCAATTAGAGATATGAGTTTATTCGAGTTTGACCTCCCTCCGCTCCCCGAACAACGCCGCATAGCCGAAATACTCGGCTCGCTGGACGACAAAATAGAGCTGAATCTGGAGATGAACAAAACTCTTGAGCAAATGGCTATGCTTCTCTATAAACGCTGGTTTGTGGACTTCGAGTTCCCCGACAGCGAAGGCAAACCCTACAAATCCAACGGTGGAGAAATGGTTCAAAGCGAATTAGGTATGGTTCCAAAGGACTGGGAATTGAAGAAGCTGGGGGATATGTATCAAACAACGTCAGGTGGTACACCGAGCCGGAAAAAACCTGAATATTATACTAATGGTATTTACTATTGGATTAAATCAAAAGAATTGAATAATACTTTTATTATTGATACAGAAGAAAAGATAAATGAGCAGGGATTAAAAAATTCATCAGCGAAATTAATTCCGTCTTACACAGTTCTAATTGCTTTATATGGTGCGACTGTGGGTGAAATGGGCATTACAAGCAATAGTTCAACATGTAATCAAGCTGTATGTGCTATTATTGAAAATGAAAAATATCCTTTTTCATTTATTTTCCTATATCTCCGATTGAATAAAGAATATATTTTGAATAATGCCGTTGGCTCTGCTCAACAAAACATAAGCCAAGAAATGTTAAAAAATTTGGAAGTGTTAAAACCGAGTGATGAAATATTATCATCATTTAAGGAAATTATCAACCCGATATTTTATCAAATTGAAAAAAACATCAAAGAAAATCAGACACTATCGGAAATCCGGGACACACTATTGCCAAAGCTAATAAGCGGAGAAGTGAGGGTGAGGGGAGTGGAATTATGAGTATGAAAGTGGAGGAACTAAGAAAGAATCCAGAACGATACAAAGCTCTAAAGGAGATTAATATTGACGCTATATTGGAAAGCCAAGAAAAGATGGACTGCTCTCGCTATATATCTGTTTTCAGGAAAAAAATTGATGAGTATATGATTACAGAAAATCCATCACAAACTTCAGCTTTTTTACTTCTCAATGATATTGTATCACTCGGTTTTGATACTAAACCTAATTCGTTAGATTACTATCCCTTATTTCAAATGGCAGATAGGAGGTCTGCGATACTTTCAGATTTCAATGATGCTGATTTAGCGGCAATGGAAGAAATTTTCAACAGAATAAATAATTTACCATTGAAGGCAAGAATTGCAGATATAGTTTGGCAACGAAAAAAACATAGGGATTGGGCTATTCAATCAATAAATCTTTATCTCGAATTAGCAAAGATAACAGAAGATATAGAAAAATGGACTCTGTGCTATGATTATTTTAAAAGAGCTTTCCTTATGTCTAAAAATGCTAAACTTGATGAGTTATTAAATAAAGTTGTAAATGAAGCAGAAAGTATTTTGGAGAAATATAAATCAGAAGATAAACTATTTCTTACTCTACGTCTGGTTGATTTGATGCTTAATGTAAGAAAGGGTAACACATCGGGACATGCAAACCTAATGATAGAACTTTCTAATCTGGCTGTTACTCATAATGATTTCTCGTTAGCAATTCAAAGACTTGAAGTTGCTTCAAGATGTTGGCAAAGACTTCAAGATAATGATATGAAAAGAAAAACCGATTTAATGATTGTAGATACAATGATAAAAGAATCAGAGCATTATGAACAACAAAATGCAATTCTTGAAGCAACAACTCCTCTGAGTCAAGCATATCAAAAATGTAAGACTATTGGAAACACAGAGGAATTAAGAAATGAAATTCACAATAAACTAATTCAATTACAATCAGAGACTCCGAAATCTATGCAGAGTTTTTCATATGAAGTTGATTTAACAAATGCTGTTAGAGAAGCTGAAGATAGTATTAAAGAAGTATCATTTCGAGTAGCTTTATTTCGTTTCGCATTAAATACACAAAGTCCTGATGTTAATAGATTAAAAGAAGAGGTAAATCAAGAATTACAGAGTGGTTTTATTTCTTCAATATTTCAAAGTGTATTGCAAGATTCAAAAGGTAGAGTAATAGGAAAAATACCTGGTATTCTTACCGACAATCCTGATGAAAAAGAACAGGCAATAGAATTACGAATGGTACAAAATGCTTCATACTCTAATATATTTAATACCAAAGCACTAATTATCCCTATGCTAAGAATTATTAGTAGAGAGCATTTTATTTCTTATGAGGATATTTTGACAATCACCCAATATAATCCTTTTATTCCTCAAGACCGAATTTTAATTTTTACAGAAGGATTCTATGCAGGATTTAAAGGGGATTTCCTTAATTCACTTTCGATACTAATCCCACAACTTGAAAACTCGTTAAGATTTGTTTTAGAAGGGTTAGGACATAATACTTCTAAATTTAATCATTCTCAACCTGATATTCAAGAAGACATGAACATTGGAGACCTTTTAGGTACCTACAAAAAAGAATTAAAAGTATTATTTGGCGATGACTTATTTTTTGATTTTTCACATGTATTTAATAGCAAGATAGGATATAATCTTAGACATGATATTGCTCACGGTAAATTTTCCAATGAAGATTTTTATGGGGATAGAGCTATTTATGGTTTTTGGTTAATATGGAGAATCTGTATATTAGCACATTTAACAATGACAAAAGCAATGTCTGATGCTCAAACACAAGAAGATAATGCAAATGGATAAAATATTAAAACTGACTGAATCTGACCTCGAAGAAGCCGCTATTGAGTGGTTTCGGGAGCTTGGCTATGCCTATATTCACGGTTCCGAAATCGAAAGACCGCTAAAAAAAGTGGTTCTCGAATCTCGACTCCGTACCTTTTTGTCAAATACCTATCCGAATATTCCTGACGACAAAATTGAAGAAGCACTCAAGCAATTTGTTTCCAACAATGGCATTGACCTCGACCACCGCAACAGGGACTTCCACATGAAAATGTCCAAAGGATTCGCCGTAAGTTGGAAGGACAAAGACGGCACAGAAAAGGATTGCCACGTTTACCCGATAGATTATGATGAAATTGGCAACAATGAATTTTTGGTAGTCAATCAATTCACCATTGACGGCAAAAACACACGCAGACCGGATATAATAATTTTCATCAACGGCATACCGCTTGTAATCGTTGAGTTGAAAGACATGTTCAATCCCGACACAACGGTCGAAAATGCTTTTCTCCAGATTCAGCATTACAAGGAAGATATTCCCTTGCTATTCGAGTACAATGCCGTTACCCTAATTTCAGACGGTCAGGAAACGCTTCACGGCACACATTCATCATCAAGGGAATGGTTTACACAGTGGAAATCCATTGACGGCAGAACAACAATCGAAGACGGTTTTGAGCTATTTTCCTTGATAAAAGGGCTGTTCCCGAAAGAAAGATTGCTCAGATACCTGAAGTATTTTATTTTCCATGAAGACCACAACGGAACTTTAATCAAAAAATCTGCAAAGTACCATCAGTTTTTCGGAGTTGAATTTGCCGTAGAGCAAACCAAACATGCAATAAAACCCTTCGGAGATGGACGTATCGGAGTTGTTTGGCACACACAGGGAGCCGGAAAAAGCATTTCGATGGCAATTTACACGGCTATTTTGAAACAGATGCCCGAATTGCAAAATCCAACAATTGTAGTCGAAGTTGACCGCAGAGACCTCGACAGCCAGTTACACGGAAATTTCGTTGATGCTCAGGATTTGGTAGGAACGGTTGAGCAGGCAGAATCCACCGAACATTTAAGGCAATTACTCAATACCGAAGGTGGTGGAGTTATCTTTACTACAATTGAAAAGTTCCGGCTAATCCAAAACGGTGATGAAAAGGAATTGAGACATCCTGTTTTGTCCGAAAGAGAAAACATTATAGTCATTGCAGACGAAGCCCACCGCACACAATACGGATTGGTTGACGGTTTAGCTCGAAATATAAGAGATGCTCTTCCTAATGCTTCATTTATTGGCTTTACAGGTACTCCGGTTGATTCAAAGGATTCGGATACTATCGGAGTATTCGGTAATACAATCCATGTTTACGATATTAAGCAGGCAGTATCTGACAAAGCAACAGTCCCGATATTTTACGAACCACGTCTTGCACAGTTGCACTTGGCAAACGAAAATATTGATGAGGAAGCCGAAGAAATTATCGGTAATTCTGACGAGGCAAATCGTTTGAAATGGGCGGCAATTGAAGACGCCGCAGGAGCAGATGACCGTGTCCAAAAAGTTGCAAAAGATATTCTAAGTCATTTTCTAAACCGCACAGAATCCCTGATTGGTAAAGCAATGATTGTTTGCATGAGCCGAAAGAATTGTGTTAAGCTCTATGATGCTATTACGAAATTGGAAAACTGTCCTGAAATTGCGGTTGTAATGACAAGTAACTTAGGCAAAGACCCGATTGGATGGAATCAGCATTTCCGAACAAAAAAAGAATTTGAAGGTATAAAGTCAAGGTTCAGGAATGAAAATGACCCTTTGAAAATTGTCATAGTCAGGGATATGTGGCTGACAGGTTTCGATGCTCCATGCGTTCACACTATGTATGTTGACAAAATCATGCAGGGACACAGTTTGATGCAAGCAATAGCCCGTGTTAACAGAGTTTTCAAAGATAAACCTTCAGGTTTGGTTGTTGATTATATTGGAATTGGAGATAATCTAAAGAATGCAACTGACAAATACACACAGAGCGGGGGAGAGGGCAAACCAACAATAGATATTGATGAAGCATTTGAAATGTTTGTAACGATTGTTCAGGAAGCAAAAACATTTCTGCCCGATTTTATCAATTATGATAAATGGCGTTCTTTAGGTTCAGGGGATAAAATTCTGATAGCACAAACTTCGGTAAATTACCTTGTTAAAAGCGAAGATATATCAAATACATTCCTTGAATCCGAGAAGGCGTTGAGTTCTTTGGTTCCGATTGTTAAGTCAGATGACAGAATTGTTGAGTTTTCCAACGATATTGGCTACATACAGCATGTTGGGATGGCTTTGCGAAAACTCATTGCACCAAGAGATACAAGGCAAAAGGAATCAGCAATAGAGCAATTAGTAACCCGAAGCATAGAATCAGAGGAAATAATTGATGTTTATGCAATGGCAGGTATCGAAAAGCCGGATATATCAATATTAGACGATGATTTCCTTGCCGGAGCAAAGGAGCAAAAGAGCGGTCTCGATATAAAAGTGAAACTTTTGAATAATATTCTTAACAATGAACTTAAATTACGGCTACCTACGAACAAGAAAAAGTATATATCGCTCAAGGAAGAAATCGAAAAGGTAATCGAAAGGTATCACAGTAACGCAATTGATTCCTACACAACCATAGCTGAATTGGTAGAACGAGCTAAGGAACTTCGTAATGAAGACAAAAGGCGAAGCGAATTAGGACTTGAGCCGGAAGAACTGGCTTTTTATGATATAATTTCACATTCGGTAACATCCATTCGGGATAACGAACTAATCAGGGACATAGTAAAGCGTGTGTTCAAGGCAGTAAAAAGCAATTTACAGCTTGACTGGTACAAAAAAGAAAATGCTAAAGCACAAATCCGTTTAGCTGTAAAGCGAGAATTAAGGGACAAGGTCGAACTTGCTCAACTTGATAAAATCTTAGCCGAAATCATGGAGCAAGCCGAAGGACAGTACAAAGATTTTCCGATGGTAGGGTGAGTGTATTTACACGTAAAAAAAAATGTATTAAAAATATTATTGTGATATTAAACAATTAATTATATAAATTAAACGGTGATAAGAGATGATTAATTTTCATATTCAGTTTAAAAAAATTATAAAAAATCTACCAGAAGATATTCTGTGTTGGTATAATCTCAGTAAAAATATTCTTGATAAGTATATTGAAGAAGAGGTGGATGAAGAAGAAAAAAAAATAATTAGGCAGAAACTAATGAGAATAAAAGAAAATTTGCTTGGTTATTTGGAAATGTATGATATTAAGAATGTTGAAGGGTATTGGAAAATAAAGATTAAAATGAAATACGTTTTCATAATTTTAAAGTTAAGAGATATAGCAACAAAAGGTAGTCTTCCGATTCTTTTTGATATAGAAAATAATGAGATATTTATAACACCTAATTTTGATGAACTTAAACTGATATTAGATTTTGAAGAAAGAAATATTAACAATTATCTTAATTTCATTGAAGGTATAATTGCAGAAAAAGATTTTACTAATGCACATCATCTTGAATTAGTTAAATATAGTAATATTGCTGTAGACTTAATCGAAAATAAAACTTTTCCTTCATCTCATGAAGTAACGAAGAATATTAGTACGTTAATAAACGCACCGGAGGACCTATCTGCCAATATTAAATATTACGGACTAAATTGATGTTTTTGGATATAGTTTGTATAATTTAGTTGATTCAATTCATCAGAAAATCGAATTAAGAGTAGACAATAAACCGTTAACAAAAGCGGTAACAGTAAAAAATTGGACGTTGTAAGTTATTGAATTATAAGGAAATTTATAAATCACCTGTACGCCTGAAGGGAGTCGAACCCCTAACCTTCTGATCCGTAGTCAGATACTCTATCCAATTGAGCTACAGGCGCTAATCCTATTCTGCTGTGACTTTCATCGAATTGACAAATTTCGCCAACTTTGATTTTTTATTAGCGGCATTGTTCTTTGGTATTATTTTCTTCGCTGATACCCTGTCGAGTATCTTCGAAGCTTTTTTCAAATTCTCTGAAGCAACTTCGTAAGTTTCGGCAGTTCTTACGCTTTTAATAGCTTCCCTCAATGTTTTCTTTTTCGTCCTGTTGTACAGTCTTGTCTTGCGAGACTGTCTAATTCTCTTTATCGCCGATTTATGATGTGCCATCAATCCCTAATTTTTTATTTATAATATTTTTTAGAACTACAAAATTATGATTTTTTAATAACTTAACCAAAAATTATTCGGATTATTTAAAAATATTTCGTTCTAAAAAAAATAAAACAAGTATTTTTGTAAGTCTTATTAAATAATAATCTGAAAATTTCATATTACGGTATTGATTAAGCGAGGGTGAGATGCTGAAAGAACTTTTAAAACCGGAAATAATAGAACTGATTGAAAAGCGGAAATGGACCGATTTAAAAAGCGGTCTCGATTCCTGGCCCGAACCGGAGATAGCTGAATTACTGCTGGATATTGACAAATCCGATAGGGCTTTGCTTTATAGGACATTGCCAAGGGATGTAGCGTCAGAAGTCTTTTCACATTTGGAACCCGAGCAACAGGATGACCTTTTACGTGATTTAACAGACCATGAAACAAGAAATCTGCTTGCTGACCTTACACCTGACGATAGAACGGAACTATTAGAGGAACTGCCTTCAAGAGTTACACGCAGACTATTGAATTTGCTCAATCCGGACGACTTGATGGAAGCACGCTTTTTGTTGGGCTATCCTGAAGATTCTATCGGAAGACAAATGACTCCTGACTTTGTTGCCGTAAAATCTAACTGGACTGTTAAACAAGCTCTGGAACATATTAGAATATTCGGAAAAGACAGCGAAACCATCAACAGGTTATATGTCGTTGATGGGCAAGGGAAGTTACTCGATGACATTTTATTGAGAAATTTTATTTTGGCAAAAGAAGATGCAATAATAGAAGACTTAATGGATTACACCGTTATCAGTGTTTCTGCTTTCGATGACCAGGAAGAAGCTGTAAAAGCTATGGAGAAGTATGATATTGGAGCTTTACCGGTTGTTGATTCGACCGGGCAGTTAGTTGGTATAGTAACATTCGATGATGTGATGGATATTTCTCAGGAGGAAACAACCGAGGACTTTCATAAATTAGGCGGTATGAGTCCTGTCGAGCAAACTTATATGAATGCTTCCGTCCTAAGATTGGTTGGAAAAAGATTTCCATGGCTTTTAATATTGCTTGTCGCTAATTTTTTTACAGCCGGAGTGATTTCGATGTACTCGGACACATTGTCTGCAATGGTAACACTTGCTTTTTTCATTCCTTTGCTGATAGGAACAGGAGGAAACACCGGAACTCAATCTGCCACATTAGTTATCAGAAGTATAGCAATTGGAGATGTTGATTTTCACGACTGGTTTAGAATATTAAGCAAGGAGTTGGTAGTTGGATTATGTATAGGTACACTCTTAGGTGCTGTAGCTTATGTCAGGGGTTACTATGTTGGTAACGGTGATTTTCATTTTGCCCTTGTTATTTGCCTATCTATGATAGCTGTGGTTTTATGGGCAAATATAATAGGTGCATCTCTGCCATTAATTTTATCAAAATTCAAACTGGACCCAGCAGTAATTTCAAGCCCCTTTATTTCTACTTTAACTGATATTACCGGTTTATTTATCTATTTTAATATTGCGACCTATTTACTGCACTTATAATCAGTATCTATAAGTTAATTGCAATCCGAAATCGAGGACCGAACGTTTAAAAACAAGTTCGGTTTCCCAATTACCGGAATAGATATTCCACATATTCGAGTACTGAGACCATCTTCCTAATGCGTCCAATCTGACATTGGGCGCTAAATATATTCCCATTCCAAATGCTGCAGATATTATTTCTGCACCGTCAATATCATTTTCGTATGGTGCCGTTGTGCTGTTATAACTACCTCTAACAGAAACCGGTAAAAATGGAATTTCATATTCCAAACCGATACCCCACTTTAAGCGGTTGCTCATCAATCTTTTAATATCCAGATTAATTTCTTTAAGGTCAAAATTTGCATCAGTAAATTCCATTTGTTTCAAATCTGAAAACTCGACTCCTGAAGTTATGGTTAAACCTTCAAAATGAAAGGATAGTCCTCCTGAAAAAATCCATGGTGACGTAAACGAATAATAATTTTCGTAGTTGTAATTTGTATCCTTTTTATCACCATTGTCAAAGTAAGATACACCTTTTTGTGAGAAACGCTCGGAAATATCATAAGCTGTTGGAAATTGAATAGTAAATCCGAACCTCATAAAATTTTCAACCTTTCCCTGTATACCAAAAGCTCCTGTAACTCCTGAGATGTCTTGTTTAATATACTCATCAACACGGAATTCGCTGAAGTCTAAATCATAAAAGCTATATTTATTGTTAACACTATCATAGTCATAATCAAAATTTTGATAAATATTATTTACGTCGGATTCCTTATAATCCCTCAAATATTCATAAGTTCCCCACTTTCCGGTTAACGAAAATCCGGCTGAAAGAAATTGAGTAAGTTCAAAAGCAATTCCTCCTGTTAAGTTATGCAATCCACCGTTTTCACTTATCATGGCTTGTTGATATACTCTATCCTTTACAGGTGTGTAATTGTAGTCATCTGACAGCCATAAATAGCTCGCAAGGTTTTCGTCCCAAGCCAAACCGTTTTCATAAGCATTATCGGCTATAGACTTAATATAGGATGAATATGGATTAAAAGCTTCAAAATCCATTGAATTATCAAAATTACTTTCCATATAATGACCAATAGCAATAGCTGCATTTCCTGCATCCGTTTTGAATGGAGCTACGATACCAAAATTACTCATATAAGCATCATTTGTGTTTAAAGGATTAACAGTACCAATAAAAGAAGTTTCGGTTTTATTAGCCATAAATCCAAAACCTACGGAAATTTCACCTTTATCAATCAGGGCGATGCCTGCAGGATTAAAGGCAAGAGAAGAATAGTCATCGGCTATTCCGAGGTATGAGGTACCCAGGCCTCCTGCCCTTGCCGATATAATTGCATTTGAACTTGAGAATCTTAATGCGTCTTCAATGTTCTGTCCAAAAGCAACGTTTGTACTAATTAAAAGCCATATTACTATAACCATCTTTTTCATCTTTTTCTCCCTTAATGCTTATTCTTCCTTAATTAGCAATTAACCATTAACCATTAACAATTGACCATTAACAATTATTAAGGATTATCTTCCTCTTCCTCCACCACTTGAACGTCCTCCTGAACTAGAACCGCCTTTTGAACCGCCGGAACTTGAACCTCCACCACGAGAACCTCCACCTGAACTGGTTCCGGAACTTCTTGAACCGCTACTCGAACCAGATGAACGGTATCCGCCACTGCTCGAACCGGATGATGAGGGTGATGATGAACTCGAACCTGAACGATACGAGGAGCCCGAAGAACTTGAACTTGACGAACCTGAAGAGCGTACTGCAGGGCTTGAAGAACTCCCGGAACCTGATGGATAACTGCTTCTGAATCCGCTTCCGGAAGAATTTGTATTTACCGTTGTTTCCGAATTGCTTCTTGTATTTGCATTTGGTGCCGAGAATTTATTGCCCAAACTTGATGTTTGCTCCGAGCTTCGTACACCCGTTCTTGTATTGTTTAAAGAACTTGAATTCCATGAACTGTTGTTTGTACTACTGCTTGTTCTTGAATTACTTCTTGAGTTATCTGAACTATATGAGTTGGATATATTGTTGTCATATACTGTTCTGGTATAAGTTCTTGTACCTGTATTTTCAATAGATGAAACACTTCTTCCGGTTGATATATTTCTCATATAGTTTCTACCGGAGCTATTGGTGGAACTTCCATCTCTACCGTAACTCGCAGTTGCATAGCTTGGGTTTGTCGTTCTCGAACTGGTTCTTGAACTGTAAGCCGCATTTCTGCCGGCAGACTGATATGAATCATTCCTTCCGGGACCAAATCTTCTGGTTGTTCTTTCAACATTTCTATTATTCCAATAGTTAGAATAATATGGCTGATGATACCAGTCATAATATCCAAAATAGTGTGGATGATGGTAATAACCGCCATAATAAGGACCCCATGCATATCCGTAATAGGGATGATAGTCATACCAAGGTGAATACCAGTCCCATCCCCAATAGTATCCGCATCTCCAGTGGTATGAGAAAATCGGGTCATAGTAAACTACCCAGTCATAATATCTGTTCCACCAAGGGACAATTACCGGTACATAAACAGTGGAATTGTAATTATAGTAAACAACGTCAGTGTTTTGCTGATTTTCTTCCTGTAGGTTTTCCTCAGCCAAAGGATTTTTCCATTTGGACTCGCTTTTTCCAAGTTTTACAACTTTATCGGGAACGTCGGTTATTTGCGGATTATTCTTATATCCGAAATATTCTTGACGTGTGTTGTATGTTGTGCAGCTCGTTATTAGCAAAACTGCAAAAATCAACATAATTAGTGAGGTATAATGCTTTTTCATTTTTCTTTCCCCCTTTTCGGCAAATGGTTTAACTACATATTTTTTATTAATAGACATTTCTAACCGTTAAATAGTTTAAATTACAATCTAAATAATTGTTCTCCAACTTTAATACATTTTTTTTCAAAAATATTTTTAAGAAACTAAAATTATAGCTAATTTTGTATTTTTTTTCAGTCAAATGACTGTGCTCGGATGGCGGAATAGGTAGACGCACAGGACTTAAAATCCTGTGAACTTCGGTTCGTGAGGGTTCAAGTCCCTCTCCGAGTACTGAAACTGAAAATGTCCTTTGTTTCTTGCAAAGGTTCTTTTCTTTTTCATTCAGAGTTCTATTTCTTTCCTTTTTCATTTTTTTTCTCACATTTCACTTTTGTTCTTTGTAAATATAACGTATTGTGAAATCAAATGTTACACTTATAGTTATAACTTTAATTATTACACTAATTCCAACTATTACTCTATCTATGACAGTAATACAATCAGATACTTAAAAGAAAATGAATTTAATGATTAAATTGTGAGAAATTATAATTGCAGTTAAACAATTAACTGCAAATATAATAATTTATAATTGCAGTTAATATGTCTATCCGAATAAATCGAGGTATTCTTTGAAAATGAAAATCCTGTTTCGCTTAAATCCTGTTATTTCTTCTAAAATGCTAAGTTTTACCAACTCATCAATCAGTCTGTTTGCCGTAGAAATATTGACTTTCAGTACTTCAGCAGCTTCCATTGGCTCAATTAGCGGCTTAGAATACAAATGATTCATTAACAATAGGGCTATTTTTATTCTTTTTCCCAATGTTGCAATTTTCTTTTTTTCAACATTTTCCCTTAGTTCAATTATCTTTTTGAATGTATCAATTGCACTTTGTGAAGTTTGATAAATTCCTTCAAGAAAAAAAATCAACCACTGTTTCAGGTCATTATGAGTTCTTGCTCTCGTTAAATTATCATAATATAAGTTTCTGTTTTTTTCAAAATAATCAGATAAATACAAACATGGCTTTATTAATAAACCATTATCAATCAGATAAAGAGTTATCAATAATCTTCCAATTCTGCCATTACCATCTAAGAAAGGATGGATCGTTTCAAATTGATAATGAGAGATTCCTGCTTTTATTAAATAAGGTAAATTGTCTCTATCATTGTTAAGAAACTTCTCCAAATCGCTTATCAACTCATTTATTTCTTCGTGATGAGGAGGAACAAATACCGCATCATTTATAGATGCTCCACCTATCCAATTTTGACTTTTTCGATATTCTCCCGGTTGCTTGTTTTTTCCTCTGCTCCCCGACAATAATATCTTATGTGTCTTCTTGATTAATCTTGTCGAAACAGGCAGTTTTTTTAATTCTTTAATGGAAAAATTCATTGCTGAAATATAGTTATGCACTTCCTGCCAATCATCCCTCTTTTCCGGGTTGAGTGTTTCCTGCTTTTGAAGTACTTCCTTAATATTTGTTCTCGTACCCTCAATTTTACTACTTTGTGTTGCTTCCTTACTAACGTGCATTTTAATAAAAAAATCAATATCCGGTATGAGTTGTGAAAATGCGTTCAATTCTCCAAGTTTTATATCAGCATTGCTTAACAGTCCGATAAGTTCTAAATCACTAATCTCCCATTTAATATTTATTTTTTGAGGTGAAAAGCTCTTGTATTTATACTGTTGCTTATAAACTCCTGATTTATAATTGTTTATGTTCACAAAAAAATCCTATAATATATTATTTTATAATTGCACATTACCATCTAACTGCAAATATACGAAAATTTATCGAAATAACTGCAAATAAAATAATTTATAATTGCACTTAATCGTATATCTGCAAACATGATAATTTATAATTGTATATCTGCAAATATAATAATTTATAATTGCATTAAAACGATTATCTGCAAATATAGAAATTTATAATTGCACATCTGCAAATATAATATTTATTATTTCCTCACATTCTCAGTCTTTAGTATATTGGAAAAATTAATTTTACAAATTGGAAAAATTGGATAATCAAAATAAAATAATAATTCTGCCTGATTTCATTGCCAATCAGATTGCGGCAGGTGAAGTCGTTCAAAGGCCTGAATCTGTTGTAAAAGAGTTAGTCGAAAATTCATTAGACGCAGGAGCAACCGAAATTGCTGTTGTTGTTAAGATGTCCGGCAAACAACTGATCCATGTTGTTGACAATGGCTCTGGTATCAGTAAAGATGACTTGGCATTAAGCATTAAACGTCATGCAACAAGTAAAATAATTTCAGCAGATGACCTCGAAGAAATAAGGACATATGGTTTTAGAGGAGAAGCATTAGCTTCAATTGCATCAATCGCACTTTTAGAAATACGCAGCAGAAAACAGAAAGACGAACATGGTTGGAAGCTTACAGTTGAACCAATGAAGAACGAAATAATTTCACCTATTAATATTGATTCCGGTACTCAGGTTTTTGTTAGAAACCTATTTTATAATGTTCCGGCAAGACGTAAATTCCTGAAATCGGATTTAACCGAATTCCGGTATATTTCAGATACTATGATTAAGTTTGCATTAATAAGACCTGATATCAGATTTACATTTTATGATAATGAAAACCTGATTTTTGATGCTTTACCTTCAGAACAAGCCATGAGGATAGAAAGTATTTTAGGTAAAAATATTGCAAGTTCATTAATTCCTGTTGATTTTCAAACAGACTTATTGAAGATTCAAGGTTATATTGGAGAGCCGTTAATCGCAAAGCAATCGAGAACGGGACAGTATTTGTTTTTGAATAATAGAAGCATAATAAGCAAATCATTGAGTCATGCAATTTTTGCATCTTTTGAGCATTTGCTTGAGAAAAGAGCACACCCTTTTTACGTTTTGAATATTATGCTTGACCCAAAAAATGTTGATGTGAATGTGCATCCTCAAAAGCATGAAGTCAAATTCGAAGATGAAAAGTATATCTACAATGCTTTATTTAAAGCAGTCAGTCAGGCATTGCAGGGTGTCAACCTTGCTCCTGAAATTGTTTTAAAAAGTCAGGAAGCACAATCACCTTTTGCAAAAATCAATGATGAAGACAATAAATTCATTATGGTTAATAAATTGACAGGTGAAGTTGTTTCTACAGACCCGATTAACAGAGAGCAGAAACCACAATTTAGTTCTTCACCTGGATTTCAAAAGAACAGGGATTTTTCTTCAGATGCTTCAGAGAATAAAAGGTTTGATATTTCAGCTTTCGATTACTTGTTTAATAAGAAGCAAAGTGAATCCGGAAAAAACGAGACGCTAACACGTTCGGATTTCGACAAACCCGTTCAAATGTTTTGGCAGGTTCACAAAAAATATATATGTACCCAAACAGACAAAGGTTTTATCATAGTTGACCAGCATGCCGCACACGAGAGAATATTATACGAAAAGGCATTAAAAGCAA
Source organism: bacterium (assembly GCA_043804925.1). Lineage (GTDB taxonomy): Bacteria > Bacteroidota > Ignavibacteria > Kapaibacteriales > UBA2268 > ChocPot-Mid. The sequence goes on along the minus strand of JAZDIP010000098.1, from coordinate 18,590 downwards.
TGAATAATGAATTTGCAAATTCTCAGGATTTGTTATTTCCAATTGATATAGAACTTGATTCATCCCAAAAACTTTTATTGAAAGAACTCGGGGAAGATGTTAAAAACCTTGGATTTGTATTTGATGATACAGACACTAGTAAAATCAGAATTAATGCTGTTCCTCTCGATGTAATTACAGGAGCCGAAGCTCAATCCTTAATTGAAATTTTGGAACAATATGACGAGGAAAACAGAATCAGGGAAAGTACAAGCAGAGATAATTTAGCCGCATCATTCAGTTGCAAAGCGGCTATTAAAACAGGGAAATATTTAAGTCCGGAAGAAATGAAAAAACTGATTGACGACCTTTTCAATTGCTCTATGCCTTATGTTTGTCCTCACGGCAGACCTGTCATTATCGAATTCACAATACCGGAACTGGACAGACGGTTTGGTAGGATGATGTGAATTAGAAATTAATAAATACTTTATTGATATTATCATCATACAAGGATGATGTTGAGTATCCAACAGATGATGTATAAAATAAAGAATCATTTCGATAGATAATTAATCCAAAAATATATTTGTTAGGAACTTCGTTAAAAATTATCCTTCCCGAAGTGTCTGTTTTTCCTGACATAAAAAAAAGTTTCAGATAATCATTGAATTTTACTTTATTTTTATAAATTTTTGACAATAAAACAATATTAATATCAGGGACGGGCTGTCCTTTAGAATTTTGTATTAAAAAAGTAATTTGTCCAACATTATCATAAGGTCTTAATTCACGATATCGGTCAAGCCCTCCTATCATTTGAATTCCGTTACTTGTTGAATAATAAGCATAACCATAATATATTCGAGTCTCAATAATATATTCTCCTTCAAGTAATTTTGTTGAAAATTCACCATTCATATCTGTAGAATCATCAACTATAGTTGGTGCATTATCCTGTTCAACTGAACCTCTCCCAAGATACATTTTAATTAGCACTTTTGAACCACCTGCCGGAGAATTATCCTTATTGAATACTTTAATTTTTAAATTTGAATATCCTCTTCTTGGGTCAACGAGGATGTTGTCGTAGCAAGAAACTAAGACAATTCCAAAACAAATAAATAATATAAAAGTTTTCATTTTCTAATCTCCATTAGTTAAAATTCAATTCCAAATCCACCGGATATTCCGTAGCTCAAAATATAATTAATATATCGTGTTGATATTTGATTATGTTGAATTATTAAACCATAATCATCATTATAATTAATAAATCCGTTAATTTTCCAAAAAACAAAATCGCTGATTTTGTATCTGATATTCAAACCAAGTTTATAACTATATTTAATATTTTTCGTTACATCGAAATCCAAAATACTTTTGTCAAAAATATTATCAGTATTAGTCAAATTATTTTCATACGAGTAATAAAATTTGTGAATTTGACCTCCAATGAACAAATCCATAAAAAATTGCTGTGTCTGAAAGTTGTACAATCTTGAATTAAAAAAATTATACGATACATTAAAATTCAGAGCATATCCATATAATGAATTATCGTAAAATCCAGTATTTATATCGAATCCAATATATTCATAATTATATCCAATATTCATCCTTATTTTTTCTAATATTAAATAATCAAAATCTAAACTTATTGATAAATAATCTGTAAATGAGAAAACATTTTGTTCATTTTTTTCGTAATACAATGAATGATAATAATGACTAAGGTTAGTTGTCGGTATCCCTCTTAGATTGAAGACTTGCTGTGAAATATCGAGAGACAACATAAATTTCTTTTCGTACAAATCATCGAAATCTAAACTACTCCTAATTTCCAAAGTATCTTTTTTTTGTTGATTTCTTAAGAAATTCCAAATTTCTGGTGGTGCTACTGTAAAACCATTTGGATTAGTGAAATAAGAAACATCAATAAAAGAATCCACATTATCTAAAAATATTTCTTTACATCCATCAATAATCGAATAGTCTATATCTGAAATTGAATAAATGTCATTGAAATAAAAAGATTCTAATTTCTTTAATAATAGTCTATTGATGCTATCCTTTGACATTATAACAAAATTACTATCTGTTAAAACAATAAATCCAGAATAATCAGTCCCATCTCTTAAAGTTAGTTTGATAGATTTTAACCTCGGATTATTTCTTGTATAAATGGAAAGTAGATTTGTTAATAATTTAGGGTTAACATATATGAGTTTCTTTTTCGATAATATATCTTCGAAATTATCTATTATATTCGTTAATACTAATACTGAAGAATCTGAAACAGGTAAACTAAATTCCGATGATTCTGTCTTAATTTTGAAATATTTTGAATTATTATCTTGATACAAAACAGCACTTGAAAATTTTTGGACTCCCGGAAAAAGTCCAAAGTAATTTCTTATTTCTGTTGTTATAGTATCGGTTAACCTTGGAGATAATAATAATTTCTCAATTCCTTCACAAAGTAAATTGCTGTTGTTGAAAAAAAACATTATGAGCATTAAGGTTCTAAACATAAAATCGCTTTACTAAAAAAAAGTAAATAATAAAAATCATACCTTCTAATTAATATTTTCAAAATAATGATTACTTTATATAAGATAATATAACATGAAATGAAAATTTGTTTCAGAAAATCTACCATAATTTTAAAATAAAATATAATTTTATTTACATTTCAGTAAATTTTAAGAAAAACTGTGTAAAATATTACACATTAATGTAGAAAAATGCCATAATTTGGAAATAGAGTAAAAAATATTATTATTCTGTTACAAACTCCCAATATTCTCCACTACCTTCTTAAGCGATTCCTTCATGCTTTCGAGTTTTTCACGTTCACGTTCTACGATTTCAGGTGATGCATTGCTGACGAATTTTTCGTTGCTTAGTTTCTTTTCAGTACCGTTTATATTATTTTCCAGCCGTTCTTTTTCTTTGTTCAGCCTTTCCTTTTCCTTAGCTATATCAATCGTACCTTCGAGCAAAAGAAATATTTCCGTTTCGCGTACAACAGACGCAAGGCAGTTGTTGGGTTTCGTTATGTTCAATTCCGATTTTACACTTGAGCAATTTGCCATTGCGGCTATTATATCCGCTTCTTCAATGATAAAATCTTTTTCCTCTTGATTCTTGCTTGATATGATAACCGGAATTTTTTGCTGAGGAGGTATATTCATTGATGCTCTCAATCGTCTGATTTCTTCAACGAGCAATTGCAAAACATAAAATTCTTCTTCAAGTCTTGGAACAATTAAATTGTCATCCGGTTCGGGAACTCTTTGTAAACTTATGCTTTCTTCATCACTTCTATCATCGAGCAAATGCCAAATTTCCTCAGTAATGAAAGGCATAATAGGGTGAAGCAACTTTAAAATTTCATCGTAAAGTCCAATTGCATGTTTCATCAATGACTGCTTGTATGCAGGACTGTCGCTTCTGTTTAACTGTACTTTTATGATTTCGACATACCAGTCGCAAAAGTCTCTCCAGATAAAATCATACAGCAATTTTGAATAATCATTTACTTTGTAATTATCCAGCGCAAAGTGAATATTTTTAATTGTGGAGTTGAACCGGGATAAAATCCACTTATCCGAAAAGCTGTAATCTTCAGGATTTAAGGATTTATTTTCATTTGACGGGCAACAATCGTTTAATCCTTCTGTTTCGAGTTTCATCAATAGAAATCTTCCGGCATTCCATATTTTATTGGCAAAGTTTCTGCCGATTTCCATCGAAGGAATGTCTTGTGCTTTAACGTCAACATCCATTTTCACATCCTGTCCGAGAGGGGAGAGGTAAATAATTGTAAACCTGTTTGCGTCAGTTCCGTACTTCTCGATAATGTTCAATGGGTCAGGAGAATTGCCTAATGATTTGGATAATTTTCTTCCCTTACCATCACGAATCATGCTTGTAAAGTAAACATTTTTATATGGTATCTCATTTTTGAAATACATTGTAGCCATTATCATTCGTGCTACCCAGAAGAAGATAATATCCGGTGCTGTAACGAGCAGGTCAGTCGGTAAATACGTTTTCAATTCGGGTGTATCCTCTGTTTTCCCGTCACCCAGCCAATACATTGTTGTAAGGGGCCATAGCCATGACGAAAACCATGTATCAAGAACATCTTCATCTTGTTTTAATTGAATATTATTGGATAAACCTATTTTTTTTCTTGCTTCAGTTTCAGAGGAAGCCGCTGTAAATCTGCCGTCTTCAGTATAATAAACAGGAATGCGATGTCCCCACCAAAGCTGGCGGGAGATACACCAGTCTCGGATATTTTTCATCCAATGCTCATAAGTTTTTACCCAATGATTAGGATGAAACTGTATCCTGCCGTCCAGAACAGGTCTCAGTGCTATTTCTGCCAAAGGCTTCATCTTCACAAACCACTGGTCTGATAGATATGGTTCAACCGGTTCACCGCCACGGTATGAATAACCGACATTGTGTGTATAGTCCTCGATTTTTTCGATTAAATCCTTTTCCTCAAGTTTTTTCAATATCGCCTTACGTGCTTTGAATCTGTCCATACCATTGAATTCACCGGCTAACTCGTTCAGTGTTCCGTTCGGATTCATTGTATTTATTTGTTGCAGATTATGACGTAATCCAACTTCAAAGTCATTTGGGTCATGTGCAGGAGTAATTTTAACACAACCTGTACCGAATATCGGGTCAGCGTAATCATCGGCAATAATCTCAACTTCCCGTCCTACATAAGGCACTAAAACTTTTTTGCCGATAAGGTGAATGTATCTTTCATCTTTGGGATTTACCGCTACGGCAACATCTCCGTAGATTGTTTCAGGTCGTACTGTCGCCACTTTCAAATAGTTTTCTCTATCGTCAACAAATCTGTAACGGAATGTATATAGTTTTTCTTTTACTTCACGAAATTCAACTTCTTCATCAGATAAAGCAGTCTGACTCAAAGGTGACCAGTTGATTATTCTTTTACCTTTATAGATTAGCCCGTCATCAAAAAGACGAATAAAAACTTCTTGAACAGCATTGGATGCTGATTCATCCATAGTGAAAAGCAAGCGGTTCCAATCGCATGAAATACCAAGTTTCTTCAACTGCTGAATGATTATTCCGCCGTATTTTTCCTTCCATTCCCAAGCATGCTCTAAGAATTTCTCCCTGCCGATATCATAACGGCTTAATCCCTGTTCTTTAAGCATTGCTTCAACTTTTGCATGAGTTGCTATACCTGCATGGTCATATCCCGGAAACCAGCATGCTTCGTATCCAAGCATCCTTTTCCAGCGAATATATAAATCCTGCAAAGTGTGATTTAGCACATGACCGAAATGTAAAATTCCTGTAACATTTGGTGGAGGCATTAAAATGCTGTACGGCTTTTTCTCCGTTTCAGAGGGAGCCGCATAGATATTATTTTTCTGCCAAATCTCGTACCATTTATCCTCTACACTTTTTGGATTATATGCTTTTTCAAACTCTTTTTTCATGCTCAAATATTCAATATTATTATAATTCAACAAATTAAAGAACACAAATTTAAGAATTTTTTTGGGAAATCAATTTACCAAAGCACCGGGTATAGCCAAATTAGTAAAGTTCCCAAATTAATTTTATAGAACAATAGGTTTAGAGAGCAAATTATCATTTCAACAGATTTCGAATAACAATTAGTTTTTCTATGAAAACGTGCTAAATAATGGCTAATTAAATTATTTATTCAATCAATTTCATAAGTCTCAGCTTTACTGACAATATGTTTTTCCTCCGGTATAAATATTTTATATGCTAATCATCTATCTGTATAATACAGTTTTGCTTTGTATTTCTTCATTTCTCAAGATAACCTATCTCCATTGAATTCACTTCTGTCCCCTGTCTTGAAATCCAAAACTTTTTTGTTTTTCCTGATGACAGCAGCCCAAATCCAAATTCGTTTTTTTTTGATTGTATATAACTGTACAATTCATCAATTTCAATGACTTCTGTCTCATCTTCATCTAACCTAATACTTTCAAACTTTGAACCATATTTCCTAACCCAGTTCATTATTGTAACATTGCTTATTCCTAAGAACCTCTCAATAGCTCTAAATCCTAAACCTTCTAAGTATAATTGAAGAGCCATAACAACATAGGACTTATCAATTGTTTTACCTAGTTTGCTAACAGTATAGTTATAGCCACAATCTTTACAGTGGTATCTTTGACGATTTTTAACTATTCCATTTTTAATGCTTTTGTTGGATTTACATCTCGGACATTTTACAGTTTCCATGTACTTCTCCTATATATGTAAAAATTTTTTATTCAAATATAAAAAAAACTATACCAAATTAGCAATATCATCAAGAATATATTTTAATTTAATAAAAAATTATATTATTTTGCTTTTTTAAAATCAGGAAAGTTCAACTTGAGTAACAAGACAAAAATAATTTTATGGTTTGTGGTTATACTTTTTTTAACCCCTATCCTTTTTTTCCCCATGTCACCGGACACCTCAATTTATCTTGACTCAGGTAAAATAATTGCAAATGGTGGTAAGATATATGTTGATTCTATTGACTTAAAACAACCTTTGATATATTATATCTTTGCATTGATTTATCTTGTATTAGGATATTCGGAATTATCAGCAAGGATTTTTGATTTTATCTGGCAGTTTGCAACAATCATTTCATTATTCTATCTTATCAGGAAAACGATAAATCACAAGACTGCATTTATTAGCTCAATGATTTATGCCGTTTCTTATACGGCACTTAATTATTCTCAAACGATGCAATGTGAAAGTTTTATTGCTTTGCCTCTTTTATGGCTGATTTTTACAAGAGTTCATTTAAATGATAAATTCTCGAATTTAATTATATCCGGTTTGTTGATGGGAATTATAACCGGTTTTAAATTTACACTCGGTTTGATATTAATTGCAGTTATGATTGATATTGCTTTGACTTCAGGTTCTTTAAAAATATACTTAAAAAATTTGATAATATTTTCTTTTGCCTCCATTACAGGTCTTTTAATCTCTATGTCTCCATTACTTGACTCAGAAATTTTTACCGGTTACTCTAACATTCTAAAATATCTTTCATATTATTCATCAATTACTTCATTCAATTTTGATTCTTTAAAAATTATGTTAACCAATACCGGCAATTTTTTCGGTGATAGGTATTCATTGCTTTTAACTATTGGTTTTTCTGTTGGATTGTTCCTAATGTTGAAAAATTTGTCAGCAAATAGAGAAAATGTTCAAACCATAAAAATCATGAATATATCATTTTTACTTATGTTCTTTCTTTTTATAACAGTCGTATGGGAGGGGAAATATTGGGATTACCATTTTTCAAGATTATATATTCCAGTAATTATTTTTACTTCAATAGGTTTATCATTTGTTTTTGACAAATTGACGGATTTTTATAAATCGTCGGATTATTACTTTAAAACTATATTAATAACTTTTGTATTTGCTGCTTTTTTATTTTCGCCATTCTCAAGATGGATTAATACTGTACGCAAAGAATATTACTATTTTAATGATACTGAAAAATATGATAGTTTTTATACTGAACTTATATCGGATAAATTGATTCCACTTAGAATACATTATAAAGAACTTGCAAAAATTATTAATGATAATATGAGAAAAAATGATTTCGTAATGGTAATTACAACAGGTTCGAATACTATTAATTATTTTCTTAATACAGATAAAATATCACGTTTCAGGAATGCTCAATTTATATTCAATAGCTTAAATATATCCGATTGGCAAAATGCTTATTTAAAGGAACTGAATAAAGCAGATTGGATTATTATCCAAACTGACGACAGCAGAGAAGAGATTATCGGACAAAATCTTTCAAGTTATGATTTATTCAAAAAAGACACAAAGAATTATAAGTATTTAAATGAGAATTTTATACTTTTTGAAACAGTGGGTAATTTCCACATTTTCAGGAGAAAATCAAATGTTCCGGAAAATTAAATTTAGCGAACTTCAAGGATTTTCAAAATCCTTTATTAAAAATGTAAATGATTTTGAATCTGTCGATAAACAAATTTTATTCCCAGCGAAACAAAGAAATATTGACAGTATTATCAACGAAGCAAAGGATTTCCAAATCCTTCCGGAGTTTAAAGATTTAATCGAAAAGACAAACAGGAAATTAAAATTATCACCTTCACAAAGAGAAAATATTCGATTATTAAATATTGAAAATACTTTTTTTTGTACTGCAACTATTAAACCGGCTTTTCTCGGAGGTCCTACAAATATTTTCCTAAAAGTTATTTCCGTTTTTATTTATTGTGAAACTCTCAAATCAATTTATAAGCAGTATAATTTTATTCCATTGATTTGGATAGATGATGATGTTCATGATAATTTTGAAAGCTCCATTGCACACTTATTCACAAAGAATGGAGATATCGAGTCAGTTTCCTGTGGAAATGATTTAATTAAAACAGACAGAACAACAATTCATAAGAGATACTTCGATTCAGGAATATCGAAATTAATAAATGACATAACTGCAAGTTTGGACTTAACCGTTCAAACTGATAAAATTGAAAAGATATTAAAAAAATCATACAGGCAGGATTTTAATTGGAGCTTTTCTTTTCTCACATTCTTCAATTCTTTTCTGAGGAATCTGGGCTTATTGTTTATATGCTCCAGCGAGGTTCGAAAAGCCGGCTTATTTAATAATCTTACGGCAAAGGAACTGTCCAGCAGGGGAACCGTTCTTGAGATAATAAAGTCAAAACAAATAAAATTAAAAATAAAAGGGACTGAAATTGCTGATAAAGCATCTTTATATAATCTCAATTTTCATAAAGATAATAATGTCGAAAAATGTGTAAAAAGAGAATCATTTAGATTAACTGATTATTCACCAAATGTTATGATTAAATCAATATTCTATGATTCCCTTTTGCCTGTAATATACAGAATATCCTCTCCAAGTGAACTTGTGTTTTCTAATCTATTGCCGGATGCGTATAATTATTTTCAGGTTCTTCAACCTGCTTTTGTCCCCAGATACTCCATAACATTTGTTAATTCTGATTCAGATAAATTTTTAAAGGAAAACGGTAGTCATTTGCTGGAAATTATTTCGGGTTATAAGAGACTTGAGAAAATGTTAATAATTAATTCTGATATTAGAAAAACAGTCAATTGGATGTATCCCAAACAAAATCTGCAGGAAAGAATTTTATCATTACTGAATTTGGTGAATGTTTCAAAAGTGCAGTTTGTTTCATCTACTGTTAAGCAAATGAAAAATCAAGAGCCAACAAGTCATTTTATTTTGGATTTATAACACTGAATATATTAATTACTCATTCCTTGAGTAAGGATATGTTAATATTTTTTTTCAGCCAATCATCAAAAAACATAACCAATGTTGCTGTTAGCGGTACGGCAATGAGCAATCCGAAAAATCCGAACATGCCTCCGAAAACAAATAAGGAAGCAATCAATAAAGCAGGATGGAGACCTATCATTTTTCCTGCAATGTTAGGTTCGAGGAAATAAGCATTGATAAAGTGCATTGCACTTATAGCGGCAACAACCGCCAATATTTGAGAAACCATATCCGGCTGGTTAACTATAATAATAGTTATAATGCTGATTATCATACTTGCAAAAATTCCCAAATATGGTATTGGATTTAATATTCCGCATAAAATACCAAGCACAATAGGATATGGTATTTTAAAAATCGAGAAGAAAGTTGAGCAGACTGAAGCGATAATAAACGCGGCTGTTATTTGCCAGCTAACGTATTTTTTTAAAATTCTGCTAATTCTCCTTAAATCTTTGAGCAGTTTTGTATTTTTCTTAATAAGAATAGCTTTTAACAGTACCACTATTTTTCTGTAATCCTTAAGGAAATAGAAGAATAGAACAGGAATCAAAATAATATTGAATATACTTGTCGCCAAAGCGGAGATATTAGTAACCAAATTCAGCAAAGAACCCAAAATACCGGATATAATAGGCTCTATTCGAGGAATTATTTCATTTTGTACTATAGCTTTGGTTGTTGCTTTTTTCAAACCCAAATCAGACATGAAGTTATAAAAAGCATTACTGTCCAAATCTTTCGATAAATTAGTTATAAATAAAGATATCCTGTTAATTGCATCGTCAAGCTGGTCGTAAATCAAAGGAAATACGAAAATTGAGATGACAGTAACTCCGCCTACTAATGTTAGGTCAATTATTAAAGCTGACAACCAGCGTGGAATCCTAATTTTCTCGAGAGATACAACAAACGGGTCTAATAAATATGCCATTAAAAAAGCAACTAAAAAAGGTATGACCGCAAATCCTAAATCAGCAAGTAACCACCCAACAAACAAAAGTGAAATCATAACAAGCAAACGTTTGGCAAAAGGTGAATCCTTTGTGAAAGGAACTATAACAAACAAGGATATTATTATTAAAACCAATGGCTGAAGAATTATACCTGTAATATATAGAAAACCGGCTAATGTCAGCAAACTGATAAATATTGCAAAAAGGAATGCTACCTGCTTTTTCGTTATCAAATTATCCATATATATTTATTCCCATATTTCACAACTTATTTTTATTATTTCGTCAAGTTCTTGCTTGGTCTCCGATTTTCCTCCGAATGTGAATGTTGAAGTCAGGTGCTTCCAGTCATCCAAATTCAGCCCGTACAAATCTCTTGCAATCAATACTTCAAGTTCTGCTCTCAATTCAGCTAAATCTTTGCTCTCGTCAACTTCTACATTTAATTCCTTCTTCAAATCATTATATTGTTTTTTATTTGACTTTCTGTATAGCAAAGAAAATCCTTTTGCAATTATTTCCTGCTTTATTTCTTCGCTTGCTCCTGCTATAGGCAGTTCGTAAATGAAATTCATTGTAAGATTAGCTGAAATCTTATTCCTAATGTAGAAGTTTAGAGTAAGGGAATTTAAAAATACCATCAGAAAAACTAACTCTTCATATTTGACAGGTAATATTTTAATTTCATCTTTTTCATAGACATAATCCAAATTCACCAAATGATTCATTGAATGACCAATAAAAACATCTTTTGGAACAATCGAACAAATAAGAGAACGTTCATTAGTGGAACTGCCTATAGCCCTGTAAACCAACCTGTAAGTCTGGTAATCCAGAATTAAATCTTCCGGAATTTCCAGATTATTCATGTCTTCCTTATTCAATCCGTTTGAAGATTTAATGCGATGTAATACCTTACTCATCAATACTTCACGGGCTTCATTTTCATCAATCACATACCTGTGCTCAGAAAAATTGGAAGTAAACTGATGTATCATCTTACCTTCAAAAAGTTTTAGATGAGTTTTGCTCTTTTTAACTTTCGGGTCTTTCGCACTCACAAACAAATTGCTGTCATTTGTCATGTGAAATTCAGCTCTTAGTTTATATTCCAAATCACCAAGTAACTTATGGTCAGATAATATTTTCAGGCATAGTTCATAATCCCTATCTGATTGGAATTCCATAATCGAAAGATTTTCCGGTGAAAACTTCTTGATTTTGTCGAGGTTGTAGCTTATGAAATTATCATTGTACAAATCCACCGGGTCCTGCAGATAAAACTTAGCTTTGAATGAATAATCTTCAAAATGTTCTTTTCGTGCAAATACTATTGAAAACTTAAACTGAGGGTGAACATCAGGAAATAACTTCACTTTCTTGTTTTCTTCAATCTCTTCATCATAATAACCTTTATTTTCGAATGAGCTAAGTTCAATTAATCTGTTTTCTTCAATTAACATTCTTCTTAGTTTGTTGCTTCCCTCGTCAGTCTGGAAACCCGAAGGAACCAAAAGACAAAAATATCCGTTTGGTTTGATTAACTGCAAATCTCTTTCCATGAAAAACTTGTAGTAGTTGGGGTCGCCTGAACTTTGGTATTCATATTTTTCGTAAAGTATTCTTGTATAATTAGTATAAAAATCGCAGTAGTTACCCCATTCTTCCCTGAAAACTTCATCATTTTTCAGCTTATCATCGAACCATGTATTGAATTTAAGAACATCCATTTCGTATTTTGCTTTTTGTGCAAATTCCTTTTTAACAGGTTTAATCGCCTCCCATGGTGGATTGCTAATAATAGCACTAAAACCCTTTGATTCTTTTGCTAATGGCTTTCCGCTTTCATCAAAAAAGCAGAAGAAAAAATCCATCGGAAAAAACAATGTGCTTTTATCCAATTCAAATTTTTCAAGCATTGCTTCCTTGATTCTCTTTTTTATTTCCAATGCATCGTCAACAACGGATGGTTCGAAAGGATTATCAATATATTCATTCCTGATTGATATTAACTGTTTAATTTCCTTTGTAAAATTATCTTTAAGGAATGATATCTGTTCTTCGAAATCATTGTCAATCAGAGCATCGCCCCTGATAAAATTCAATTCGAGGTCAGGTAATATATGAGTCTTATCCTCTGTCAGCTTAATATAATTATAATTTCTCGGTTCGATTTTTATTGCTTCTTTCCAAAGATTTGTTTTGGCAGTTTCCAAAGCCCTTTCGTCCTTATCCGACGCAAAAATGTGATTGAGAATAATCGAAGAAATCATCTGCAAACGCTTTGACTTTTGGAAGAAATACTTATCCCTGAAATTCTTTACATTTTGTACCGGAGCAGGCATATTTGTTATTTCGTCGAATGACAAATCTTCGATCCAATCTGTTAGCTTTGCAAATTCCAGATAATAAACGTAAATTTTCCGGAAGACTTTAATCAAAAAACTGCCGCTTCCCGAAGTTGGGTCAATTATCCTGATTTTCCGGATATTGTTCATTATCAATTCGAGTTTGTCGAAAATGGATGCTTCCGCTATTTCTGTTTTCAACATCTCGAATGGCTCTTTGAATAATGTATCAACTAAACGCTGAGTCATGTAGTCGGTAATGGTTGCAGGTGTATAATATATCCCTTCATCCTTGCGGGCTTTAGCAATCCATGTTTCATAAGCTTTGCCAAAAATATCCTCGTTGATTTTTCTGTAGTTGAAATGAACTAAACCTTTACCGTATGTTTTTGACCAGGAATCGAGACCAAGTATTCTCTCAAATTTTTCACGAAAAGTAACTAAATTTGCAGGTGCTTTATCAATATAATCCCAAATAGGAGTTTTAAATAATTCGGTATTATAATAAACATTAAAGAAACTTTCAATTTCATGAAAGAAATGTTGAAATACTAATTTATTACCTTTTGGTTCCCACTTTCTTAAAATACCTTCAAACTCTTCCTGAATATGTTTATAATTTATCAACCCAAAGTCTTCGAGTGTTTTTATAAAAATAAATTTATTCAAAAACATGACAATCAATTCTTCTCTTGAAATTGATGAATCATTAATTAACTTAACACTTTTCAAATCATTAAACCATGTTTGTAATGATTCAAAAAATTCCTTGTCCAAATCTATTTTAAGAATATCATCTTCAACTCTTCGAATAGTATCCCAAAGATTATCATATTGAATGACATCTACTAAAAAATCCGTGAAATCTACTTCTTTAAATGGTTTGAAATCAATCAATGCCTCACGATTGAAAAAATAAGCAGTCTTTAGGTTAGTTAAAATTATAAATTCTACACTTTTATTTTTCAGATATTTTTGGATTTGATTCTGGTGTGCATCCCAACGAATAGGTAGTTGTTTGATTTGTTTGTTACTTGTATCTCTTACGAATAATGGCTTAAGTTCTAACAAAACAGGATTGCCGACCCCCGGCTGATAAATAACAACATCAATAAAAGAATTATCAAAATTGACTTCAGAAGCTATTTCAAGCCGTAACAAATCCCTTATAACAAATTGGATTAACTCGTTAATTGCAGTTTCGGGTTTAACTTTTATTTCCAAATGATGCAGGTACTCATTAATATAATTATACTTATATTTTTGAAGTTCCTGAAGGTCTGCCAATTTAATAGCATTGAAAGAGCAAAGTTGCTTAAGCTCTTTTACAATTTCAAGACGTTCTTCATTACTTAGAAATACTTTCATTTTACAGTTTTTAAGTTTTGCATTAACAAGAAGTTTAAATTATGAAATCTTTAAGATTAATAAAAATAGGTTTTTGTCTTTGATGGCATTTTTTTTGCTAAACTTAATAAGATATTATTAATAAATTGAAAATTTTACTTTATGCCCGAAACTGATTTATTTAAAGAAATAATTGCTTTGCAGACCGAACAAAGAAATCCAAGGTCTGAAAATATTGATTTGGCTTCCACAAAAGAAATTTTGGAAATAATTAATAATGATGATATGATTGTAGCTCTTGCCGTTCAAGAAGAATTGGATAATATCGAAAAAGCCGTAGAAATAATTACAAAAGCTTTCAAATCAGGGGGACGGCTATTTTATATTGGTGCAGGGACGAGTGGCAGATTGGGCATACTTGATGCCTCAGAGTGCCCTCCAACTTTTGGTGCAGACCTGGAAATGGTTCAGGGAATCATTGCAGGGGGCAAGGAAGCTGTATTTAAAGCACAAGAAGGAGCAGAAGATTTACCGGGAAATGGTGCAAAAGAAATAATTCAAAGAGATATAAAACCACCGGATGTTGTCTGTGGTATTGCTGCTTCCGGCAGGACACCATTTGTCAAAGGTGCAATGGAAGAAGCAAAAAAAAGAGGATGCAAAACAATTTTTGTCTCAACCGTATCACATGAAAAAGTTGATGAGCTTGGTGTTTTAGCAGATGTGATTATTTGTCCGAATGTAGGTCCTGAGGTTTTAACCGGTTCAACACGTATGAAGTCAGGAACGGCACAGAAAATGGTTCTGAATATGTTGACTACGGCTTCTATGATACAATTAGGGAAAACTTATGGTAACGTGATGGTTGACCTGCAACTGACAAATGCTAAATTAAGGGAAAGAGCTAAAAAAATAATTATGTCAATCACCGGAATTGAATATGATGAAGCCGAAAATTTTCTTAATAAGAGTGGCGGACATGTAAAAACGGCACTCGTTATGATACAGGCAAATGTTAATAAAGAAGAAGCTACGGAATTACTCACCAAAGCTGACGGTTTTGTGAGAAAAGCCATGTTGTATAAGGATTCTTACTGATATAAATTGTGTAAATCTCTCAAACTAAGATAATTAAGATACATGCTTTTTTATTAGCCATATTTTTTAGTTTCTGCTCTTAACTTCGTATTTTTGTAATGATTAAATTAAAGTAAATTCTTTTCTTTTTTAGTCTTTATAGATATTATTAATTCTTTGGTTTAAATGATTTTGGAATAGATATGATTATAATGAAATTTGGAGGTACATCAGTTAAGGATGCCGAAGCTATGGATAGGGTTTTAAAAATCGTATCATCTTACCAACAAGAAAAACCTGTTATCGTTCTTTCAGCATGTTCCGGTATTACTGATAAACTACTTTATTTGATAACAAATTCTCCAAAGAATTCCAAATCAAAAAGTAATAAAATTATTGCTGAAATAGAATTACATCATCAAAAAATTATTCGGAATTTGATAAATGACAAAGAATTACAAAAGCAGGCTAAAATTGAAATAACAAAATATATAGAAGAACTTAGAAGACTTGTTGAAGGTGTGAAACTGCTAAAGGAATGTACTGACAGGAATACAGCCCAGGCAATTGCTTATGGTGAATTATTGTCAACAACAATATTTCATTATGCTTCAATCAATAAAGGTTTAAAACCAAGATTGATAGATGCAAGAACGATAATGAAAACAAATTCAAGATTTCTAAATGCTGTTGTTGATTTTCAGGAAGTTAAGAAAAATACTTCTTCATTTAAGAAAATATTTAAAACTCACGATTTAATAATTACTCAAGGATTTATTGCATCCGATTCAAAAGGAATAACAACTACATTGGGAAGAGGTGGTAGTGATTTTTCTGCGGCCTTGTTCGGTGCGGTTCTTAAAGTTCAAGAAATCCAAATTTGGACAGATGTAACTGGTGTTTTAACGACTGACCCCAGATTAGTCAAATCAGCAAGGACAATACCTGAAATTAGTTTTAATGAAATGAGAGAGCTTTCTTTCTATGGAGCCAAGGTTTTGCATCCTGATACCATTAAACATGCAATAATGAAAGATATTCCCGTTAGAATTTTGAATACATATAAACCAAAGGAAAAAGGTACGCTGATAGTTAAAAATCTAACAGCATCGGACACTAAACTTCATTCGGTTATTTTAAAACAAAGTTGTGTTGAATGTACTATTGATATTCCATCAAATGTTAACAGTCAAAAATTCTTTTCCGAGAAATTGAATCTTCTATCACAACACTCCGTTAAAATCCTTTATTCTGTTTGTACAGAAGGTAATTGCAGGATTATTTTTGATGATTATTTTGAAAATAATAAAAAGATTAAAATGATTATTAATCAGGAGAAATTGTCTTTGAAAAAAGTTTCTTTGTTTTGTATAGCAGGTTTTAATCTACTGTCATCATCACAGGGTAAAGATTTAATCTTGAAAAATAATGTAATTCAGGAATTTTTAACAGAACTTAGTTATATGAATCCCAGACAGATAATTTTCGGAATTTCTCCGGTATCAGTTTTAATTTTGACATCACCTGAAAGAGCTTTTATCAATCTTAACAAAATACATTCTTTTATCCTAAAGAATTTTTAGTAAAAAATTGATGTAGTTAATACTTCGGGAACTTCAAGAAAATTAATTCGGTGGCTTATTTTCCTCGGGTACACTTATTGGCTTTATAGGTTTCAATCTTTCTTCTTTTTTCTTAAAAATTGAAGAAGCTTCGGGTGAAGTTCTCGAATCTTTTAGGTTTATATCGTTAGTTTTTTCGATAGTGGCAGGTTGAATTATCTTTGCAGCTTCAATAGCGGGTTTCTTTTGTCTGTATTTTCTTCTGATTTCGGCCACCTTAATTGAATCTTTTTCATAAGGATATGAAGAATTAATTACTTCATTTATAGTGATTTTGATGTTTCTGACAACAGAACCGAAAGGACCTAATGGAGGCAACCTTTCACCATTTCGTTTGAACTCGACAGCACCTGCATTACCAAGTGTAATCATAAAATATTCAGTTGCCGACCATTTTTTCTCAAAACCGGGATACATGTTTGCCTGCTCACTGATTTTTCCGTCAATAGTGATTTTCATCCAGGCAGAATCCTTTGCCGTTGCCTGTAAAGTAATGCTGTCACCGGCATTATAAAAAGAAAATAAACCCTTACTCTCAGGTTTAATTAATTCTGCGGTAGTATCTTCGGTTTTTTTATTTTCCCTGTTTGCACCATAGTCAGGTTCATAAAGAAATGAATAATAAAAAACTAATAGTAGTGCAACCGTAATCGTAAAATATATAAGATAGTTTATTATCTTTTCTTTGTTTTCAAAAATAATATTTGGTTTTAGAAAAAGTGATTTCCAATCTTTTTTTTCACGGGCTTCCGGCTCGGCAATATTGAATTGAACCGGTTCCGGTAGTTTGGATTTAAAATGTTCTTCTATTTCTTCTTCAATTTCGTAAATCGGTATCTTTAACAATTTTGCGTATGTTAGGACAAAGGATTTGGCATACACAGGAGGAACAACGGTATAGTTTCCGTTTTCGAGTGCTTTGATTATATGTGCACGGATTTTGGTTAGCTCACTTACTTTTTCCAAAGTGAGTTTTTGTTTTTCACGAGCAGACCTTAATTTAGTTCCTAATGTTTCCATCAATAAAAAAAATGCCAAAAACTTTCAAAAAATTTACAAAATGTTCATATACAGAATACAAATATATACTTTCAGTAATTATTATACCATTAATTTAGCAATAAATTGTAGTTTTTATAACGATAGTAAGTGTCTTTATTGTTATTTTTGCTACTTATTGATTTGTATAAAAAATTTAATAAGTTTATTGAGTTAATAAAGTTAATTATTTTCAAGAGTTTGATTGGTTGATTATATTAAGAATGAAAATGGGAACGTTAAATAGATTCTGCTTTGTATTTTTCATCATTGTTTATTCTGTATTACCGAAGGAATCTCTTCAATGTCAACACGTTGAGCAGGATTCCCTTATATTTAATAAAATTCTTTTTGTTTCCAATGATGATGATAGTATATCGAGCGAACTTAGTGGAATAAATGAGGATAGTTCTGATAAAGGTAATAAGAATCCTTATGTACCTTTATCCGAATTTATGTATGGCGATAATCAAAGATATACTATTAGCGGAGGATTACCTTTAGAAGATTCTCATATAAAACTAGTTCCAACAATTATCTTTGGTGCCGGTTTAACGGCTGTTTTTGTTGCCCAGCATATTGGACAAATGAATACCATCTGGAAGGAACAGGGAGAATTTAAATTTCAGGAAGACATCGAACAAGACTTTTGGGCAGATAAATGGGGACATTTATACGGTGCATATTTTACTTCCTATTTATTAAGTGAAACTTTAATGGAATGTGGATTAAGCTATGATGCCGCAACAGTTTGGGGTGCCGCTCTCGGACTGTCCTATTCGAGTTATGTGGAAGTATTGGATGGCTTCGGTGAGAATTGGGGTTTCAG
>JAZDIP010000097.1:0-7306 GCA_043804925.1 bacterium | reverse complement strand
TTCCGTAATTCATCTATTGAATGAATGTCTACAACTTTTAAGGTACGCATTGTAATTCTCCTTATTATTTGATAAAATGTTCTTTTACAAATATAAGGAAAATTTATTTATTTTACTACTCTTGTTATCAATTTAGTATTACAACTGTATTTTTTATGTCTGTGGAAAACAGGAAAAAGTGAAATCTGCGGAAAAAAGTAATTCTAAATAAAAATTATTCTGGCTCTTCATTATTAATAGTGGGTAAAATTGAAAAGATTGCTTCGTCATTTCATTCCTATCTATGACTTTTCATATAGGTTTAATGTCCGCAGAACAACAACAACCCACCCATGTCATTGCTAACTCAGTGAAGCAATCTTAAAATGGATTTATTGTTACTGGAAAAACTACATTTGAATCACCTAATTAAAATAGCGATGAACCAAAATTCTAATACCAGCGCATCTGTTCCTGATAGGTGGTAATGTACCAGTTGTCGCTGATTTTGGAAGTGGTAAAGCTTACTTCCGTTATATAATCAAAGTTGACAATAATCTTGTGATTTGTTTCCGATAGTGTATCTGTTTTGAAATCGGTTATGGTCTTTTGTCCGATTATTCTGGCTAACCGCTCCATCTCTTCAAACAATTCGTATTTTTCGATGGCAAGGAAAAAACCGCCGGAGGGCATTGCAAGTACTTCCGTAGCTCCCTTAACGTTATTGCTGTCCAATTCGGCTTTGAATAGGTACACTACTCCAATCGAAGATTGTTGGTTAATTTCGATGACCTTTTCCCTTGGTCCGCCACCGATTACCCATAATTCACAACCGGACAATACCATTAATAATATAAAAATTAGTCCTTTTTTCAACTTTGCCTCAAAAAAAAAATTGTTTTTGAAATTTGCTGCAATTATTATGCCTAAATTAAGAATTAAAATACAAATCACAATCGGAAAAAATCAATTGTTGATTTAATTGCATCTTCAAGTGCCGAAGTAGTTTTGGTAAAGGGGTGTTCAATTCCAAATGTGTGTCCTGTTCGTTCAATAAAAATATTATTTATAATATTTTTTTGGTCAGCATCAATTAGCATTTGTGCTTCTTTTAATGGGACGGTTAAATCCTGCATGCCGTGAATCAGCAAGACAGGTTTTTCGAGTTGGGGAATTAATTTAAGTAAATCGAATTTTTCTTTATTAAATTCTACATCTTCGAGATAACTTACATTCATTTTTAAGAGTTGATTTGTTTGTTGGTTTTTAAATTCAAGAAAACCCTTTTTCTTCCACTCCTTTTTTTGTCTGCCGGTATATCTGTCAAACTTAGCTATGGATGCCCAAAGTGCAATTTTTGAGATTTTAGGTTCAATAACTGAGACTAAAAGCGAAACTCCTCCGCCTAATGAATGTCCCATCAGATAAATTGAACCGTTCCAATTCTTCTGAATTAAATCAAATTCTTTAATCGAATTTTGTACAACTGAATTTATAAGATAATGCAAATCTTCTGTTTGACTTGAAACTGTATTATTCGCAAAATCATCCAAATTAGTTACTATTAAATCATCATTTGGTTTCCCGTTCATTGAAAAGTTATAACAAATGGTTATGAATCCCTGTTCAGCAAATTTTGAAGAAATATAGGGAAAAAATCCCCAGTCTTTGAAACCTTTGAATCCGTGACTAATGATTAGCAAAGGTAATTTATTTTGATTTTCCTCCGGAAAGTATATATCACCTGAGATTATTCTTTGCCGCTTATTTTTCAGTTCAAAATATGTTTTATTAATCTTCATTCTATCAATAAGACCAATCATCAATCATCGTCATCATCATCGGAAAAGAGGGAATTGTCTATACTGTATTTACCCGGTCCGGTGATTAGTAAGCTTAAAAGTACAATTCCAAGTTCAATTGCATGTGATGCACCCGCGAACCCTTCATTTAACGATATGTGCATATTTGCCGCTACTGCCATTATAACAATCAACGATATTACAGTAGGTTTAAATAATAAACCTGCAAGAAGTAAAATTCCTCCGCCAACTTCCAAAACAGAAGCTAGCAGACCCCAAATCATGTAAAATGATTTGATGCCCACATATTGCACAGCACTTCCTACCTGCGTCCAAACCTCCATTCCGCCTTGCACTTTAGGCAAACCGTGCATTACAAACATTATCCCCAATCCAACCCTAAGGATTAATAATCCGAAGTTCACATATTTTCCTGAACTTCTCAATATTGAATGAATCTCACTCATGGCAAAGTCAAACTTCCTAAAATAATTTCTTTTCTCGCACCTGTTACCGTTTTAATATTCCCCGGCAAATTGGCAATATTTCTCCATGCAAGATAAGCAAAACAAATTGCTTCTTTAGCATCCGAATCAATTCCAATATCATCACTGCAAATTATTTCTGCCTTTGGTAATTCCAGTCTCAATAATTTTAATAGAGTCAAATTATTGGCACCTCCGCCGGAAACAACTACTCTTGAGTGTTCATCGGCAAATAACCTGATATTTACAGCTATACTCCATGCAGTAAATTGTGTTAAAGTAAAAATTACATCATTCTTCGGAATTTTATATTTTCTGATTATTTGGATTATCTTCTCTGATAATTTTTTATCAAACAATTCCCTGCCTGTTGATTTCGGCGGTTTATCTTTAATGTATTTAATTTTTGTCAGGTAATTGAATAAAGGTTCTGAAAATTTCCCTGAAACTGCGATTGACCCATGATTATCAAAATCAGTTCTAAACAATGTTTTTGAAAAAGTATCAATTAACACGTTCCCCGGTCCTGTGTCAATAGCAATAACATCACCATTCATCGGGAGGTATGTAATGTTAGAAATCCCTCCAATATTAAGAGCAATTACATTTCTCATTTTATCAGAAAGAAATTCCCTGTCAAAAATCGGCACAAGCGGTGCACCCTGACCTCCCAAAGCAACATCGGCAGAACGAAAATCACTTATGACAGGTATATTCAAATTATGACAAAGGACAGGTGCAGAACCAAGCTGTAAAGTAGTAGGGAGTTGAGAGTTTTGAGTTGAGAGTTTATTTTTGTTTGGAGGTTCGTGCCAGACTGTTTGTCCGTGCATCCCGATTAAATCAACATTACTTCTTTTAACTTTATTCTTTGAAAGAAGCAAATCAATGGCTTTTATAAAATAATCAGCTAATTGAAAATTTAGACTTGATACTTCACTAATGAGAATTTTGCTATTGATAACATTTAAAATAGCTTTTTTGAAATCACTTTTGAATGGTAAATATTGAAAGTCAATAAGTTTGAATTTATGTTTTCCCTTAAAGTTCCAAAATTTAACAAGAGCGGCATCAACTCCGTCGAGAGATGTGCCGCTCATAAGTCCGCTAACTATTCTTGGCTTCGACAACCATTCTTCAGGAATTAAATATTTTCTTCTTTCAATCATTTAAAAATGTTCTTTATTAAATAACCAATTTCTCACTATGTTCCTCATAACATCCTTCGACAAGCTCAGGATGACAAAATTACGAACTACGACTGAGCCAGAAATTACTGATAACTGACAACCGTTAACTGACAACGAACTCAAAACTCGTAACTCACAACTAAATCAACTCAAGATACCTGTCCAGTTCCCATTGAGTAACCTGAATCCTGAAACCATCCCATTCGCTCCTTTTAGCATTGATATATTTTTGAATAAAATCTTCATCGAAAACGCTTGAAATCACTTGATTGTTTTCCAAAGCTTTCATAGCCCTCCAAAGCGAATAAGGTAAAAATTCAATATGCCTGCTCTCTAACATCTTCTCGTCAAATTCAAACACATCTTCCTCTACCGGGGGAGGGACACTCATTTTATTTTTGATTCCATCCAATCCGGCTTTCAAAAGAACTGCAAAAGCCAAATAAGGATTAGCCGCAGGGTCAGGATTTCGTATTTCAAATCTCGTTGAAGTCTCCTTGCCGGGTGAATATCTTGGCACTCTGATTAAAGCTGACCTGTTCTTCTGTGCCCAGCATATGTAAGTAGAAGCTTCATATCCGGGAACAAGTCTTTTGTATGAATTAACTATCGGATTTAAAAATGCCGACATCGCCTTAACATGATGCATTTGTCCTGCCATAAATTGGTATGCTGTTTGAGATAAATTATATTTATCCTTGCTATCAAAAAATAAATTAGTTTTACCGTCAGGTGAAAATAAACTCTGATGTACATGCATACCGCTACCGTTAATTCCAGTAATTGGTTTGGGCATAAACGTAGCATGAATACCATGCTTCTGTGCAATTGCCTTAAGAGTATATTTGAAAGTCATAACTCTGTCAGCAGTAGAAACCGCATCGCCATACTTAAAATCAATTTCATGCTGCCCCGGAGCAACTTCATGATGGCTGGTCTCAACCTCAATATCCATTGCTTGCAATGCTTCCATCATCTCTCTTCTTATATCATAACCCAAATCGAGAACTAAATCGAAATATTGACCAGTATCATGAGTCTCAACCACTTTGTTAGCTGATGTTTTTATTCTTCCATTGTCCATTTTAAACAAGAAAAATTCAAGCTCAGGACCGGTGAAATATTTCAAGCCCATATCTTCGGCTTCTTTTACGACTTTTTTAAGAATGTATCTTGGGTCACCCGAATAAGGTTCGCCGTCAGGCATATAAACATCGCAAATTATCCGGGCAATATTGCTTTCATTTTTAGCCAGCCATGGAATTACAGCATATGTATTCACATCGGGCTTGAGCAACATATCGCTCTCAAATATACGTGTAAAACCCTCGACAGAAGAACCGTCGAACCATAATCCGAATTCAAGGGCATCCTTTATCTTTGGTGCCGGGATGGTAACGCTTTTTGCCATACCCATCATATCGGAAAACTGTAAATTTATAAAATCAACCTTATCAACTTTTATTTTGTGCAGTAAGTCAGCAGGACTCATATTGAACCTCATTTATATTAATTTTTGAAATTTGTTATTTTGTACAAAAAAACCCGTAGCTAAAGACTACGGGGTTTACCATCTATTTTATTATTTTTTCCACAAAAAATTAATAACCACAATTATTACTTTCTATTTATACTTTAAACTTTCAAACTTTTAAACTTTCTACTAAATTATTATTTTTGTCAGTTTTGAATCAAAATATTCTTGCTTCGGAGTTGGAGTAACATCTTTTCCTAAATTCAATATAGCTGGCCTCGATTTTGAAACTTTCTCCTGCAAAAATATTAATCCCTTTAATATTGCCTCTGGTCTCGGAGGACATCCGGCAATATAAACATCAACAGGAAGGAATCGGTCAATACCCTGAACCACGGAATAGCTTCTGAACATGCCTCCGGTAGAAGCACAAACACCCATTGACATTACCCATTTAGGGTCAGGCATTTGGTCGTAAATTTTCCTTACAACCCAAGCCATTTTATAAGTTACTGTTCCTGCAACCAACAAGAAATCCGATTGCCTGGGTGTCATTCTAAATACTTCGGAACCAAACCTCGATATATCGAATCTTGGTGCGGCAACACCCATCATTTCGATACCACAACATGAAATACCCAATGGCATTGGCCACATTGAATTTTTTTGTGCGGCTTTGATAACAGCTTCAAATGTTGTAGTAACAAAGCTTTCTTTTTGCAATAGTTCGACTAATCCCAATTGAAACCTCCCTTAACCAATTCGTAAAAGTAACCTGCAAAAAGAATAACTATGAAAATCACGACAGCTATGAACGCAGTCAATCCAAGTTCTGTCAACTGTGTTGCCCATGGATAAAGGAATACGACTTCGATATCAAATACAATAAAGCTGACTGCTACCATATAAAATTTTACGGAAAATCTTTCTCTTGCATTACCAAATGGCAGCATACCACTTTCATATGTTGTCTGTTTTTCTTTTGTTAAACGCTTTGCACCAAGCCATTCGGCTGCAAATAAAAAGACAATGGCAAAGGCAAATCCTACGATTACCATCAATATCAAAGGTACATATTCAACTAACATTATCAAATTCCTTAAACATTTTTTAAACTGACAACTGACAAATGTCAATTGGTTAAACTTCAAAAATATATTTTTATCTTTAAATAATCAAAAAGAAATAAAAAAAAGAGATTTTTATGTAGAAATCTTTTAAAATGCAAAAACAAATCTTAAAATTTCCTGCCAATGAGTTAAGGTAACAACTCTGTAACCGAGCAAAGTACCGAAACCAATGAGAGTAAATCCGGTAAATTGATGTATTCGTGCAATAGTAATGGCAGACATTTTATCTTTGTAATGAACGAGAATTTTTGATATTAAATAGAGCCAAAGGAAATTACCAACACCAAATGTAAATGCAAATGCAATATTCAAAAAAGCACTGTTTTCAGGTAAAATAAACTTTTGAACGTTCAAAGTAACATAAGCTAAGGCAGTTAGAAAAGATGGATTGGCAATATTTGCATTTGCAACTGCTATTCCCAACAAAAAAGGACCTCTATGTGAAATTTTTTCAAGATATTTAAAAGGTTTTGGCTCTTTTCGTCTTTTCGGATTAATAATTCTATCCTTCAATTTGATGTTCATAAATCCATAAACAATTAAAGCAACGACTACGAAAATTTGGAAAGAAAGAAATATTAATGGATAATCGTCAAAGAATCCGTTAATAAGAGTTAGTATAGCAGAAGTTGCAAAAATAATGGCTAAGCAATATACAAAATCCATTATTCCTACACCCAAAGCAGCTCTTGAACTATGCTTTATACCCTTTTCCAGGCTAAGACGTATCGTGGTTAATGCCACTGGTCCCGGAGGTATAGCTAGTAAAAAACCAATTATAAGCCCTGATAGTAAAGCTATTAACATTGAACCTCATTTATAATTTCACTTTTTCAAATCAGCATCTACTGACAAAAAAATCCTCACACAAATTCTAAAAAGTGTGTAATATTTTCCACACAATTTAAACAAGTATGATTAAACAGCCAAATTTTTTTTATCAGTTATTTATATAAAATGCAGTAAGAAAGTTATAAGTCGTTTGTATTATATGAAGAAAGGTCAATCGTAACTTAGTAGTCCTGACAGTTGTTAAAACTAACCGTTCTTTATATCTGAGAACAAACTAATCTGAATGATTATCAACTGACGGCAAACAACTAAGTACTAATACTAAACCGACAGCATGTATATCAATATAACCAACTAAAATTGCACATAGATTTAATAATATTTTTTTCATTTTCTATTTGATGTAATGCGTCAGCAAGCGTATCTATAACTTCATCTATACTATTCATAATCC
>JAZDIP010000096.1:0-31465 GCA_043804925.1 bacterium | reverse complement strand
TATCTTTGAACTGTAGTGTAGTTATATTTTTTACTCGCAAATCTCTTTTTCATAAACATTTGAAATAGGTCTTTGAAATTAATATTATCCTCATCATCTTCCACTTCAATTGGTTCAATTGGTTCAATTGGTTTAATTATGTTTTTTACAATGGCTTTAATATTCACCTTAGAAGTGTCCTTGTTGTTCGACTTTTCTACTAAGTGGGCATTCATAATATTTGCTTTAAGCAGTTCGAGATTATTATTAAGTGCGATAGCATGTTTATAATTATTTTTAACTTTATTCTTTAAAGAATCCCAATATTTTGTTTCAATCGACGAGCCGGAAGATACTTGAAGTCTTTTCCCTTCCCACGATATATTCATCATGATATTGCTACACTCATCATTTTTTCTTGGTAAATAGTATTTAATTTTCATATCAAACTCTGTTTTATTAATTCTAAAAAATAACGGTTTTGTTAACGGTTTATTGTTAGAAACTATTTTAATATTTTAGAAAGAATTTTATCAGAAGTTTAATAATACTTGTATAAACACCATATTTAACATACAAATAATAGAAAAGTATAAAAAAACATCTAATAAAGTTCGACTCCAGTCAGACTCACTTTTTTTTGACTAGTTCCAATCAAAAAAGGTCATTTTTTCCTTTACAGGAAATCATTCAATTGAAAAATCATAAGATTTGATTTTGTTTTTCCTAGTTACTATTTCTTCCTTTTCCCCATAGAAATTGATTTGATATTTACCCGGAGTGAATTCAACAGTGAAAATCAGAAAATAAAATTCGTTGTAAGTTGTTGAATCAAAATGTTTATTGAGCAAATCGGATTTAATTGAATTCATAGATTTATCCAATATATCATAGGAAAAATATGGATAGCTCGGATTATCAATCTGTATAAACATTGTATCTTTTATGGAATAAATAATTGAATCACTCTGATTACTAATAGAAATTGAATTTTCAGGCATTGCAGGAAGATAGCATGTTCGGGTAGGTTCTATTTCACAACTATTCGCGAACCAAGAGAAAGTCAAAAGCAAAGCACCAATTTTCAGTTTCTTTTTTATCCAATAGGCATTGCCATTCGATAGATAAACCATAAGACAAATAATGCCAAACACGAGTGTCAGGGCAATAATTATAAGTGGTATGTAAAGTTCTTTTTTCATTACTTTCCTTTTTCGAGTTAAGCAAAAACTATTATATTTATCAATTATTTACGAAATTCTTCCTTTTCTGAGTTAAGCAAAAACTAATTTACTAAATATAAAAAAGTGTAATTAAAAATTAACTAAATTCACGATAACTTACAAATTTAATTATCATTAGTATGTAAATTTCATTTTTCATTTTATTTCTCACTATTGGGAGTAATTATTTTATAAAAAAATCATGAGACCTGATTTTGTTTTTCTTTGTAACAATTGTGTCATTTTCACCAAAGAAATTAATTATGTATTTACCGATTTCAAAATCATTTGTTAAAATTAAAATATAAAATTTATCGTAGCTTGTTGTATCGTTTTGCTTCTTAAGAATATCGGATTTAATAGATTTCAATGAGCTGTCAGTTATATCGAATGAATAAAAAGGAAATGACGGATTAATAATGTGTATAAACATAGTGTCTTTAACAGAGTAAATTAAAGTGTCATTTGAATTGTTAATCCAGATTGTATTTTTTGGAGGCATAGGATCATAGCATGTTACTTCTATCGTAGGGCTTTTTTCGCAGCTGTTTACAAACCAAGTAATAGTCAGTAACAAAGCACCAATTTTCAATTTCTTCTTTATCCAGTAGGCATTGCCGTCTGAGAGATAAACCATAAGGCAAATAATGCCAAACATAAGTGTTAAGGCAACAATTATGAGCGGTATGTAAAGTTCTTTTTTCATGATAGCCTCATAAATTAATATGTACCAAATTATAATCCAAATCTTATAGAAATACCAGCAAACCAAGAATTGACATTCCAATCATTATCATTGATTACTTTTGTATAAGGCAAAGTCAATCCAATAGTAGGAATTATATAATAACGTTTTGAAACGAAGAGTTCATATTGAATAGACAATCTGATACCAAAATCAAAATCCAGATGAGTTTTATTCTCTCCATCGTGAAGAGTTCTTTTATCATCATATACAATATTACCACTATCAAATACTCGGGGTGTTAAAATTTCTTTTGAATCTGATATAATATTATATGAGCCATAAAAACCACCAACTAATCCTAAAGGATAGTTTGTAAAAAAGTTATGTTTATATAAAATATCAAGTGTTAAGAATGAATAATCATATTCAAGGTCTAATTTTGAACCGACTAGTAATAGTACGCTATCGCTTTGCACACAATCGGATTCAAATACTTCAGTATGATTTGCAGAATAATTATCATAAATTAAATTAATAATAATTGATGAATTTGTTTCTTCCAGATTTCCTAAATGATTTTCCCACGATATACCAATTCCAAATCCATTTGCTGTCATATCTGGCAATTTCTCTAAATTACATTTGATGTCAGATTGCAACTGATTATTTTTTATTGTTGTGAAATTAGCATTTAAAACGGGACCAATAAAAGCTAGATCTTTAACTTCTTCAGGAGCTAAATAACAAGAAGTAAATGGATCTTGAGCATTCGTTCCATATACAATAGCATTAAAAGTCAAAAGCAAAGCACCGATTTTCAGCTTCTTCTTAATCCAGTAGGCATTGCCATCTGAGAGATAAACCATAAGGCAGATAATGCCAAATACAAGCGTTAAAGCAATAATTACGAGCGGTATATAGAGATCTTTTTTCATGATACTTCCCTGAATTTTGTTTCTAATTCATGTTTTGGGGTATTTAAAGAAATTAGCGGGTCAGGTTCTTTCAATCCAAATCCCATTTGCTCGGATGCGGCTCTGCAACCGCCAAAGCATACATTATAAACATTGCATTCATCGCAATAATCCGGTTTGATTTCCTTCCAGCTTTTTACGTAACCGGAATTAGAAAGCTCCTCGAAACTCTGCTCAAAAATATTACCGATATAAACCGGAGAATGATTGCAAATCCTGACGTTCCCGTTAATATCAAGTGTCAAAGGCATATTCCTGATATTTGCAGAGCAGGACAGTGTTGTAATGTTTTTATAGTCATTGGGATTGAGCACACATAAGGGAGTGCAAACGTTAGAAGTTATCTTCATGTCAAGTTCATCAGACATTCTATCGGCAACTGCAAAAGCTGATTTCAATTCGTCTATTGAAGGGAGGAGTTCAGCTATATGTTTCAATCCTTCACCACCGACATTGAATCTTGTGAGCATCACACGATTAAGTCCAAGAGATTTAATATAACTCAATGTTTCTTCAATATCTTTTAAATTCAATTTATTCAAAACTACATCAACAACGACATTCGCATTCAGCTCTTGTAATTTTTTAATGGATTTCACGACTTTTGAATGAGAACCGGGTTTTCTTGTCAGGTAATCATGGATTTTTTCATCATTAGAGTGGAGTGGAAGCTCGAATAACCCAATCCCTAAATCAATTAGTTCTTTATATTTTTCCTTAGTTGCAGAATTTCCGTTTGTTATTAAAGTTACATTTACTTTTTTCATTCTGCAAAAAAGGATTTGCTCGGATATTCTTTCAGCTAATAGAGGTTCGCCACCTGTGAAAGTAACATTAGAAACATTTGCAATTTTAAACAACCTCTTTAAAGTTTTGAGTGATTGCTTGTAAGAATTGAAAGGTAAATGTTTTGTTCCGGGAATTTTCCATATATTATAACAATAAAGGCAATCAAGGTTGCAAGCACTTGTTGCTTCAAAAATAACATATGGCAAATCATATTTCATGAATATCCTTATTTAAATTAACTAAAAATAAGAAATAATCTGATTAATTGCAATGGTAAAAAATACTATATTTTTGTAGTAAATTTTCATAAAAATATCAAATAAATAAAATACTTATGAAAATATACCAAATTTTCAAATGAAGTCTTTCTAAATAACCGTAAAATTAAATAAAATGATTTTTTGTTTTAATAGTCTATATTTAACATAATATATTATCAATGAGGAGAGTTTTTTAAATTTGGTATTTGATACTTTTTTTTAATTTAATTTTGGGTATATATGAAAAAGTATATTTGGCTCTTATTATTGATTATTACTTATAATTTGTCGTCTCAAACAATAGATGTTAAGACGGAAAACGATTTAATAAAAATCAAAATCAATTCATTATCCAGGCATTTCCTGCAAACCAAATATTCAAATTATGATTATTTAAAATTTCGGGATACAAAACACAGTTTACCATATCAGAAAGGACAATACCTTTTTGATGAAATTCAATTAATTGCCGCATTGCCGGATGATTCCGGTTATAAACTTGAAAAAAAGTTTTTTTCGAAAAGAATGGTTTCCAATCATATCAGTTACGAAAGTGATTTTGATGAATCTGTAACCATACAATATATTGGAAAGCAAAGAGGAATATCCGTTGGAATTATAAAAATCAATCCCTTCCGCTTTGAGAAATATACTAATTCACTGTTTATTTTCGATTCTATAGAAGTTTTATTAAGGTTTGAGCATAATATACCAATATCCAATTTTGACCAAATAAATCCCGAATATCCTTTTTTTTCGGAATATATCAACAAACAACATCTGCCTGAATTATTAAAAAGAGTAGAAAAGGAGAAAGGAGAAGGGAAAAGGGAGATGGGAGAAGGGAAAAAGGAAAAAATATTGAGTGATTATTGGTATGAACCTGAATTACAATATGTGAAACTGACAACTAAAAATGATGGTATAGCCAAAGCAAACGCAGAGGATTTAATCTCTGCAGAAAACTCTTTCGCCGGAAAAAACATAAATTATTTTCATTTGCTTTTCAAAGGAGAAGAAATACCTATCAGCTTCAACAATGATTCCGATGCTTTTTTGAATGCGGGAGATGAAATAATCTTTTTGGGACACAGAGGAGAAGGAGATACGACTTGGTTCAACAATTACAGCGACTACTCTGCTTATTTCCTTTATTATGATGAATCGCAACAAGGTTTAAGATTCAGTGATTTTCCCAATGTAACCAATGCAACAAACACAATGGATTATGTGAATATTCAAGAACATATCGAATATGAGAAAATATATCTTCATGGGGATTTTAATCTGCAAGATGACATTGAAAATATTCATCGGGAAGGATGGCTTTGGCAAGAAATTGGTTCAGGCAAAAAGAATAAGTTCTTATTTGATTTTTTATGTTTACCTGCCGGCACTATACAATTAGACGTTAACCTGCTTAGTGTATATTGGAATCATGAGCAAATCACAAAGCATAATTTATCCCTTGTGATAAATAATGACACATTATCAAAATTTGCAATAGATACCGGAAGTATACTGAAATTCAGGAAAAATATTTCAGTAGATAATTTGGTATCGGGAATAAATAATTTAACAATACTGAATATAGCCCAAAGACTCAGTCCTGATACTTTAATAATCCCAAATGATGTAGGAATTGATTATATTGAACTGAACGGTAGTGTTAAACCTTTAGCTATCGCTGGAAGAACGAATTTTTCCATCGAGGTACAGAAGGATAATTTTAAATTGAATATACCTAATTTCAAAACAAGTGATATTTTTTTGTTGGATAAAAATTCAAGCTACTTATCCAAAATTCAAGGTCAACAGGGGACCAATATAATTGCAGGAACTAAAAGCGGAAAATTCCCTTGGTCTTCGATAATAATCAATGACAGCACATTTTCATCAGAACTTGGTTCAATGAATATCGGTATCTTAAAAGCACCGGATTATAAAATTTTGGAATTCAGAACATTCACCGAACTAAACAACCAGGTTGTTGATTTTATCAATGAAGCATCAGCAGGCAGTATAATAGCTATAACGTATAATTCAACGAATGTTCCTTCTCCGGGTATCATATCCAAATTGCAAAGTTTAGGAAGCAACTTGATTGCACAGGTAAAAGCAGGGGACACATGGACATTTATCGTCAAGACCGATGATATCAGCCATGCAGTTGAAAACATTACTAGTAATGGAATATCCAACTCGATAAATTTTATTAAACATAATTCCGGTAAATCTTTTATTGCCGAAAAACAATTTAAATCAGGTGTCAATTATGATATTAGTGCCTGTGATATTAATGCAATAGAAAATGCCCTTGTAGAGAAAGTTAACAGTTCACAACTGAAAAATCAAAATCACAGAGCAGATGCAATTTTTATAACTCATAATAAATTTCAAGCAGGTGCAGATTCTTTGGCTAATTATCGTAGAGGTCAGGGTTACGAAATAGAAGTTGTGGATATTGAAGATATATATAAAGAATTTAAATTTGGAATAAAATCAGCCCACGCCATAAAATCTTTTCTTCAGTATGCAAACAAAAACTGGCAAAAGCCCGCCCCACAATATCTATTATTAATAGGAGATGCTAACTGGTCAGGAAACAAAGCCAGGACTATTGCAAATGTGGATTATATTCCATCTTACGGTTGGCCCGTATCGGACTTTTGGTATGTATGCCTTGATTCAGCGAATGATTATTTACATGACATGTATGTAGGTAGAATCCCGGCATCAGAAGTTCAACATGTTTTTAATGTTTTAAATAAAAACAAGGAATACGATACTGCCCCAAAAATGTCATGGATGAAAAAATTGCTTTCATTAACAGGTGGAGGTACTGATACTGAAAGGGAAAATTTCAAAGATAATATGGATGGAATACTGTATTCTCATTGGATGGAAACCCCTCTTGCCGGGGATACAATGGTGGTAGCAAAAAAAAGCAGCAGTACTGTTGGAGTTGCAGAAGCTAATGAGATAATCTCAAAAATAGATGCAGGTGCTATTTGGGTAACCTTTTATGGTCACGGAGCTCCCAATGTATTCGATATGGACGGTTGGCATTCTGAAAAACTTAATAACAAAGGGAAATATTCTTTTTTCACGACTATATCATGCAATACAGCGGCTTTTGCAGAAGATACTTTAGTTGCAAGAAATGAGGATTATCTAACGATTGCGGACAAGGGATTTATTGCTACCGGTGGTTCGTCTAATTTTGGTGCTGACATACCCGGACAACAAATTGTATCAAATATGTTGGATAATGTAACTGATACTAATAAAAGGCAAAGAAGCTTAGGAGAAATAGTGAACAATGCCAAGATAAATATGATTGCTTATGACCCATTGACCAGGGCTTTCGCACAGCAATTTGTACTACTGGGTGACCCGATGACAAAAATCAGGATACCAACTACCCGCGATATATACACAGTTGAAAATGAAGTAAAAGTTACTAACATTTTTGGAAATACGATATTAATAGATACTGATTCCAACGCAATAGTAAGCGGTTTTGTTTTCAATAACGGTTATTGTGAGAATAATAATTTAAGTTTAAGATTAATTCACAAATATAAAGAGAAAATTGATACTTTTTCAATTGGGTATTCAAGTTTGTGCACAAAAGAGCCGTTTCTTTTTGATTCACTAATAATATACAGCAGACCCGGAATACATGAAATCGAAATCATAGCTGAATTGACAGATACAATTTTAGAAATATATAAGGATAGTTTTGAGGTTTTTAAAAGCGGACTTTTAGCATTAGACCCTCTACCCTATTGGAATAAAGACGGAAATAATTTGCATTTCAGGTTTATAAATCCCGTTACTGACAAAGATGTAGAATATGAATTTTATATAACTTCCCTCAATAATGAAGGTGATGAAAAAATAATTTATCAATCGAAGAAACCTGAAATAAATATCTTGGAAAATTGTATTGATTGGTTGCCTGACTCAAATTTTGTAAATGGTAACAAGTATTTTGTATATGCACGTTATGTAAATCAAAATCAACAAATTGAAAGTGATTGGCTTAGAATCCCTTTTTATACAGATACTCAAGAAACAGAAAAAGTTAAAGTAAATCTTAACAATGAATTTTTAAATGATTTTGATTTACATGATTTTAAAATTGTAAATGAAAACGGTAACAAGGTTCTAAGGTTCAATGATATTCTGAAAAACTTCCAATTGATATCTGCAAAAGGAAATTCTACTGTTGACAGATATTGCGAAATTGTTTATGATGATGAAATATATATTTATACACCGAGTACATCTAATGCTCCCGTCGGAATCAATCTGATAGTTGTTTCCGGGAAGGACGGCAAGTATATTGCTACTCGGAAATATAACACATGGGATGGTGAAAACAGTACACGTAACCTTGTTACTTTTTTAAATGATTCCGTTGAAACCGGAGACTGGTTATTGTTGTCTTCCTGTGGCGGTGCATGGAGAATGTTTTATCATACAGGATTAAAAAATCCTGATGCAACCGGAAGTTTTAAGACGTTTAAAGAGGCAATGGCAAAATTTGGTTCTCAGGCAGTCAATGAAATACCTGAAATAAACGACATTCCACAGGTTTCATTCGCATTTGCTGGCAGAAAAGAAATAGTCAATAGCAAGACAATTGAAAACATCGCAATGGATGGCTCGCAAATAACAGCCGCAGACAGCATTACAATTTTTCCCATGGAAGCTGTTGTTTCAATTCCAGTAATTTTCACTGCAAAAAAATGGGAAAACTGTAAGATTGATGCTGATATTGATTTTTCTGAAGCATCCACCACATTGAGTACTTTAGGTTTCAATTATAGTAATAGCTTTCAAGTTCTCGATAAATTTTATGATACTCTCTTTGTCGATTTGAGTTTTATGGATTCATTAAAATTCCCGGGGATTGGAGTTACTTTGCAAGTAAAGAGATTTTCAGAAGATAATGATATAAAAATTAATAATTTTGAAATTAATTTTTCACCGAGTCCCGAACTGGCTATGGTACAAAGCCAATCAATGCTAATACCCGATACTGTTATGAGAGGTGAATCCTCCAGACTAACATATAAGGTTGAGAATTTGTCTTTGAGAAGTACTGCAGAAGATATCGGGATGCTTGTCAGTTTGCAGCCGGAGGGTTTGAACGAAATTATTTTTAAAGATACTATTACAAGTATTGCACCAAATAATAATGTGTCAACCGATTTAAATATTGAAACTCTTCAGCTAAAAGAAAATAATTTGGTAACAGTATCTGCAAATTACCCAAAGACATATAATGAACTTTATACTTTTAATAATTCTTTACAAAGAACTTTGCATTTGCGTAGAGACAACGACAAACCTTTTGTAAAAATCTTTGCCGACGGAGTCGAAATTCATGACAGTTCGTATGTCTCGACGAGTCCATTTTTCGAAATTGAACTTTACGATTACTCTTTTGAACCGGTGTTAGCGGTACCGGAACCCATTCGTGTCAGGATAAACAGCGTCAGGCAAACGGAATCCAATGCAGAAGATTATAAACTTGAGTTGATAAATAAAGATGATTTTAAAGCTGTTCTGGGCTTCTTATCTGACACTCTATTCGATTGGGATAACAGAATTGAAGTCATTTTTCAGGATGCTGCAGGTAACGTTGATACTGTCGAGTACCATATTTTTACGTCGTTGAATGCAATAATAACAAATCCTCAATGTGAGCCAAATCCAATCAACGAAAATGCTAATATTACTTTTTCATATAAAGCATCTGACAACGCAGGAACTGCCGTTATTGCTATTTACGATGTTACAGGACGAAACATCAAAACCCTGAGAAGAAATCTTGTAATAGGAAAGAACGAGCTTGAATTTGATGGTTACGATGTTAATGGAAACTCCATATCACAAGGAGTATATTTATTTCTAATTAAAACAATCAGCCCGAATTATTCGGAACCCGTTACGGGAAAATTTGTGAAATTGAGATAAATTAGTAACATTCCTCTTATCATAATTTGGATTAGTTCAATATTATGGTTCTTCGCTAAATGAAGAGGGTAATTTTTAAGCTAATACAAATTCGCTTTATAACTAAAGATTGCTTCATCCCGATGAATCGGGATTCGCAATGACGCGTGGCGATTGTTGCTGTCCTGTGGACAGCAAACCGATATAATTCGTCATTGCGAGGAACGGAGTGACGAAGCAATCATTTTAATTTTACCCACTATTTATAATGAAGAACCAATATTATTATTCAGATAAAAACATAATGAAGTGAAGAATCCAAGATTCTGTAATATTGGATTCCTCACTTCAAACGAAAAATATTATTTTTAATTACAACTTATATTATAAATTTCAATAATTGATTTTCCAGATAAAATTCATTGCAAAAGAAGCAAAAGGATTTCCTGAACTACCAAGTAAAGTAGATAAATCCTGTGTTGCTATGCAAAAATCAAGAACAGATGTTGACCATCCAATACCAAACGTCCAAACCAAATCACCAGCACGGTTATTTGAGAAACCTGTACTGATTACCGGAATAAACGGGGATGTTTGCCACCTTACCCCAAAAGCAACACGCGGGTCTGTGGAATTACCGGGAGAATCATTGAATCCCTGATTGTATCCGAATAAAACCGTTAAATCGCCGGGGATTGCTTTAATAGTTTTTGAAATATCATAAGCAATGCTTAATCTTAAAGCAGTTGGCAGACTGGTAGAAAAACTGCTTACTGCATAGCTGCTATCACTTATAAGTTCATCGAGTCTGTCTCTCTGGCTTTTTTTCAATAAATCATCTATGTGTGATTCGGAATTTGAACTATGCTCCGAAGCATAAGAATCCCATGTGATGGAACCGATATCAGTAATAGCCAATCCTGCCCTGAGGTTATAGGAAAGGTCTGCAGCAAATCCCAAATCGAATCCAAATCCCGAGCCGACTGTCTCAGGTAAGAAAGCAAATTTATTAGGAAATTTTACATTATACCAAGTATTTTTATATTCCTTGTCTTCCTGCATTTCCGGGGAAAAAGCAGTCCATGCAAGCATATCTACTTTCCCGTCTAAAACGTTATTCTCTCCGGTAGTAAATTCGGCATCCATTCTTTCCAGTCCGGCATAAGCATAACCGCTTACAATTTTTAATGATACACCACCGGTCAGACTTTTAATAAAACTCTCGTTATCAAACTCGAGAATATCACGGGCATAGGATAAGGTTGTCATTCCTATCCACCACGTTTTAAATTCCATATCGTCAAATTTATATGTTTTGTCCTGCTCGTTACCATTAATTACCAAATCAATTAACGGGAGGGGAATATTCATGTTCCCTGATAAGTATTGTGTCATTGACAAAGCAAATGTACCAATCTCAGGTGATATTTTCCACGCCAATGCAAATAATTTTGAGCCGACATTATAGTATAAACCATTATTATCATCGAATGTATTGAAGAATTCTTTCCTCCCGGCATCATCCAAAACCAGTGCTTCTTTGTTGCCAAAGTATTTGTTAAAATCCTCCATAGTTAAAGTTGATTGTAGTGCCTTAAATTCAAAGTTTGGAACTTGTAAAGCAACATAGGAATTAGTATCCCTGGGATAAGCTAAAAAAGCAGGATT
Source organism: bacterium (assembly GCA_043804925.1). Classification (GTDB taxonomy): domain Bacteria; phylum Bacteroidota; class Ignavibacteria; order Kapaibacteriales; family UBA2268; genus ChocPot-Mid. The sequence goes on along the minus strand of JAZDIP010000096.1, from coordinate 19,914 downwards.
TTTACCCAAAGCTAATGTCCCGAATGCCGCACCGAAAGTATTTCCCATACCTATTGTTTGTGCATCTGTCGTTCCGAATGAGCCGTACTGGGCATTCGAATTTTGTGTATTGAATACTGCAATTATAATAAACACAAGCAAAGTTATTATGTATCTTTTCATTTTCGTTTCTCTTATTGTTTATAATATATCAATAATTAATTGTTAATTGTTAATTGTTAATTGATTACTCATCTTCACTCAGATTAATGTGATATTTTACTTTACAGAATGAGATTATCTCAAGCCAATCCTTCGAGGAGAATACGGCTTTTTGGTCTAAGTGAGAATCGGTAGTATTAATTATTACTTCAACAATTATATAATAGGAATTCGAAAAATCCTGAAGCTGAGCCGAGTCCAATTCCAAAGTTGGCTCCGAGTGTTTCACACTTGGAATGCCATCGGCATTGACATCTGCCGGCTCAAAAGTTAAAGTATCTAATGTAAACAATGGTTTATAAACACTATCCGTATAATGCATGACAATTTTCCCGCCAAAAGCAACCTTGTTGTCTATTTTAAAATAGACAGTTGCTGCTTTGAAGTCTTTTAAATAGTCTCTTGCATCATCATCCATTTCCAATTCAACAGTATCTTTGGCAGTCATATCCTTAACTGTTACAACACTCTTAATTGTAAGGTCAAATCCAAACTGAATAGTATCCCTATTAGTAGCGGCACCTCTTTCCATGTCAGGATTAATCTTAGGTATTGCTTTAACAATAATTGAGTCGGGAACAAATGATAAGAAATCTGATAAATTTGAATTCTCTGCAGTATAAATTTCTTCAAGATAACTATCGGTCATCATTACAGGACCAAGATTATTGTCGTTTCTTCCATTTAATTTTAATGAGAATTGTTGTGTCTTATTGTTCCGTACCCCTGTGATATTTAAAGTTTCAATCTCAACATTAAAAGGTTTGTTGGGGTCACTTGGAACAAGCTTATCATAGTATCTTCCGATAAGTTTTAATTGTATATCCCATAGTTTCATCTTATCACGAAAGTCTGATACATCGTCAGTTACAGGCAAACCTACTGAATTTTCTATCGGGTCCACCAAAGTTGGGGGAACTATACCCGCAAAGTAGCTGAACATCGAATTCTCAATACCATAATTTATTGTTAAAGTTCCATTAAAATTACCCCCCATAACAGTACCGTCAATCTGTAAACTATCTGGTCCGACGTTCTGTTTTCTTGAATCATAAAAATAACCGTTGAGGTCTTCGCTTACAGTTTCAGTCGCATTACCTGCAATCGTCTTTTGTAATGTCAGTTTATTACCTCCAGTACCGATAAAAGCAGGAAGTTCCATCGTTACAGTTGCCTCGGATGAAGAGTTATTCTTTACCGATAAAGTTAACGTACCCCTCACAAATTTCGCACTATCGAGTACCATTCCGTCTTTATAAGGTATTCCAATGGTACCTTGACCGTTTGTAACCGGAATATCAATATTAGTACCTTCCTGGTCAATCCTTCCTTCAATGAAGTTTTCTGTGCCTTCTTTACCACCCATGTCCTCATAGTGAGCAACATAAATAAATCCATTATCAGGGTCAACCGAAATATATTTGTCGGTTTTGATTAATTCACTAAGCTCATAAGTTCTGTGCATAAGCGGTAAATTAAATTCGGTATCCCATCTTGGTATTGTTATATCATTGGGAAAATCCATACAAGCACTTAATAGTGGCAGGATGATTAGTGTTAGTAAATATCTCTTCATTATTAATCCTTTAAATATATGGTAAAAATATTTTCAAATTCAAATCAACATAATACAAAAAAAGCAGAATACTAAATAATTATTAATTTTAAGAAAAGCAAAATACAAACAAATTTTAAAAAAATAGATTTGAAAAACAATAATGAATTTATTATAATCTAATGTTAATTGTTTGTTCACATTTCAAGCATATTCCGTTTTTAGTTATGAGTTGTGAGTTGTGAGTTGTAAGTTTTTTAGTACTATCTTTTATTTGTGCTTTAATTCTTTCATCTATCTGTATTTCTATCCTTTGGTCTTTCGGTCTGCAAACATCAATCCCCAGCCACTTTTGCACTTTTATTGAATACATGTTCCTATTAATCAGTAAAGTTTTACAATTGGGACAGTAAGTATTTTCAACATCAGGTAAATTTGTATTACCAATATATATATATTTCAATCCTGTCTCTTCTGCAATTTGCTTTGCCCTGAACAATGTTTTCAAATCAGTCGCAGGTTTGTCCTGCAATTTATTAGCCGGATGAAATCTACTGAAATGAACCGGTATTTCAGGATTAACGGAAAAAATAAATTGTGATAATTTTTCAAAATCCTCTTCAGTGTCATTTTCACCGGGAATAACCAGATTAATTATTTCCATGTGAATAAAATCACTCAAATCCTGAAATCGTTTGATATTATCCAAAACCGGCTGTAGTGAAGCATGACAGATTTTTTTATACTTCTCGCTATTTATAAATTTCAAATCAATGTTTATGGCAGAAATCAACTTTTCATTTTTTATCAATTGGATGGTTTCCTTCGACATGAATCCATTAGAAATAAAGATATGGAAAAGTTCAATATCCGGATAATTCTTTCTGCATTCCAAAATTGTATCTCTTGCATACTCAAAAAATATCGTGGGTTCGGAATAGGTATATGCGATACCGTCAACATTATTTTTAATTGCCAATTCGGCAATCAGTGAAGGAGGATATTCTGCTGTTAGTTGTTCAATAGTATTTCTTTTAACATGCGACAACTGCCAGTTCTGGCAATTCAAACATTTAAAATTACAACCCGGCGTTCCGAATGATAAAACTTTAGAGCCGGGTTTGAAATGATAAAATGGTTTTTTCTCGATTGGGTCAATTGCAAATCCTGTTGAAGCACCATAGCTGTATGTGTACAATTCCCCATCAACATTTTTTCTCAAAAGACAGGTTCCAGCTTGACCCGGCTTAATTTCGCAATAATGTGAGCAAAGTAAACATTTTATAATGTTCTCATCTTGTTTTTCATATAGTATTGCCTGTTTCAAAAATACACCACTTATTTATATTTCTTTATTCTTTAATAAATCTATATAACAAAAATATAAAATTCTTTTTCATTCTTATTTTATAATTATACTTTCTTTATCATCTTGCTAATTTTTGGTTCAATCCATAATGCTAAAAAGCAGAAAATGATACCTGCAATTATATCAACTACATAATGATACCTTAAATAAACAGTACCGAATATCAAGCTGACACCGAAAATTAAAAACACCCACCTAAATTTTGATTTTAACCGGAAAGCTAAAATCATATTCATCAAAGTCATCATCGTATGCCCGCTTGGCATACAATCCCGATTAACATAAAGCTCAGGATTCAATGCTCCCGATGGAATTCCACCACCTTGATTTACTATTTCCCGAAGGGTATCTGTCAGCCAAAGTCCTGGTATTTCAAATGAGGTCAAACTAAACTCATGTAAAGTGAATCTCGGACCAACAGCCGGCATAAAAAAATATAGGAGATAAGAAAGATAAAAACAAAAAATAATCAATCCTGCAAATTGATTAAATACTTTATCATCATTTCTGAAATGAAGTTCAATGCCATGAATTAACGGCATTAAAAAATATGTCATGTATGAAATTTGTAAAAATTCCGTTAAGGAAGGAAAGGAAATCCTATGCAACCAAACAGTCGGATTACAACCAAACAAAAATCTGTCCCATACAATTAATACATCATCAAATTCATAAGGATTAACGAATCTGATATATTCCTGAACCTGTGAATAAATAAAAAAGACAAGCGGTGCCATGAGTACTCTTTGGAAAAGTTTAAAATTTCGATTGTCCTGTATTCTGTTACTCATTATGGATAGAACTACAATCATAATGCAAAGTGAAATATTTGCCGTAATAAAGAAAAAAGGGCTGTTAACGGAACCGATAAAAAGAACAGAACAAATAATATAAAATATCAGCATAAACAAATGATAATAATCCGTTACCTGAAGGGAAATGTTCACATTATAAAATTTATTCGGATTCATTTTTATTTGATTTCCTTTTTAATTGATTCAAAATAATTGTATAACGAAATATAATCTTGTACATTCAGTTGTTCTGCTCTTTTTGAGAACATGACCGAAATTTCTCTTGGAGCTGTTTTTGAAATATCATCGATACTTATTCCCGAATTTTGAAAATAACCGAAAAGTGCGTTTTTCAGGACTTTTCGTCTTTGATTAAAAGCGGCTTTAACTAATGTCATAACATCGTCAAATTCGACACCTGCAAATTTGTCTTTACCGGGAATTATCTCGAGCACAGTAGAAGTAACTTTCGGAACAGGATAAAAACATTTTGGACTGACGTTAAATAATGCTTTGCAATCACTTGTCAAGTTCATTGCCACTGTCGTAATACCATATAATTTGCTGTTTGGTTTCGCTGTCAGCCGTTGTACCACTTCTTTTTGCATCATTATTATTGCTTTATCAATCAAATGCCTTTGTGTAAAAAGCCAGAAAAGAATATCTCCGGAAATGTTATATGGAATATTCCCGATAACTTTAAATCTTATATTGGTTTTATTTTCTTTTTTTATTAAATCAAGAATTTGAATATTCCTTATATCGGAATGAATGAGTTCATAATTGTTGTATACGGTTTTTGAAAGTGTAAGTTTAACTGCATCAATTGCCCTTTTGTCGATGTCAACAGAAAACAAATATTTTGGATTCCTGTCAAGTAATTGCTCTGTCAACGCTCCTGTACCACAACCAATTTCGATTATAACATCATCAGGTTTGCAATCGAGTGAATCGGCAATTTTTCTCGAAATATTTTTATCTACAAGAAAATTTTGACCGAGCGACTTTTTTGGTGAAATTTTTTCCACAGTAAATAAATTATATTTATCAAGAATTATCTTTTATGGATTGGAACGCCTTAGACAGCAACACCTGTGTTTCCTCGAGCGATTGTGAAACTACTTTTGTGTCGGCTGTAACAGACATATAACTTGTATCGCCGTGCCATCGTGGAACAATATGTATATGCAAATGCCCCGGCAAACCGGCTCCTGCAACTCTGCCAATATTGATACCTATGTTGTAGCCGTGCGGATGACTCATCGCATTCAAGGCATTAGTAGTTTCTTTAACTGCCTGCATCATTTCGAGCATTTCTTCATCGGATAAATCCTCCAATCCGGAAACATGCCTGTTCGGTGCAACCAAAGCATGACCACCGTTGTATGGAAATTTATTTAACATAACAAAGCAATGTTTTTTTCTTTCTACAACCAACATTTCTTTATCCTTACCAACAGAATTACCTGCTTCGCAAATGAAACAGGGATTGTTATTCGGGTCGGTTTTCCCGTTCTTGAATCCTTGTATATACTTTGAACGCCAAGCAGCCCACAAAACTTCCATCAAATCTCCTGATTAAATAATATCAAATCAAAATTAAGCAAAAAAAAGCGTCTGTAAAAATAAATTTACAGACGCAAAAATAAAAAACAACAACTTTATAATGCGAATCTTATATCAACACCAACCTGGAAAGCATTAATCCTGTAGGTTTCATCAGTCTTGACATTGAGTAAACTCCAATTATAAAAAACGGCAGGGACAATATAGTAACCTTCACCGATGATTATTTCGTATTGAAGTCCAAACTTAATACCAATCCTAATTGGAGAAGCATTATCAATGTCACCATCTTTTACGATTACTGTTCTATCATTATTCTTATAATCGTATTTATCAACTTTTGCAAATTTTACATCTGGTGGTGAAAGGATATTGTACTCCTGTAAGACTTGTTTTTGAATTGGGTACTCAAAAGTTGGTCCTGCGGTAAATCCAAGAGGAACATCCAAAGACAGATTTTGTTTGAACATTACTTCCAATGATAATACATTGTATGTTATGTCAACCGTATGTTCCGTTTCTGAATCAGTAATAGAAACACCTGACGGGTCTATCGCATCGTCAACAGGAATCAGCGAAGGAAATTTATCTCCTACCTGCTTCATACTGCCGGGGTACATACTGTAAATTAGGCGTCCAATTATCGAAGAAGTGGACTCCTCCTTTTTCTTACCTAAATGATGTTCGTAGGTCAGACCTACATAAAAACCTTGCCCTGTTCCACCTTCAAAAGAAGGGCAATACCTATCTCCTGCAAAAGTAGCAAGTTTTGCTGTGGAATGACTTACACTGTTGTAACCGAGACAGGGTCCCAAAAATATTTTAGTACCGGCTTCACCGGGTCCTAATGGGTTAGCATCTGCATCCTGTGCATGTACTTCAACAACATAAGCCAGCATCAATATTGCTACTGCTAAAGGAAGTAAACGAATCTTCATAGTTTAACCTTCTATTATTTAGTTATGATAAATTTTATATTCTTCATACTTAATTTTGTCCTTACGGACAACATATAAACTCCACTTGCCATTGGCATAAGTTCAAATATAAGAGAATGTGAACCTTTTTTCAAATATAAATTTTCATTTTGTAAAATTTTTTTTCCATTTTGGTCAAAAATACTAAGAAAAATCCAATTATCCGAATATAAATTAATTTTTATACATAATTCTTCATTTGCCGGATTCGGATATATTTCTGCATCAAAAGTTTCAAACTCGTTAAAAATCACCTGCCGTATATTGAAAGAACATACTCCCAGGAAATTTAAAAAAGCTGATTCTTCAGTTAATGAATAACAGTTCCGGGAATTTGCTTTGACAACAATATCAGTTTGTCTTTTATCGGACAAAAGGCAGAGAAACTCTAAATTGAGACGCCATTCGCAAGAATCATTTATAATTATTTCATTCTTTGTATTTCCGAATATTTTATTTAATGTTTGTACTAAAGGTAAATCATGTCTTACAGTATCGAAACCACTAATTATCTCCAATTTGGGATTTTTATTCATCAAATACATATATTTTTCCTGTAATTGGATTTCAATATCAAAGTCAACAGGAATTTGAGAACTGTGGGGAAATTTTCCGCTAAGAACCATACTACCGGTGTCGCCAATATTATATTCCAAAAGTCCAAACTCATTAATCCTCAATGGTGATACTTCTGTAATTATTTCAATGTCTTCAGTTTGAAATGGAATAGTATCATTGAAAACGGCACGAACACTTAATTTTCCTGATACATTCGCTTTCGGAAAAACTTTCACTTTTAATTCAATAAGAGTATCAGGTTCGAGCATTATAGGTAAAGGATAATCAATTAACCATTGTGCATCAATATCTTTAGTAAACAATTCAAGTGAATCGAGCGACAATTCAACATTACCGTCATTTTTAATATACACCGGCAATTCATCATCATTACAGGGCATATAAACAAGATTATCCTCGAAACTAATGTCCGGGCTTAATGTATCAACTTCAATGCTGTTTCCGGTAATATAAATCAATGTATCATCTGTTTTAAATGCAGGAAAAGCATCGTGGCTTAATGTTATTGCCATTTCGCTGAAACCGAGTTTTTGCGGATTGAACCTGATTGGAATAATTAAAAGCGAATCCGGTTCTATATATCTATTTTGTAGTATTGACAAATCCCCATTGTTAATAATAAAGCAGCTGTCATCTCCGGATAGGGATTTAAAATCAATCCACAATCTTTCGTTACCCTTACTTTGTAAAATAATACTTAGTGAATCAGTATAAGAAAAAATGGGTATTGTGTCAAACTCAATATTGACGGGAACAATTACCGGTAAAGTACCCTCACCCTTTTTTGTAACAGCTACCAAATCATGTCCAGGAGAATCCACAAAGAAAAAAGAAACAAGTTGTGAAAATTGCAATTGGCCTGGTTTGAAAGATAAAAATAAACTTAAACTGTCATTTACATAAATTGAATCCTTGATGTTTGATATACTGTCTGTCATAAAAGGTATCGTATTGCCGTCAGAACCGTTGTAAGAGATATCTGCGACACATTCCCCGGTATTGTATAAGTAAACTGTTGTATCATTTACCGAGCCCACTCTTCTTTTCCCCCAGTCAACAAGTATGGAATTAACAAATGGAGCTATACCTGTTCCGGTAATTTTTATTTCGTTTGAAATACTTAAATCGTTTTTTACTGAAACAATCCTTTCGACAGAACCTTTGTAAAGTGGAAGGAATCTTGTTTTAAGTGCAAGGATATCGCCAGGACGTAATGTGTCAGGTAAAATCAATGAGCCATCCTGATTCCTTAAAATTATATCGAATTGACTATTAACTACGATTTCATAAACTGAATCAATAACTGCCGGAACATTCCCTGTATTGATAATTTGTATTTCTCCCCAACTCGTATCGCCCAAACAGACTTCTCCAAAATCATAACCGATAAATTGTAATTCGGGATACCTAACCATTGCAAAAATCATCAATGAATCATACCTGTTGCAATCGAAATAAAATAATAATTTTTGATTGAGGTCATCAAAAGAACTATCCGGATGGAAACAAATTTCAAATTCAAATTCTTCGCCGGGATATAATTCAGCAGGAAGTGGAGTTTTAATGTTGAGAACAAAACGATTGTCATCAACACCGGATAAAGCAATCGAATCGAGTAGTACCGGTTTTTTTCCACCGACTTTGATTGCATAACCGAGACAATTGGTATCGCCTTTTTCAACTAAACCCAGACTTATTGTACCCGGAACATTGAATTTGATGCCGTTATAATTAAAGGTATAGTTTTGACCATTACCGTTTTTGTCGCGATACTCCAAAACAAATTTGCCATCTTTCATTACGTCAACAGGTCTGGCTGTGAAAGTTGCCGAATATGTTGCATCCATGATTTTTGGTGAAAGATTAAATGAATAATTATAACTTTCTCCTGTCATAACTGCAAAGAGTAATCCCGAAGCATCAGGGTCATGCAGTTCAGTAATAGTTCCTGAAATATTACCGCAATACTCCTCAACAGCAATCACAGGTGAAATGGAATCCGCCGTAAATGGATTTGAAAGCGACGAACCCAATGTTAAGGCATAGGAATCGAAATTTCCATAACCATAAGCTACACCTGAAAACCTGCCTGAATCACAAGTTAAAATATGTTTACCTTCCGTTATAGGTAAACGCACCCAAAAATATGCTGCATCCGGGAAAATATTGTCGTAAATATAAGTAATAATATTCGTAACTAAATAATCGTCAAGTTTTAAAGTATTTAATGCTTCATAGTCTGCGATGAGATAAATTTCATAACCTTCATATTGTAGCGGATTTTTTAATCCATTATTTACAGTTTGGAAAACCATTTTTTGGACAAATTGCTCTGCGGGGGGTAATATAACCAGAGAAGGGTCATAATCATAATTGTCATCATACCCGCCAATTCTCATCATATATTGACCGATTTGCACCGGATTGTTCGATGTCCAAATAGCAGGTTTGTTGATTCCGGCAAATTGTGCAAAATCACCCATTTCAGAAAGCAATCCACTTAGAACAGTATCTGATGTTTCCACCGTAAAATAAGTGTTTTGTTCAAAGCAGGTTATTCTAAATAGGTCTCCTCCATCATGAAATCCAAAAGGTACTGAATAGAATTTTCTCCCCCAGGAAGAGGTCGGTGTTAGCATGGCTGCTATGTGGTCTTTTGATTCCCATTGATAATCAGACATTAATTGAGGTATAGCAGTCCTGACATGACCTGATATAACACCTACCGGTTTATCGCTTTTGATGATTGAACCAGTCAAATCTCCATAAGTAACTGGAAAATCATAAGACTGAACCAAATAACAATCTCCTGCATTCAATGTTACATTTGTGGGCTGGTCTTTCTGTCTTAAACTTTGAGTTATACTTTTAGGAATAAATTCAACTCTTGTGTCGTCTTCTGAAGCCAGGATTAAAAATTCACTTTTACGCGGTATTAAATAGGTAGAATCAATATACCCTCTGTAATCACGGAAATAAATAAAAGTAGCTAAATATTGATCGTTAGGAACGGACATAGCCACATATTCATTCCCCCACTGTGATACGGGAACTGCAGTAAAACAATCACTTGTATTCTCCTTACTGTTAAAAGCATAGACCAATACCGGTACTGTGGAAATTATTTCTACAGATTTTTTTACAATACTTTCATTTTCAATTATTTCCATATTATCATTTATTATAATTTTTAGAATTGAATCTGACTGTAAAGAATAATATTTATCCGTTTCATTTGGTACCTTAACAATTATATCAGCCGGATAATTACTTACAATGTGTATCTGTAAAGTTTGATAATTATCTTTATATATCTCGTTTTGCATAAAACCAATAAAGAAATGTTTTCCTTCGTAAGCAGAACCAAGTTCTGAAGCTAAACTTTTCGGTAAAAAAGCTTCAAAATTTATTAATAAAATAGTTAATATCGTAATTATATGTCGCATTCATTATAATAAATGTTAAAAATAAAAATAAAAGTTAAATCAAAAATCTCAAAAATGCAAATAATATTGATAAAATAGTATTTTTTACTATTGTATTAAATTCATAAAAAACTTAATAATCTTTACGAACCTTATGAACTTTTAAACTTTACAAACTTTTTTAACTTATTGAACTGAATTAATTTTTTAGGAAATTTATCGCAAATTCACTAATTTTATTTTTTATGGAAAATGCATATAATTAATTAAATAGGAATATAGAATATTATGTTTGAAGACAGCCCAAAACTTTTGCTGCCGGATATACCGGATTTGCACCAATTTGATGTCTATGTAAAAAATGGAGGATATAATTCATTTAGAAAAGCAGTCCGAATGACACCTGATGAAGTAATAAACGAAGTCAAGAAATCAGGATTGAGGGGGCGTGGCGGAGCGGCTTTCCCAACAGGATTAAAATGGTCATTTATGCCAAAAGACAGAAGTCTTACTAAATATCTTTGTGTAAATGGTGACGAATCGGAGCCCGGTTCATTCAAGGACAGGCAAATATTTGAATTCAATCCGCATCAATTAATCGAAGGAACATTGATTGCGTGTTATGCTATGGGCGTACAAACTGCATATATTTATATCCGTGGAGAATATCACAAATGGCAAAAGATTTTACAAACTGCAATTGACGAAGCATACGAAAGAGGTTTGTTAGGTGATAAACTTCAGAAAAGCTTAAAAGAGCAATTGAAAATTGATTTCCGTCTTGATTTTTATATACATTCAGGTGCAGGTGCTTACATTTGTGGAGAAGAAACTTCGCAGATGACTTCTATAGAAGGAGACAGGGGATATCCGAGAATACGTCCACCATTCCCGGCTCAAAGCGGCCTATGGAAAAAACCGACAACAGTTAATAATGTTGAGACAATTACAAATATTCCAAAAATCATCGAGATGGGTGGTGAAGCATTTTCTAAAATCGGAGCATCCGGTCATCCCGGGACATTACTTTACGGAGTTAGCGGACATGTCAATAAACCCGGAGTATATGAATTACCATCAGGTACTTTATTGACTGATATAATTTATAATGTTTGCGGAGGAGTTCGCGGAGATAAAAAAATTAAAGCAGTAATACCCGGTGGTTCATCAATGCCTCCGCTTAGAGGTGATGAAATCGAAGGAGTAAGAATGGACGAAGAATCCTTAAAGCCACTCGGAACGCATATAGGGACAGGTGGAATTATCATAATGGATGAAGATACCGACATTGTGAAAGTAATGCTGAGATTAATTCATTTTTATCATCATGAATCCTGCGGACAATGTACTCCATGCCGTGAAGGTTGCGGTTGGATGGAAAAAATCTTAAAGAGAATAAATAATGGCGAAGGTTCGCTCAGCGATATAGATTTATTATTATCAATAGCTCAGCAAATCGAAGGAAATACAATTTGTGCATTGGGTGATGCAGCGGCTTGGCCTGTTAAAGGTGATTTCTCTCCTGTTACCGGTGGCTTTGTTAATAAATTCCGTGACGAATTTGAAAAAGCAGTAAAAGAAAAACGCACTTTCAGGGCACCGAATATTGTACACGGAAGAAGGAATTCTTCGGAGACATTGGTTCAGACGGCGTAAAAAATTAGAAATAATTAAAATTCAACGGGGACTAAAAATAATTAGTCCTCCCTAATTTTCATTTTATCAATTCAAGATAATTTACTAATTTTCTTTTTTGCTTTGAAAGAATTTAAAGGAATACTATGATAAAATATTTTTTAATATTAATATTTTTATTTTCCTGCAATAACACTCAGGAAGTAAATTTATCACAAGTAAATTCAATAGCCGAACATTATGTCAAGCTGGTTCTTGCTTTGGGCAAATTCGATACTGATTATGTTGATGCATACTTCGGTCCGGAAAAATGGAAATCCGAAGTAGAAAATTGGAATCTTGATATCCATACGATTATTCGTAAGACTGATTCATTAATTAAGCAACTCGATAAAATAAAAATTTCTGATTTGGAAAAGGAAGAAATGCAAAGAATTCGTTTCCTAAAACGAATGATACAATCTGTATATTCAAGAGCAGAAATTCTATCAGGTAAAAAAATGTCATTTGACGAAGAATCAAAAGCTCTATTCGATATTGAAGTACCAAGTCAATCCGAAAATAATTCTGATTATATTTTGCAGGAATTGGATAAATTAATTCCCGGTAATGGCTCTCTCGGTGATAAATTTATTGAATACAGAAAACAATTTATTATTCCTTCTGAAAAAGTTGATACTGTATTTAAAACTGCAATAGCTGAGGGTAAAAAGAGAACTTTAGCACATATCTCATTGCCTTCAAATGAAAAGTTTATTCTTGAATATGTAAGAGATAAATCATGGGGTGGTTACAACTGGTTTAAAGGTAATGCAACAAGTTTAATACAAATAAATATTGATTTACCTGTCTATATTGATAGGGCTGTCGGATTAGCATGCCACGAAGGTTATCCCGGACATCATGTTTATCATAGTTTGATTGAAGAAAAATTCGTGAAACAAAATGGCTGGATTGAATTCACTGTCTACCCTTTATTCAGTCCTTTGGCTGTGCTTTCAGAAGGATTAGCAAACTATGGAATTGAAGTAGCTTTTCCTGATAGTGAGAGAATTAAATTTGAAAAGGAAGTGCTTTTTCCATTAGCCGGAATAAGTAATGAAAAAGCTGATGAATATTATAAAATTTTAGATTTGGTAGGTAAACTCGATTATTCATCGGTTAATGTAGCAAGAGATTATTTAGATAATAAAATAAGCAAAGAGGAAGCCATCGGGAAAATAATGAAAGCTAAACTTAGAGCAAAAAATCATGCAGAAACTAATATTAGATTTTTTGAACAATACCGTTCATATATAATTACCTATTATATCGGAGAAGAGCTTTGCAGAAATTGGATTGAATTAAAGATTGAGAAAACAAAAGTTCCTGCAAAAATGAAATGGAAATATTTTAAAGAAATTTTAACAACACCATATTTACCAAGTGATTTGTAACTAATAGGAGAGTAATATGAAAACAATCTTAAAATATTTATTAATTTTGATATTAATAGGATTAGTAATTTTCCCAATAATTTCGAGGAACAATAAAATGGATATCAAAGTTACAAGCACAGCATTCAAAGACGGAGAAATGATACCTTCAAAATATACTTGCGACGGAGAAAACATTTCTCCTCAAATCGCATGGACAAATTACCCGAAACGTACGGAAACTTTTGTTCTAATTGCGGATGACCCGGATGCTCCCATGGGAACATGGGTTCACTGGGTTGTTTATAATATTCCAACAGATGATTTGGAATTTAAGGAAAACTTTCCAAAAGATGAAAAGTTTGAAAACGGAACAATGCAGGGAACAACCGACTTTCGAAGAGTGGGCTACGGAGGGCCTTGTCCACCTTCAGGTACTCACAGGTATTTTTTCAAAATATATGCTCTCGATGTAAAACTAAACGTCAAACCCGGTTTAACAAAAAAAGAAATCTTGAAAGAGATGGAAGGACATATTATAGCCGAAGGGCAGTTGATGGGAAAGTATAAGAGGAAGTAGTGTTGAGTGCTAAATGTTAAGTGTTAAATTTTAAGTTTAAAGCAAGAAAAAAATTCTCATATTGAAGTATTAATTTATCGGAAATTAGCAGGATAGTTGTAATAATCTGTTAGTGGAGAGTTGTTACTTATTCATATCATTAAAGAGATTATTATCTTCCTTACAATATTTCTTTAAAAATGTCTTCCTGTGAAACTCACAAAGGCCATGCTCTTTAATAGCTTCTATGTGCGCTTTTGTACCGTAGCCCTTATGCTGTCTGAAATTATACTGAGGATAAAGTTTATCAGCAACTTCTATCATCCATTTATCCCGGGTTACTTTTGCAATGATGGAAGCTGCTGCAATAGACAAGCATTTGCTGTCACCTTTGACAATAGTCTTGAATGGAATTCCGACATCTTTAAAATAATTACCATCAATAAAAAGTAGAGTTGGTATAGGTTTTAACTGTTTGATTGCTTGATGCATTGCTTTTATAGTAGATTGTAAAATATTAATTTCGTCAATAATAAAATTGTCAATTATACTAATCCCAATGGAAACTGAGTTTTGTTTGATTATCCCATATAATTCTTCTCGTTTTTGGTAAGTCAGTTTTTTGGAATCTGTAATACCATAATCATTAACAAATTCTGTTTTTAATATAACTGCTGATGCTACAACAGGTCCGGCGACAGGTCCCCTGCCGGCTTCGTCAACACCGGCAACATAAATCCCCTTTTCAATAAATGGCTGCTCGTAAGTAAAATCAAGATTAGTTTTTTTCGATTTCATAATTGAAGTTGTTTGAGTTAGTCTTTAGCCATTTCACTTTCTACTTTTCACTTTCAATTTTGCTTGAATTATGCTTTGTATACTTCTCAAACATCATGAATTGTCTTTTCTTAACGAAATCAAATTCGTTCGGATTAACTTTGACCTTCTTTGTTATACCGTAATACTTATTGCATGCACCGCCGAAGGGATAAGTTTTATTTTCAATTTGAATGAGATTGACCGAACATTTCAAATCACATTTTTCTCTGCCACCCGGACAAATAAAAGGTTTCTTGTAATTAACATCTCTTTCCGAAAGTTCTTTTAAGTCAAATTGTTTTTTTGTTAGAAGCCCTAATCCGATTTTTTCCTTTACTTCAAGAGCTACCCCGAAAGCACCCATCAATCCAGGCTCCGGAGGGACTACAATCTGTTGCCCTGTCAACGCAGCCATTGCAATTGGTATAGCTTTATTGTAACAAACACCACCCTGCATAAAAATTTTCCTACCAATAGGTCTGCTGCCTTTAACTCTATTTACATAATTCAAACAGATAGAATAAACCAAACCTGCAATTATATTTTCCTGAGAAATATTTTCATGACTGGCAGTCTTAATATCGGAACTGATAAAGGCGGCACACTGGTCATTAAAATTCGGAGGTTTATTACCTTTCATTGCTATTTGCTCAATATCCTGAACTTTAACACCTAATGATTCATAAGCGCTTTCTTCGATAAATGAACCGGTACCAGCAGAACATGCTTCATTCATTGCATAATCGGCT
The DNA here is from genome assembly GCA_043804925.1 of bacterium. Classification (GTDB taxonomy): domain Bacteria; phylum Bacteroidota; class Ignavibacteria; order Kapaibacteriales; family UBA2268; genus ChocPot-Mid. The sequence goes on along the minus strand of JAZDIP010000096.1, from coordinate 4,271 downwards.
GGAACTTTATTGACAATGTATGTATATTTTGCATCCTGTCCACCAATTTCAAATATGGTATCAACTTCCGGGTCAAAGTAAACGGCTGCAGTTGCATGAGCTACAATTTCATTGAAAACACCTTCCGTCAAAGCATGCAACCCGGCTATATGCCTGCCTGAACCGGTTGTTCCAAGACCAATAATGCTGATTTTTTCAGGCACTTGTCTTAAAAGCTCCTTGTAACATTCCTTGGAAGCTTTAATTGGATTTCCCAATGTATAAAGATAAACCGAAGCTAAAATTTTATTGTCGCTCACCCGCAAAATTACAGCTTTTGTAGTAGTGGAGCCAACATCTAAGCCCAAGATACATTCATCACCATCAGCGGCTTTTCCGTGTGTCATGCTCTTAAAAATCACTTTATCCTTAAACTCCTCAAGGGGTTTGTGGAAAACAAATGAGCTTTCTTTATCTTCAAAAATTTCTTCGAAAGAAATAAAAGGTTTAATTTCGTTATAAATTCCAAATAAAGCCGCACCCAGAGCTTCAAAATATGATGCTTCCTTTGGGATATAAATATCATCAATCATGGTTCTAAGAAAATTCATCACAATAGAATTTCGTGTAACACCACCAATTATGATTTTCCTGCCATACTTTACTTTCTTTAGCAATTCTTCAACTTTTTCTGCCATCATCATAGCCAAACCTGCAGTAACTTCAGCATGCGGAACTCCCTTGTTCAATGCATGTGTACAATCGGATTTGCAGAAAACCGAACATCTCCCAGAAACTTTATGCGGTACTGCTCCATTTGATTTTGCCAGGACATCTTCGGTATTTAATCCCATACGTTTTAATTGCTGGAGAAAAAATTCTCCAGTCCCGGAAGCACATTGATTTTTAGTTATAACATTAGAAATTTTTCCTGATTCATCTAATGTATATACCATAAATGTTTCACCACCCAAGCTTGCAACAGCTGAAAAATTGTTATCGCCTTTTTTCACAAAATCAACTGCATACTCTGTTGCTTCGGGTTCGGATACCTGATTTAATTTGACAAGGTTTCTGAATTTCCTCCCCGTAACAACAACAGGGAGCATGTCCCCATTAAAATCCTTCAGCTTTTCCAGAAAAATATTCTTAGGATTACCATTGTGAGCCAATGATAATTGCTCCTTTACGGTAACCTCTCCCTGGTTTTTACAAACCCGCACAAAGGAAACTGTTGAAGCTCCTAAACATACCCCAATTACTTCTTTCATATCTATTTTAGTTTATTGTTTAATACTTGTTTTATATTAATCTAAGAATATTTTTATTTAACTCATATTGAGATGGTGATAGATTATTCATATCTAATTTTTCTATCATTTAATCACTCTGTGATTGTTATCTTCGTTTATAATTAATAATTAGTAATTATTATCTTACCGGGTCCCATTCTTCTGAGACAGATTTTCTATAAATCATTACTGAAATCGAATTAACAATCCACTGTGAAATAACCTTGAAATATCCATACTTTCTGAATCTTCTAGGTGATTCATAAACTTTTAAATCTTTAACAAATCCAATTTTGCCAATTTTAGCAATGCGCTTAAACAAATCAAAATCTTCACCTGCAGCTAATTTTTCATCGTAACCGCCAACTCTATCATAATATTCTCTCCTGACAATTTGGCATTCACCTCTTCCCATTCCGATACTGATAAAATTCAGGAACATTATATATCTATTGTGAATTGCATAAAAAATTTTATCCTTCATTAGCATTTCATCAGGATGTATTGTAACCCAACAAGTTAACGCAATACAATCTTTGTACTTCCCAAAACCGTTAGCCCAGTTATGAATAAGTTCAAAAAATGCCTCACAATTCTCAGGATATGAATCGCCGTTTATGAAAATTAAAATTTCTCCTTCAGAACGCTTTGCACCTGCATTCCTTCCTGCTGAGATTGTTTGCTTATCAATTCCATGATACTCGATAATTTTATTTGCGTAAACATTTGCAATCTCTAATGTTTTATCCTTACTGCCACCATCGCTGATTATCAGTTCAATATTATATTTATTCAGCAATTCGGAAGGAAATTTTTTCAATGTATCATCTAAAAGTTTTTCCTCTTGTAAAACAGGAATAATCAAACTGGTTTTTTTTAGTTTCAATTTGATTTCATCCTTGCTCCTATGGAGAATAGAAACCATTTCTTGACCAGTCCCCGATTGCTGAAGGACACTATCAGCTTTATCAATATTTTTAAATTCTCTCACAAAAAATTTATAACAATAATAAAGAAAAGCAATTTAACAAAAATTTCATAAATACCAGTTAATACAAAGAAAATATTTTTAAATAAAATTACTCCTAACTCATTAATTCTGTTACATTTATTAATTATATAATGGGAATGGGTAAACCAGATAGTATTTTGGTTTCCGGTTGCTGAATTCGATTGCCGGTGATGGTAATTTTAAATAAGCAAAGGTTTGCCGCATCCAATTCCAAAAGCTGCCATTATCAGGTAAAATCTTTGCTAAATCATAATCCAATGCAATAATATAGCGGGGACTACCCCAAACTTCATCTCTTTTAATTTCGGTAATCCTGGCATATTTTTCAATCAGTTTTTTATTTTGTTCCTTTAATTCGGGAGTATAAGAGTAATTTTCATAAGCAAAAAGATTTCTTGCCGCATACCCAAAGCTTAATTGAAGCCATGAGGGCCAATAATTCTTTGCTGATTCCGGTAAAATATTATGTACGTTTACTGACATCCAACAGGTGTGCGAGCTGTAATCATCAATAAATACCGAATGAGGTAGTCTTGGTTCTTCGCCATGCCATTTTGCAGGAATATACATAAATTTTGGAGTGAAATTTTGCAAATAAGGCACATAATGCTGTCCTACAAAATATACTGCTCCGGCAACATTAGCATAAAAATCAGAAGGACTGAATCCCCAATTTACTCCGTAACCGTCCAAAACTTCAATATAATTCAAATAAGTAAATCCCAATACTCCACCCCAAACATTAGCGGCATCATAGCTTAAACCACATTCCAGCAAAACCTCGCTTAGCAAATACGATGCAAAATATGCATCAAAAATATGGTCTGTTTTATCAGCCCATAAATCCTGTGTGATATCTTCTTTTATTCTGAATTCACCTAATTTGTCCCATAATGTATTCTTTTGCAAAAGATGCTGTGCAATAAATACTCCGGTAAAACCGGCTCCAAAAGCTATGGCTTTTAAAGGCTTAATCTCAGTATCTTTTAATGGTAAATCTCCGCTTATTGTATATCGTCTGTTATCTGCATACATGAATTCGGATAAGGGAATATATTTACTCTCCTTTTCGTTTTTAGAACTATCAATTGTAATGTCATCTGTTTCAACCGGAAAATCGTTTTTTTCAATGGAAATATTTTCTTCATTATGAATAACTAAAAAAATCTCCTGATTGGTAGTTTTTCCCTCATTGCTCTGACAAATCAAAATTTCATATTGCATGCAAAAGAAAAAAATAATAAATATTATATTCCGAAATATAGAAAAAACACTCAATTTCATTTTCAACTCATAAGACTCTATACTCATAACTCTCGACTTAAAACTTAAAAGGATAAACTAAATAATATCTCGTTTTACTGCTGCTAAATTCGATAGCCGGTGATGGCAACTTAAAATACATAAGTGACTGCCTTAACCAATTCCAAAAGCCGGTTCCATCCGGTAAAATCTTTACAAAATCATAATCCAGTGCAATAATATATCTTGGGCTTCCCCAAACAAATTCTTTTTTAACATCGGTTATAGTTCTATATTTTTCTTTCAATTCAGGATAATGAAATACATCATAAATATTCCTGACTGTATAACCAAAACTAAGTTGAAGCCATGAGGGCCAATAATTCTTCATTTTTTCAGGTAATAAATTATGAACATTAACCGACAACCAAAATGCCTGGGAACTGTAATCATCTATAAACATTTCATGAGGCATTCTCGGCTCATCTCCATGCCAGTCTGCGGGAAAATACATAAATTTTGGCGTTAAGTTTTGTAAAACAGGAAAATAATGCTGTCCAACAAAGAATGCTGCTCCTACAACATCTGCATAAAAATCAGATGGGCTGAAACCCCAATTCTCACCGAAGCCATCCAATACTTCCACATAACTCGAATAGGACAGTCCGAGAGCGGCACCCCAAACTGTTGCGGCATCATAGCTTAATCCACATTCCATTAAAGTTTCACTTAATAAATAGGAAGTA
>JAZDIP010000095.1:0-14297 GCA_043804925.1 bacterium | reverse complement strand
AACAAAAATAAATGGTAGATAATAATTCAGAATTTTATTTGCAGGAAGGAATTTCAAAAGCAAGAATTGGAGATACAATAAATGCTTTAAAAAATTTTCTTGAGGCTATTAAGTGTGATCCCAATAACCATAAATGTTATTATTGTCTTGGAATACTTAAATCAGAATTAAGTGAATTTGATGAGGCTATAAAAAATTTCACAAAATCAATCCAACTCAAGCCAACTTTTGCAGAGGGGTATCACAATAGAGCTTATATGAAAGCTAAACTTGGAGATTATATAAATGCAATAATTGATTACGATAAAGCAATCGAATTCAATCCAAATATTCCTGAATCTTATTCAAATCGAGGTATAGCCAAGATTGAGATTGGAGATTTTTATGGTGCAATTGATGATAGTAAAAAAGCAATAAGTCTGTACCCTTTATTTGCTGAAGCATATGTTTGTCTTGGATCAGCTAAATTTAAACTTGGGGATTATAGTAAAGCAATAGAATATTTAAAGACAGCAATACAAATAAATCCTAATCTGGCAGAAGCACATTTCAATATTGGTAATTCTTTAGTTCAGATAGGGGATAAAAGAGGAGCTATTATTGAATTTGACTCAGCAATTAAAATTAATCCCAAACATACAGATTCATATATTGGCAGAGGTTTAGCTTATGCTAAATTAGGGTTATACAAAAAGTCAATAACAGATTTTAATACTGTATTAGAGATGAATCCTTCCGATTCAATAACTTATTTTAATAGAGGTGTTTCTAATTCAAATCTCAATAATTTCAATGATGCAATTATAGATTATGATAATGCTATTAAATTTAATTCAAATTATGACCAAGCTTATTACAACAGAGGTCTGGCAAAATATAGCCTCGAAAATTATATGGGTGCTATTGAAGATTTCAGTTCGGCAATTATGATAAATCCTTTTTATTCAAATGCATTTACAAATAGAGGAATGGCAAAATCTAAATTAGGTGATTACTTAGGAGCAATTGCTGATTTCGATAATGCTACTGACATAAATCCAAATGATGATAAAGCAAATTATCAGAGAAGTAAAATATTAACTATTATTAAAAATACCAATGAGGATTCCATTATTTAGAAATTAGTGAATAAAACAATTCAAAAAAATGGTATTTTACTAATAGAATATTAAGATATTAAAATATTATTAAATGTTGATGAGTGTAAAATATGACAAATAAATTAAAAAAAGATGAAAAATTTATATGGGTTATTGGTTATAAAATTAATGATGGATTTGCAATCAAATACCAATTTGAAAGTGAATATGATGCAAAAAATTTCCTTGATAAGATAATAATTGATAATCCAGACCTTAAAAATTATGAGATACGGTTAGGGCAAATTTCTAACAATATTAGTAAACCAATTATAGTATTTTAATATCTGTTTATTGTGAAAATTATATTGTAAATATTAAATTAAGGATATATGAAAAAAATTGTTATTCTCGGTGCGGGGATGGTCGGAAAAGCTATGGCAATTGACTTAGCCAAAGACCATGATGTTACATCTGTTGATTTGAATGAATAAGCTTTGAAAGAGTTATCAGGCAGTAAGATAAAAAACTATTTGCGCTGATTGAACGGCTGAAAATAAATCAAGAAAATTGAATTGTCATATTAACAACAATCCAAATTTAAAACAAATCAATCTGTTGGGTACATTAAAATATGCCGCTGCCAACCCTTTCAACCCTGAAAATACTCCCAACTCTTCGGTATCGAAACAACGAATTCAGTTCCCGGATTTTCTTGGTTATCTCCTAAATCAGAAGGTGATTTAACTTCAATACTTCCATGATGCTTCTCAATAATATACTTGACTATTGACATACCAAGCCCGGTACCTTCGAAACCTGCTTTCTTCGATAATGGAGTTCTATAGAATTCCTGGAATATTTTATCTTTAGCATCATCAGGGATACCGATACCACTATCAGCAATATTAACTGTGGCATTTTTGCCGGTGAATGAAAGTTTGACTTCAATTCTTCCATTATTCCGGGTATACTTACAAGCATTACTTACCAAATTGGAAAAAGCGAGTTTTAGCAATGCGGGTTCACCCTGAATAATCAAACCGTCATCAGACTCGTCAATGAGTTTATATTCAAGATTTTTGGCTTCGAGCAATACATTGACATCTTTATAAATATCTCGAAAAATCTCTCCGATATCAACGTCTGTTAGTTCTTCAGGGGTAGAACTCAATTTTATCTGTGAGATTCTAAGTATATTGTCAATAGTTTCGATAGCTCTATCCAACCTGTATTTTGACCTTTCGAGAGGATTTAGCAATTCTTCCTTTACTTCTCCTAAAGTTCTATCGAGAATCATATTGAGGTAGGTGGCAACAGCTGCAATCGGAGTTTTTAAATCATGAACAACGGACATAACATATTTTGATTTAGTTTTTTCTGCATTTTCCAATTCTTCGTAGGCAATCGTTAAATCCTTGCTCCGCCGGTATAATTGCCTTGCAATCGAATTCGCCAGGTAAATACTTAAATACAGAGCAATACCGAAAAATAAAAAATGTACTATTATGTAAAAGAGATTTTGATATAGTTCCAATCCCAGCCATCCGGAAATATGATGATGAGGAATGATATTATAGTATTCAAGAAACGATGCACCGCATGTGCCGATTAAAGTGAGTGTAATTATTAGAGATATAATCCTTCCCGGTAAAAACAAGCTACCTATTATTACGTGAAAAATAAAAAACACATAAATTGGTGATTCTACACCGCCTGTATAATAAATAAACAGCATCAGTGCGAGCAAATCAGTGCATATTTGTGTTAAAGAAAAGCGTAAGCCATGGATTTTATATTTCCTTATTCTCTTTTCTCTGTCATAATGCCAGTAGTAATGGAACAAAAGATTATAAACTAAAATTGAGATGGCAATAATCACTAAGGGTAAAATTTCGTTGAAATTATATAGTGAAAAAGTTGTTTTAAGGACAATAATCCCCAGAATTAACGAACAGAGCATCCCAACGGCACCATATCTGAGCATTATCAGCCAACGGTTACGCTTCCTTATTTCCACCCAAAAACGAGAATAGCGGACCCTTTCAGGAGCTAAAATAAAAAAAGGTTCTTTCATTTTCGTATTTCTAATTGTTATTTTAATGATAAAGACAAGGACATATTTGCCGTCAATGTCTTTCAATTTTATAATTCATGTTGTTTAAGTTATATATTTCCCTCTTTTAATATAATGAGTGTGCAACAATTTATGAGATAGATGACCACAAGGACCATCAGTAAGAAAATGCTCATAAATATATTTGATAGCCGGATTATCAAACGACTTCTGAATTTCAAGTCCGGCAGCTTCTTTGTAAATCGCCTCAGCGCGTTTCCTGCGAATTTCCTTGTTCGTCGGGATAGGTTGACCGCCACCGCCTAAGCAGCCCCCGGGACATGCCATAATTTCTATGAAATGGACGTCATCCAGCAATCCGTTCTTTAATGCTTCCATTACTTTCTTTGCGTTAGCAGTCCCGTGTGCAATCATAAAGTTCAAATCCACTCCTTCGAGGAAACTCCATTCCGGCTTAACGTTTTCTAATTTTACAGAAGCTTCTTTAACTCCTTCGAAACCTCTGCATGGCAATATTTCGAGATTCTCGAATGGAACCTGCCTTCCCGTAACCAACTCGTATGCTGTTCTCAATGCTGATTCCATAACACCTCCTGTAGCTCCGAATATCAAGCCGGAACTACTGTCCCCGAATGGGTCATCAAATTTTGACCATGGCAAATCAGGTAGATTCAAACCCGCCTCTCTTATCATTTGTGCCATTTCCCTCGTCGTTAAACCGTAGTCAACATCCTTAAATCCCGAATCATTCATTTCCGGTCTGTTGCATTCGAATTTCTTGGCAGAACAAGGCATCAAAGCAACTGTTACAATGTTTTCGGGCTTGATATTATTTAACTGAGCATAATGAGTTTTTATTACAGCCCCAAACATTTGTTGAGGCGACTTACATGATGACAGGTGTTCAAGATAATCGGGATAGAAATGCTCGATATATTTAATCCACCCCGGTGAGCATGAAGTAAACTGAGGTAATTTGATTGATGTATCTTTATCAACAAGTGCCTTTTTCAATCTTAATAACAGTTCAGTTCCTTCTTCCATGATTGTCAAATCTGCTGCGAAGTTTGTATCAAAAACCTTATCGAAACCTATCATTTTCAAAGCCGTGTTTAATTCATAAGTAACTGATGTCCCGGCTTTAAATCCGAACTCCTCACCAATGGCAGCTCTTGGAGAAGGTGCTGTTTGAATGACAACATGCTTCGAGGGATTATCAATTGCTTCCCAAATTCGGTCTGAAGGGTCATTTGCCCTCAATGCTCCTGTGGGACAACGGTTGATACATTGACCACAATTAATGCAAACAACATCCGCAAGAGGTTTATCCATAAATGTAGATATGGTTGTTGCATCACCTCTGTTCGTTGCTTCCAACACACCGACTTCCTGTAAATCAATACAGGTTCTAACGCACCTTTTACACAAAATACATTTGTCCATATCACGAATTACGGAATACGAACTACGGTCAATTTCATGTCTTCTTTCCGTAACATGACCAAAGCGGTAAGAATCTACACCATATTCTTTAGCTAATCTTTGTAATTCGCAATTATTATTTCTGTGGCAGGTATAACATTCACCGTAATGCTCGCTAAGAAGCAAGTCAAGAATATGTCTTCTTGCTTTCCTGACTTTTTCCGAAGTTGTTTTAATTACCAATCTGTTTGTAATAGGATAAGTGCAGGCGGTTGGTAATGTTTTAACTCCATCTACCTCTACTACACAAATTCTGCATACTCCTGCTATACAAAGGTCGTCATGATGACATAAAGTTGGTATATGAATGTTTCTTTCACGGCATGCTTCCAATATTGTTGTTCCAATAGGGACTTTAAAAGCCGAACCATTAACCTCTATTTCGACCAGTCCACCAATCGAATCTTTGCCATCTTTATCAACAATCAGTGGCTTTTGACTAACGGGAGCTCTATTGGATAATTTATTTGTTTTCATATTTCAAATCCATATTATAGTTGTGAAAAAATTTCGTTCTCAAAATTGGTCATTATTGATATAAACGGATTTGGGCTTGATTGTCCCAAGCCACATTTCGACGCAACCTGCATCGTTCTTCCAAGTTCAATCAATTCGATAAGATATGACAGGGAGCATTCGCCCTTTTCAACCATTTCAACACCTTCGAGCAGTTTAATATTTCCTATCCGACAAGGCGTACATTGACCGCACGATTCTTCTACGAAGAATTCCATGAAGTTTTTAAGAATATGGACCATATCTCTATCTTTGTTGAAAATAATGATGGAGCCACCGGTAGATAAATCCTCGAATGAAATAGTTCGTTCGAATTGCCATGCAGGTACACAATGACCTGAAGCACCCCCAACCTGTACGGCTTTTGTATCTTTTGCATCAACCAATTTCAGTAATTCATTTATTGAAATACCAAAAGGAACTTCATAAACACCCGGCTGATTGCAGTCGCCCGAAACCGACATGAGTTTAGTACCTTTTGACTGTTTTGTTCCTATAGTGCTAAACCATAGCGCACCTTTTGCAATAATTATTGGAACAATAGCAAACGTTTCCACATTGTTTACAATTGTCGGGTAGCCAAGATATCCAGTATTCACAGGAAAAGGAGGCCTGTTCCGTGCTTCGCCTCTGTGCCCTTCCAAAGATTCTATTAAAGCTGATTCTTCGCCGCAAACATAAGCGCCAGAACCGAGACGAATTTCAATATCGAAATCAAAACCTGAATTTAAAATATTTTTTCCTAATCTATTTTCTTTTCTCATTTTATCGAGTTCTCCCGATAATTTTGCTAGAAGATATCTGTACTCACCTCGAAGATATAAGAAACCTTTTTGAGCTCCGATAGCATAACCTGCTATGACCATACCGTCATAAACAAGACTTGTAAATTCATCGAGAAGCAATCTGTCTTTGAATGTTCCCGGCTCTCCCTCATCAGCATTGCAAACGACAAATTTAAGGTCAGAGACTGCTGCAGAAGCAAGCATCCATTTGGTTCCTGTCGGGAAGCCGGCTCCGCCTCTTCCTTTCAATCCCGATTCCCTAACCTCCATTAAAATGTCAGAGGGAGTCATCTTTAAGGATTTATTGAGAAATTCGAACGAATGCTCTTTTTCAAGCATTTCCTTATCGAATATAACTGATTTATTTTTTATTGGCATAACTATCCTGTAATTTAAAATTTAAAATTTAAAATTTAAAATTTTTGAGAATATCCACAACTTTATGAGCTGTAAGATTGGTAAACACCTGGTCGTTAATTATCATAGCCGGACCCTGGTCGCACATACCCATGCAGTTAATATACTCCAAAGAGAACTTCTCATCTATAGTAGTTTCACCAAACGAAATGCCAAGTTCTCTTTCAATAGTTCTTGCAATAGCATCCTTGCCGGCTAAGTCACATGAAATTGTCCTGCATAGACGAACGATATTTCTGCCTTTTTTCTGATTGCTCAAGAATGAATAAAAAGTGATAACTCCATATACTTCAACAGGGTGAATATCCAAGATATTTGCGATTTCCTGTTGTGTAAATTCGGATAAATATCCATGTTTTAATTGAAGTTCCTGAAGGATTGGAAGCAAAGAATCACGGCCACCGCCATACTTTTCGGCAAGCACTTTTATTTCCTGAGTTAACGCATTGTCTCTGATCTCAATCATTTTTTACCTCCCTTCTTCTCTGTATAAAACTTCACTTTTTCCATCAGAACTGAAGGCAATACCGGTTTCTCCAGAAAATCATCAATCGGTAGCGTTTCTCCTACGCCATAATTATAACCAATCGCATTAGATACAGAAGTTAAAAGAATTATTGGTGTCCGTATCCCAAGTTTTCTCAGTTTGTGAGCCATATAGAAGCCGTCATCAGGCTCATCCATCATAACATCCAGTAGAATTAACTCCGGTTTCTCGGAATCAATCAAGTTCATTCCTTCTTCAAGATTACCGGCAGTTACTATGACATGCCCTTTTGATTCCAGCAAAAGAGATGTAGCTTCCACAATATCAGGGTCATCATCAATTATCGCTATTTTAGCCATAAATCACCATACCTATAATTATTTGAAAAATCAAAATGCCATATATCTAAGATAAGAATATTTATTATAAAAAAACAGTATTTCTGTGTGTTTTTTAAAAAGTATAAAAATATTTTTTTAGAAATATTAAAACAAGTATATTTACTGTTTTTTATCTAAACTATTTACCATTAACTCTGAAAAGGTTATACTTGCAAATATTGTTTGAAATAATAATTTCGTTGATAAAAGCACAATACTGAAGAACTTATTCAGAATTTCTTCCCATGATAATGTAATAAAATAAGAATTATTAAAGTTTTAGCTTAAAAAAAACGAAAGAGCAAATTAGTTCCCTTCAGATTGGAGGATTAAGTTTTTGGCTTCCTCAATATGTCCGAGATTAAATTTTATATTTATCTACCTAATAACATTAAAACTTTTAATGCATTTGGAAGTTCCTCTTTCGAAAACAATGAAATATTTACCGATGCTCAAACTGCTTATATTTATTGCAATTTTACCATTACAGAGATTTTGTTCTTTTGTATTATTTATCTTCAACCCAGTTAAACTAAAAATATAAAAATTGAGTTCATTGTCATCTTCATAGTTATAATTTATTATTAAAGTATTGGATGCAGGATTTGGAAAAATTTTAATTTCATCATCAATTCTAATCCTTTCGTAAATAGATTCAATGCTCCCATATTCAAAAGCACCAATATCCAATATTCCTGCTATAGGACGGATTTCAAAATCTGCATGGTCCTTGTACATCAATGTTGGTTTTAAGCTAATACCATTAACATTGTTTTCCAAATCAATACCGGAGTTTACTGCCGGGCTTTCAGGTTTTAAGTGGTAATCGTTTGAGTCCAAATCGAGAAACATTGGTGATTGAATATTCTCGTTTATGTAATTAAAGGCAGTATCAAGAATCGCAGGACTACCGATTATAAATCCTCCTGTTTTGGCTCCTACACAAATATTATTCTTCATAAATAATGTGTCAATATTTGCAACCTGAACAAAACTCCCTTTACTTTTCCTGTTGACGATTGTATTATTGCAAATCCAAAGATTATGTGGAGCCGGATTTATCAATTCTTCCAAACCAAAACCAATTATATTTGAATTAGTCGAATTTTCCCCTTGCTCTAACACATTTCCTAATATGACAGCAGTTCCACCATTAGGCAGGTCAATATTTCTGCTGTCAACGGTGTTAATGTTAGATATACGGTTGTAAAGTATGTAATTATTGTTAGCCCTGCTTTTAAACTCATGTCCTTCGGCAATTGCATCGTAAGTAAAATTATATCTGAAAACCAATGTATCAATATGATTGATATAAATATTATGTTGATAGCCCGGTTTTTCCGGACTTCCGCAGTTATAAAATTTGCAATACTCTATCAGGATTTTGCAATCTGATATAGTACCACCCTGCAATATTCCCATTTCATTTCCCTTAAACGTACAGTACCTGACAATAAGGTTAGAACCTTCCTGCCGGATTCCTGCACCGTTCCAGTCAATAACTTTTGCATTTTGAAATTCAATATTTTCAACAGTCGTATTATTACCTCTTATTACAAAGATTCCTTTTCCATTTGAATTATCATTTGCAATTTTACTTCCTGCTCTTAATACCGGTTTCCCGTTAACTCCACGTATCAATAAATTGTTTTTAGACCAACTGACCTGTTTGTCGTTTTCATAAGTTCCATTCTCAATTTCTATAGTATCGGAGTCTGCAATTAAGGAACTGATTTCACTGCAAAATTTATATTCGCCATCAGGACTTATTGTCCAGACCTTTGCTGTTATATTTAAATAACAAAGCAGATAAAGAGCTATAAAAATAAATTTGATTTTCATGATTATTTCATTTGAATATTGAACATATTATAATTTTTCAACGGTTAACCAAACTTCTTGGGTAGTTTCAATCTCAATAATAATATAAAACCAATAACAAAGAATCCGCATATTGACAATAATGCCACACGGAAAGAACCTGTAAATTGCAAAGCTAATCCGAATATTAAAGGTCCAATTAAGCTGGTGCCTCTGTCGCTTACTTCATATAAGCTGAAATACTCTGCTTCCTTGCCGACAGGTATAAGATTTGCATATAATGACCGGCTGAGTGCCTGCGTTCCACCAAGAACCAGTGCTATGACAGCGGCAAGTATATAATATCCTGAGACAGAATTTAAAAACATGAAAGCATACAAAACGGCAAGTGTCCATATTATTAGACTTAACAAAATTGTGTTTTTAGAATTGGATAATTTTGCAAAATAATTGAAAATTAATGCTCCGAAAAAAGCAATAAACTGAACCATGACAAATACTGGAATTAGAGTTGCTATACCCAATCCCAACTCATCATCTCCGAATTGTGAAGCTGATACTATTACAACCTGTACACCTTCGTTATAACATAAATATGCTATAAGAAACATAAGAGTTTTTGGATAATTTACTGCATCTTTGATTGTTTCTTTTAATTGTTTGAATCCAACCGTTAAAATATTATCTCCCGAGGGAACCTCCACAATCGGTCTGCGTACTTTCAACGTAAGCATTGGAACAATCGTAAATAAAGCCCACCATATACCTGTCGAACTGATGCTTATTCTGACAGCGTGACTAACGCTTATTCCTAAAACATGATATTGCGAAAACAAAATACTATTTGCTGCAAGTACGATTCCACCACCAAGATAACCAATAGCCCAGCCGATTGATGAAACTGAATCCCGCTTTTCAGGAGTTGCAATTTCTCCCAGATATGCATTGTACATTACGACAGAAGCTCCAAAACAAATATTTGCAGATAGCAACAATCCGCCACCTAACAGGTAATTACTGCCTTCGAGAAAATACATAAGTATTGTTGAAGCCGAACCCAAATATGCAAATAGCCCTAAAAGGAATTTCTTTTTGTTTGTATAATCAGCTATTGCTCCGAGTATTGGCAATAGAAAAAACTGCAAAACAAATGACAAGGCAAGAATATAAAAGAAAAAGGATTTGTAGAAAACGGGGATACCCAGTGGGTAAACAAAGCCGGAAGCGCCGGCAGCTGCTTGTGTTATTTCCTTGAGATAGGGTCCAAGAAAAACCGTTACGACTGTTGTGTAAAAGGCAGAATTTGCCCAGTCGTAAAAATACCATCCAATTCTTTCTTTCCTAATGCTTTGCATAAATCATTAATTTGTTAAACCATTTTTTTCAAATTATGAAAATTGACAGTTTTTTCAAATTATTAAAATTGACAGAATCTAAACACAAGAAAATAATCATCCACTTTCCGTTGTCCGTCATCGGTTGTCCGTTATCAGTTGTCCGTTATCAGTTGTCCGTTATCCGTTGTCCGTCATCGGTTGTCCGTTATCCGTTATCCGATATCCGTTGTCCGTTGTCTTCTCTCTCTTCTTTTCATACCTTTAACTCCATTTTAGATGACACATTTGTCAACCTATTTAGGACAGGTCAACAATTAACAATTAACAATTAACAATTGACAATTAACAATTGACAATTAACAATTAGCAATTGACAATTAACAATTAACAATTAGCTATTAACAATTAACAATTGACAATTAACAATTAACAATTAACAATTAACAATTAACAATTAACAATTAGCAATTAACTTCCGTCGCAAATTTTACGACACAAGAATTCCGAATTTTATGACATTTTCTTACCTGATTATGTGCTAAGTTACCTCCCAATAATTTTCTAAAATTTAATAAGGATTATAAAATGAATATTTTAATTGCGGATGATTCCGATATTATCAGGGCTACCATTACTAAGTCTCTTCAAACCATGAAAAATATTGATACTATTTATGAAGCAAACGATGTCCCGAGAGCAATAGAGATGTTGAGACAACACAAACCGGACATAGCTTTAATAGACATCAAGATGCCCGGAGGCAGCGGTTTCGATGTGCTCAAAGTTGCAAAGCAGGTAGACATTAACAGCTTGTCAATTATGCTTACAAATTACACTTTCAAGCATTACCAGAATAAAAGTTTTGACGGTGGGGCAGATTACTTTTTCGACAAAGCTCTCGAATTTGAGAAGGTGTTTGTTACAATTAACGAATATATTAATAAGAAAACGAATTAATTGTTAATTGTTAATGGTTAATTGTTAAGGAATAAATAATGAAAATTAAAAATGTAATCTTTGCTTTCGTTCTTGCATGCCTGATTATTGTCGGTGTCGGCTCTTTCTCTTTTTATTCTTTATTTAAATATAATGAAGAAATTGAACTTATTGAACATACCTATTTGGTTATGCAACGTCTTGAAGAATTCATATCTGATATTAAAGATGTCGAAAGGGCAGTACGTGGCTATGTCATATCCGGCGATTCCGTTTATATTCAACCATACTACAATGTTATTAATAAATATAATAATAACAAAAGCTACATTACTTCTCTTTTAAAAGATGAGTATGTTAAAAATCAATTCAAAATCATTGATTCTTTATGTAAAAATAAGGTTGATTTAAACAATAAACTGATTGAGTTTACAAAAGCAGGCAACCAACTTGCAGTCAATGAAATCTTTCAGAAAAAAATTGGCTATTTAGTTATGAAAAATATCAACAATATTTCACACAATATTTACCATCGTGAACAGGTATTGCTCTCCGAAAGAAAAAAGGATGCAAAAAATAGGGGACTCATTACTTACGTTACTATAGTCATCGGCAGCACCGGCTCATTGTTCATCTTTCTTTTTGTTTTCAATATATTAAAAAAAGAAGTAAGAAACCGCACAGAAGCCGAATTGCACTTAGCTAAAGTCAACGATGAACTGAATTCATTCAACCTTAAACTTGAAGCTGCTAACAAGGAACTGGAAGCTTTCTCATATTCCGTTTCCCACGACTTGCGCGCACCCCTCCGCCATATTGACGGTTTTTCCGAACTGCTTGTCAGCTATGCCAAAAACCAGCTCGATGCAAAAGCGAGCCGCTATGTCGAAAAAATCGCCAAATCTGCAAAAATTATGGGCAAGCTTATCGATGATTTGCTCACATTTAGCCGCATGGGCAGGATTGATATGAGAAAAGTAAAAGTCGATATGGGTATTTTAATCAAAAATCAAATAGAAACATTATCAAGAGATATTTCCGACCGTTCCATCGAATGGACCATTCCCAAATTCCCTTACGTTTTGGGCGACCCCGACATGCTTGGGCTGGTATGGCAAAACCTTATTTCCAACTCTTTGAAATACACAAGAAATAAAGATACAGCCAAAATTGAAATCGGCTGTATTGAAAAAAATAACAATGTTACATTTTTTATTAAAGACAACGGAGTCGGATTCGATATGGAATACTACGATAAATTGTTCAATGTTTTCCAACGGCTCCACAGCGCTTCGGATTTCGAAGGCACAGGCGTCGGGCTTGCCAACGTGAAAAGAATTATATCCCGTCACGAAGGTAAAATCCGGGCTGAAGGCGTTCCGAACCAGGGCGCAACTTTTTATTTTACTTTACCAAAATTAATTGAAAGGAACTAATATGTCTGCATCACTAAGAACCATTCTGCTTGCCGAAGACAATCCCGACGATGTCGAATTGACTATGGAAGCTTTGTCATTTCACAACCTTGCCAATAAAGTCGTCGTTGTCAACGATGGAGCAGAAGCTCTGGACTACCTTTTCAGGCGGGGGAAATTTGTTGACCGAATTCAAACAAATCCGGCAGTCATTCTTCTCGACTTAAAAATGCCGAAAGTCAGCGGATTGGAAGTATTGAAAATCATCAAAGCTGATGAAAATTTAAAAGTTGTCCCTGTTGTAGTGTTGACGTCCTCTCGGGAGGAAAGAGATTTAATTCAAAGCTATGAATTGGGTGTGAACGCTTATGTTGTTAAGCCGGTAAATTTTCAGGAATTTATTGAAGCAATAAAAAATCTCGGAGTTTTCTGGGGTTTATTGAACGAGCCCCCACCGAATAATTTTTAAATTTGCAAAATTAAAGTTGTTATGTTATGTATTGCTGTTTCGTAATGGGGAATAATTAAAAAAAAATTCTAAGGTTTATATTATGAAAAAATTAAAAATATTGCATGCGGAAGATAGCCCTTCCGATGCCGAGCTTATTCAGGCAAAACTTGAAGAAGGTGGGTATGTTTGCGATATTATCGTTGTCGAAAAGAAGGAAGACTTCATCAAACACCTTGTTGAAGGGGACTTTGATTTGATTTTCTTTGATTTTAATATGCCTTCTTTCAATGGTTCTGATGCATTGAAAATAGTTAAGCAATTTTCACCGGAATCATCGGTAATTTGTATATCAGGCACTGTTGGTGAAGAAAAAGCTGTGGAACTATTAAGGTCAGGTGCAACGGATTATGTGCTAAAGTCAAATTTGGGAAGACTTGTACCTGTTGTAAAGCGGGCTTTGAAAGAAAAAGAAATGGATGATTTGCGCAAGCATGCAGAAGAGTCTTTGGCTGCTTCCGAAGTTCGGTATCACCGGCTTTTTGAATCGGCAAAAGATGGGATTCTTATCCTCGATGCCGAGACTGGGATGATTATTGACGTAAATCCGTTCTTGATAGAGATGCTGGGTTATTCATTTGAACAGTTTGTTGGGAAAGCAGTATGGGAACTGGGATTCCTGAAGGATATTGTTGCTAATCGTGACAATTTCTTTGAATTACAGCAGAAAGGATATGTGCGTTATGAAGACTTTCCTTTGGAAACAGCAGATGGAAGACATTCTGATGTGGAGTTTGTCAGCAATGTCTATTTGGTTAATAATAAGAAAGTTATCCAATGCAATATACGAGATATAACAGTAAGAAAGCGAGCGGAAGAAGCTTTGCGGGAAAGCGAAGAAAGATACCGTAATATATTCGAAAACGCTGCTGTTGGCATTTTCCGTACTTCGCTTGACGGACATTTTCTATTAGCGAATCCGACGCTTGTTAAAATGCTGGGATATGATACTTTCGATGAACTGGCACAACTTAATTTAGAGAAGGATGGATTTGAAACCGGATATCAACGAAATGAATTCCGTGAATTAATAGAAAGAGATGGGAAAATAATCGGT
>JAZDIP010000094.1:0-82468 GCA_043804925.1 bacterium | reverse complement strand
TTTTCCGTAATTCATCTATTGAATGAATGTCTACAACTTTTAAGGTACGCATTGTAATTCTCCTTATTATTTGATAAAATGTTCTTTTACAAATATAAGGAAAATTTATCTATTTTACTACTCTTGTTATCAATTTAGTATAAGTTGTTGTTAAAATTACTGTAAAACAAGCCAGGCAGATTATTTCAGTCGGGCTTTTGAGTTAAAAGTAAAAAATTCTATAACTCAATCTTAAGATTATCTTTTATTACATTCCAAATAAATATGATATACCAAAATTAATTGAAAGCATTTGTTCCTTTTCTAATATATATGAAGCAAATCCAAATATATAAAAAGTCCCTTTTTCGGATTTATATACTGGTAATATATAACCAATTTTTGGTTCTATTGTCAACGAAGTCTCAGGTTTCTTGATATCTTTTCTGACTTGAGGTTCAACACTTGCAGGGAATCCATTAAAATCAACAGAAGAGGATAAAGGAGTACAAACATCTGCTCCTGCGAAAATATTAAAAAAATCAAAAGCAACTCCAAATTTTAAATATTGATAACCATAATCAACAGTTGCATTCTCATATAGATAAAATCCCATTTTTCTTTGGTATGAATACCTAGAATAGGCACCGTTAAAAATAACACCAAAATCATCTAAATTTTCAAATCGAATAAAATACATGGCACCACAATCAAAAGCTATTCCGGATTTCTCTGACATAAGATTAATGTTGGAAGTTGTAGCTTTAACGCTAATATACGGACCTATCATAGACTTTTTATCTTCAGCATTTGCATTTGTTATTATTAAAAATGCTAAAAGTGATATTGTTGCATATTTCATTATAAAAAACCTCACAGGAATTTAAAAAAATATTCGTACCTTTTGTACTACAAAATAACTAAAAATTTTGGAACCTTGAACTTTTAAAATAATTTATTACACTAAGTATTTCACTTAAAATTCACTGACAGAATAAACATAACTTTGCTAAACATTGCGTTAACATAGCGTACTTTGCATTTAAACTCTTCTTCCTGTTTTCGGTTCACGGTTCACCGTTCACAAAATTCTGACTTCTGTCTTCAGACTTCTTACTTCGACTTTTTAAATTATTTTCCCCCTCATCCGTTTTACTCTTTAATATTGTATGATTTAATAAAAAAGGAAAACGATAATGATTAATCCTTTCTATTAATAGTACAAACTAACTACAATTATTAAAAATTAAAATCGTTTAAATTGTTATATTTTGTAATGAGGTGAAAAATGACTTCTTTGATTGTATCTCCTGCAAATAATCAGGAGTTCATTTTATTAATGGAATTATTTAAAAAAATGAAAATTGAATTTAAAACACTATCAAATAATATTGACGATGTTGAAGATTCAAGTGATTGGCATCGGTTTGCCATGTTCAACTTATCAAGGGCTTATTCTAATGATGAACCGGAATATACATCCAATATGATTAAAGAACCAAATCCAGATTACGATCCTTTTTTTGAAAGTAAATTATGAAAGAAGGCGATATAATTCTTGTTAGTATTCTTATGTGTGACGGACAATTTAAGAAACGACCTTCATTGATTTTAAAAATTCTTCCAAAATATGGCGATTTGTTATTATGTGGCATCAATACTCAAATACATCAATATTTAGATGATTTTGATTTGATGTTAGACATTAATTCTATTGATTTTCATTCTTCCGGATTGATTAAAGATTCAATAATCAGGTTGAGTTATCTATCGGTCATTCCTTATCGATTTGTAGAAGGCAAATTAGGATTTATATCAAAGGAAAGCTATAAATTACTAATCAACAGGTTGTGTGATTATTTATTGAAATAATTTAGTTTGTTATGTTGGAAGGTTTGTTATGTTGAAGCTATTGTTAAATTCATTCCTAAGTGTTTTTTATTATTAACCCAAAGTTTATCTTTTTTCATACATGATTTTCCCCCCTTATCCGTTATAACCCTATTAACATTGAACTATGTAATAAATTAAGGAAATACGATAATGATTAATCAGTTAATACCAATAGTTGTTGAACAAACAAGCAGGGGCGAACGTTCCTATGACATATATTCACGCTTGTTGAAGGAACGTATCATATTTATCGGCTCACCCATAGATGATTATGTTTCAAATCTCGTGATTGCCCAATTGCTTTTTCTGGCAAGCGAAGACCCGAATAAAGATATAAATATTTATATTAATTCTCCCGGAGGAAGTGTTAGTGCAGGTTTGGCGATTTACGACACAATGCAGTTTGTCAAACCGGATATAACCACTATTTGTATGGGTATGGGTGCTTCAATGGCTCAGGTCTTGCTTTGTGCAGGTGCAAAAGGAAAAAGATATGCACTCCCGAACGCAAGAATCTTAATGCATCAGCCATTAGGCGGAGCTCAGGGACAGGCAACGGATATTGAGATATATACTAAAGAAATGCTTAGAATAAGGGAAAATCTTTACGAAATAACTGCAAAGCATACGGGGAAAACACTTGATGAAGTCAGGAAGGATTCAGACAGGGACTTTTATATGACTGCCCAGGAAGCTATGGATTATGGCATCATAGATAAAATTCTCGAAAGATTACCGGAAGCTGAAAATAAAAATGAAACTGATAATAAATAATTGATTTAGAAATGGCAAAAGACTTAAATAAAAAAATAAATTGTTCCTTTTGTGGTAGAACTTCTGAAGAAGTACAAAGTTTAATCGAAGGACCTAATCATATTTATATATGCAATATTTGCGTGCAAAAGTCCGAAGAGATAATAAAGCAAAATGCACTCCAAAGCATTGACTTCCAGCCACAGAAAACTTTGGCAAAACCTTCAGAGATAAAAAGACAGCTTGATGATTATGTCATTGGACAGGAACATGCAAAAAAAATTCTGTCAGTAGCTGTTTACAACCATTATAAAAGAATACAAACTGTTGAGCTAAGCAAAGAATTTCAGGATGTCGAAATCGAAAAGAGTAATATCTTAATGCTCGGTCCTACGGGAACAGGCAAAACACTTTTAGCGAGAACACTTGCAAGAATTTTGAAAGTTCCTTTTGCAATTGCCGACGCTACAACCTTAACAGAAGCCGGATATGTAGGTGATGATGTTGAGAACATTCTACTTTCTTTGGTTCAAAACGCAAATTATAATACTGCACTTGCTGAAAGGGGAATAATATATATTGATGAAATTGATAAAATAACCCGAAAAAGCGAATCGAGAAGCATCACAAGAGACGTTTCAGGTGAGGGTGTCCAGCAGGCATTACTGAAAATTTTGGAAGGAACTATAGCCGGTATTCCTCCAAAAGGTGGCAGGAAACACCCGGAGCAGGAATTAATCCATATCAACACACAAAATATCTTGTTTATTTGTGGTGGGGCATTTGAAGGATTGGAAAAAATCATTGCTCAAAGGATGAGGACTTCGACGATTGGATTCATGTCTGAAGATATTGATGTCATTAAGGAATCTTACAAATTATTGTCAAAGGTTGAGCCATCGGATTTATTGAAATATGGTTTTATTCCCGAGATAATTGGAAGATTACCTGTTTTTGCACCATTGGAAGAATTGTCCGATGAAGCAATGCTCAATATTTTGACTGAACCAAAGAATTCTATCGTAAAGCAATACAGGAAATTATTCAAAATGGAAGATGTGAATCTTGAATTTGAACCGGAAGCACTCAAAACAATAGTCGGTAAAGCCAAGGAAAGAAAGACAGGTGCAAGGGCTTTAAGAGCTATTGTCGAAGAGTTTATGTTGCCGATTATGTTTGAATTACCTGACTTGAAAGACATTGAAAAATGTATTGTTACAAATGACTTTGTCGAAGGAAAAGCCGGGGAAGTTTACTTGGAAAAATTTAAAAAGAAGCAGAAAACAGCATAAATTTATTTGGTAAGTTCTAAATTTATTCATAATTTGTAAATTCGTTTTGAAATATTTTTGAAAAAGTTTATTTAGGATAATAAAATGTACGCAGTTGTAGAAATTGGTGGCATACAAATCGAAGCACAGAAAAATGCAACAATCAGGGTTCCATTACTTAAAGGCAATCCCGGTGACAATGTTGAATTTTCAAATATTCTCATTGGTGGAGAAGAAGGTTCGGAACAAATCGGTACTCCTTATATCGAAGGTACAGTCGGTGCTAAAATTTTGGAGCATGGCAAGGACGATAAAATTCTTATCTTCCACAAAAAGAAAAGAAAAGGATATAGGAAATTAAACGGTCACAGGCAGAATTTCACAAAAATTGAAATAACTGATATAACTTTCGGCAAAGCAAAGAAAACACGTGGCAGAAAAAAAGCCGAAGTAGCCGATGCACCGGTTGCAGAAGTTGCAGAGACAAACTCAGAAAATAACGAATAAAAAATAAATTGTAAGGATTGAATTATGGCACACAAAAAAGGTGGCGGTTCGACAAAAAACGGGAGAGATTCCAATTCCCAAAGACGCGGCGTTAAGATGTTCGGCGGCGAAATGGCTAAAGCCGGAAATATTATTGTACGTCAATGCGGAACTAAGTTCCATCCCGGTCAAAACGTCGGTTTGGGAACGGATTTCACAATCTTTTCGCTGATTGACGGACAGGTAAAATTTGAAAGAAAAGGTAAAGATAAAAAGCAGGTCAGTGTTTATCCTGCAAATTAATTAACTAATATTATTCATCTCTACTTGCATTATAAAAGCCGCTGTCGAAGCGGCTTTTTTTATATTCTGTCAGTTGTAACAAAGACAGAACTGGAAATTTTTTTTTACTTTTTTTTACTTTTTTATACTTTTTTTACTTTTTATTTTTTTTATATGTCGTTAATGTCGAACATTAGTTTTAAGCAATGACACTGTAAGTAGTTGTTGTTTGAGTGTTTATCAGATTATGTCTTAATTGTCGTGTTTTTTTCTCTTTCGTTATCTGTTTTCCGTTGTCAGTTATCAGTAAAAAATGTTAAACACAGAGGTCACCGAGTAGGCACAAAGGACTCAGAGAGTACTTCACTTCTATTTGCAAAGAACGAGTTGGACGAAAATAAGATGTTGATGTGAAATGTAATTTATTTTATTTTTATTTTATTTCGTAAAAAAGTGAAACGTGAAACGAAAGACAGTTACACGGAGTTACACTGAGAATTCACAGAGAGCCACAGAGAAAATGTCTGAACCATTGTTTGAAACTGATTGAAATGATTTAGGTGATTTTTGCTGTCAGTTGTAACAAAGACAGAACGGGAAATAAGGTAATAAGGTTTGTTGGTTTGGTGTTTTGTTTTGTTACTAAGGTTGTTTTGATTGAATAAGTTTTTTTGTGTCGCCACGACGTGGCTTTGAACGTTGTTGGGTGTCTTTTCTACAAAGGTGGCACCACTACGTGGTTTATGAGTTTTGCTGTCAGTTGTAACAAAGACAGAACGGGAAACGTGAAACGTGAAACGAAAGACAGTTACACGGAGTTACACTGAGAATTCACAGAGAGCCACAGAGAAAATGTCTGAACCATTGATTGAAACTGATTGAAATGATTTAGGTGATTTTTGCTGTCAGTTGTAACAAAGACAGAACGGGAAACGTGAAACGTGAAACGAAAGACAGTTACACGGAGTTACACTGAGAATTCACAGAGAGCCACAGAGAAAATGTCTGACCGCTGATTAAACTGGTTTCTATGATTTTTATCCCGATAGGGATTGCATTATGGTAACACAACAAACTCATGCGGTTGGTATCCCGAAGGGATTAAACTATTTCATGCAAAGTCGCAAAGGGGCAAAGACGCAAAGTTTTTGCTGTCAGTTGGAACAATGCGGTATTTCACGTAAAGTCGCAAAGGGGCAGAGACGCAGAGTTTTTTTGGTATGGTGTACATGATTAATAATTTAAAACTAGACAGAGTTTAGTTTACACCCTCTATATTACAATAAATTATTAAAACTTGATTTAAAGTTCTCAATATTGGTTTGATTATAAAATGGAAATCCTATAAGTTTATAATTTGGATTCTCATATTTTATAACATTTTCGTATCCATATTTAACTTGAATTTGTTCTAAAAATTCTTCCTTCCAACCTTCTTTTCCTTTTATGAAAGTTTGATTATCATCAAGAAATTGATCACCTTTTGACTCAATGATTACTTGATAGTATAATGAATCATTATCTTTACTTCTGAGGAACAAAAGAAAATCAGGATAAAAAACCCAACCATGATCAAAATCGTGTATTTTATATAATTCTTCGTTTCTCAATAAATAAATTTCACTATATTTATCTTTGAGATTACCAAAATTTTCTTGGATAAATTCGATTAAACCTATTTCTTCACTTGTGCCATAAAAACCGTCAAGTACGTACCAATCAGTATTTTTGAGATTAGTTTCTAATTTAATCGATTCTTTATCTTCATTAATAGTTTTTGTTTTTGGCTCACCAAAGAAATTTTCAAAATTACCGGCAATAAATTCACCACCCTGATAAGGATCACTATACTGCTTAATTTCATTTGATATATCATCGAGAAATTTTAAAACCAAATTTAGTAGTTCCTTGTTTGGTATATCCTCGAATTTTTGATTATATGCTGTTACAATATTAATGTCAAAATCACCAAATATTTTCTCATAAAAATCATCGACACTATTTATTTCTAATTCATCTTTTAAATTGATATATTGAAATAATGAACCTTCCTGTTTGGCTTTTATGTTTATTGCTTTTCTTATTATATGCTTCTCAATATCACTTAATTTTATAGTATAAGTTCTAAATTGTTTATCTGAAACTTCTAATCTTTGTATATCGTTGTTTTGTGTAAAATCAACTTCTTGTTCAGATATTTCAAACCCCTTAATTTTGTATGGAGAAAAGAAATTTTTTGAAATTTTATCTAATGTAATTTTTTTCTTGTTTGGGTTATCAAATTGCTCATTATACCATAATATTGATTTTTTATAAAAATCACTCTCTTTAAAATCATTTTTTATACTGAATGTTTTTATGATTCTATCATCTCTTAAATATCCTTCTTTTTTGAGTTCATCCTTTAAATGCGAAATATATCTTGATTCTTCATCATAAGTATAATAGTATAATTCTTCTAAAACTCTCAACTCATTTTTTAGGTCGTCATCAAACTTTCTTTTGTTTTTGATTTTATCTTTATATTGAAATGGGAAATACCTAACTCCCCTGCCGATTAATTGTTTTTCTTTTACTGTTGCTTCAGGTGTTTTATTTGTACTGCCACCTGCATTTTGACCTTGATAAAGCCGAACTATATCAAATAAATTCAATACATCCCAGCCCTCTGTCAATCTGTCAACCGTAAAAATTGCTCTTATATGATTATTCTTATCCTCTAAGCTATTTAAAAGTTTTTCCTGTTCCTCTGATGTTATTTCAGATTTGGTTTTGTTTGTTTCTGAGTTAGTAATTATTATATTTACATCTTCTTTAAAATTATCCTTTATGAATTTAGCAATTTCAGAATATGTTATTTCTTCAGAATTTATATATTCCAGAACTTGTTCGGTCCTGGATTTACCCATTTCAAAGAGTGAAGGAACTTTCGATTCATTGATTTTTTCGGAAATGGTTTTTAAAAATTCAAAATCTGTTGCCGATATATCACTTGTCCAGTTTACAAATTCTTTATAATCATTTTTTGATTCCTCAATTGTCTTACTTCTAAAGAGAATTACAGGTTTAAAATTAGCTATTCCATTTTTAAGTGCAATTTTATGTCTGTACCAATGAAAAAGAAGAGCTTGTAAAATTCTTTCTTTTTTATTTAGCGTTGATGATATTAAATTAATCTCTTTAGTAAAACCTGCTTGTAAAAATTTTTGTAAATTATACTCATAAACAATTTTATCTTTATATTTTTGCCATACACTACTAATATCTGTGGGTATAGTTGCAGTAAATTCCAATAAAACATTTTTATTTGTTTTACCATTTCCATTT
The DNA here is from genome assembly GCA_043804925.1 of bacterium. GTDB lineage: Bacteria > Bacteroidota > Ignavibacteria > Kapaibacteriales > UBA2268 > ChocPot-Mid. Next base: position 74,477 of record JAZDIP010000094.1, on the reverse strand, counting down.
TTATTTAGTATTAAATGAATTACCGTATGTTCCCAACCTTTTCGTTCTTTGTCAACAGCACTGCTTTTATTAGTTAATTCAGTAATTATTAGTTGTTCCTGATAGCCGTTTTTACTTTTAGTTTCAGCATTTAAATGATGCGCTTCATCAGCTAACATTACAATATTTCTTTTATGTAAATCATCTAAGGTAGTTTTGTTTTCTTTCTCTAAATGAATATCATTGTATAGCATTTGAATCGAGGTAAACTTGATTTCAATACCCTGTGGCTCGTCGCTAAAAGTTTCAACTTTTTTTATATTTACAGTCTTATTGTCAAAAATAATATTTTCTTTAAATAAATATTTCGTGTGATTTTTTTCTATGAAATTATTTTCGGTTTTGTCTATTATATTATTTTGATTCACAAAGAAAATGAAATGTCTGTAACCTTGCTTATAATAATAAAGTATGCAAGCCGCCATGAGCAATGTTTTACCTGTACCAGTAGCCATATTGAACATCAGATGAGTTGGCGTTTTTTTCAGTTGCGTTTTTGGGTTCTCATAGAAAAGGAAATTTTCCATGGCTTGATTTTGCCAATCGAAAAAAGTATGTCTCAAATTACCTTTAATGTAATGAGGAATTTCCAATACTTCCGGATTAAATTTTTTTAAAGTATCCTTTTGGAGATTGATTTTTTTAAATAAAGCTTCGTCAAAAAGTTTATCCATACTAATCTCCATTCCCGTAAAATGCTTTTGTCAAATTTTGGTCATATTCATTTATCCCAAATTTTTTATCTTCCATTTCACTTCTGTGAACATATAATTGATTGTTGTCAAGCATGGAGATAAACATTTTCTTTTGTTCATCCAAAGTTAAATTTTTGAAATTATATTCGTTTATTACCTTTTCCTGAAATTCCCTTATCTTAACATTATAGTTCAAAAAGTAATCATCATATAATTTTTGAAACAGATTTTTCAAACTTTCAAAATCTTCACAAGCTAATATTTCTTCTTTTGCCTTTTCATTCCATTTTGATAGTTCAACATAAATAAATGTATCTTGTATTTCTTCTTCTAACAAAACTTTTCGATTTCTTTCTTTGCAAACTTCAATATGTTCTTCCAATTGTTCTACTAATATAAAATTTCTCTTCCCCCCGTCTTCTTTGTTAAGTACAAGTGTTGCGTGTCCAGTAGTTCCACTACCACCATAAAAATCTAAAACAATATCATTTCTATTTGTCATTATTTTAAGAATATCAATTATTTGATAAATTGATTTTGGATATGAAAATACTTTTTCACCAAACATATCTTTTAATATATTATTCCCATTTTTTTTAGCATTATATTTTTTATTAGTCCAACATGTTGTTATTGGAGTGCCTTTATCAAGTCTATATTTTTCGCAAATTTTAATTCTATCATTCTCTTTTATTGCATAAATATCACCTGAATTGTATTTCTCCGAAAAGCTTTTTTTAATTAATTTCCAACTTCTTTCTTGTCCTTTTTCAGTAATAGGGAATACTTCATAAAAATCATTTCCTTCATTGAGTAATGATATAACGGATAAATCATTTTTAACATATAAAGGATACCACCCGTTTGGTTTATTTTCTCTTAGACAAGAATCCCCACCTCCTAATCTAATAAAATCTTCTTCTTTATATAATCCTTTGTCGTCTTTTTTATTATATAATTCTATTATATTCTTACTTTCCTTAAAATTCTCTTGTAATACAACAGGATTGAAAACTGATGAACTTGATTTTGAATATACCATCATAAATTCATTTGTTGCTGTAAAATATTTAGCATTCTGTCTGCCTTCAGGATTATGTAAAATACTTATTATTCCAAGCCTATTTTCCCTACCAAATATTTCATCCGCTATTACACCCAAATAAAAAAGTTCAAAATGATCTATAGCAATCGCAATAAATCCTTCGGATTTTAACATTTCCTTGCCTATTTCCAATCTATTTCTTATAAATGTAAGCCATGTTGAATGATTAAATGAATTGTTATAAGTAAATATATTTGCATCACCACCAGTATTAAAAGGTGGGTCAATATAAATTAGTTTAATTTTTCCAGCATATTGCTTTTTTAAACTGTGAAGTGCAAGCAGGTTGTTACCTTTTATTATTAGGTTTTCCCTAATTATACCGTCTTTATCACGTTTTAATTTATTTACTTCCTGTTCACCATCTTTATTAATCCTTTTCCAATTCACAAGTGCTTTTTCGTCAAATAGTCTGTCTATTTCGTCTTTCGCAAGTACTTCGTTAAAAAATATTTCTTTTCTTTTGTCCTTTTTATCAACGTATTTATTATCTTTTTCAGAATATTCAAAACACGTGTCCAAACCTTCTTCTGTGCTTTGCCCACCCTCCAAAACACAATCTTTGTAGGGCCAGTTCAAAACGACATCATTAGTGTCTTTTATAAACCTCTTTCCGTCAGTTAATCCAATTTGATTCTTGTATTGAGTATAAGAATTATAGACTTTGTTTTCCTCGATGAAAAATTTAAAATCATTTGTCTTAAAAACATATACATCTTTTATTTTAACGAAAAACTTATTTCTGGTTTGTTCATCTTGCAATAACAAACCGATAATGATTTCATCAATTTTGTCAACTAAATCCAAAAGCAATGTTAAATTTGGTTCTGTTTTCGCATCATCGATCCACAATCTGTCATCTTGTTTTAAGATTTCAAAGATTTTAATTTTCAAATTATTAATATCCATTTTTCACCGGGAAAATATTTTTTAAGAACTCAATTAAGAAATTCAATTTACACAAAAACCGTAAAACGAAAAAATATTCCGAAATTTACAACAAAATAATTTTTATTTCGTATTGCTTTTTTTTCTGTATTAATAAAAATCCTTATGTTTGGATTTAGCAATTTGAGTTAAAATTATTTATTTATCGGGATTGGATTTTTGTCAAGAATAAAGTCGCTTGCTTCAGATACAATGATATACGGTGTGTTCACTATCGTAGCACGCTTTCTTACTTTTTTCCTTACTCCAATTTATTCAAATAGACTTACTATGGAGGAATTTGGAGATGTAACCTATATCTTCGTAATCATTGCCATTGTCAATATCATATATGGATTTGGTATGGACTCCGCTTATTTCCGTTTTTACGAAAATGATGATGTGGAATACTCCAACAGGGTATTTACGTTGTCCTATATTTCAATTTTAATTATCAGCGGGATTTTTTCATTAACAATATTCATTTTTTCCGCCTCTATTACTCCTGCCATAACAGGTCTGCCGAACGGACATAAAATCATTATGCTTGCATCACTGATTCCTTTCCTTGATGCTTTGATGATTGTGCCGTTTGCATTTTTACGAATGACCCGTCAGGCAAAGAAATTTGCAATGACAAGGTTTTCACTTGTTATTGTTGCAGTAGTGCTGAATATAGTATTTGTAGTAATACTGCGATGGAGAATTGAAGGTATTCTTTGGGCACAAATTATAGCAAATGCGATTGGCGGTCTGATATTTTTACAAATTATTTACACAAAAATCAATTTTCATTTTGATTGGAAATTGCTTAAGGAAATGCTTAAATTCGGCATTCCGACAATACCTGCAATGCTTTCGGGTATGATTCTTCAGGTAGGGGACAGGTGGATACTCAAGCCATTAACAAATTCTGTCGAGTTTGCTTTGTATTCCTGCAATCACAAACTTGGAATACCAATGATAATGCTCGTATCTGTTTTTGAGTATGCATGGAAGCCATTTTACCTGAGCCATTACAAAGACCCGGATGCAAAGCAACTTTTTGCAAGAATACTGACTTACTTCACCATGGTTGCCGCTGTTATTTTCCTTTTAACTTCGATGTTCATGGATTATATTGTTCGAATGCCATTTATTGGCGGTAAGTTCATTAATCCTAATTATTGGAGCGGTATGGGAATAATACCAATCATACTTCTTGGATTTTATTTCAATGGAGTATATAATAATCTTGCCTGTGGATTTCATATTGAAAAGAAAACTCAATATTTGCCTGCGGCTATTGGTATTGGAGCAGGAATTAACGTAGCAATGAATTTTACATTAATACCGATTATTGGTTATTGGGGAGCGGCATGGGCAACATTTGCTGCTTATCTGGTCAGTGCTGTTGCACTCTATATTTATTCAAGAAAAATATATCCGATACAATACGAATGGATTAGGTTAATTAAAATTATTCTTCTAACCGGTATTATATATGGTTTAGCAATGATTTTCACATCAAGTTTACCTCTTCCCTATTCCTTTGCCTTGAGAATTGCCGGATTGGGATTATTTATTTTCATAATCAGCACTATGGGATTTTTCTCAAAAGGAGAGTTAGCTAGGATTAAATCAATATTTAAGGGAAAGACGGAATGACAGAAGGACAGAAAAACGAAATTTAATGTAGAATGAAAAATGAATAATGAATAATGAGGGGTTATGGAGAATATATTAAAAACTAAGAGTTATTCGTTTGCTATAAGAATTGTGAAATTGTGTCAATATCTTGTGAAAGATAAATTCAATCCAAAGTATTCTTATAAAAAATAAATTATTATTTAGTTATCACAAACCAATTTGACTGTCATTGCGCACGGAGTGAAGCAATCCCCTTGATACATGGGATTGCTTCATCGTTAACACTTCTCGCAATGACGACATCAGTTATCGCATTTTGTTAATTTTATTATTTCAAAGAATAATATAAAAGCATAAGTTCTGATATGAACGAGATAATAAAACTCCTTGTTTCAACAGTAAAAACATCAAAGAAAAATACAAAATAGGAAAAATATTTTTCATTTTTCACTATTCATTATTCATTGAAAAAAAAACCGGCGATTTTCTGTCGCCGGCTTTTTAATTCTATCTTCTAAGGTCGCCGAATCTCCCCATTTTAATTCATTTCATCAGTTTTAAGCTGACGTTTATTTTTTACTATTCAATTATCGAAACAACTCGCCATGAACTATTTACATAAACAAAGGTGAGTCCTGCTGCTAAAGCTGTGGTATAGACACCAAAATTGGCATTATCAGTTGCTGAATGGTAAGCAATGTATAATATTTGTCCTTCAACACCGGCAGGCATAGTAATTACATCTTCGGTAGAATTCTCATCAGATGTTATGTCATAAATAGAGACATCATCAGGAATAGTAAGTGCATTTGAAGAAACTGTAGCAAAGCCGGAAGACAACTTCACTGCACCGCCACTGTTGGTAATTGATAGAGCAAGTCCTGTACCCGTACCATTATCAATAGACACTCCTGCACCGGTGCCAGTATTAGCTACAGTTAAAGCTGCAAGAGTTGCCGATGATGCAAAAGAACCCGTCGCAGGTGTTGTTCCGCCAATTGGGGTATTTTCAATTGTACCACCGCTGATTGTCAAATTATCAGCAACATTTGCATCAGGTAATTCACCGTCAACTTCTGTGGTCGCTAAATCAACGGCATTAGTTGATGAAACACCATCCATGATAAATTTATTCGCGACAATATTTCCGCCTGAACCATCAGGAGCTAAGTTAGCACCACTACCAATCACCAAACTGGCGGTTGAGTTAGTGCTCGATGTAATTCCGGAAAAAGCCATACTTGATGCGGAAACACCGGTTATACCCGAGCCATCACCGGTTATAACACCTGAAACGGTAAAATCACCATTCAATGTCGTATTACCATTCTTCAGCATTACGAGAGCATCTGATTCTGAGCCGTAACCTGTGCCGTTACCAATTACAAACAGTCTGTCACCTGATTCCCAGCCGGTTGCAGAAGTGCATGCAACAGCTGTATTATATTGACCAAGTGTAGTTTGAGCATAAGACTCGGCTGTTGTAAAGGGTCCCCACGCTGTAGAATAATCACCCTCAGCAGAAGCTCTACCCCATGCTGTTGCATAATCTCCAGTAGCTTCAGCGTAATTTCCCCAAGCTGTTGATAAAGGAGCGTCAACATATCCATTACCCCAAGCTGTGGAGTATTCTCCGTAAGCAGCAGCATTACCCCATGCTGTGGAATAATCTCCATCAGCATATGCTTCACCAAAAGCAGTAGAATAAATACCATTTGCAAAAGACCATCCCCACGCTGTTGCATAATCGGTTGCTGCATCTCCTGCACCCCATGCAGTCGAATATACTCCACTAGCAGAGGATTCACCCCATGCGGTGGCATATCCATTAGCTGCTGAACCCTCACCCCAAGCAGTGGAATAATCTCCAACAGCCGCTGAATAACCCCAAGCTGTAGCATAGTCTGCAGTTGCCCATGAATAACCCCAGGCAGTTGAGAACGAAGCGCTGGCTTCTGCATAGTCACCCCATGCTGTTGAACCAAATCCGGATGCTATATTATTTGCACCCCAAGCAATTGAATTTTCACCTCTGTTAGCATCATCCCATTGAGTACCGTCAACATAACCTGACCTGAAAGCTCCCTTGCTTTTATCGAAGAAAAAGCGATTATAATGGTCGGAATTTGAATCATCATCCAATTGGTTTGAACCAAAAACGAAATCATCATAAGCCATATCTCCGGGAGAATTGCTTGTCAAATTTGAAACAGTTGAAAATGAAGAAGCCACACCGACAGCATTATCAACATAAGTTTTAACTGCCTGTTCTGTAGGTACTGCATAATCGCTGTTATCAGATAAAGTCCCGTCTGTAGAGAATTCATCAATTGTAGAACCGTTTGGCAATTGCATTGTTCCGTATAGATATGTGCTGCCGTAAACTTCGAGGTCACTGTATAAATATGTATAACCGTCAACTTCAAGGTCATTCCAAATATATTCGCTGCCACCAACTTCCAATTCATAGGAAGGTACATCAGTGCCTATTCCAACATAACCATTGCCGGCTACAAAGAAGGCAGAATTTCCAACTCCGGAATTTATCTTTTCTTTTTTACTTTCTATACCGAGTACGATTTCCCCATATACTGAACGAATATCGAAGCTACTGTTGCTTAACAGCCAAGTCATATTGTTGCCGTTCTGGTCTATTTCAGTATTTTGAACCAACGTACCACCCAATTGGAAAGAAGAAGAACTTTCTGTAATTCCATTATTAGCCGAAATCTCACCGATTGTACCATCAACATAAGTTTTTACTGCCTGTTCTGTTGGAACAGCAACATCGCTGTTATCTGCTAAAGTCCCGTCTGTAGAGAATTCATTTATAGAAGCTCCTGATGATAAAGTTAAATCACCCGTCAGATTTGTTGTACTTAAAGTTGTAGTACCTCCAACTGATAGATCTCCATAATTCAATGTTATGTCACCTCCATCAGACGAATAGTCCCCCCAAACATCAAGATTTCCCCAAAATGTTGAAATACCATAAACCTCCATCGCATAATCACCTATTTCAGTATCACCATAAATAACAAGAGCAGGAACTGTTCCATCATTACTTATGGTAACATTATCTGCATCTGACATGTCCCCAAAAACAACATTCCCATCAGCTGTTAGATCTCCTGTTACATATAAATCATTGTCAATTGTCATTGCTCCTGAAATTTCAAGACCACCATTAAGGTATGTTTGTCCATCTACATTTAGGTCGGAATATAAGTATGTTGAACCATCTACTTCGAGGTTGTCATACAAGTAAGTATAACCATAAACTTCGAGGTCTTCCATCCATGTTGTTCCGTATATATCGAGGTCACCTTCATGTGTGGTCATACCCCAGACAGTGACATCATAATTAAATTCAGCAGAAGCATTTACTTCAAGATTATTATATAAATAAGTATAACCATTAACCTCAAGGTCGTTATACAAGTATGTATATCCATCAACTTCAAGGTCATTCCAGATATATTGGCTACCGGCAACTTCCAAATCATAAGTCGGTACATCAGTACCAATACCAACATTACCGTCACTTGTAACAATCAATCTTGTTCCTCCCCCGGAATTTAACTTTTCTTTTGAATCTTTTTGGTTACCTGCCACAGGTGCTCCTCCAACAATAAAATTACCTCCACCAAGATTCCATGTCATATCATATCCATCCTGGTTTATATCTGTACCTTGTATTAATGTTCCACCCAATTGGAAATTATTGTCGGGATTTTCTGTTAAACCATTATCTGCGGAGATTGATGACAGATGATTATTAACATAATTTTTTACTGCTTGTTCCGTTGGAACTGCAAGGTCACTGTTACCTCCCAAGGTGCTGTCAGTAGAGAATTCGTTAATTGTTGAGCCGCTTGGTAATTGCAATGTCGTGAATTTACCTGTCGAAGCAGTCGTGGCTCCGATAGTAGTGTTATTAATTGTACCGCCGTCTATTGTTAAAGCATTAACAGCCATAGCATCGGTAATCGAATTATTAGGAAGAGTTACCGTACCTGTTACATTAATACCATTACCAACAAAAAGTGCCTGACCGATACCGACACCTCCAACAACCTGTAAAGCACCTGTAGTTGGACTATATGCATTTATAGTGTTCCATATTTTTCCAACACCGCCAACATTAAGATTTTCACTAATCCCTGCACCGCCGGTAACCACTAATGTACCTGTAGATGTACTCCCTGAAGTAGTATTGGCTGTTAGTGTTGTCGCTCCACTTGCAGTTAATGTTGTAAAAGCACCCGAAGACCGTGTTGATGAACCAATTGGAGTATTGTTAATTGTTCCCCCGTTAATCGTTAGAGCATCAACAACCATAGCATCGGTAATAGAATTTGCAGGCAAAGTAAGAGTACCTGCAACATTCAAATTGCCTCCGACATATAAATTTTGTCCGATACCTGCACCACCGGAAACAACCAAAGCACCGCTACCTGTACTTGTTGAATTTGTTGAATTTGTAACACTCGTTACACCCGCAACATTAGCAGTTCCACCAACAAAAAGATTTTGGCTAATGCCCGTACCACCTGTAACAACAAGTGTTCCTGTACCGGTGCTTGTAGAGCCAGTCCCCGCAGTTAATGTCGATGCTCCATTGGCTGACAAAGTTGTGAAAGCACCTGATGAACGGGTAGATGCACCAATTGATGTGTTATTAATTGAACCTCCACTTATAGCAACACTGCTAAGAGTTGACAAACCGCTGACATTAGCAGTTCCACCAACATATAAATTACCGCCAATTCCGGTACCTCCGGTTACTACCAAAGCTCCGGTCCCTGTACTTGTCGAAGTTGTCGAGTTAGTTAATCTACCTAAACCACCGACATATAAGTTCTCGCTAATACCTGTACCACCGGTAACAACAAGTGTACCTGTCCCTGTGCTTGAAGAGCCGGTTCCTGCGGTTAAAGTTGTAGCTCCGTTAGCAGTCAAAGTAGTAAAAGCACCGGTTGAACGGGTTGTTGCTCCAATAGTTGTTCCATTTATGGAACCACCGGTTATTGCAACATTCCCAAGGGAAACCAATCCGGCAACGTTCATTGTACCACCTACATTTAAAGCACCACCTACACCAATACCTCCTGTTACGACTAAAGCTCCGGTACTTGTACTTGTTGAACTTGTTCCGTTGGTTACTTTGGTAACACCGGCTACATTCAAAGCACCACTTATTCCTGTACCTCCTGTAACTACCAAAGCACCGTTTGTGGGTAATGAAGAAACAGTCGAATTTGTGATGCTTGTAATTCCGGCAACATTTGCCGTACCGCCAACATATAAGTTTTGACCAATACCTGCACCACCCGTGACAACAAAAGCACCGGTGCCTGTACTTGTCGAACCTGTTCCATTTGTTACTTTTGATACTCCGGCAACATTCAACGCACCGCTTATACCTGTACCTCCGGTAACTACCAAAGCACCATTTGTGGGTAGTGAAGAAACTGTCGAATTTGTGATGCTTGTAATTCCGGCAATATTTGTCGCACCAGTAACATTGGCCGTACCGCCAACATATAAGTTTTGCCCAATACCTGTACCTCCTGTAACTACTAAAGCACCTGTGCCTGTACCGGTAGAACCTGTACCATTGGTTAATCTTGTTAAACCACCTACATATAGATTTTGTCCGATACCTGCACCACCTGCAACAATCAAAGCACCTGAACCAGTTCCGGTTGAGTTTGCGGTATTTGTAATTTGCAGTGGTCCGTTTATTATTTGCGAACCGGAAACATCAAGATTACTATAAAAATACACATCGCCGTCAACTTCCATATTATTATAAAGATAGACATCACCTTCTGTCTCGAGTATTCCATGTAGTAAAGAATTGCCCATTACTTCAAGGTCGCCACCAATTACAGCATCGCTGAGAGTTGTCAGACCGTCAACATCAAAATCACCGACAAATGCTGTTTCACCGTTAACCAGTAAAGCACCAACAACATTTGCATCACCCATTGTTTCAAGGGCATATCCGGTCGTATCCAGGTTTACAGCATAAATAGTAGAATTAGATGAACTATTATTGAGAGCATAAATTGCATGTCCGTTTGTTGCAATAGCTTCAATGGCAATAGCATCAGAGGTAATTGAACCTGAAGGAGCAACTATTGCAGCTATAACACTACCAATAACATCTGTTTTTGTTATTGAAAATAGTGTTTCGTCATTGACAGTGGTGTCTGAATATGCGTATGGAAGATAAAGAGCATCTTTGTCCCATTCGACCCATCCGTTATCATTCCATTTTAATACGTAATCATCCGATGGTGCCATTGGTGCAGGACCTCCTGAATACATCCAGTTGTTTTCGACAGTATCCCACCAGATAATTTGTCCGTTTTTATTACCATTGAACATCTTTTCTAATGTTACGGCATCATCCATGATTCTCGATGTGATAACGGCATCAGGAGCCAGAACTCCTTCGGTAACTACTTCAGGAGCAAAATATTCTGTTCGTATCGCTCCCGGTCGAATTGTCGGTTCGGGAAAATATCCGACCAAATCCCCACGTGCTTCTCCTATTGGAATAGCTGTTATATTTGATGCTAATTTTTCCTGAGTTATCGAGCCGGGTTCTATTGCGTCAATTATTGCCTGTGGGTCAATTACGGGATTTGGATATTCACCCGAAAGAGAGCCGCCGGCAGTGCCCATTGGTATTGCCATTACTCCATCAGCTAATTTCGATTGTGTAATTGCTCCATCTTCTACTGTTGTGGCTATATCTGCTTTTATTGCAGTTTCCGCTTTGTAAGTAAAAAATGAATATGGCACTGATGTCAGTTTTGTTCTGGGATAGGGCGCATTATCTCCGAGTTTTGTTTCCAGCCAAAGCTCATTTCCCCATGGAACGTTCATCATGTCTGCAACAGAACCAATATTGACATTAAAAAAACCATTGACTAAATTCACATTTTGTGTTTCTGTGAAAACCAGATTTGTTACATCTGTACTAGTTGCATGCTTCCACACACTGAAAAGCATTAAATAATTCCCGTCTGAGACAGGATTGCCATCAGTATCTAATATTCTTCCCTGATAACTTATCTCAGTAGGTATTTGGGAAAAAAGAATGGAGTGGAATAAAATAAATATTATCCCGTAAATGAACTTTTTCATAACTAACCTCTATAATTATTTGAAAGAATTTATATAAAATAATTTTTTAACTTATTCAATGATGAAAAAGAACCACAATACGAATGTTATTAATAATTACTTAAATTATTAAGACCTTAAATTAATGAAATTTAATTATAAAAAAAAATATTTTTCTTTTATTATTTTTTTTCGCTATATTATTGGAGAATATTGTTTTATGACAAATAGAAGCAAAATCACAAAAAAAAGGGAGCCGAAGCTCCCCTTGAATAATAAAAATAATTTGAACAATTATTCAATTACACTCATCAATACCCATGCTCCGTTCATATAGACAAATGTAAGCTTTGCTGAACCTGTGGTGGTATATATTCCACCGAAATCTCCAGGGTCATCATCGCCAAGTTCTGAATAGAATACATAGAGTATTTGTCCATTTGTACCTGAAGGCATGGTAATAACATCTGTAGTTCCATTATCATTTGCTGTTATATGTACAACAGAAACATCGTTTGATATCGTTTTAACATCAGAAGCAATAGCAATAGCTTCATAAGAAAGTTTCACACCACCGCCACCATCTGTAACTGAAATTGCAGGTCCTGTGCCAGTATTATTTACTGAAAGAGCTGAAGTTGTTGCATTGGATTTTAGTGTAGTACTTCCATTCTTCAGCATAACCAAGGCGTCGGACGTTGAGCCGCTGCTGGTACCATTACCGATAACAAAAAGTCTTTCCGTTGACACCCAAGTAGATGTATTTCCACTTAGCGCTGTATTAAATTGTCCTAATGAGACTTGAGCAAAAGTTTCTGCAGTAGTGCTGTATCCTCCTGCAATTGAAGCATCGCCACTGGCTATAGACGAAGTTCCGATTGATAAAGCTGCTCCACCACTAGCTGATGTATTATAACCCATTGCTGTTGAATAAAGACCTGATGCTGTTGTTATAGAGCCCCATGCAGTTGCTTGCTGAGCGGTTGCTGATGTTCCTGATCCAAAGGCAGTAGCAGCATACCCTGACGCAGTGTTTGATTCACCCCATACTGTTGAGTAATCGTCGCTTGCAGTTGTTTGGTAGCCCCAGGCAGTTGCATAGACTCCACTTGCAGTTGTTCGGGTACCCCAAGCCATAGAAGCAAAACCTCTATTGGCTTCATCCCATTGTAACGCAACATATCCGGCTCTGAAAGCTGCTTTGCTTTTATCGAAAAACATCCTGATATTATGGTCTATATTTCCGTCGTAATCAAGACTTGATGAACCGAAAACAAAATCATCATTGACAAGGTCTCCCGGTGAATTACTGGTGACATTTGATGTAGTTGAAAATGAATTTGCCGCACTTATCGAATTATCCACATAAGTCTTAACTGCCTGTTCAGTTGGAACAGCAATATCGCTGTTGTCTGCTAATGTTCCGTCAGTGGAGAATTCATCTATTGTTGCTCCTGTCGGTAATTGCAATGAAGTGAATTTTCCTGTTGAGGCAGTTGTTGCTCCTATTGGAGTGTTATTAACTGTACCCCCACTTATTGTTAAAGCATCAACAACCATTGCATCGGTAATCGAATTAGCAGGTAAAGCAACAGTACTTGTGGCTGTTAAGTTAGCAAATGTAACATTGTCAGTTGTCCTAACATTTTGGTTCATAGCATATAGTTCGTTGGCTCCATTGCCTGTATTTACTGTAACAAATGTTGGAGCATCTGTTGTACGTACATTTTGGTCCATTGCAAATAGTTCGTTTGCTCCATTACCTGTATTAATTGTTACAAATGTAGGTGCGTCCGTTGTTCGCACATTTTGGTCCATTGCATATAGTTCATAAGCACCCTGACCTGTATTTACTGTAGCCGCTGATAATATACCTGTGATATTACCGGTGCCACCAACATAAAGGTTTTCACTTATACCGGTACCACCGGTTACAACCAAAGTTCCTGTACCGGTACTGACTGAGCCAGTTCCTGCAGTTAAAGTTGTTGCTCCATTAGCTGTTAATGTTGTGAAAGCACCTGTCGAACGTGTTGTTGCTCCGATTGGAGTATTGTTAACTATGCCTCCACTTATTGTCAAAGCATCAACAACCATTGCATCGGTAATCGAATTAGCAGGTAAAGCAACAGTACCTGTTGCTGTTAAGTTAGCAAAAGTAACATTGTCAGTTGTCCTGACATTTTGGTTCATAGCATATAATTCATTTGCTCCAAAACCTGTATTAACGGTAGCGAATGTTGGAGCATCTGTTGTACGTACATTTTGGTCCATTGCAAAAAGTTCATAAGCTCCCTGACCTGTATTAACTGTTGAAAAAGTAACTGCATCAGTTGTTTGGACATTCTGATTCATTGCATACAGTTCATTATTACCAAATCCTGTATTTAATGTTGCTGCTGTTAAAGCACCTGTAAAATTACCGGTACCACCTACATAAAGGTTTTGACTGATACCCGTACCACCGGTTACAACTAAAGTTCCTGTTCCTGTACTTGAAGAACCTGTACCTGCTGTCAGAGTCGTTGCTCCATTAGCTGTTAATGTTGTGAAAGCACCTGTCGAACGTGTCGTTGCTCCAACGGATGTGTTATTTATTGTTCCACCATTGATAGCAACACTTGCAAGGGTTGATACACCTGTAACATTTGCAGTTCCACCAACATATAAGTTTTGACTTATTCCCGTACCACCGGTTACAACTAAAGTTCCTGTTCCTGTACTTGAGGAACTGATATTTGCTGTAAATGTATTTTGTCCATTCGAAGTCAAAGTTGTAAAAGCACCTGTCGAACGTGTCGTTGCTCCTATTGATGTATTATTAATCGTACCACCATTTACAGCAACAGTTGGAAGCGTTGATAAACCGGTTACGTTTAAAGTACCTCCTATATATGTATTACCAGCAATTCCTGTGCCTCCGGAAACTACCAAAGCACCTGTCCCTGTACTCGATGAAACAGTACCATTTGTTATTCTTGTCAAACCTCCAACATACAAATTTTGTCCGATTCCTGTGCCACCTGTAACTATCAATGCTCCTGTTCCTGTGCTCGTTGAATTAGTTGTATTTGTAATCTGCAAAGGTCCATTGATTACTTGAGTCCCATATACATTAAGGTCATTGTAGAAATATGCATTCCCATCAACTTCAAGGTCATTGTATAAGTATGTTAAGCCATCAACCTCGAGATTGTCATATAAATATGTTATTCCATCAACTTCCAAAGTCCCGTGAAGCCATGTATTTCCATCTACTTCAAGGTCGCCGCCAATAATAGCATCGCTAAGTGTTGAAAGACCGTCTACATCGAAATTACCTAAGAAAGATGTTGCTCCCTCGACATCAAGACTTCCTCCGATATAGGTATCACCCATAGTTTCAAGGGCTAATCCTGTTACATCATCATTTATTGCATATATTGTAGAATGTGTTGCACTATTGTTGTGTGCATATATTGCATGACCTTGAGTTGCTGTTCCTGATATTGCTGTTGATAGAGAAGTTGTTGTGCTTGAAGGTGCAACTGTTGCCGAAATCACATCTCCCACCAAATCAGTCTTAGTAATTGAAAATAAGGTTTCGTTATTAACTGTAGTATCTGAATAAGCATATGGCAGATATAGAGCATCTTTCGCCCATTCGACCCATCCATTATCATTCCATTTTAATACATAATCATCTGAAGGCACCATAGGGGCAGGTCCTCCTGAATACATCCAGTTGTTTTCTACTGAATCCCACCAGATTACTTGTCCGTTCTTATTGCCATTGTACATTTTATCCAATGTAACTGCATCATCCATAATTTTATATGTTGTTACGGCATCATCTGCAATAACTCCTTCATTTACGACTTCCGGACCGAAATACTCTGTCCGTATCGAACCGGGACGTATTGTCGGTTCGGGAAAGTATCCGACCAAATCCCCACGTGCTTCTCCTATTGGAATGGCTGTTATATTCGATGCCAATTTTTCCTGTGTTATCGAACCGGGTTCTATGGCATCTACTATCGCCTGAGGGTCAATTACCGGATTTGGATATTCTCCCGAAAGAGAGCCGCCGGCAGTGCCCATTGGTATTGCCATTACTCCATCAGCTAATTTCGATTGTGTTATTGCCCCATCTTCTACCGTTGTAGATATATCCGCTTTCAAAGCAGTTTCCGCCTTATATGTAAAAAATGAATAAGGCACTGATGTCAATTTCGTTCTGGGATATGGTGCATTATCTCCGAGTTTTGTTTCCAACCATAACGTATTTGACCAGGATACTCCTGACAAATCTGATGTAGAACCGATATTAACATTAAAAAATCCATTGACCAAACCTACATTTTGTGTCTCGGTAAAAACCAAATTGCTAATATCTGTGCTTGTAGCATCCTTCCAAATGCTGAACAGCATTAAATAATCCCCGTCTGAAACCGGGTTACCGTCTGTGTCGAGTATCCTTCCTTGATAGCTAATTTGGTTAGGTACCTGAGAGATGAGTAGTGTGTGGAATAATAAAAATATTATCCCGAAAATGATTTTCTTCATAAACTTCCCTTTGCTTTTGTTTAATTTTAGTGTATCTATATTTATATTTAATCATTTTCATAATATTATACATTTATTTGAAAAAATCATTTATCTAAAAAATATTGCATATATTTAATTTATATAAAATTAAAATTAGGAATAAAAAATGAATAAAAAAAGAAAAATGGAGATGTCTAAATAAAGAAAGCTGCCCTTATGAGACAGCTTTTTTTCAAATAATCGCATTATTTATTTTACAAAATCATAATCATGGCATTCAGCATCTGTCCAAACTGTTAATGTATTTGAAACCATAACATCATAAATCATTGCATTTGCTCCATATAGCAATGACTTAGCATTATAACCCAGTAACCTTAAGAAAGCGGCTACGTTTGAACTAGTCATTCCAGTATAGCAATAAACCACAACTTCTTTGTCCGTAGGTAATGTTTTTAACATTGTAGTTCTTTTCAAATCAGCTTTTGGAGTGTATTGATAAGCACCGGGAATATGACCTGGGTTCAGATACTGAGTTTCAGGCCAATAGTTAATTATATAATATTTAGCTAAATCACTGTAAACATCTGCGTTTTTAACAGATGCAACAGTATAACCTTCTGCAAGCAACTGATTGACTCTGGTTTCCAAAATTTCAGCACCTGTTTTCTTGCCGGTATTTATTACCGGTAAGTTACCTGCTGCAGGTTTAGTATTTGCAGTAGTTTCAAATTGTGTAGCTCTTGAATTGCCAATAGCATCAACCCATTTAGCTTTAAATTCAGGATTCCATGAAGACATTCCCCACTTTAAAGCTGTAACATTGGTGTATCCCATCATTTGAAGCAATGCAGTTCCGTATGATGCTGTTTGTCCTGAGTAACAGGCAATCACAATTTTCTCATATTGAGAAGCATTGATAGATTTAACATGTGTCAATAAATCGGCTAAAGCAACATTAACAGCTCCGTCAATATGGCCGTTTGCAAAATCTGCAGCTGAACGAATATCAATTATATAAATTGATGTCGGCGCTGTTAGCAATAAAGTATTAACATCAGTTGCCTTAATTATTGCCGGTGCAACTGTATTAATATAGTCCCCGTTAGCTTCAAGATATTCTAATAATACCTTGGATTCATCAATTGTATTATTGTTAACAGGTGTCTCATCTTCACTACAAGCTGTAATGAAAAGACCTGCAATTATTATCAACGCATAAAAATACCTGAAACGTTTTAATAAATCAAAAAACATAAAAACCTCCTTTTAAAAAAATTATTAATTATTTATTATAAATCCCAACTTTTTGGTAATTTTCCATCTACAGTAACATTTTTGGAAGATGATTTCTCCCAATCCAGAAGGAGGTCAGATTCGAAAAGATAAAGTTCTTTATTCCTGAAATTATCTCCTTCTTTTATTATATGACAATTGTAATAACAAGCTTTGCCTGATTCCGGCGAGCATTGTGTAGTTTTCCTCAGAATATTATGAGGACTTGTGTAATTATATGAAGGAAGAACATCAAAGTTGCTTAAATTCGCTACTCCATATTCTTTCCAACTATCAGGTGCTGACAATGTTCTTCTTACTAAAGATAGTTTGGTCCCCTTAATTTCCTGGATAGGATTAACACCTATTTTATAACCCTGATACGATTTTATTCTGGCCCCTTCACCATGAATATGGCAACTGCCACAATTATTATAAGGTTGTGAATGGCAGACATAACAACTCAAATTATCGGCATGCATAGAATGATATGTATTTGACGACCCAATGTTGTTATGACAATCCTCACATTTTGGCATATCAGGAACTTTATACCTTTGGTCATAGATTTCGCCATCTCCATGAACTTCATTTTTTGAGTGGCATGACATACAGTCAAATCCCAGCTTAGTTAAATGGACATCCGGTTTGGAACCAACCGCTATTCCAAGATAAGCATGACCTCCACGGCTTGTATGACAAGCAACACAGACTTTTACCATATCCGGTTTTTTACTAAATTTATGTCCATTCATTAATCCCCCACCTGATGCAGTTGGTTTGTTAACATGACATTCTCCGCAAGACCCATGGCAAGTTGCACAATTTGAATTATAACCTTCTTGCATATGTTCAGGTAGCTGGTCAAATTCTTGAGGTCCTGCCAATCCATATCTCATTGTTACTTTTCTTTTTTGTCCCCAACCCATTTCATGAATACTGTTGTGAGTTCTCCTGACCTCATCTTCATGACATGTAACACATTTTTCAGTTGCCACTTTTGAAGGATGTTTTATAAAGTCACCTGAATGAGCAATACTTTTATCATCGGTTTTATCCACACCATTATGACAAGTAGTACATGCCATTTTACCATGTGACGACTTTTTGAAGTCTGTATATCCGGTGCCACCGAGATAAACCCTGTCATAAGGTTCTATATGTATAGCTTCACCACTGCATCCACCTGAGCTAGTTGATGTATCGGGGTCTGCCAGTTCTTTTAACGCACTGTAGTTTGTATGGCATCCAACACAAGATTTAATATCGTTTGAATTAACAGGATTGTTCGTATCTTCATTTGAACAAGCCGAAATTATTAAAATTATAGCAAATAGTAGTAAATTTTTATTCATCAATAAATCCTCATTAATTAATTATTTATATTTCTTTTTTCTTTGACCATGTTGAAAGCGAATTAAGCAATTCGGACATTGCTAAAAGGACTGAATTCCTTATGTCTTCAGGAATATTTTTCATTACTCTTTCATGCAAATCAATGTGCTTTTGAGTAACATTTTTCATAAAAGGAATAGCATATTTCGTTAGGCGAACTTTAATATTTCTTCTGTCCGAAGTATCAATCTCACGAGTAACATAACCTTTTTGTTCCAATCCGGTAACAATATGAGTGATTCTGCCGGGTGTGAGTTTCATTTGTTCAGATAAAGTTTTAACAGAGAGATAATCCTTATCGCTTAAAAACCTCATACACCTGAATTCTCCGTTTGTCAGGTTGAATAGTTTGGTAAAGTAATCTTCCTTTTCTTCGCAAGCTCTTGCTAAAAGAAAAGTCAAACGAGCAAGCTCTGCAGCTTGTTCTTTGACATTCTGTTTTGTTTTCTTTGACATAACAATACTCCCTTTTTAAAAAAATAACTACTATATTAACTTACTATGTAAATTGTTTACATACTAAATTATTAATATAGTAAATAATTAACCTAATAAAATATATATTCTGTATACTATATGTGGTCGTTTCAGTAATTATCTAATAAAACAGTTGTCAGATATTAATCCTTAATAGCATCAATAATTACTACAAATTCACCCTTTACTTTCTGCTTCAAATGTAATTGTTCTTTGCAATAATTTGCTGTTCCTCTGATATACTCTTCATGTATTTTACTAATTTCACGGGCAATACATATTTGTCTGCTATCTTCAAAAATGCTATTAAGTTCATCGAGAAGTTTGATAATTCTGTGAGAAGATTCATAGAGAATAATTGTACTTTGAATATTGATTAACTCTTGGATAAAAGTAAGTCTACCTTTTTTTTGAGGTGCAAATCCCATGAATACAAATCTGTTAGTTGGGAAACCACTTGCAGATAAAGCAGGCACAAAAGCAGTAGCTCCCGGCAATGCTATGATTTTAATATTATGTTCTGTAGCTAAACGTATTAAAGGAAATCCCGGGTCGGAGATTAATGGTGAGCCGGCATCCGAGACAAGGGCTACTTTTTTTCCCGATTTAATTTCTTCAATTATTTCAAATGATTTGCTCTTTTCGTTATGTTCATGATAGCTGATTAACTTTTTTGGTATTATTGATAAATTTTTCAGTAAGATACCCGTATGCCTTGTATCTTCGCAGGCAATAATATCTACATCCGGCAATACCTTTATTGCTCTTAATGTAATATCGTCAAGATTACCTATTGGAGTAGGCACAATATACAAAGTTCCTTCGGCAATATCCGAAAAATTATTTTGTTCATTCTGATTTCCGTCTTCTGACTTCCGTCTTCTGTCTTCTGTCTTTAGGCTTCTGACTTCTGACTTCTGACTTCCGTCTTCCATCTGCTGTCTACTGTCTGCTTGTGCATGTCGAAGAAAGATATGTTTCTTTTTTTTCATGGTCATGCTTTTTGTTTTCTTAAGGTTTTAAAAAAATCTGTAAGTAGTTTTGAGCATTCTTTTTCCAAAACACCTCCGATAACAACGCACCTGTGATTCAATCTTGTGTCATCGGTAATTGAGAACAAAGAACCGCTTGCACCTGATTTCGGGTCTTTTGCTCCATAGACCAATCTTTTCAATCTTGATAAAACTATTGCTCCCGAGCACATTGGACATGGCTCGAGAGTAACATATAGTGAACATTGATTCAAATATTTTAAGTTGACCGTTTTCAGTGCATTTTTAATTGCAATCATCTCGGCATGGGCTGTTGAATTTTTTTTCTTTTCAATTTTATTATATCCTCTTGCAATCACAATATTATTTTTTACAATTACCGCTCCAATAGGAACATCATTATATCTCAATGCTTTTTCTGCCTCAAGCAAAGCTTCACGCATGAACTCTTCGTCATTATAACTACCTTGAAGTTTACTATATTTTATTTCTTTTCCCATATTTAAAATAATTTCAAATTATTAGCACCTGCAATTATAGTATCTTCGTTTTTTGCAAAACAAAGCCGAAGCATCGTTTGTCCTTCGTCCGATTTTGAATAAAATACAGAAGGAGGAATTGTAGCAACGCCAAATTCTTTTACCAATTCAGTTGCAACTTCAATATCATTTTTATTTATTGAATCAGGAATATCAACCATCATAAAATAACTGCCTGCCGGCAGGTGAGGTTTGAATTTTGTTTCCTGAATCAATTTATAGATTAAATCACGTTTCGTTTGATATAGTGTTTTAAATTCAGGAAGATATTCTTCCAGCTTTCCGAAAGCAAAAGCCATAGCATGTTGCCCCGGAGTGTTAACTGCGAATGTTGTCCACTGATGAACCTTCTGTATTGCTTTGGTCAGTTCAGGAAAAGCATAGGCGAATCCGATTTTCCAGCCGGTCATACCAAATGTTTTACCGGATGATGAAATTGTGATTGTTCTTTCTTTCATACCCGGTAAAGTAACTATCGGAATATGTTTAGCATTGTCAAAAAGCAAGAACTCATACACCTCGTCGCTGATAACTAAAAGATTATGCATACAGGCAAGTTTGGCAATAATTTCCATTTCAGATTTATTAAAAACTTTCCCTGTTGGATTATGAGGATTATTAAAAATGAGCATTTTCGTTTTTGGAGAAATCGCTTGTTCAAGTTCAGATTCATCAAAGCAAAAATCAGGTTTATACAATGTAACATATTTGGGGATGCCACCGGCAAGTATGACATCTGCCTGATATGCATCATAAAATGGCTCAAATAAAATAACCTCGTCACCGGGATTTACCAATGCTGTTATTGTCGAGTACAGTGCTTCGGTTGCTCCGGCAGTTATTGTAATTTCAGTTTCTTCATCCCAATCCAAATCATAATATTTTTTTGAGACTTCGGAAAGCATTTTTCTTAAAGAACGAATTCCATTTGAAGGTGCATATTGGTTTTTTCCTTCCTTCATGGCTTTGTATGCTTCATCCATCAGCCACCGGGGACCTGAAAAATCCGGGAAACCCTGACCTAAATTTACTGCATTGAATTCCACAGCCAATTTACTCATTGTCGAGAAAATTGACGTTGGCATTGATTTTATTCTATTTGCTTCTTGCATTTTTCGTAAAGAATTAATCTAAAAACTTAAATTTAAGAAATATTCCCGAAATGGAAACAGGAAAGGAGTTGAATAAAAAATAATTTTTATAAATTAAAAAGATGGTTGAATAAAAATATATACGTAATTAAACTATTCTAATTCCATGACTTAAAATTTCCTGAACGAAAGGATTTTCTTCAGTGAAATCTTCTGGACGGTAAGGATGAATCTCAAGGTCATAGCTCGTATTCAATTTAGCTCTTCTTATTTTATCGTTATCGTCAAAAAAATTTCCTGCAAAATCTTGCGACACAACAGCCAAATCTATATCGCTCCATTCATGAGCAATACCTTTAGCCTGACTACCAAAAAGGACAACTTCACTTATGTTTATATTGAATTTTTTTGACTCTTCAATAAGTTTGTGTACAAGTTCAATTATATGAGATGGTACATCTGTCATAAAATAAACAAGAATAATTATTAATCTTCATAATTTAAATATACGAAAAATTGATTAAATTATTAACTCATGTAAAAGAAAATGTGATAACAAAAAAAATTCAATACATTAATTTGCTCCGTATATCTCTTGTCAACAGCCCATGGGAAAATTCACTCCTTTGCCTTCAATTACTGACTCTCATCATTCTCAACTTCTTATAAACTTCAAAAGCAACGATTAAACCCAAAACAAAAAGCACAACTGAAATTATTGCCAGATGCCATTGACTTTCAGGAATATATGAAGCTACAGAATTATAAATCAAAGCTGTTTCCGTAATAATCAGCATAATTATTGCAGGTATTAATGTGTACCACTTGGGTGATTTGTAGCCAAGGAAGAAAACCGTTACAACAAATAAAGCGAGAGTTGCAATTAACTGATTAGATGCACCGAATACGGGCCAAATCACCCTGTAACCCCCACCCAAACACAGAATATAAGCAAAGAACAATGAGACTGCCGTAGAAAAATACTTGTTTTTGAAAATCCCGCCATATTTTTTACCAATAGTTTCTGTAACAACATACCGGTTTAATCTTGCCGATGTATCGAGTGTTGTTAAAATAAATGCATTCAACATTAAAATACCAAAGGATATTCCAAGTTTTATCGGGATACCCAATGAATCTATACTTAAACCCAAACCGTAGCCAAAAACAATATTCGGGCTTTTAAGAAATAAATCCTGAAAAGCATATCCGTTTATTGTTGAACCACCAGAACCTCCGGGAAGCCAAACTAAAAGTGATGAAATCATAACAATAACCATCAAAGCCAATAATCCTTCCGTGAGCATGGAACCATAAGCAACAAATTTACCGTCACTCTCTTTTCTTAATTGTTTTGCTGATGTCCCGCTTGCAACGAGTGAATGGAATCCTGAGATTGCACCACAGGCAATGATTATAAATAACATTGGAAACATGGCTCCTCCCTCACTGTTGAATGATATAAAAGCCGGTGCAGAAATCGTAGGGTTTCCGGCGACTAAGCCAATAAGTCCGGCAAACAGACCAATAATTAGCAGGTACATCGAAAGGTAATCCCTTGGTTGAAGCAATAACCAGACAGGTAATGTTGCGGCTATGAATGAATAAATGATTGCAAAAAGAAGCCAGAAATGATATGTTGAAATTCCCATAATTGATTCAATATTTATTGGTACTTCAGCCCCTAATAAAATCAAACCAAAAAGCATGGCTAAACAGATCACGGTACCTGCTACAACTGACATTCCCTTGCGATAAACAAAAAAACCAAAGAGAAGAGCTATCAGCAAAATCCCAACTGTAGGTATAACAATGTGGGGGTCTTCCGCAAGAGTTTTAGCAGTCAAGTCAGCAAAAACAGCTTGCACTAAAACTAAAGTCAACCAGACAAAAGCAGCAAAAATTGCACTGGCTCTTCCCGAAACCGCAGTTTTGGTTATTTCAACGATTGATTCACCCCTGCTGCGTAAAGAAGCAACCAATGCGGCATAATCATGTACGGCTCCCATAAAAACCGAACCAATTAAAACCCACAGCATTGCAGGTAACCACCCGAAATATGCAAACGCAATTATTGGACCAACTATTGGACCTGCACCTGCTATCGAGGAAAAATGATGACCGAATAAAATAGATGGTTTGGTCGGTACGTAATCCATTCCATCATTCAATTGATTAGAAGGAGTAATGTTTGAATCATCTATTTTAAGTACTTTTTTTTGAATTACTTTCCCATACCACAAATAGGCAAAAATAAACCATGAAACACCAAATATTATTACTATTGCCGCACTCATTTATAAACCTTTCAAAAAAATTTCAGAATTTTGAACTACAAAATATTCAAAAATATTTGTTTTGACAATATTTAAGATGTAAATTAAGAGTTTTAATATTATAATTTTCATTGAATAGTTATTTGATTAATATATAAAATGAGGTTTAAAATGGAAGATAGCATGAGATTTGGTATTATCAGGCAAATTTGGGCATTATTCCGTGAACTTATGATACCTGGTATTGTCATCTGTTCAATAATTATTTTGTTAAGCTGTGGAGAAAAACAAGAGGAATCAAAACAAGAGGAAACCATGAATACATTAAATCCTACATTGCAGGAAAGAATTGATTTGTACGCATCTGTAAATATTACTGCAGATATTTCTCATTTAACAGTTAACGAAAAAAAAGTTATTGAATTACTGATTGAAGCAGGAAAAATTGCAGACGAAATTTTTTGGAAACAGACAGCCCCATCAGCTATACCTATCAGGGATTCCCTGATTGCCGAGAACACTCCCGAAGCAAGACAATCTCTTGATTTTGTAATGATTAATTATGGTCCTTACGATAGAATTGACGAGGGGAAAAGGTATTTGGGTTCGGGTCCCGATAAAAGACCTGATGGGGGTAATTTTTACCCATTAGATATGACAAAAAAAGAATTTGAAGATTTTATTAAAGCTAATCCCGATAAAAAGGATGAGTTTGAAAGCCAGTACACAATAATAGTACGGGACAAAGAGAATTTAAAAGCAATACCCTATCATGAAGCATATCCTGAAATCCAAAAAGTCGCTGAAAAATTGGAAGAAGCCGCTTTTTATGCCGATAATCCCACTTTCAAAGCATATCTTATCGAAAGGGCTAATGCCTTTAGAACAGACCAATATTTCAATAGCGATATGATGTGGATGGATATAAAAAACAGCAAGATTGATGTTATTATAGGACCCATTGAAAATTATGAAGACGCGATATATAACTATAAGACTGCATGGGAAGCAGTAGTTATGGTCAAAGATGAGAAAGCAACAAAAGAACTTGAATTCTTCAACCAACATGTTAAGGATTTCGAAAACAGATTACCTTACGACAAAAAATACATCAGAAAACAGGTTGGCTCAGGTACACAAATTAATTTTGTTAATGTTCTTTTCTTTGGTGGTGATTGCCAGGTAGGTACAAAAACAATAGCATGCTCTTTACCGAATGACCCTAAGGTGAGAGAAGCTAAAGGTGGTGGAAAAAATTCAATGTACAAGAATATGATGGAAGCCAAATTTGATAAAATTGTTGTCCCCATAGCAGAAAAACTTCTCGAACCTGAACAAGCAAAATTTACCAATAAAAAAGCATTTATGACTTTTGTAACTTTGCATGAAGTTTCTCATACCTTGGGTAGAGGATATGTATTTGGAAACGATGCTTTATCGGTCAGGAAGGCACTCAAAGAAAAATATTCGGCAATTGAAGAATGTAAAGCCGATATACTTGGCATATACAATCAAAAACATTTATTTGATATGGGTAAATTAACTCAGGATGATTTGAAAAAAGCTATGGCAACTTATCTTCCGGGATTATACCGTTCTATAAGATTCGGTGCGGAAGAAGCTCACGGCAAAGCCAATTTAATTCAATTAAATTTCCTATTTGAAAAAGGTGCAATATCAAAAAATTCAAATGGAAAATTTGTGATTAACGAAGACATTTTCTTTGATAAATGTGCCGAACTGGCAAAATTAGTTTTGACTATCGAAGCCGAAGGAGATTACAAAAAAGCAGCTGAGATATTGAAAAAATACGGAATTATGAAAAAGGAAATTCAATCTGCCATAGATTTATTAAAAGGTATTCCAAGAGATTTGAATACAACTTTCAACCTGAATTCATCACAAGCGAAAAACAGGGATAAGGATGATGATGCAACATCTGATGCTGTACATATAATACAAGGATTATGAAATTTTTGTTATTGAGTATAAATTTAATTGGAGATTATAATGGAAAAATATGAAATTGTTAAAACAAAGAATTCAAGATTAAACCAAATTGATTGGAACGATTTAAAGTTTGGTCATTACTTTTCTGACCATGTCTTTATGACTGATTATGTTGATGGTAAATGGGATGAAGGGAAAATTATTCCTTACGGTCCTATGGAAATTGAACCCGGTAATTGCACGCTTCACTATGCTCAAACTATTTTTGAAGGTTTGAAAGCATTCAGGGATGTTAAAGGTGGAATTAACATATTCCGCCCCGACAAAAATGCTGAAAGATTGAATGTTTCGGCTCAACGGCTTTGCATCCCGACCTACGATGTAAATTCACTTGTTAATGCCATGGTTGAACTTGTTAAAGTTGACCATGAGTTTATTCCTAAACAAAGAGGTCATTCGCTATACATTAGGCCTGTCGTTTTCGGTATTAGCAATTTTTTAGGCGTACACGCTTCATCAGATTACAGATTAATAGTAATGACATCTCCTGTTGCATCATATTATCCGACAGGTTTAAATCCTGTTAAGATATTAGTGGAAGACCAATTGGTACGTGCCGCAAAAGGTGGAGTTGGTGCAGCAAAGACCGGTGGTAACTATGCCGCTTCATTACTTGCAGGAAAGCGTGCTTCCGAGCGCGGCTATGCCCAGGTGTTATGGTTGGATGCTCTAACTCGTGAATTGGTTAACGAGGTTGGTGCTATGAATATAATGTTCCTGATTGACGATGAACTGATTACGCCTCCTCTTGATGAAGGCACTATTCTTCCCGGTGTTACAAGAGCTTCCGTTTTGCAATTGGCAAGGGATTGGGGAATGAAAGTATCCGAAAGAGGAATCAGTATTGCAGAAATTGCAGACGCTCAAAGCAAAGGTAAACTTCAGGAGGTCTTTGGGACAGGAACTGCCGCTGTCATTTCACCTGTCGGAGTATTATCTTATAAAAGCAAAGAATTCATTATCAATGACATGAAAATCGGACCCGTTGCTCAAAAGTTTTATGACACAATAACAGGCATTCAATACGGTGAAGTTGCAGATAAATACGGATGGAATGTACATTTTACAATTTAAATATTTACAGGAGTTTTTATGAATAGAATTATCATTTTATTTATAGGGATATTCGTTATCTTTTCTTTTGACAGATTATTCGCAGATGAAGAAAAAATTATTATAGAAAAATCTGAAAACGAAGAATCGGGTACGGTACAAATTAATAATTCAAAGATAAACATATTTCCTATTGCACTTCCTGAAAATAATATTCCGGTAAATACAATTAAGCCAATATATTTCGGAGAAAATGAGAAAAACAAAAGCTATTTTCCTGCTTTTGAAAGTGAGGTAATCAATACAGCAGTTGCTAACGACATTTTACATGAAAATGGTTCATTAATTCTTGAGTTGGATATAAAAAACTCAAAAATCAATGTCATTAAACAAGCGGATGCTTTATCAACTGAAGCAAAAGAGGCATTGGAGCTTGTACCTGATTGGCTCCATGACCAATTGGAAATTAAACTAATCGAGTTAAATAAAAACAAGCTGGATGACGATTATGCACTTTTAATAATCAATGCTGCTGATAATATTAAGGATGAAGTTGCATTTTGTGTGGCAAATATGAGCTATCAGACATTAACGGATTCACGATTTGTCAGTGACAGGGATATGATAGTACAGAATGCGGAATTTATTTATAATGTTGACGATTCACTACATTATGTTGATTTGGTCGAATACGGCTCTATTGCAGGAAAAGATTTTTACACAACAACAAAATACCGTATTTATGACCCTGTGTCAAGAGATACAATATGGAATGAGATACCTAAGGAAATTTATTATTGGTATATAGTCCATCCGAAGCTTGACCAGGAAGGTGTTTACGTTTCGGATAATAATAATGACAACTCGGGACAGAGAACATACGGTTATTCATGGCGGGATTTTATTTGGAATAATCCCGACCCTGCTCATAATTACATGCCGGTTAATATCACGACATCAAAAGGCAGTGTTGCATCTATTCCGAGATTTGGAGAATTAATTCAAACTCCGAGATTTTTATGGAATCGCACAGAAACATACTTGCCATTTGGCAGAGAATTTCTAAATGGTAATTCTGCTTTAGATATAATCGGAAATTGGTGTTCACGGGCTCTGCCTGTAGATGTTAAGCTTCCTCGTGCATTTCAGCCGAATCAAATTTTAATGAAACATAATGGAATGTGTAATGAAGATGCCTTCTTAGTTGCAGGAACATGCAGAACTGCACTAATTCCCCTAATTTATCTTACTACATCTGCTGAAGACCACGTCTTCGGAGCAATTTGGGACGAGGATTGGTATCACTATGAATTTTTCAGAGGCGGCTTGCAAGTGCCGGGAAATCAATTCTACGGAATAACAAATATGCTTCCACGCGGCAGTTACGGTTGGAAAGTATCAATGGCAGAAGGTTTTCGCGGTGACGGATGGGTCGAAAATTTCACGAAATATTATGCGGACACATGTTCATTTCAGTTAACCGTGATTGATTCAAAAGGAACTCCCATTGAAGGAGCAATGGTTCAGATTTATGCCCCTTACGGGAATGGATATGCGATATGCCAGAGATTATTCACAAACCGAAAAGGAGAAGTAAATTTCGCAGCCGGCGAAGGTAAACAATATCTGGTTAATGTTTATCATCCTGTTCATGGGTGGAGCCCACAAGACAAATCCCAGGCATATTACCTCGTTCAAGGCAATACGATAAAAGGAACATTATACAAAGTAAACTTAGCATACCAAAATATTACGATTAACGAAATATTACCGGGAAATATGAATTTACCTTCATCCGGTGAGCATGGTTTTAAATTAAAATTTTCTGCAACTGAAATTATAACTGCTCAAAGTGAACATGATAACAGCCAAAAGAGCAGATTTTACAAATGGAATTCCGAAGATGATGGTATAGTTAGTTTGTTTATTTGTGATAGTATCAATTATGATAAGTTTACAAAAAAGCAATCCTTTTCAGCATACAATTATACCGGATTTACCAAAGGTGGTGAATTAACTTGTGCTTTATCCAATGAGAATTTATTTTATATTATTTTGCAAAACAGGGCATCAGCTAATATAATGGAAAAGGTGAATGTATCATGCGACTTATTAAAAGGGAATATTCAAAACGTGGAAGATATTAATTTTGGCAAAACAATAGCATTATATCCTAATCCATTTTCCGAAAACTGCCAAATTGAATTACCATTTAACACAGAGCGAGTTGAAATATTTAATGCACTTGGAGAAAAAGTAGATACTATCGTTTATCCGTTTATTTGGAAACCTGAAAGTAAATTAGGTAACGGAGTGTATTTCTTCAGGGCTAATACAGGTGAGAAATTAATAACAACAAAGGGAGTGCTTTTTAGATAGAAAATTTGTCAATTTTTATAAATGATATTCGATATGAAAAAGTTTGTTTTTCTTATACTGATTTTACAAATAATTGTTGGGCTAAATTTTAATATTTTAGCTCAGAATTTTGAATGGGAAAAGGTAGAAGGAAATTTTACACAAGACGTAAAATCAATAGCGATTGATTCAAATAACAATATTTGGATTGGCACTCCTAACGGTTTGTTTTTTTCACCTGATAATTGTTTGACTTGGCAACAAAGTCAAATTGGTCTCCCTGATTCAATGATAGTAAGCACCGTTTTAGTAAATTCAAGAGGTGATAAGTATATACGTAGTTATTCTAAAGGAATTTTTTTTCAGGAAAGAGATTCGAATATATGGATTGATTTAACGAAAGATATGAAAGATTTTTTATTTGGTGAAATGATTTTAGATAGCAAAGATATTTTATATGTAAATTTTCACAGATATAATAGCAATCCGAAAGAAGTTTTTTGGTATTGGTTCAATATTAACGATTCATCATGGAATTATATTTTTAATGACTCCAGACTAGCCGTAAATTTTTTAGGTAAAAATAATATCGACGAAATTTTCCGCCTTTATAATGCTATGGATAATAGAATTACACGAAGTTTTTCAATAAATAAAGAATTCGATAATTTACAATTTTTCTCGGTTTCACCAATTTGTATGCAAGTAAATAAACTTAACCATATTTTTTTAGGTACAAGTGAAGGTATTTTTAAAAGCACAAATAATGGTAATACATTTCAATATTGCCCCTTAGGTATGGGAAATATTGCTGTTAGATGTTTAAGAATATTTGAAAATGGTAATATTACAGTGGGGACAGACCGAGGTATATTTTTTTCAGATAATGGTGGTGAATATTGGGAACAGAATAACTTCGGTTTAAATGGAGAATTTCAAATAAGAGCAATTGAAATTGATAAAGAACAAAATATTTTAATCGGTAATGCTTATGGTTTATTCAGAAGTAAGAATATCATTAATACGCCTGTAAAACGAATTCAATGGATTGATAAAGGAAGATTTTTGGAAAATCAAGTTATGCAATTTGGTATTAATGATATTAAAATTGACTCTTATAATGATAGAATTTATATTTCAGGTGATAGAGAAATTAAAATTATCTCTTACAGAAATGGAAACCTTATTCGAAATATTTTTGATCGTGCATATACTTATGTTGATGTTAAAGGTCGGGAAATGATTGTATCAAATTTTTTCCTCGATGGTATTGTTCAAATAGATTCAATAAATCAAGATATTTATATCGGCAAGTTAAGTAATTTATTTTTTTATCAATACGATTTAAATATAGATTCAATTATTGGTTATTTCCCAATTAAATATATCAATGTATTTGAGCAATGCAGTCCTACTTTCGATAATTATAATTTTCAAATTTTTAATGATAAAATATTTTTAGGAATCTCAGGAAAATGCTATTGGAAATATCTTGATGCTTCGGGTCAAATTGATATTTTTGATATTAAAAGCAAAAAAATCATTAAAGAAATTGATCTTGGCTATATGGATAATTATCTTATGTCACCGAATGGAGTATATATAGTATCAACATCAAGCATTAATCAATTATTTATTTGGGACTCATTACTCAATAATACTTTCATAGATAGAAACTTTGAAAATTGTAAGAGATTAAAATTCTCTCATGATTCAAAATTTCTTTCAACTTTAACAAAGCAGGATAAAATTAACATATGGAATTTTCCTGAATTATCTTTATACCGGACATTTAATCTAAGCAATAATTCTTCTGTTAGCGATATTGAATTTTCTTTGAATGATAGATATCTGATATCAGCTTCTGATGATTCATGTATTCGAGTTTGGAACATTAATTCAGGTTCATTTGTGGATAGTATTCAATTTGAATCAGGTGCTAATTGGATATTAGCTTTATCAAATGATTCAGTTTCTATCGCGGCAGGTTCTTCTAATGGATTAGTAAGACTTTTTAAATTTGATATATTAACATCAGTTTCGGAGTTACCATCTACCCAAAATTGCAATATCAGAATTTTTCCAAATCCATTTTCAGAAAACTGCCAAATTGAATTACCATTTAACACAGAGCGAGTTGAAATATTTAATGCACTTGGAGAAAAAGTAGATACTATTGTTTATCCGTTTATTTGGAAACCTGAAAGTAAATTAGGTAACGGAGTGTATTTCTTCAGGGTATTCGTTGGCAATGAAATCCTTACAACACAGGGATTTTTGATAAGATGATACAATATGTAAAACCTTAATAAAATTTCACTTGTTTATTTGAAAATTATTACATAATTTATGTAACATAAAATATGTAACATAAATTATGTAATGAAATATGAGAGTACTTAATCCATTTATTATAGTGGGATACGAAGGACCGCAATACTTTTGTGACCGGAAGAATGAAACCGAGCGACTAATTAATGCTATCGAAAATGGCAGGAATGTAACGCTTATATCCTTACGACGGATGGGAAAAACAGGTCTGATAAGACATGTTTTCCATAAACTTAAACGGAAGAAAAACTCAGTATGCATCTATGTAGATATGATGCCAACAAATGATTTGGACAGCTTTGTTAAAAAATTCGGATTTTCACTTTTTTCAGGGTCTGCTTTATTGACATCAAAAGCATTAAAAACAATCAGCGGATTTTTTTCAAACTTGAAACTGACTATTTCTTATGATTCTATCAGCGGTTCTCCGTCTATATCTGCAATACCAACAGGTGAGGATGACTTGTTTAATACAGTGGATGAAATCTTCAAATATATTTCTAATCAAAATGAGAATTTTGTAATAGCTTTCGATGAGTTTCAACAAGCGATGAATTATAAAGAGCAAAATTTAATAGCACATTTAAGGTCGAATATTCAAAATACAGGGAATGCAAATTTTATTTTTTCGGGTAGCCAAAAGCATACATTATTGTCAATGTTTACAAGCCATAACCAACCTTTTTACCAGAGTACGGAAATCATGGATTTGCAAAGCATTCAGAAAAATGAATATGCAGATTTTATCCAGAAGAATTTTTATAATGGTAATATTCTTATAAATGATGAAACTATTGATTATTTACTCGATAAAACAAATACCCATACATATTTTGTCCAGTATATTTGCAATAAACTCTATAGTTTACAATTGAAGAATATTGATAAACAAAATATTGACGAAATATTCTCAAGGATTTTAAGGGAAAATGAAACCATTTATTACAATTATAGGAAATTATTATCAAACAATCAATGGAATTTGCTAACGGCTATAGCCAAGGAAAAGGGAATAGATAAACCCACATCGAATTATTTCATATCAAAATATAATTTGGGACAGGCAAGTTCGGTTGCATTATCATTAAAAAATTTAGAGGAAAAAGAGATAATTTACGCTGACAATCAAGGATGTTATAATGTAGCTGACATATTCTTATCAGCATGGCTGATTAAAAATGCTTGATATTGAAATCTACTTCTCTTATAAATTGAATACTTGAACTTTATTCATATTGTTTGTTTTTTCAATCAAACTTAGGTTCAATTCACCGATATATATTCTTCAAATATTAATATTTTAAATTTCTTCGACTTCCCAAATTTCGTTTACATAAAGACCAATAATTTTACAATTTTTATATTTGTGCCTTAGTAAGTAAATAGACCTATTAATTTGCTTGATTTGTTCCATTTTAGTCAATGGATTTCTTGCACAATCCTGATGACCAACAACGGCGATTATTTCCGAAAAATGTTTGTTTATAGAAATATCAATTCTTTCGTAAATTGAATTTAAAATAATCTCGTTATCCTGCTCGGACAGATACTTAATGGGACCGGCTTCGGTAATCATATCAACATAGTCAGCATTGAACATAGTTTTCATATACTCAATTATTGGCAATTGAGTTCTGCCGTCCATGCAGTTAATTGCCGTACAAAATTTATTTTTTCCAGCCATATAATATCCCTAATTGTTAATTATTCACTTTTCACTACTTAGCTATCAATACAGGCATACCCATCATAGGCCAAATCAGCCAAACAAAAAGACCAAGAACAACCATTAAAATGATACTCATGGGAATACCGGCTTTTAAAAATTCTCCCGATGTAAACTGACGGCTTTCGTATGCAATTGCATTAGGTGCGGCTCCAATCAGTAACATAAAAGGCATGCCTGCCGTAACCAAACAAGAGAACATAACCACATGTGGAGCTACTCCCAAATATTGGCAGGTAGCCATTGCAACAGGCATTGTGATGGCTATAGCAGCAACGTTCATAATCAAATTTGTCATCATTAAAACAAAAAATGCAGTGCCAAGTACAAAAATGAACCACCCGGAATTTTGAAACAGAACAAGCCAGTTAACAGCCATCCAATCCGCAGCACCGGTTTTCCACAAGCAAAAACCTATACACATCGCTCCACCAAACAGAAGAATTATATTCCATGGTACGTCTTCAAGGTCTTTCACATCCAAAATCTTAAAAACAAAAAAAGATATGGTTGTAATCAATAATATTCCGCTTTTATTTAAAGTTTCCAAAAAAGGCACAAATGACCTTAAACTTAAAAGTAATATGGCGGAGAAAACAATAATTAAAGTTAAAGACTCATTTCTATTCATAACACCGAGCCGGTCACTTAGCATTTTAACTTTATCCCTTAATCCCGGGATAGAAGATTTCTCGGGTTTATACATAATCATTAAAAATGCCCAGATTATCAGGACCATAATCACACCAACAGGAAGCATATAATAGGACAATTCAAAAAAACCAATTTCCTGACCGGTGATATTTTTGAAGAAACCGATAGCAACAGCACCTCTTGCTGCACCAAGTAATGTAATTATACTTCCTGCTCCTGCAACAAAAGCCATTCCGATAAATAATCCTTTCCCGAATTTTGATACGCCGCCTTCAGGATTATATAAGCTATAAATCGTCATCAATAAAGGAAAGGTTGCCGCTGCAACTGCTGTATGAGCCATTATTAAAGTTAGCATTGCTACCATTAGAAAAGCACCAAAATAAATCATTGACGTTTTTTCTCCTACTAAAGTCAGCATCTTATATGCCATACGTTTCGTTAATCCGGTTTTTGCAAAAGCCAAACCGATTACTATTGAAGCAAAAATAAACCAAACACTGGGGTCCATAAAATCGGTAAACACAACCTGAGGATCGCGAATTAAGAAAAGTGCCTGTACTACTCCAATCATAATTGCCGTTACACCAATCGGGACAACTTCAAAAACCCACCAAACTGCAGCTAATAAGAATAATCCAATTGCAGCTTTGCCTTCTCTTGTCAAAGGAAATTCTTTACCCATCGGGTCAATAGCAACTCCCCAGTCTGGTGAAAAATATACAATAAAAAATAATGCTAATCCTAAGATAATAAAGAAAATCCTCTTCCAGTCAACCGGAACTCTCTCTCCTGATGCTAAAAATACTCTTCTTTTTTCCCGAGTTGTTTTATCTCGCCCATTTGCCATAAAAATATCCTTGATTTATTTCAAATAAAATACTATTCTATTTCAAGAGTTTTCCTTATTTCGTCCATAACTTCAACAGTCCTAATAACCCCAATGACCTCTCCATTTTTTAAAACAGGTAGTAAACTATAATGCTGGTCTGTCATTTCATAAATAATTTTAATAATATGGTCATCATAGTTTACTGTGTGGGTAACGCGAATCATCACTTCACTTATACTTCTATTCGCCATATCCTGAATTACATTATAAAATCTTTCGAAAGCAATTTCGAGCAGATTTGGGTCATCTTCTACTTTATATATCATTTGGTGATGCGTAGCACAATGTCCATAAAAGCATTTCGGTTGGAATCCGCGCATAATATCCCTTCGACGAACCATTCCCAACAATTTATTGTCATCGTCAAAAACCAAAATGGCTCTTGTTAATGAAGTTCTGCCATTTAGCTCCAACCTTGTATGGTAAAATAAAGATATGGCTTCCTTTATTGAAGCTTTATTTGATATATGAGGATACTTTTCTAATGGTATCATCAAATCTTCTGCTGTTGTATCTTGCATAGTATTATTCTCCTTTATAATATTTTTTTTATCTTTTCACAAAATTCATTATACTTTTATTTATTTTCAGGCATTGATAGATAGGGGCAACTTTATTGTAAAAGTAGTACCCTTACTATAAATACTTTCCACTTCGATATTACCGCCTAAATTTTTAATAATTCCGTAACTAACCGATAGTCCTAAGCCGGTACCTTTTCCAACTTCTTTGGTAGTAAAAAACGGCATAAATATTTTACCTATATCTTCCTCATTAATCCCTTTTCCGGTATCCGAAATGCTAATACCAATAAATTCTCCGTCAAATGAGGTTCCAATAATAATTTTCCCGGGAGGAGAAATGGCATCGGCAGCATTGTTTATAATATTCAATAAAACTTGTTTAAACTGATTACTATCTGTAGTTATAGTTGGAATATTCTTGTTCAATCTTCTGATAATTTCAATATTTGAAACTGAAAACTCATGTTCAAAAAAACCATCCAGTAAGTCATTGATTATATCATTTATATTATGTTGCCTTAACTCTATTCCATCCTGCCGGACAAAGCTTAAAAGTTTTCTGGTAATATCCCTACATCTGTAAACTGCCTCATGTATATGTTCCAGATGAGGATCCAAATCTTCCGGTGAACTACTCATACCAAATTTCGGGTCCATCATATCCTTTATCAATCCCACTTCACTTGCGATAATAGCCAAAGGATTATTGATTTCGTGTGCTATACCACCTGCAAGCTCGCCAACAGACGCTAATTTAGAAGCATGCTCAAGTTGGCTTCGGGCAATATCCTTCTCTATTTGCATCTGGGCAATTTTAGTGGAACGATATAAAATCATAATAAAGAGAATAATCAGAATACATATAGATATAATAATCATAGTTGATTGTAAATCCCAAACACTCTCCTCAGAAGCTTTTCGTTTAACCACAACCGCCCAGTCGACCTCGTCTACCCAAGTATAGGCATAATTAATTTTTTTGCCCTTTACTTTTGCAGAACTAATACCAATTTTAGAATCAATTTTTGGAATTATCGAGGACATTTCCAAGACTTTCCCTTCATCCGGTGAAACAAGCTGGTACTGGCCTTTACGATTAACTATAGAAATATGAACATCACCCGCCTGTTCGGTTCCGGTCATAAAATTATAAATTTTCTTTGGGTCTAAAGAAGATTTTATTACGAAAAATTTTCCATCAATAATTCTGTTTACAGCAATTGTAAAATGCGGATTGTTACGAAAACCCAGATAAATATTTGTAATAACATATCTTCTTTCCAACTTCTTTAAATCAATATACCAATTCTCTTTGCTATAATTTTTCCTTTTGAGAACAGTCATTGGACCGGAATATGCAATCTGAATTCCGGAAGTATCAAAAAAACCCAAATCTATGAATGCATCGCTATCCATATGTAAACGTTTTAATGATATGTTCAAATCCTGGCTCTCGGGAGTTACTTGAAAGTTTGGGTCATCAATTAAATTTAAAAGATTAACAACTCTTTCCCGTAAAAACAAACCAAGTATATTCGCCTGATTTTCGGCGATAGCTTTCATGTGCAGAGATTGACTTTCGGAAAGAAGTATGTTAAATTCATATTGAAAAAAAACAATAAGAATTATAAAGGGTAGAACATAGGTTAACGATAAACGAATAGCATGGTTTCGCCTCAAATCCTTATAGTGCTTATCCCTTAAAATATTTCCGGAATAAACATCACCATTACCATTAACATTCCCTTTTTTCATATAATGTTTCCTGTTAATTTTTCACATAGCGTGAAAAAAACTACTTTTCTTCGTTATCAAGCTTTCTCATCTCCCTTAATATACTTAGGGGACTGCTTCCCGTAGCAATCTTCATTAGCTTTTCAATTCGGTCACTGTCTTTCTCGAACTTTTTTTTCATTCTTGTTTCGTAAGCATCTTTGAGAATATCTAATAATTTATCTAGTTCATAAGGTTTCGGAAGGTAGCCGAAAGCACCCAATTTAGTGCATTCAACAGCCGATTCCAATGAACCATGTCCTGTCAATATTATCACTTCGATATATTTATGCTCACTTTTTAGTATTTCCAGAACTTGTTTTCCGTCCATACCGGGCATTTTCAAATCGAGTAGTGCAATATCAAATTTATCCTGATTGACAGCTTTGATAGCTTCATTCCCGTTTGTAGCTTTAGTAACATCGAAATCCCGCATTTCAAGTCGTTGTGCAATCGAATTCAAAAAGTTGATTTCATCATCAACAATCAAAAGTTTAATTTTATCATTCATATTTACTCCAATAAATTCATTATTCACTTAACATTCTACATTCTAAATTCTACATTCTACATTTTACATTTTTTATTAAAATCCAATCCACTGCCAATATCCGAAAATAAGCCAAATCCACAGCACAGCAAAAGAAATTAAAATAACAAAAAATCCATGCTTAGCCAAATCACCTAATGTAAACACTTTCTCTCCCGTTATAGGATTTTTTGCAAGAGCAAAAACAATTGCATTGTTTGGAGTACCCGGCAAAAACATATGGGCAAAAGATGAGGCAAAAGCAGTGGCAAGCCCAACCATCCAGGGATTTGTACCGGATATTGTTGCCATAGGTACTGTTATAGGTCCTAATGTTGCTACGGTAGCTCCATCGCTCATAAAGTTTGTCATTATTCCAGTTATGAAGCTTGATGCAATGGCTAATCCTTCTCCCGTTCTCATAAAATCAGGTAAGATAGAAACAACTGAATCAGCCAAATATAAAGCTACTCCTGTAGATGCCAAGCCACTACCCATAGCAGTAGCACCTGCATACAAAGCAACAACCTCCCATTGTATCTTGGATACATCACGCCATGTCAGAATCCCAAAAACATTCATTAACACTATTGCTAATATAACAGGTCCTCCCATTCCCCATTTACCATCTTCTCCTGACATCACCCAAAGAGTTATTAGCAATATCATAATTGCAGCAGTAACATATTCTGTTTTAGTCATGGGACCAATTTTGTGATTTGCCTGATTTACTATTGTCGAAATATTTAGCTTCTTAACCTTCATTTTTCTGTAACAGACTATATAAAAATAGATACCTACTGCAATAGCTG
This sequence comes from bacterium, assembly GCA_043804925.1. Taxonomy (GTDB): domain Bacteria; phylum Bacteroidota; class Ignavibacteria; order Kapaibacteriales; family UBA2268; genus ChocPot-Mid. The sequence goes on along the minus strand of JAZDIP010000094.1, from coordinate 35,708 downwards.
CCACAGGTACAAATGGAAGTCCATACATTACCCATTGTCCAAAACTCGGGGAACCGCCATAATCAGCTAATATACCCATCATTACAGAGTTCCTGCCTCCTGCGGCAGGAGAACCTGGTCCACCAAGATTCGCTGCAAAGTTCAAAGACAGAACTAATAATATTGCAAGTTTTGGGTCTTCTTTTACTCCGGCTGCCTGAGTTGAAGATGCATATATCATCATCAATATAGGCATCATGAATGCCACCATTGCATGTTCCGAAAGAAATGAACATGCGATTCCTAGCATAGGCAGAAATAAAAATAAATATAATAATAGATTTTTGGTAGGTTTCATCAGCAAGACGCCTATTCTCCTATCTAATCCCGTTTTGTGAATTGCAACAGCAACCGCAAGGATTCCAAAAATAAAAACAACAGAATCCTTTCCATAAGCTGATGCAACATCATCGGGATTCATTATATTAAAGAAATACATAAACATACCAACCAACAATGCTGTTATACCGATTGGTATAGCTCCTGTTGCCCAAAACAGGGCGGCTATCACTAAAATTCCTAACATTACTTTTGCTCTGAAGCATGCTTCATCTACGGTAAGTTTGTATACTTCTCTGCCATCTTTATCTTTAATTTCATTTCCCTTTTTATCCTTTTGCTTTCCTAACTTGAACTTACTACTATAATAATCGGTTATCGAATTATCCTTTTTCATCTTTGTATAATCCTTGTAGCCAAGGTTAACTTCATGCAGTCTCGCTTCGGGTGAAAGCGAATCTATAATAGTTACTGTTTTTTGAAAAGACAAAATTTCAGTTAGTTTCTTAGGAGTAGGCATAGTTATTATACCAATAAAAATCATTATGCCCACGATGATAAAACCGGGCCTAAAATTATGATTACCAACGAACCACTTCCAAAAAGAATCTTTTTCTATTATTGGTATTTCTTGTTGTACTTTGGCTCTGACAGTAGCTTTTCTGGCTTCTTCAATAATTTCAATAAGTTTGTCAAGCTCACAAGGTTTCTGAATGTAACGAAAGGCATCAAGTTTTCCAACAGCCATTGCGGATTCCGTACTACCATGCCCGGTCAGCATAATAACCTGAATTTCAGGGCTATAAGACTTAATTTCCTTTAAAACCTGTTCACCGGATAATCCGGGCATTTTCCTGTCAAGTATTACAACATCAATATCCTTGTCAATTCTGGTAACTTTTAATGCATCCTCACCATCAGGTAATGTAATGTTTTCGTATCCTCTAACTTTCAAGCGATTAGAAAGAGACTCCCGGAATTCCTTTTCATCATCAACAATTAAAACTTTTGACATAATTTCTTATCCATTATTTGTTTTACATGAACTTCTTATATGAGTTGCCAACTCGTTAAATATATCCGAAAGCCGCAATATCCCTGTTATCACACCGTTCTTCGAAACCAGAATGGATAAAGAATGGTACATGATAATTTTATGTATGGCATCTATTAGCGAAGCATCTTCATCTATACTCTCCTCGATATGATGCATGATTTCTTTAGCTGTCAGATTATTTGCTTTTGAACAGATATCGTAAAAATCATCCTGCCAGAGTTTAAAATTATCCATCATGGATTCAATAAATTCGGGACTTAAATTTGCTGCAATTAATTTGTCCATATTCCCAAAAGCATAATATTTTGGCTCCAATGCTTTAACAAACGCAAGATGTCCTATCTTACCAATGATTTTCTTATTATCGTCAACAACAAGAACTGCTCTTATTTGTTCATGTTTTTTAGAAGAATTATCCTGTGCCTGCAATAGGGTAATTATTGAATCTACCAAGGTATCATCTTTATGAACAGTAGCATATTCGTTGACCGGTACCATTAGGTCTTTTACTTTCTTTTCTTTCATTGTCCTTGACTCCAAATTTTTTTTTATATCAACAATTATCTTTTAATTAAATATTTTTGTATTACACAGATTTAAAAAGCATATTACTTCATTATTTTTGCTTTTCAAATAAGATTGTTGGTTCATATTTCCATTTTCAAAAACCTGTATTCTATGTGTTGTAAACTTTCTGCTTTTTAACTTTCTAACTTTCTACTGCTATCGGTAATTCAACGATAAAACTTGTACCTTTTCCAACAACACTTTCAACGTGGATTTCACCACCGTGATTTTTTATTATTCCGTAACTTACCGATAATCCTAACCCAGTGCCTTTTCCAACTGGTTTTGTTGTAAAAAATGGCAAGAAGATTTTATCTATTTCTTCGTGTGGAATTCCTTTACCGGTATCTGAAACTGAAAGAACAATTTTATCTGATAGCAGATTTGTCGAAATAGCTATCTCACCACCTTTACCTATTGCATCTGCGGCATTGTTTATTAAATTTATTAAAACCTGCCTGATTTGATTGGCATCCAAATATACTTTTGGCAAATTTTCTTTCAAGGAGAACTTTAACTTAATATTTTCATAAGAAAGTTCTCTTTCAAAAAATCCACTAACTAATTCTTTAATAATTACATTTATATCGAAATAGTCGGCATTCAGCCCTTCTCTTCTGACAAAAGTAAGCAACTTATTATTAATGTCCTTACATCTAAAAACCGCTTTCATTATTTTTTCAAAATGAGGTTGCAGGTCTTCAATACTTTTTTCTACTTTAAATCTTGGGTCAGTATAATCCTTCATTATACCTACCTCATTAGCAATGATATTTAATGGATTCCCAATCTCATGAGCAATTCCTGCAGATAATTCTCCAACAGTAGCCAGTTTCGATGCTTGTTCCAACTGTGATTTTGCTATATCCCTTTCATAATCATTGAACACCATTACTTTTGACCGGAAAACAATTATGATTATCAAAATAGCTAAAACAAATATTGAAGCTATAATTACATTTGAATACTTAATAAAAAAACCTGAAGAATGACTAGTATCTAAACTGACAATAACAGCCCAATCGGTTTCGCTCAACCATGAATATGCATATTTAATTGACTTGCCTTTTAAAGTTGTTTCCTCAAATCCGTTTACCTTACTTGCACGGGGAGAAATCGGACAAGAATCCAATAAATTCGCCATTTTTTTATTTACAAGCTGATATTTTCCACGAAAATTTACAATGGATATATTAACATCCAAAGATTTCTCAGTTGAAATTATATATTCATAAATTTTTTGGGGATCTAAAGACGACTTTAAAATATAATATCCGTTTTTTATATTCCTTTTGACACCAATCGTAAAATGGGGTTTACCTCTCAGTCCCAAATATATGTCTGTAATAATATATCTTTTATCAAGTTGTATTAAATCGACAAACCATGTTTCCCTGCTGTAATCACGATTGACAAGTTGCTTTAAGGGACCCGCATAATTACTTTGAATGCCACTTGAGTTGAAAAAGCCAATGTCAATAAATGATTCACTCGTTCTTTTCAATTCATTTAAATAAAAATCCATGCTTTCTTTTGCCGGCTCTTTTTGCATAAAAGGACCGTCTATAAGGTTAAGTAAATTTCCAACACGTTCCTTCAGAAAAATATCTAATATTCTAACCTGCCCCTCAGCAATCGACATCAAATGGTTTTTTTGATTTTCATTATTCAAAGTGATATACTGATAAACAAAGAAAATCATTAAGATGATTGTTGGTGCCATATAAGTCAGGGACAACCTGACAAGATATTTTCTTCTCAAATCCTTATAGTGCTGCTGCCTTAAAGGTGTATCTTCGACACTTTTCACTTTTTTGTCAACCATTAATAATTATTTTTCGGAATTATCCAACTTACTTAATTCTTCGAGCATATCCAAAGAGCTTTCTGTACCTAAAGGAAGCTCTGATATCTTGTCTAAAATTACATTCAAGTAATCAGCATTATTCTCAAACTTCTTCTTTAACCTTAGCTCATAAGCGTCCTTGATTGTATTAATAAGTTCATCGAAATCGTAAGGTTTGGTTAAAAAGCCATAAGCACCGAGTTTTGAAGTATCAAAAGCACTTTCGACAGAACCATGAGCGGTCAGGATAATGACTTCAATATATTTATGCTCTTTTTTTAATACTTTTAAAACCTCAAATCCATCTATTCCCGGCATTTTCAGGTCAAGCAAAGCAATGTCATACTTTTTCATTTTAACTGCTTCCAGTGCCTGATTTCCGTTATACGCCTTAGTAACGTCAAAGCCGCGCATTTCCATTCTCGAAGCAATCGTATCGAGAAAATCAGCTTCGTCATCAACAATTAGCAATTGAATATTATTTTCCATTTTTTACTCCTTTTTTAATTTTCACATTTCATAAAACTACAAACCTGCATAACCCAGAATTGGCATAATAATCGGCCAATATAGTGACATAACAATCACCATCAAAGCACATAGTATTAATGTCTTGGGTATAGCAACCTTTAAAAAGTCCCATTGAGAAAAATATCCTGTACTATACGAAATAATGGATGGCGGACACCCAATTACAAGCATAATAAATGACGTTGTTACAGGTAGACTTAACATAGTGTAAAGTCTGCTCATTCCCATTTCGACAGCAAGAGGGTCTAAAACAGGTAAACATAAAGCAGTAGCCGCTGAGTTACTCATAAAACTCGAAATGAATGAACCAAATATGGCTATACCATAATATGTAACAACGTGACTTTGACCTTGTATTAATGGGAAAAATTGGTCAGCAAGCCACTTTCCAGCTCCAGTATCCAGCATTGCCACACCTAAAGAAACTCCTGCACCAAAAACCAGCCATGCCTCCCACGAAAACTTTCCTATAACAGTTTTGAAACTTACAAATTTAAATCCACAAATTGCAACTATTGCTATCGCAGCAACAACGCTGACATGCAGTTTCGTTAAATCCGACAACGTCCAGAAAATAAACGCAAGTAAAAATATAATTGCAACGCCCTTCTCATTTTTTGACATTGGTACTAATTTTTCTGTTTTTATTTCTGCAGGAAATTCTTTGACTTTCGGGGGCATAATCAACCAACACACTGCCCATGTTGCTAATGAAGAAACAAGAACCATTGGTAAATTCATAATCATCCAGTCAAGAAATCCTACATGAACTCCTAATACCTTTTCAATATAATCCACAGCAATAGGATTTCTTCCGCCACCGAGAATTGTTCCAAAGCCACCGGCAGAAGCAGTAAGTGGAATCATAATAGTAAAAAATTTAGTAAGATTATTGGTTTTATTTGGAGTAATACCCATCTTGATAAATACAGGTATAACAGCAAATAGGAAAATAATTGTAATTGTTGCATCGTGGAATATTGTCGAAGTGAATGAAGATGCCAGTGCAACAATTATACTAAACTTTAAGACTCTTGTTCCTGCTATCTTGATAGCGTAATATAATATTCTCTTGGCTATTCCTACCTCATTTAATATTACTCCGAACATAATAATCATCAATACAAACATAACAGCAGGATTTGCATAAGGTTCCCATGCAGCAGCAGGTTTCTGGATTCCCAGTAATATCAGTCCACCACCTGTGAGAAAAGCAGTAACACCAATTGGAATGGCTTCAGTAACCCATAGCAAAATTACAGTCATCAACAAGGCAAAGAAGTTTTGAGCTCTTGGGTCTAATCCTTCAGGTGCCGGTGCTAAACCAATAATTAAACCTATAGCAACTGATATACCTGCATATAAAGCACTTCTCTTCCAATTTCTAACCTTACCGTTACCTTCATGTTCAGCAATGATAAGACTATGTTTTGTCCTTGCATCATCTACCATTTTTACCAGTTTTTCAATATCTACCGGCTTCTGTAGATAAGTAAATGCATCCATTTTTGATAGTTCGACAGCACTTTCCGTAGAACCATGTCCTGTCAGAATTATAACCTGAGTTGCAGGTCTTACAGTTTTAATTCTCTGTAAAACCTCTTCACCACTGACTTCAGGCATTTTTAAATCCAGAATACAAACATCAATATCTTTGTTTTTCGATAGTATTTTTTCAATTTCTTTTCCACTTTCATAGGAAATCACATCGTAACCACGCATTTCAAATCGTTTGGTAATTGTTTCCCTGAAGTCGTTCTCGTCATCAATTATTAATAATTTTGCCATATTTCCACCTACCCTTTGCAGTTATTAATATAATTTTCCAATTCCTTGAAAATGTCAGATAATCTTAAAATTCCAACTACCTCGCTGCCGCTTGTAACCAGAATTGAAAGCGAACCCCACATAATGATTTTATGTATGGCAACAGATAAGGTTTCATTTTCATCAATATTTTCTACAGATGATTGCATTATGTCTTTGACTTTGATTTTTCCTGCAATCTTGCACAATTCATTTGAATCGTCCCATAAACTGAATTGAACCATTAAAGATTGAATGAAATCTGAACTCAGATTCGCCCTTGTAAGTTTATCCATATCAAACACCGAATCATATTTCGGTTCCAATCCTTTTAGAAAGCCAAGTTGACCAACTTTCCCGACTATTTTTCCTTCTTTGTTTCGGACAAGAACTGCTTTATAAGGTTCTGAACCCTGAGGAACTTTTTCCTGTGATTCTCGTAAGACATTGATTGCATCAAGCATAGATGTGTCATCTTCGACAATTGCATACTTTTCGACAGGTATCATAATGTCTTTGACTTTTTTGTTTTTCATAAGTACACCCCACTTTTTTATATGATAAAAAAATTATTTTCTTTAAATAAAAATGAATAGTACCAAACACATTTGTATATTAATTCTTTTTTCCCGCAATTCAAACATGTATGAATGTTGTCAACAGACTATTTCAAAAACCTGTATTCTAAGTGTTGCTTTTTAAAATTGAAGTTAGGAGTTGAGAGTTGGGGGCTGGGTGTTGGAAGTTTAGAATGTTATGACAGTTATTTCATTAGTAATTGGTAATTAGTAATTAAGAACAAGTCCGTCATAAGCCAGTCGAATGTTTTGGGGAAGTTTTTGCTCACATTCGGAATGTTTTATTTCATGAGCCATGTGTGTGAAATATGTAGTTTTTGCATTTATTTTTTGTGCGGTTTCTATTGCTTCATTAAGCGAGAAATGTGTTTCATGTTTCGTATATCTTAATGCGTCGAGGACAAGAATATCAAGATTGTTTAAAAGAGTTAACGAATTTTCAGGTATGTAATTAGTATCCGTACAATATGCAAAATCATCAACTCTAAAGCCAAGGACATTCATTTTACCATGTAATAAAGGGATTGGAATAATTTCAATATCTCCAATAGTTATTTTATTGACTTCATCAATGATATTGACATTTACAACTGGAATTCCTCCGCCGAGTTGTTCCAATTCTTCGAAGGCATAGAAAAAAGTCCTTTTAATACTGTCTAATGTTTTTTGCATAAGATAGATTGGCACAGGTTTTCTTGAAGTATAATTGAATGCACGAATATCGTCAAAACCTCCGATATGGTCAAAATGATGATGTGTATATAAAATTGCATCCACTTTTGTAATGTTATGCTTAAGCATTTGCTGTCTCAAATCCGGGGAGGTATCAATCAAAATTGTTGTGGTTTCAGATTGAATTAAAATTGAGGAACGCAATCTTTTATCCCTCTCATCTGTTGAATTACAAACATCACAGGGACATCCAATTGTAGGAATTCCTGAAGATGTTCCCGTACCAAAAAATGTTACTCTTTTAGACATGTTTTACTGCATGGTAAGAACTGCGAACCAAAGGAGCAGATTCGACAATTTCGAATCCCATTTCCAGACCTACTCTTTTATATTCAGCAAATTCCTCAGGTTTGACAAATCTGTCAACAGGCAGATGTTGTTTGGATGGTTGAAGATACTGACCAATAGTAACGATTTTTACTTTGTGTGCATACAAATCCTTAAGAACTTCAATAACTTCCTCAGGTTTTTCGCCAATACCTACCATCAAACCTGACTTGGTTCTCATTCCCCTTTCTGCACTATATTTCAAAAGGTCGAGTGAACGCTGATACACGGCTTTTGGTCTTACTTTGGCATAAATTCTTGGGACTGTTTCAATATTGTGATTTAATATATCCGGTTTTGCTTCAATCACCCTGTCCAATTGGTCAAAGAAACCCATAAAATCCGGTATTAAAACCTCAATTGATGTATTCGGATTTAATTCTCTTGTCTTCAAAATTGTCTCAGCCCAAAGCTTGGAACCACCGTCATCGAGGTCATCCCTGTTCACAGAAGTTATTACGGCATGTTTCAATTTCATCTTCCTGACTGATTCAGCTACTTTCATCGGTTCTTCGGGATAAGGCGGTATTGGTTTACCAGTTGTAATTGCACAAAAACGGCAATTCCTCGTACAAACTTCACCAAGAATCAAAAAGGTAGCAGTACCCATTCCCCAGCATTCGCCGATATTCGGACAGTGAGCTTCTTCGCAAACAGTATGCAATTTTTTGGATTGCATCATTTCTTTAATCTCGGCATATTTTTCACCGCCGGGAGCCCTGACTTTCAGCCATTCCGGTCGTATAGTCCTACTGTTGACTTGCGAAGGAGCAACATTTCCAATAATACTTTCCTTCTGTCTTTTGACTTCTGTCTTCAGACTTCTGTCTTCTGTCTTCTGTCTGCCGTCTGCCGTCTGCTGTCTGCTTACTAAGTCATCCTGAGCCTGTCGAAGGATGTTATCCTCATCCCGTCTTCTGTCTTCTGACTTCTGTCTTCTGTCTTCAGTCTGCCGTCTGCCGTCTGCCGTCTGCTGACTGCCGTCAATATTATCTTCTTTAAACATTAATTTTCATTCTCTTTATTCAAAAAAATATAGACGAAATGTAGCAAAGATATTTTTCTAATAAATAATCAATCAGACAATGAATAAAATAATAATTTTGAAAGTATCATTAAATTGTATTAATTTATAAGAATGAATTTCATTTTTTCGAAATTAAGATGTTATGAAAAAAATAATTGCGATATTAATAATTATTATTTGCCAACCATTATTGTCTCAATGGGAGCAAACATCTTGGAAACAAAATAGTCTTCCAATTTACATCTGTTATGTCGGTGGAGATACTGTTATTATTACATCTGGTGATAATACACCTTACTACACAAATAGTGAATTTTTTATTTCTACTAATTCCGGGAATACATGGGAGAAATTTGGAATAGGGATATCATTTAAAACAAATAAATTCGCAATAATTGATAGTATCGTTTTTGCTTCAGGTGTGGATTCAACAGGTGATAATATTTACAAATCTACTAATTTGGGTATTACTTGGGAACATAGTTATAAGACCAATGCAATTTCATTTTTTTCTCTTGATAATAATATCTATGCAGGAACAGGTAAAGGTATATTACTCACTTCCGATTTTGGAAAGACTTGGGTTGAAAGAAACAATGGCATTGAATTCAAAGGTAATCATAAATTTATCTACCAACTCGTAAATATCGGAAACAATCTTGTTGTAAGCACATACACCGGTATTTATTTGTCAACAGATTTCGGAGAGAGTTGGGTATTGAAAATTAATGGAATCTCAGAGTATGACTACAGAAATCTTAAATATTTAACTGTTGTTGGCACTAATATTATCGCAGGTACATTTCTGGATTTACCAAGTGGCGGTACAAATGTTCTTTACACATCAACAGATTTAGGAGAGACCTGGATTAATTATAATCAGGATAAATCACCTATTGCAAGAATATATGTATATGATTTAATTGGTGTTGGCGATAAAGTTTTAATTCATCATACCGGTGATTACAAAAGCGATTATCGAAGTCAGTGGTTTATGTCTAAAGATTTGGGAATTTCATGGGAGAATAAAACAAAAGAATTACCATTTCCACTATATTCTTATGATTATACATCAATTGCAACAGACGGAAGTATAATTTATGTTTCAGTTTGCAGTAGTTTGTTTGTATCTAAAGACAGTTGTGATACATGGATACAACTAACATACCCTGGAACTAACTACGGACCTGTTGAAACAATATACTCGAAAGGAAACGATATTTATGTAGGAACAACACCTTCATTATGTGTTGATATCCCAGATGGTATATTTATGTCCAATAACAATGGTGAAACATGGCAACCTTTGGGACTTGAAGATTTTTGGGTTCCGTCGGTATGTGTTGCCAAGAATAATATTATTGCCGGAACCAATCATGGTGTTTTAATTTCAAGTGATGGTGGTATAAACTGGCAGGAACCGGAAGGTTTACCTCAAGGAATAATTGTTCTAATATTTGCTGATGACAATGAAAATGTTTTCGCTTCATCCGGAAAAGGGATTTATTTTTCTTCAAATAATGGCATTAATTGGGAATTAAGAAATAACGGACTTCCGAGCAGACCTTGGGCTAATTCAATAGCATCTACAGGTGATTTAGTCATTGCCGGTCTTGATAGCGGTGTTTGGATTTCTTCTGATTTAGGATTAAACTGGTATGAAAAAAATAATGGTTTACCGCTTGACGACAGAACAGTATGGTCTGTTGGGGCTTCTAATAACACAATTTTTATGAGTACACGTAACAATCTTTACCGCTCGACCGATTTAGGTGAAAACTGGGAACTAAAAAAAGAAGGTTTACCACAATATGATTTATTTGTTAATTCATTCGCATTTTATGAAGATTATATCTTCATTGCTACAGGCAGGGGTATATATATATCGAGCAATAATGGAGACACATGGATTCCAAAAAACGATGGTATTGTTAATATTGATGGTTTCTTTACCTCGATTGTCATATCCGGCGAATATATTTTCACAGGAACAAATGGTGCGGGTTTTGGTACAAAAGGTGATAAAGTTTATAGAGCAAAGATAAGTGATTTAATAACAGATGTTGAAGAAAATGGCAGTAAACCTTTATTCTCTATTTATCCGAATCCAGCAACCAATTTCTTATACATAAACAATCAGGATGTAACAGGCAAAATTGAAATTATCTCTGCTCTTGGAATCATAGTATTGGAATGTAAATATCAGAATAAAATAGATGTATCCTCATTAAATCCAGGTTTGTATTTTTTAAAAGTTGAAGATAGAATAACTAAATTTATAAAATATTAAAAATGTAAAAGCCGTCTCTCCAAACGGGACGGCTTTTTTTGTACTTTTTGTCTGTTTCGTGAAATAATTTATTCCCTTCGGGGAAAATACCACTCTTGTTTTACTTTTCTACCAAAATTTAATCCCTCTGGGATATTTTTTTCCTTCCTTCTATCGGTCATTCCGTCTTTCACTATGTCGTCAGCAGTCAGTTACATTTTACATTTTACATTCTACATAAAAAAATATTCTGACTTCTGTCTTCTGACTTCTGTCTTCATAGGTTCACGATTCACCGTTCACGAAAAATCATTATCAATTATCCATTCTCAATTATAAATTAGCCCAAATAAGCTCTTAAAGCTTTTGAGCGGCTAGCGTGTCTCAATCTGCGTATAGCTTTCTCCTTAATTTGTCTTACTCTTTCACGTGTTAAATTAAATTTTTCGCCAATTTCCTCGAGCGTCAGGCATTGCCCGTCCAAACCGAAATAAAGTTTAATGACTTCGGCTTCCCTTTGGGATAATGTTGTTAAGACCTGCATTACCTCAACTCTCAAAGATTCACGTATTAATTCGGAATCGGGAGGCGGCTGCATGTCGTTTGGCAAAATATCGAGTAATCTGTTGTCTTCACCTTGTACAAAAGGAGCATCAACAGACAAATGCCTTCCTGAAATTTTAATGGTTTCGGCAATTTCCGGTACACTCATTTCCAATTGTTCTGCAATTTCAGATGCAGTAGGTTCGCGTTCGTACTTTTGCTCAAGTTCACTGAACTTCTTGCCGATTTTATTTAAAGCACCGACTCTGTTAAGTGGCAAGCGGACAATCCTCGATTGTTCTGCCAGTGCCTGTAAAATTGATTGCCGTATCCACCATACGGCATAAGAAATAAACTTAAAACCCCTGGTTTCGTCAAAACGCTTTGCGGCTTTAATCAAGCCCAAATTGCCTTCATTAATCAAATCTCCGAGCGAAAGACCTTGATTCTGATACTGCTTTGCTACTGAAACCACAAACCTTAAATTCGCTTTTACCAATCTTTCGAGAGCCCTCGTCCCCGGCAAACCACCCTTCTTTATTAACTGTGCCAGGGTAATTTCGTCTTCGGGATGTAGCAATTCGACCCTCCCAATCTCCTGCAAATATTTGTCAAGAGACTGTGATTCGCGATTAGTATATTGTTTGGTAATTCGCATTCACACTCCAGTTATATAATTCTATTTTGATTTAATAGTTCATATTTTTATAAAATAATCATTATCCATTGCCAATTATCAATTGTCAATTATAGTAATTACGTTCTTGCCATTTAAATATTTTTTTGACGTAAACATTTTATTAGTATTTTAATAACAACAAAATTCTTTTTTGTTATAACTTTTCTGAATATCAATAAAGATGTGACTGAATTTCAAGAGAGAATATATCCGCTTATCATATTGATTCCATTCCTTAAATGTAATTGCAATGAATTTCTATGTTTAGTAACTTACAATCCTCCATTTTTATATATATTATTTATCTAACATTGATGCCAATTGATAATATATGTCTCCATAAAACTTCATCTGGTCTGATGTCTTCATATTGCTAATCAAATTTAAAGTCTGGTAATAAGTATAATCATTTTCCTGGCCTGATATTTCATTTTTACCATCTGCTTTAATATTATTATCAAATAAATTTTGATTAACCTTATTAACATTATGAAGTGCCTGAACAATATTCTCCTGATATATGCCAAGTCCGTCGTTAATGAAAGAAAATTGCATATCGGCTTTGCACCAGTTTACAATTCTTAGCAATAGATATTTTTCCTTATCCGGGTCATTGAAAGAACCGATATACTCCGCTACGCTTTTTGTTAAAAACTGTTTGTCTTCATTATCCAGTTTTGTTAATATGGTGTTAGGTGATAACCAGTTATTATCATATATGTCACAAATTTGGTCAATTTGTACTATACTGTAGGGTCTCAATTCCTCAATTGAATAGAATGCCTTAAATGCTCTATCTCCATACAGCTTAACAATATTATTTATTTGTGTATTTATTGTTGAGGGTTTTGCGGCTTTTTGCTGGTCTTCCGAATGTAAAAGATATACCAGTGACAAAAGCAAAAGCCAAAGCACGATGAATATTCCTAATTTTTTCATAATTATCCTTTCTAATTATTTATTCAATTATATATTCTCAATTTTCATGCCAAAGAAGTCAGTAGAAAGTTTATAAAGTTTTAAAGTTTGTAAAGTAGAAAGAGGGAGAAAGGAAAAAGGAGAATGGAAAAGGGAGGAAGAGTTTAAAAGTTTTAAAAGTTCATAAAATTTTTAAAGTTTTAAAGTTCATAAAGTTTTATGAGTTAATAAGTTTAATGAGTTTAATAAGTTAAATAAGTTGTAAATTTGTAATAGAATATTATGTTACAATTCAAACATATTAAAAAATGAAAAGGTTCAATATACTTGTTTTAATAATTACATTTACTCAGGTAATTATTTGTAAAAGTATTGAAGAAAACATTGTCTATAATGTAATCAATATTGAAAAAGAAGCCGGTTATGAAATACCTGATTCTGTTTTAGTTTTATTAGATAATATATTGAAAAAAGCATCTGAAAACATTAAAACCAAACAACAATACACAAAAAAAGAAGCACTCAAAATCCTGCAACAAATTTCAGATATTCACAAAGAGTTAGGCATAAGAACTAAATTACATCTGCATGGCGATTTGTTTGTAAATGGTCTAATTGAGAAAAAATTTGATTGTGGAAATTATGTATTGACGTATTTAGGTATAGCAGAAATATTAAAGTTACCTTTATATGCTGTTGAAGCACCCGGTCATATTTTTTTGCATTTCAGATGTAAGAATAATGATAGTTTGTATTGGGAAACATTATATTCCTGCGAGAAAGATAGAAAACATTATATTGAACATCATCATATTAACGAAACGTCAATAAAAAGCGGATACTATCTAAGAGATTTGTCTATTGATGATGTCATTTCAAGCAGATTAGTAACTATAGCAACCAAATTTCGGGAAAGTAAGGATTTTGACAATGCATTAAAGTTTGATAAAAAAGCTATTATTTTAAATTCAAAAAATATATCTGCTTTTTTAGGTTTAGGTATAACTTATATGGAAATGAAAAATTATAATCAAGCTAAAGAATATTTTAACAGAACAATTGAACTTAATAATGATTGGAGCACAATTTATAGCAATCTTGGTGTTCTTAATCAAAGTCAAAAAATGTATGACAGCGCTTTATATTATTTTGATAAATCAATTAATATTGATAGCAATGATTATGTTGTTTTTCATAATCGTTCAAACGTTTATATCTTATTAGGGGAATTTGAAAAAGCACTTATTGATATTAATAAAGCGATATCAATAGAATCAGGTCTTGATGGAGTATGGTCAGCATCCTTGAAGCAAAAAGGAGATATTCTCTACCGTCAAGAAAAATATAATGAAGCGATTTTAGAATACACAAAATCTATTGAATTAGACTCTAACTCAAAATTTGCTTTTTGCAACAAAGGTTTATCTTATGTTGCTATAAAAGATTATATAAGTGCGTTATTTGATTTCACTAAAGCAATTCAAATTGATTCGGCTTTCATTAACGCTTATGCAAACAGAGGCCGGCTATATTATTATTTTTTTGACGAATATGAGAAAGCAATAAATGATATGAAATTTTCCTTGGCTATGGATACTTCGTTGATTGACCTTTATAATTTAATTGGTTTATCTAATTATTTTATCGGAAATTATCAGGAAAGTATTAACTGGTTTAATAAATATATACAGAAAAATCCTGATGATATGAAAGCTTATACTGATAGGGCAGATTCATATCTTGAACTTAATAAATGTGATAGTGCATATCGGGACTATGAGTCGGTAATTTATAAAAAGAAGGACAAGGTGACTACTGACGATTTTGAAGGTTTTTTGAATTGTTTATTATATTGTAATCTGTTAAATCAAGCAGAAGAACAGTTAAAAAATGCCGAACTTTTATATCCATCGCATTATAATTGGAAAATTTATGAATTCTATATTCATGTCTTGAATAATAAATTTGAAGATGCTAATTCAATTTTTGAAAATGAAATTGAAAACAATCAAATTTACGATAAATCAGAGATTCTTGAAGAACTTCATAACCTAAAAACAAAATATAAAGAAAATGTTGTTTTGGATTATTTCATAAAAAAAATACCGGATAAATAATAATCAAAAAGTTGTTAGTCAATTATATAGAAAAAAATTTTATTGCATCTTTTTTATTGGACTATTAAATTGGAAAAAGTTAATATTACAATTATTGATGCAGGTGCCGTCGTATTGTCAGTTGCGTCTCATCTTGCTATTCGATAAAAATTTAAACTCCGCTCAACAAAGAGTTCATTTCTAATACACTTATACTCGGTAAGGAACAACAGCTTCTATGTGAACTTTTCAATCTTTAAGTTTTGAGTGTCAAAGTGCGGAAGTCAGATGGATATGACTGCTTGCATGAGATTATGCCGGACTTTGAAATTAATCCGAAAGGTCTTGTAATTGCTGATATTTTTCAGGATTAGTCCTGCCTGTAAAGCAAATCTAAAAGCAGGTGATGTTATTTGTAAAGTAAATGGCAAAGAAATCAAAAATTATTTTGCTATTTTATCTTTCTTAAAACATACAAAGCTTCCAAGCTGATAAATTTTTTTATAAATGGCAGGAAGGATAGTTTTGTCAATTTTATTGTAGGTAAACCGAATTTCATTTTGTAAACAGGCCTGAGCAAATAAAATTCTTTTTTGTGAATTTCGAATCCGGTTTTATTCAATGTATTTTCAAATTTCTTAGTTGTCAGCTTAATATCTTGAAGTCTTTTTACTTCTTCGATATCCGCTTCTCTCCCGCTTGCAATTAGCTTATGAAAAAACCGATTTGGTAAAAGATGAATAAATGGCAGCTTCCCTAAATTGTTACCCAAAGTGTGCTGATGCCCGCCAAACGCAGAATAGTAGGGAGGAAACGAGACAAACAAAAATCCATTTGGCTTGATTATTTTCTTAATATTATTCAAAGCTAAAGAAGTATCGTCAAGATGTTCGATAACATCCCTGAGTAAAACCAAATTAAATTTGTTAATCCATTCTTCGGGAATTTCTTCAGTGATAATATTGTGGTTACTGAAAGTAATTGGCAGTTCAAGTATCTTTGTTATCTTTTCTCCCATTTCGAGACGGTTTTGTGCTAT
Organism: bacterium; assembly: GCA_043804925.1. Lineage (GTDB taxonomy): Bacteria > Bacteroidota > Ignavibacteria > Kapaibacteriales > UBA2268 > ChocPot-Mid. The sequence continues at coordinate 19,375 of JAZDIP010000094.1, read as the reverse complement.
ATCCGAACCTACGGCTTCAACTCCGCCTGCTTCGACAAATGCGGTTAAGACTCCTCCTTCTGCAGAGCCCACCTCAAAAACCGAATCCCCTTTTTCGAAACATCCAATTTTTAATGAATATGGGACAATAAATTGTTTGCCCAATTCATGTTGATAATTCCAATAATATTTGTAATTATCGGGAATTTCATTGCTTTTGATAATATCGGATGTGCTTTTCATTTAATTTTCAGTATCATTTTTATTATTTTTTCTGACTATCATTTCTGCTACAAGACACATTAAAGCAAGAATAATAAAAATCTGCCAAAGTTCGGTGCCTGTTCTCAAGCGATTGACCTTGTCCATTACTTTTTTAGGTTCAGTTATAATGTTAATATTTGCTCGAACACCCAACAGTTCTTCCAAACTTTTTTTAATTGTAGAGTTAACTGCCGACTGCAATTTCGATTCGGAGGAAGGATGGTTTACAGAAACCATATCGATGATTTTTTCCTGATTGGAGTATATTGTGGTAACACCTGGAACATTCAGATTATCCAGTGAAAGCACAGCACCTGACGGAGGCATTACTGCCGATTGATATCTTGTAATTTCATTAGCGTCCACAATTTTGAAATTGGAACCGGAAGCAAATCTTTTTGGTAAAGACAGCATCACATTTTCACCGGTATTGGCAAACCTGCCTAATCCTTCAGTAGAAGAAAGATATATAACACTTCTATAAATAAAAGCAGGGAAAAGACCCGTTAGAGGAAAACTGCTCCATTGGGCATCCGGAGTAACAGAGCAATAAATCGCTTTTCCGTTATCTAATCTACTTTCCGAAAGGAAATTCCCACCGGTAATGGAAATAATTGTCAATCCTCCGTTGTTTGAATATGTTCTATAGATATTTGGTGATTCGACCATAGATTTGTTATCTGTAGTTCCTTTGAAGACTCCCTCAAATATCGGATGAATTTTATCAACCATTGTGAAAACAGATGGATTGCTCTGTTCAAATTTTTTTTCTTTAATTATACCAAAACCCATTTCACTCAAAGCTGTTTTGAATAATTCAAATTCAGTAATTGCATCAGCGAAAATCAAACCGGCTCCGCCATTTTTGATGTATTGAGCCAGCTTTTGGAAATCACTGCTTAGATAAGGACCTCCTGCAAATATTATCATATCGTAATCGGTAAAATTTACGGCGGGAATTTGTTTAGAATCGAAATTTTGAAGTTCTGTAAGATTCTCCCCGTTGCTGCCGGAAGCTAAAATCAGTTGAATGAATTTTGTGGTACCAATATCACCAATCAGTGCTACTTTCGGTTTATCCGGAATTACAAATCCAAAATGTCTTTTATTGTCAAGGTTTAGCGCATCGTCCTCAATTTGTACTAAAGCTTTAATAAGACCGTATTGTTGAGGAGATGCAGAAATTTCTATTTTACGTGTCCGTTCTGCAGGAATATCCAAACTTCTTTGAGCTACTCTACTCTTATTGAAAAACATACTGACCACAAGACTGTTTAAATCTTTCTTCGAGTTGTTGCTGATTGTTGCCTCAACTTCAACCAATTTATCATATTGAAATATTCGGTTCATTACTTCAATTGAGTCAACTGAAGCATTCGAAATCGAATTTTCCGAATTAGCACCAATTTGAACAAAATATACAACAGGAGGGTCAGAAATTCTGAAGCTATCCTTTATATCTTTCAAAAATATATTGTTTTGAGCATCGCTGATTATGAATACTTCTTTATTGATATTGACTCCTTTTTTTAAGACAGCAATTGCAGTTCTTAAAGATCTTTCAATATTTGCTTTACGATACTCCACTTTTATTTTTGATAAATGCCCTTTTAAATTTTCAAAATTTCTCGAAAGTGTTGAAATTTTATTGAATTCTCCGTCTGCCATTTCAATAATAGTCGCTTCATCACCTTCTTTCAATTCATTCAAAATTGACATCGCGGCATTCCTTGCTTGGGTAAAACGGTTACCCGATTCGTCGGATAAATCCATACTGAAAGAATTGTCGAGAATAATAACAGCACTTGTTTTTGAATAGCTTCCGAACCCGGGTAAAGTGCCTTCTATTGCAGGACGTGCAAGGGAGATTATTACGAAGACAACTGCTAAGGTTCGTAATATTAATAATATTATTTGTTTAAGTTTAAGTCTTCGGATTTTTGTTTTTTGTAATTCCTTCAAAAACCGCAAAGATGAAAATTCGATTATCTTCAATTTTCTCAGGTTCAAAAAATGAAGAACAATCGGGATCGCTGCTGCTACTAAACCTATTAATGCTATTGGATTTAAAAAATTCATAATCTCTGTATCGTTCTAAAAAACTTAATGACGTTATTTATTGCTTATTATTAGATAATTCTGCAACATGTTAGAAGATAACTAAATAACTGATGCCAAATCCGAAGATGGAGAACATTAGGAGAAAATAAAGTATATTATTTCAAAAACTGTTGTATAAATATCCTGACTTCACATTCGCAAAATGATTTGCCACCGACTGTGTAGAGATATTTACATGTGTTGTATTTGCAATTTATACATTCAAGAATTTCTGTATTTCCAAGGGGGCAAACCGGACAAAGCTCATCAAGTGTTCTTTCTAAACACATATAATTCTTCGTGCATTTATGCTTTTCAAGAATTTCCCCTAAGCGGTTTGTCAGCTCATCGCTCTTGTTAATAATTTCTATGATACTTTCAGTCATTTATATACTTAATTAAATAATTTTCAAAGACAAATTTAATAATTCCCAATTACAATTCAATTGTTCAATTTGAAATGTAGCAAACTTTTCCGATATTTTCATTGAATTATCATTAATTCAACTAAAAAATAATATTTTTTTGTTCAAATTAAGAAGTATTACCAAATTAAGCAATTTATTATTGATTGAAGTTTCCCCAAAAACAGTTCACAAAGGAAGTAAGTCAGTAAAAATTTAGAAGAAATAAAAATATACAAGTGGAATATCAAGTAAAATCCGGACAAAAAGATTCCCTAAAAAATTAAAGAGTCCATTAGTAAATTTATAATTTTTATAAGGATACAAACAAAATGGACTCTAAAATCAAACTAATACAAAATTAAGAAACAAACAGGAAAATTCACGGGGATAATTTCAAAGATTTATTCAAAACCACAAAAGAAGTTCATAAAAGAAATACTTTATGGAATACAAGCATCGAAGGATATTAAATTATCCAATATAAGCATAACTCTACTGGAAAAAATTCCATTAATCAAGACGGAAAACCGACTGTGCAGGAACTTGTCATTGTACGACAGGAGCGATGATATAATTCAAATAATCAGCAACTAAGTTTAGATAGAAAATATGAAGATACGGTCATAGCTTTATATCCCGGTGATAAGCAGTAGGAAATATGCAAAGAAGATGGAGAAGATGCGTATCGTTTATGATTGTAGTGAAAATATGCTGAACAACGGTTATTGAACATGTCAGGTTGTAGTATCTAATATGGATGAATACGATTAAATCTCAATGTACTGTGAAGCATATTCAACTGAGTAAGATGATTTTACAAATATAATCACTCAGATTATTTAAGGTAATTGATAAATTGAGTATAAAGTAAAGAGAATTCATGTATATTGGTTATATATATCGTGAGGGAGATAGTAAGATGTTCTTCTAAAAATTTGTTCCGGAACGTATGAGATATGTTATAAGACTACAAAAGAAACGCAATATGGTATTCAAGACTAAAGCGTGTAATGTCGGTAAAATTACAAATAAAATAAAATGTAAGGATTGTAGACAAAATATATTATAAGAATGGCAAGGAACATATTAGAAATATTCGTTATGGGACTGAGAAAATTAAGTTACCCGATTGGGATGAGGTTTTCTTCTTGGTAGTGGGAAAGGGATAAGGTTCTTTACAATTCCGGCATTTAATTGATATGCAATTGCTGACGGGATTCACAGATTATTTTTTAATTGTAGAAAAGGTATAAATGATGATTGCATTAAATTGAAATCTCCTCTGGATTTTCAGCTTTCACTCCCTTTTGGTTAAAAAATGGGGGAACTTCAAAAACGAAAAATATTGCATACCTGCTAAACCTTTAGTATTTTTGAAGTTTGTATATTTTCAATTTGCACTTTAATATGAATAAAATTCGCAATTTTGCTATCATTGCTCATATAGACCACGGTAAGTCAACTTTGGCAGACCGTATGCTGGAGCTAACGGGCAGGGTAACCGAGCGTGAGATGATTAACGCCCAGATACTCGACGATAATCCGTTGGAACAGGAAAGAGGAATAACAATTAAACTGCATGCAATTCAAATGGATTACACTGCCAAAGACGGCATTCAATATAGTTTAAATTTAATAGATACTCCCGGACATGTTGATTTTACTTATGAGGTTTCGCGTTCGCTGGCGGCATGCGAAGGTGCCTTGCTTGTTGTGGATGCAACTCAGGGGGTAGAAGCACAAACAATCAGTAATTTTTATCTTGCTCTCGAAGCCAATCTCGAAATAATTCCCGTGATAAATAAAATTGATTTGCCAAGTGCGGTAACCACGACGGAAAACGTTAAGCATCAGCTTATGGATTTAACCGGATGCGATGAAGAAGATTTATATTATGTTTCTGCTAAGCAGGGAACAGGAGTTCCTGAACTTTTAGAAGCAATTGTGCAAAAGATTCCTCATCCCAAAGGGGACCCGGAAGCTCCTTTAAGAGCATTGATTTATGATTCGCTTTTTGACCCATATCGCGGAGTTGTTGTCAATTTTCGAGTGTTCGACGGCACTATAAAAGAAAAGGATAAAGTTTTTTTTATGGCAACAGGCATGACCTATGAAGTTGAGGAAGTCGGAATTTTACTAATGAAACGCCACCGGACAAAAGAATTGTCGGCAGGGCAAGTTGGCTATATGAATGCAAGCATTAGGAATTTGCAAGACACAAAAGTGGGTGACACAATAACACATCCTCAAAGACAGTGCGAATCCTCTATTGCCGGTTTCAAAGTTGTCAAACCAATGGTGTTCAGCGGTATTTATCCTTCTGATGCCGAAGATTTTGAATCATTAAGGGAATCATTGGCTAAACTTGTTTTAAATGATGCATCCATAACTTACGAGCCGGAAACATCGAATGCTCTGGGTTTTGGTTTCCGTTGCGGATTTTTGGGTTTGCTCCACATGGAAATTGTTCAGGAGCGGCTTGAGCGTGAGTTCGACCAAAACATCGTAAATACTGTTCCAAACGTAAGGTATCGTCTTATTAACAACAAAGGTGAAGAGTCATTTATTGACAATCCTGCACAATTGCCGGAAGGAGGCACCGGGCATGAAGTTCAGGAACCTTTTATCAAAGCCGATATACTGACCCCTCCTGAGTATATTGGTGCCATTATGAAACTTTGCATCGAGCGAAGAGGTATTGTGAAAAACCAAAATTTCTTATCATCTGACAGGGTTGACATAAGATTTGAACTACCCCTTTCTGAAGTTGTTTTTGATTTTTATGATAAATTGAAATCGGTATCGCGTGGGTATGCTTCACTCGATTATGAATTTATAGATTACAGAAGTGAAGACCTTGTTAAGTTAGATATTCTGCTTAACGGAGAAAAAGTAGATGCACTCTCTTCGATTGTTCACAGAAATAAATCATTTGATTGGGGAAGAAGATTATGCTCGAAATTGAAAGAGTTAATTCCGAGACAAATGTATGAGGTTGCTATTCAATCGGCAATCGGCTCTAAAATTATTTCGAGAACAAACGTCAAAGCATTGAGAAAAGATGTAACTGCAAAATGTTATGGCGGGGACATTACAAGAAAAAGAAAATTGCTAGAAAAGCAAAAAAAAGGCAAGAAAAGAATGAAGCAAGTTGGAAAAATAGAAATCCCACAGGAAGCTTTTCTTGCAGTTTTAAGTTTGGATGATTAATGCGAAACATTTTATTGGTTAAATCGTATTATTTATAAATAGATAGTTTATAAAGTTTTGATTTATCAGTTTGATACAATTTTTATTTCCATCTTGTCATACTGAGCTTGTCGAAGGATAAAAAAGTAATAATGTCAAAAAATAAATCAGGAAAATTAATGGCAAAAATAGAAAAATCAATAGCAAATACAGAAGAAATAGGGCTTTTCAGAAAATATCTGAACTGGCGTAAAGCAAAAAAAGAAAGCAGAAAAAAACCGGAAACTTTTTCTGAAATTGCACTATCATGGATTAAAACCATATTGGGTGCTATAATTGTTGTAATGATTATCAACGGATTGGCAATAGCAAGTTTTGTTGTTCCTACCGGGTCAATGGAAAATACCGTAATGACAGGTGACTTTTTATTTGTAAATAAATTTGTTTATGGTCCTTCGACACCTCAGGTTGTGCCATTTTTTAATATACCTTTGCCATATTACAAATTCCCCGGAATTAAAAAACCTGAAGTTGGCGACGTAATAGTATTTATTTATCCCGGGAACAGGGATGAAGTTGAACCTGCTGAATTCCAGTATTTTCTCAAACGTTGTGTTGCAACAGCAGGGGACACATTGCATATTGTAAATAAAAGAATTTTTGTCAATGGCAAAGAATTATCCTTTCCCCAACATGTGAAATTTTTGAGACCAATTATGAATGACGACAGTATGAGAACTTTTCCTTACGGTCGTGGATTTACCGGAGATAATTACGGTCCTTTAAGAATTCCAAAAAAAGGAGACCTTATAAATATTTCAGCCGATAATTATTGGGAGTGGGCTGTTTTTATTCAAAAAGAAGGACATGAAGTTACTAAGTTTGGACAAAATGTTTATATTGATGGAAATATTGTAACAAAATATAAAATCGAAAGAGATTACTGCTTTGGTATGGGTGACAATCGCGACAACAGCGACGATAGCCGCTATTGGGGATTTATTCCTTACGATAATGTCGTCGGAACTCCGATTATTGTCTATTGGTCTTGGGATACAAATTTACCTTTTTCAAAGTTAATTGATAAAATTGTTTCTGTCAGATGGTCAAGGATTTTTACATTGATTAATTAGATATTATATGTGAAAAAAGAGCATCCTCATTACGAAATTGGCGATTTATTATTTATTTGTAAATCGCCATTGTTTTTTTTAATAATCTGTGCTGAATTACTTTTGTATCAATCTAATCTCAACTCTTCGGTTCATTGCCCTGCCTTCTTCGGTTTGGTTAGTGGAAAGGGGTTTGGATTTACCATATCCTTTGGGAATTAGTAGTTTTTTATTGATTCCCTTACTAACCAAAAAATCTAATACTGCTTTTGCTCTGTCTATTGAAAGTTTCTTATTGTAGGAAGTTGAGCCAACATCGTCTGTGTGCCCTGAAATTTCAATTTTAAAGTTGTGGAACTCATCGAGCACTTTTATTAACCTGTTAAGTTCCGGATAAGATTCGGGAAGCAGTTCCGACGAATTAAAATCGAAAAATAAATTATTGATTCTGATTGTTAAATTCTTTTCTTTGATTTGTTTAATTGGTATCAAAACAATATCTTCTTTCATGGTTAACATTGAATCTATATTTTTCGTCAGGTCAATATTTTTTGAAACGGGATAGTATCCTTCCTTTTCTGCATAATACCCATATTTTTTCCCTAATGGCAAAGCAATGAAAAAAGAACCGTCAACAGGGTCTGAACTTAATTCGCCGACAGTTACTCCCTTTGATAAATTTTCCCATTTTATTTTCGCAGAAAGCGGATTACCTTCGGGGTCCACCACTTTTCCTTTAATTGTGGCTACTAAATCAGGTCTTGCTTTTTTTGGTAATGTTACTTTGTAAATGTCCTGTTTCATAGCTGTATCCTGCAAATTGAATGCTGCAAAGTAGGCAAACTTGCCGTCTAATGAAACCTTATATCCCCAATCGTTTTCGGTAGTGTTTATCTCTTTTCCCAAATTCACCGGTTCACTCCATTCAGTCCATGAATCAGGATTCAATCTGGTTGATTTGAAAACATCCAATCCGCCAATTCCATAATGTCCGCTGGAACTGAAATAAAGGGTTTTTCCATCAGGATGTAAATATGGTGAGCGGTCTATATAAGGAGTGTTTATGGTATTGCCCAAATTGATTGCATCAGACCATCCGCTGTCTGTTTTGAAAACAACATAAATGTCAAGATTCCCACCCCAGATGCCTTTTGAAAAGTTGTCTTTTTCACAATAATTCCCATTGGAAGGCCTGTCCGATACAAAAAATATCGCATTACCGTCGCTTGAAAAGCACAAATCAGAATCGAAGTACATTGAGTTTATTGGTTCCGGGTAATGTTTTCGCTTACTCCAACCATCTTCAGTTTTCGAATAGTAAAATACATCTCCATTCCCAAGTGATTCGGGATAGTTTCCAAATACGGTTAATTCCAAATTATCAGCTGAAATTCCGAGAGTTGCTTCGTGTGAACCCGAATTAATTTGATTGCCAATATTTGTTGCGGATTGCCAAATTCCATTTTTACTTTCCGAAACATATATATCTTCTCCACCGAAACTGTCATCGCGGCTGAAACTGCAAAAGTACAATTTATTTCCTTCCAAATTAATTATCGGGAAGTAATCGTTAAACACTGAATTAATGGCAGTTCCGAGATTTTCGATAATCACTCCTTCTTCTTTTGCTTTTAGAAGTTCTATAATCTTATCAATCCTATCTGAGAAATCAGGGAATTTTATACGGTATTTCTCATAGACCTCGATTCCTTTTTCCCATTCCTTTTCTTGAATGAAAGTACCTGCAAGCTTTTGCACTGCACGAAAAGCCGATTCCGTTCCCTGATTTTTTTCGATATAATCAACGAACCGATTATCTTCGCAACTCTCAGGTTTTTTTGTAAGTGAATATGAGTTTTTTAAAAAATCCGAATTGTCTGCTGAACTGATATTGAGAACAATATCATAAATGGTTACTAAGTTTGTTATTGCATATTTGTAGTTCCACCAATTGCTGATAGCTTCGCTCATTTTTGAATAAAAAATGATTTTGCTGTCCTGTCTTCCCCAATCCAAATTTTTTGATAATAGAATTAGGATTCCGTCTTTATATGTCAGGTCGCTTATATGCCAGCCCTCGTTCAAATAAAATTTGAGATTGTCATCATCAAATGATTTAACGGTTATTATTTCCTGCATAATCGCAGACTTCTTATTATCATCATCTTTATCCTTAGTAAAGATTACAATCCAATAGTCATTAGAATATTGTAGTTTGGAGATATAATATCCTTCTTCATTAGCTTTCTTTATCTCCTCTTTTGGATAACGAAGTCCATAGAAATAGTATTGCGTTTCAGGTTTTGTATTTTGGATTTTGCTCAAAACAGCAATCCATTCTTTGCTTCCATAAGACATGGCTGTTATTGAGAATCCTTGAGCAATATAATCTTTAATAAACTTATCAGGAAATACTTCGCTTTTTTGATAAACCTGCTCACTAATAACCGAAGTTTTGGAAAGGACAAGGGACCAAAAGTTGTTGTAATTTTGTAAACCGCTAATATAAAAGCCCTGTTTTTGATAATCTCTAATATATTCTTCAGGAAAGTCTTGCGAAGTTTTCCAACGCTGGAATTTGTAATGTGTGTTTTGAGTAACCACAGCAACTACGAAAGATTGCTGAGCAGACAAATCTAATAATAAACAAAAAGATAGCAATATAATTGACAAGAAAAACTTTTTCATTCTTATCCAAAACCCATAAATTTATAATTTCTAATTCATATAAAATATATAAACGTATAAGTGATTAATTTAGCGAAATATATTTCTCAAGTAATTGAATAATATATAAAAAGTTGAGTTTTAAAAACAAATATAATAAATAGCCGGCTTTCCAGTCCAAAAACCGATATCAAGTTTGAACTTATTTTAATACAAATCGAAATCAAAAAGCTTTTAACTTTTTAATATTTTTTAAACTTATGATTTCAGCTTATAGAAAGTTACATCAGAGTTAATCAATTTTAGTTCCTGTAATGTATCATTAATGGCATCCATCAAACCAACATCCTCGTATGTATAGGTTCCATTAAGAATTCTGCGAAGAGCCATGTAAAAAGTCATCTCTCCGAGTGCGTGCTCGTCAATTTTTTCATGACCTTTAATGATAGCTTCTGCATAGTAGTTCAGCTTATCTTCAATGTGTGCTGCTAAATCCATAAATCATCCCTCGGTAATTATTTAACAAAAATAAAAAATCATTATCGTTTTATGCCTAAAATTATTTTTAAGTTAATGAAAATTTATTTTTTAAACTAATAAAATTTTTAAGTAAACTGAGAACTACAAGCAGAAAGCCGAATGAAGTAATGGTTGAAGGATAGAAAGACTGAAGAAATTGACGGCTGAAGGACTGAAGAACTAAATAGCTTCAGGACAAAATGACTAAATACCTACAATAAGTAATAAGCGAAAAGCAGGTAACATTAATTAATTTTTAATATGTTGAAAAAATCTTTAATTTTGTAATATAATATAATCGGGGGGTTTAATTTGAGTTTTTTTTCTAAGAGAGTATTCAAATCGGAAGATGAGGACGAGCAGTATGCCGAAGATATAAAGCTTCCGGGCAGATGGACTGTCTTTGGTATAATGGTATTAGCCGCAATGTTCACGGTTCTCTATGTTGACAATGTAATCAGGGTTGACGGTTATCTTGCCGATATTCAGAAGTTAAAAAAGAAAAAGGAGTATTTCAAAAACGAAAACGAACTCTTAATGACAAAGCTTAACTATTTACAATCACCCGAAAGAATCAGTAAAATTGCAGAAGAAAAGCTGGGCATGATTAAAGTTGATGCACCACCGGAAATAATTTTTACAAAATAGGAATTCAAATGTTTATAGATGTAGCAGGTCATGATATTTATTGGTTTATACCACCTTTGGTAGCTTTGTTTATTTCTTTTTTCACAAGTTCAGGAGGTGTTTCGGGTGCATTTCTATTACTTCCCTTCCAAGTTAGTATTCTCGGTTTTACTACTCCTGGAGTAAGTGCAACGAACCATCTTTATAATGTAGTTGCAATTCCGGGTGGTATAATAAGGTATGTCAAAGAAGGGAGAATGCTTTGGCATCTGACTTTGATGGTTGCGGTAGGTACATTACCCGGAGTTTTTGTGGGTACGATATTAAGAGTTGAATATTTACCAAATCCAACACACTTCAAAATATTTGCCGGATTTGTTCTCTTGTACATAGGCATTAGATTACTTCAGGATATTTTGCAAAAAAGCAAGCTTTATCAAAAAAGTAAAACTGAAGAAAAGTTTCACGAGCTGATGAAAAGGAAAAAAGAAGAAGTTAATAATTCAGAAAAAATGCCGACAATAAAAGTGAATAAATTCAATTTTACGCATTTAGTCTTTGAATTTTATGGCGACGAATATACTGTTTCAAATATTAAAGTAATGATTATTAGTGCTATTGTTGGTATTGCCGGAGGAACTTATGGAATTGGCGGTGGTGCAATTATGGCACCTATATTCGTAGCAATATTTCATTTACCTGTTTATACGATAGCAGGTGCAGCATTAACCGGAACTTTTTTGGCTTCTTTTGTTGCAGTAGTCTTTTTCCAAATACTTGACCCGTTTTACCCTGGTGTGTCCATAGCTCCTCACTGGATTCTCGGAATACTATTTGGTTTAGGCGGTTTAGCAGGGACGTATTTAGGCGCTATGTCCCAAAAGTATATGCCTGCAAAGCTCATTAAATGGATTCTCACGCTTTGTATTCTGTTTGTAGCTATAAGATATATTCTCTATATTTTCTAAAAAGGAAAACAATGGAAATAGAAGACGAGAACGATGAGCAAATAGAGACAACTGAAGAAATCGCCCCAAGAAAATTAACAAAATTTTGGTTTGTTTTAATTGCAGTAACAATTGGATTTTTAATTATAATTATCAGATTGTTTATTGTACAGGTTTATGATGCAAAGCGTTTTGCAGCAAGGGCAAAACATCAACATGAATCAAAAATCGAGTTAAGAGCTGAACGTGGGAGAATTCTTGACCGAAACGGGAAACTCATTGCTTCAACAATAAACAGTATTTCAATAGCAGTTGACCCTACAATACTTAAGGACAAATTAATCGTTTCTAAAGCTTTGGAGCAGGCAACAGGAATATCCTACAGACATTTTCTTAGAAAAATAAATTCGACTAAAGGAGCTTTCGTATGGCTTGTACGAGGTATTATGCCTGACAAAGCTATCGTAATTGATACATTAACTTTAAGAGGATTAATCAAATTCAAAGAACCCAGACGAAATTTTCTTTATGGGAATGTTGGCTCTCAGGTCATTGGAACTACCAACATTGACAATGAAGGTTTAAGTGGTCTCGAGAAAAAGTATGATAACATCTTAACCGGAAGAAGCGGTTTTATGATGATGAAACGCGATGCACGCGGATTCTTACATGCCGCAGCAGATTTACCAGTCTTACCTGCAGTCAATGGAAATTCGATTGTGTTGACCATCGATATTGAATTACAACGAATAGTCGAATATGAATTGCAAAAGGGTGTTGTTAATTCACAAGCAGCTTCAGGAACGGTAATAGTTATGGAACCCACTACCGGTGAAATACTCGCTATGGCTACTTACCCATCCTATGACCCTACGATAAAAAACAACGTTGAATTCGGAGCAATGAAACTTAGAGCAATAACAGATGTTTATGAACCCGGGTCAACTTTCAAAGTGATTACTGCTTCTGCCGCTATTGAGGAAGGAATCATGACTCCCGAATCACCTTGTAACGGATATGGCGGACAAATCAGTTTTGGCGGTTTTACTATACGTGATGACCATCCAATTGGGAAAGTTAGTTTCAGGGAAGCTTTGGAACAATCGAGCAATGTAATATTTGCTCAGGTAGGAGACAAACTTGACCAAAATAAATTTTATAAATATGTACGGGATTTTGGTTTCGGGAACACTTCGGGTATAGATTTCATTGGTGAGGAGGAAGGTAAGATTCCCAGCCAAAAAGAGTTTAGACCTTTTGTTCGAAGGTATTTAAGTCATGGATATAACTTGAGTGCCACACCATTGCAAATGGCAAATGCCTACTCGACTGTTGCCAATGGAGGTTTTTATATGAAACCTCATCTTGTAAAAGCCATACTTGACTCAAAAGGAGAGGTAATTGAAACTTTTGAAACAAAAAAAGTAAGGCGGGTCATTTCAGAGAATACTTCTAAAACTGTAAGCGATATGATGTGTGGAGTTGTTGAAAAGGGTACCGGTAAAAGAGCAAGAGTAAAGGGCTTGAAGATTGCAGGTAAAACCGGAACTGCTCAGCAATTAGTGAACGGTTCTTACGCTGGGGGACATTATACCGGTTCCTTCATTGGCTTCTTTCCGGCTGAAAATCCACTAATTACTGTAGCGGTTATTATGGATAGACCGCAAGCCGGTTATTATGGAGGCCTTTCAGCAGCACCAGTGTTCCAGGCAATTGCAAACCATTGGATTGCTATTAACGGTAATGTAGGATTGGAATACGACAAGAAAACACATGATACAATCTTTATTCCTAATGTTAAAGGTTTTTTTAGCAGGGATGCAATTAGGATTTTAAGAGATTATGGATTCAATCCTAAACTTGAGAATTTGAATGATGGTATAATCATTTCTCAATACCCGCAAAGCGGAACTAAAATATCAAAAGGAAGTGAAATTCAACTTGTAGCCCGAAGATTTAAAACTTTAATCTCAGATACATTGGATAAAATAAACAGTTCCCAGGAATATAAACCAATTGTTACGGGATTTCCATTGAGAACCGCTGTAGATGTTTTACAAAAAGCCGGAATATATGTAAGAATCGAAGGTAAGGGTATTGTACGCTCTCAACTTTGGAGCAGGGATAAAAAAAATAAATTGCATTGTACTTTGATTTGTATGTAGAGACAAACTATCTTTATGTCTGTACCTGTCTTTGTCAGTTGATAGTTGAGAATTAATTGAGTTTTATAGTTTATGGAGAGAAATATGCAGGGGATATCTGAAGAATTAATTAAAAAAATTGATGAAACAGTTAGCTATATCAGAAATAAAACTGATTCCGAACCTGAAATAGGTATAATACTCGGTACCGGTTTAGGCAGATTAGCCGATGAAATTGATGTTGATTTAGCTTTATCATATTCCGAATTGCCAAATTTTCCGGTTTCAACCGTAGAATCTCACAAAGGAAAATTGTTGTTTGGTTCACTTTCCGGTAAAAAAGTTATTGCCATGCAGGGAAGATTTCATTATTACGAAGGATACAACATGCTTGAAATAACATTTCCTGTAAGGGTTATGAAATTTCTTGGTATCAAAAATTTACTTATCTCAAATGCGAGTGGTTCCATGAATCCCTATATCCGAAAAGGACAAATAATGATTATTGAAGACCATATCAATTTGACCGGCGACAATCCTCTGGTTGGAATTACTAACAGCAAACTTGGGATACGATTCCCCGATATGAGCGAACCTTGGTCGAAGAGATTAATCAAACTTATAGAAAGAATTGCAATGGAAATTCAGCTTAAAGTACATAAGGGTGTTTATGTTGCAGTAACAGGTCCAAGTTTGGAAACAAGAGCAGAGTACCGTTTTTTACGGAATATTGGTGCTGATGTCGTCGGAATGAGTACAGTCCCCGAAAATATTGTCGCTCGTCAGATGGGAATTGAGGTATTGGGCTTGTCAGTTGTTACTGATGAATGTTATCCTGATGCTCTGCAGCCCTGCAGTTTAGAGGATATCTTAGAAGCAGCGGCTTCAGCAGAACCATTTCTGACACGATTGATGAAAGAAGTTATTAAGAGTTTGTAAAACATGTTTTTGACCGGTCTCTACGTAATTCAAGAATGCAAATATATTGTTCTAACAAAATCGGTAAATAATCTTAGAATAAGATTGAATAATGAACGTTTATTATTAATAAAATTGAAATATTGTAACAGAAATATTCGACAATATAAGGTAGAAAACAATGTACAAGAAAATAATTGTATTAATATCAGTTCTGCTTTTCTTTGGTTGTAACGAAGAGAAGATTATTAATAATGTGGTTATTAATCAACAGTTCCTTGTTGCGGTTGATTCGGCAAATCCTAAATTGGTTTTATACGACACTAAGGATGGAATTTTATCCAATGATGTTTTTTTCAAAGAGAACGGAATAAATCTATCGGGTAATGTCTCGAAAATTACAGAATACGGTGGAATGATTTTTCTTTTAATGCCATCAGTTTATAAAATCGAGGTTATTGATAAATTAACATTTCAAATTTTAAAAACATTTGATTTCTCGGAAGAATTGCTTGAGCCGACTGATATGTGTTTTGCAAATGCTACTGATGCTTATGTTTGCCATGGTAATGACAGTTCATTAAGTCTAATTGATATTTACAATCTCGAAGTAGCCAGAAGAATAAAAGTCGGGAGAAATCCGATATCCATTTCTTGTGTCGGCAATCAAATATTTGTTGTCAATCAGTCCGATAATACCGTATCAATTGTAGATTCCCGTACACATAAAGAGGAAAAAGTAATTAAAGTTAATACTGCCCCAAGTCTTGTTGCCTGTAGTGAAGAAAACGGAAAAGCATTGGTTGTATCGCTTGGAGAAGGAAAACTTAATAATACACAACAAAAAACTTCCGCAAAGGGTACTTTTATTGATACATTGACCAAATCAATTACTTCAAGTATTGAACTGGGAACTATCAAAACAAAAGCTACCGAGCAATATCCGGTAAAATTAATTATTACTCTATCTGATTGGGCTTATATTCAGACAAAGACTCATTTACTGCGGCTCGATGCAAGAAGAGAATCCGGTATCAATACTTTGTCATCCGAATATAACAGTGATATAGTTTATCATAAACTCAGAAATCAATTACTGATTATAAATGGAGAACGAAACGAAGTTGAAATTGCAAATGCGAACAATGCAGGAAAAATTTTAACATTTTCTGTTCCCGGTCAAATACGTACTATCTATCCATTGTAATCAATGAGCGGAGATTCAAAAATATTAATTAATCTGGAATCCTTGCTTTCTCTTGGTGCCAAGCTGAATGAAACAAATGATGAGATTTTAATTCTTAATATTACTTTATTGAGTTTAATGGGAAAACTGAAACTGTTCAGGGGGATAGTTTTTGTGCCTGATAAATCTAAAGAATATTTTGTCCCTGTAGTGTCAAAAGGAAAACAGAATATTGAAAAAATCCCTTCATTTGAAATTAATGAGATATGCAAAATATCAGGAACAGATGAATTATCTGTCAAAGAGAATATTAGTGAATTACATGAAGCAGGATATGAAATTTGTATTCCGATTATTTACCGCTCTGAACTGATGGCTTTAATTTGCATGAGTAAAAAATTAGACTCCACAGAAATCAGCGACGAAGAGTATTACTATATCTCATTAGTGTCATCAATAACTGCAAATTCTTTAAACAATACAAAGAATATCAATTTATTATTGAATGAAAAAAACATGGTAGAATCAAGAAATCAACTGCTAACGACTTTATTTGAAGTGAGCAGAGATTTCAACGTGTTTCTTTCTGAGGAAAAAATCATTAAGACACTTTCTCTGAATCTTTTAGGTCAGTTGATGATAACAAGGTTTGCGGTTATTTATCAGGGAGAAAGGAAAAGGGAAGAACGGAAAGACAGAATAACCGAAAGACAGAAGGACGGAAAGAACATCCTTCGACAGGCTCAGGATGACGGAGAAAAAGGAGATTTTAATATATTAAAAAATACTTTTAAAGAAAAACTTCCTCTGAATCAATTAAATGAATTTTTGTCGTGTAAAAATACTTGTTTTACAGATGAATTATCTGTCAGCTATGAACTGCAGAAATGGATAGACAGAAATGAAGTTTGGGTAGTTTCGCCAATGATGATGAAATCATCTATTAAGGGTTTTTTATTAATAGGAAGAAGCACTGTCGGAAGACTTTTTACTGATGAAAATTTACTTTTTATTAAGGTTATAGGGAACACAACTGTTCTTGCTCTGGAGAATTTAAAACTGATTCAAAAGGAAGTAGAAAGACAGAAATTAGAAAGTGAATTTGCACTCGCTTTGGAAATTCAAAAGAAACTTTTGCCTAAAGAATGTCCTGAGACTGATAACTTTAATATATTTGGTACGACGATTCCATCGAAATTTGTTGGTGGTGATTACTATGATTTTATCCGCCTGCCAAATGGTAATTTAATGATAGCAATTGCTGATGTTTCCGGAAAGGGAATGCCTGCAGCATTACTGATGGCAAATGTACAGGCGGCATTGAGAGTCCTTGCTCCTTTAGGATTACCATTAAATCAGTTGATGTTTAGATTGAATAATCTGGTTTTTCAAAATACCGCATCTGACCGTTTTGTAACATTTTTTTGCGGTGAACTTAATCCTTCAGAAAATACATTTGAATATATAAATGCAGGTCATAATCCACCGATTTTAATAAAATCAAACAATGATATTGAACTGTTAAATCTGGGTGGAATAATTTTAGGTGTTCTCGAAAATGTTGATAATTATAGAACAGGTAAGATAGTTTTACAAAGCGGGGATTTAGTTTTATTTTATACCGACGGAGTAACCGAAGCGAAGAATACCGAAGACGATGAATACGGCGAAAACCGTTTACTTAAGATAATGGAATCCAACAAACAAAAATTTGCTGAAGAAATTGTAAATGATATTGTCAGTGATGTCAGCAATTTTGCTAAATCTGAAGTTCAGTTTGATGATATTACGGTTATCGCAATAAAGGTACGAACCTGAGAGAAAAATATATGAAAATAAGAGATATTGAAATTGAACACGGATTAGTTCTTGCACCGATGGAAGGTTTGACAGACCTTCCTTTTCGTATTATCTGCAAACGTATGGGTGCCGAACTTGTATATACTGAATTCATTGCCTCGGAAGCATTAATCAGGGATGTTGAAAGGTCAATCAGTAAAATGAAAATTGTTGATGACGAAAGACCTGTAGCTGTTCAGATTTTCGGCTCAAAAATTGACTCCATGTGCCAATCAGCAAAAATGGCTGAAGATTCCGGTGCAGACATTCTTGATATTAATTTCGGCTGCTGGGTAAAAAAAGTAGTGAACAACAATGCAGGTGCCGCTTTTTTGAAATGCCCGGAAAAAATGGCTGATATGGTAAATGCAGTCGTTAACTCAGTTTCGATACCCGTTACGGCAAAGACTCGTCTTGGATGGGACAGCGATTCAATTTTAATTGTGGAAACAGCACAGATGCTTGAAAAAGTGGGCGTGTCTGCTCTTGCCGTTCATTGCAGAACAAGGGCTATGGGGATGAGGGGAAGTGCTGACTGGTCGTGGATACTAAAGGTAAAAGAGAAAGTTAATATTCCTGTAATTTTGAATGGTGATGTAAATACTCCCGAAGATTGCAAAAGGGCTTTCGACACTACAGGATGTGATGCTGTTATGATTGGAAGAGCGGCGATAGGAAATCCTTTTATATTTAAAAGCATGAAGGAATATTTAATCTCAGGAAAAATCATCGCAACAAATGAGAGAGAAAGAATTGATACATGTCTTGAGCATTTGCGTCTTTCCATGAGTTATAAAGGAAAGCTTAAAGGTATTCTCGAATTTAGAAAACATTACACAGGATACCTCAAAGGTCTTTACGATTCATCTAATGTCCGTCAAAAACTTGTACTGATGGAATCTTATGCAGAAATCGAAAAAACTCTGAATGAATTTCATGATTTTTTAATGAAGAGAAAAATTTCGTAATTTTGTTTTAGCCAGTTGTAACAACTGGTTAAACGGGATTTTTGAATATTTATAAATTAATCTGATGGTAATGTTATGATAAAACATTTAGTAATGTTCAAACTGCTCGATATTGCCGAGGGCTCGACTAAAGCGGAAAATGCAGTTCAAATCAAAAATTTGCTCGATGGACTTCCTGCGAAAATTCCTGTTATTCGGGAATATGAAGTTGGCATTAATATTATTGAATCGGACAGAGCTTACGATATTTCATTAATATCTGCTTTTGACAATAAGGAAGATTTGAGGGAATATATCGAACATCCGGAACATAAAAAAGCAGTTGATTTTATATTGAAAAGAAGACAGACAAGTGTATCAGTTGATTACAAAATATAGAATATGAATATAATAAAAATAGGCGGTGCGGTTTTAAAGTCTCAAAGCGGTTTTGAGGCAATGATAGATATTTTGAAAAAGTATACGGAAAGACCATTACTTATTGTCATATCCGCTTTTTCGAAAGCAAC